>JAQTPT010000004.1 GCA_028712795.1 Methylococcales bacterium
AAAAGAAAGCGGCCGGCGGGCATGTAAACCGCAATGCCCAGTTTGAGCGTATCGCTGAATTGAGAGCTTTATATTCTGCTGCGGGAAATCCTGTCATCAGCGTGGATGCCAAGAAAAAGGAGCTGATGGGTAATCTGTTTCGCGATAGCAAGGTCTATACCACTAAAACTGTTGAAGTTTATGATCACGACTTCGCATCATTAGCCGAAGGCGTCGCCGTGCCTCATACGCTTTATGACATGGAGCGCAATGAAGCCTACGTCAACATTGGGACAAGCCGTGACACCAGCGAGTTTTCCTGTGATTCGATTCGTCACTGGTGGTACACCTATGGAATCCTGTACTATCCTCTGGCAAGATCCATTTTATTACTGATGGATGGCGGTGGCAGCAACTCCTCCAGGCACTCTATTTTCAAACAGGATTTACATGCTTTGGTGGAAGAGATCGACATTGAAATACGCATAGCGCATTATCCGCCGTACACGTCTAAATGGAATCCCATTGAGCACCGGGTATTTCCTCATATTACTCGCGAATTATCCGGCATGATTTTAACCAGCCATGTATTTATGAAAGAGTTTATAGAAAAGACAACAACAAAAGCGGGATTAAAAGTCTTTGCCTGTATTTTTAACAAGGTTTATGAAACGGGCAGAAAAGTTGTGGAGGGCTTTAAAAAATCCATGCGAATTGTATTTGATAAGCATCTGAGGCAATGGAATTATACTGCCATTCCTGAAGCGACAATTTCAGAAGTTGCATAAGTTATTTTATGCACGTTCCTTACAAGTTTAAGTTTTTAAAAAGTCTCTATATGAAATTGTATGGGTACTTTGTTTGATGCGCATATTAGGCTGTCTAATTATTTCGCTACGCTCAACATCGCTGATACTGAACTTACCTAAATTATTTGATATACGTTCCTAAACATTAGTTGGATAAGTTTTGTTCAATTTGAAGGGGGCAAAGCACAAGGCTATCATGCTTGCAAACCAGTGCCCTTCAGTGTGATCCAAAAAAGGACTGTTGAATAAACTGGTAACAATTAAGGAAAGTAAAAGACCTTGAGCAATCCATTTTTCTCTATTAGGCAATTTTTTTGCGCAGTAATACTGGCTCGCAAGAAATCCTAAATAAATTAACAATCCTAAAAGACCTAATTGCACGCCTACCATTAAAAATTCATTATGGGGATTTCGTGTTATCCAGTGTTCAGGTTGTTTGCTTTGGGCAATTCTTTCATATTCTTTTGCAAAACTACCTGTTCCATGACCAAATATGGGTTTTTCAGCGATCAGTTTTATGGAATATTCCCAAAAAGCATATCGCTGCCCCATAGAAGACTCGGTTTGTTCATGGCCGGGTTGTAAAAAAACTTGAGTATTGGCAACGCCTTCTCTCATTCGGCTAGCCTTATCAGAAAAATTGAGGTAAAGAGCCAATAAGATAGTCATAACAAGGACAGTCAACAAAAGTATTTTTTTAGTGAGACGTTGCACACCGAATAATAGAACTAATGAGACGGCAATTAATTGTCCTGTACGCCCTTCAACGATAAAAAAAAGGTTATGCAAAGATATTATTAACAGAACCAAGTACATTTTTGCGTAACGCTTGCTGTCACGTACTTTGTGAGCACAGTAGAAAGCAAAAAAAGAAATAAAAATACTATGGGTAATGCGTCCCTTTAAACAAGGATCACCCTGATTGTTAACATCAAGGATACCAACGTCCATTAAGTAGGAAATCAAAAGTGTAACCGCAGATGCGATAACAAAGGCTTTCCATGCCCAAACGCGATAACGTTCTGCCGTTAAAAATGGGATTAATACCGGAATGTACAAAAACTCCCTATATTTCATCATCATGGCAAATGCTTTGTCGAAAGGCGTACTGCCATAACATGACCCTAAGATAAAACATAGGAACAAAAGCACAGACCATGCAGCAACAGGATTTTTCTTTAATGTGACAGGAAATGCCATAAATTGGGCAGAAAGCAACCAGAACAAACCGAGTAAGGCTGATACTATGGTCGAAAAACTTGTTGAAAAATAAATTGAAACTACAAATAAAACAAAAATAAAGCTTCCATATTCAAATATGCGTGATTGTACTCGTTGAGCCAATGTTGTATTAAAATTCATGTCTCGAATATTACAATGTAAATGTTTGGTGGCATTTTAACCCAATTCTAAAACCCATGCCGTCTCCCCTGGGTTATTAACCTCCTTGAAGCAGCATGTTATTAATCATCTGTTAGCGATCTAATTTAAGGACATGGATTTTGTGTTGATTAAAATCGCTATTGTTTAATATTCAGTGAAATTCCTGCTCTTAAACTGACTTGATAAAAATACATGACGGCCGTTTCGATCTGGAAACCTCTAATAGTAGAGCCGATTCTGATATATTGGCTATACGGGTTGGGTCAGTCATAATGTAGCCAGCTCCACAAGTTTGCACAAGGTGCTGATTTACAAAGCTGCCAAAGCTTGTCGCGCAGTCTGAATTGCGCTTCTAACCGTATCAGGCGCAGTGCCACCAATATGTTTACGCGCAGCAACTGAGCCTTCGAGTGTTAAAAAATCGAAAACATCCTCAGTAATCAGTGAGGAAAACTGCTGTAACTCTGGCAACAAGATTTCTGATAAATCACGGTTGCTCTTCAACCCTAAACGTACGGCCAATCCAACAACTTCATGGGCATCACGAAAGGCCATGCCTTTACGCACCAGATAATCGGCAAGATCGGTAGCTGTTGCAAAGCCACGTTTAGCGGAGTTATACATATTTGCTTTTTTGGCGCTAAGGTGAGGAATCATGTCAGCATAGGCACGTAAGCAATTAATCAAAGTATCAGCGGTATCAAACAGCGGCTCTTTATCTTCCTGATTGTCTTTGTTATAAGCTAATGGCTGGCTTTTCATCAGCATTAGCAGCGACATTAAATGACCCGTCACCCGGCCCGATTTACCGCGTACCAGTTCAGGCACGTCGGGATTTTTCTTTTGCGGCATAATAGATGAGCCCGTGCAGAAAGCATCCGGCATTTCGATAAAATCAAACTGGGCGCTGGACCACAAGATTAATTCTTCCGAGAAACGCGATAAGTGCATCATGATTAAGCTGCCAACCGCCGTAAATTCAATGGCAAAATCACGGTCACTCACTGAATCGAGAGAATTGGCAGACGGCCGACTGAAACCGAGCAAGTCAGCAGTCATAGAGCGATTTATCGGGTAACTGGTTCCGGCTAATGCGGCAGCGCCTAGGGGCATAATATTGACCCGTTTGGAGCAATCTTGCAGCCTTTCCCGGTCTCGAACCAGCATTTCAAACCAGGCCATCAGGTGATGACCAAAAGTAATAGGCTGGGCGACCTGCAAATGCGTAAAGCCAGGCATGATAGTGTCAGCATGTTGTTCGGCCAAATCCAGGATGGCTGTTTGCAAGCGCATGATCTGATCATCTATATGCTTGATTTCACTACGTAGATAAAGACGAATATCCGTTGCTACTTGATCATTGCGGGAGCGTCCGGTATGCAGTTTTTTCCCAGCTATACCTATTAAATCAGTCAGTCTGGCTTCAATGTTCATGTGCACATCTTCCTGCTTTATGGACCAGACAAATTCACCGCTAATTATTTCTTCGGCTATTTGTTTTAGGCCGCCAGAGATAGCGTCAAGCTCGCCCTCAGTCAGGATGCCGCAGTTCATTAGCATGGTAGCATGGGCGATTGAGCCCTGAATATCCTGTTGGGCCATACGCCGGTCAAAATCGACAGAGGCGGTAAAAACTTCTACAAAAGCATCAGTTGCCTGGGCAAAACGGGCACTGGAAAGTTTTTCGGAATTAACTGTGGTCATGATGATTTTGATGCGGATTAACTCAAGAAGAGAAATTATACAGATAATCGTCAGGTTATGAATCTAAAAGGAGCCAATTAATCAGGGCAATCGTATTTAAAAGCACTAGAAAATAGAATTTAGGTGAAGCAATTAGTTTGTCATTTTGATTTTAAATGACAGCGAAACTAAACCTCCTTCCAATGTTCACCACTTCAAATTACAACGGGCGAGCAGATTAAACAATAAGGCGTTGCCTGCGTGTTTAGTCTCAAAGTCAAGACTTGTCCTGAGCTTGTCGAGGGTAGGTCAACTTCAATGACGACGTTAAAACTTTTTAACTTTGTCGTTATTGGGCAGTTGCCTCTAATCAGCAATGAAGGTGAGCATGGCCGAATTGAAACGCATAGGTAAGTAGATAATGGAAGCCAGGCGCAAGCCTATCCTCTGTGCTACATTATTTTTTTATTGCTATTTTTGCTTCAGGCAGACGGCTTATAAAATCTCTAGTATCTTTCGCAAACTTCTTATAACTATAGAATCCTCTGCGCTCATACAGCAATTTTCCGAAATGGGGTGGCCGGCTTATTTGACTCGCAGAAACGCCCTGCAGAATTTGAGTTCCAAAGAAGACATAATGAAACAAAAAAAACGGGAACAAACCGACCCATGTTTTTAATTGAGATGGATATTGAAAACATAATTTTATGAATTCAATTCGTTGTCGCCAGGGAATAATTGTCAGGTTTGGCGTACCATTTTCGGGCAAACAAAAAAACAACCTAAAAAAGGCAGATGGAAGATCAACACCTGTATAGAGTGGGAATTGATAGCATTGTTCAAGAATTCCCAAATGTTCGCCCAATAGAACTCCAATTAGATGTACAGCATCATGGTCCTGATGGCCTCCTTCCCAAGCATGAAAATACAACTTTTCAGGAACCCCGGTTTTAGAAATTAAATCGGCAATATTGCGGTATGCAACGTCTAAATGGTTACACAGATGCCCATCAGGAATCCCTGCATCAGTTCCCAGGAAAATAATATTGTTTTCAAATACTCCGATTTTTTTCAATACAGCGATACTTTCCATATTCCTAATTGGGGACGGATTCCCATCTGAAGTACCGGAAGTTAAATAAGCAACGATTACTTTAGAGCCACGACTTACTAGGCGATGTATTTCATAAAACACGCCAAATTCATCGTCTTGATGAGCAAATAGAAATAAGGTTGTTGATAGAGCCATTATATGTTTAGTGAAGGACAATGCCTAGGAATTGGTAGAGTCTGAACGTGTGCGTACCTTGGTCCCGGTGTTGCTCTTTTTAAGGGCATATTCAGGCTCTTCTCTAAATACCCAGAGTTTTCCAAGCAAGAAGGAAAATAGCGCCACAAAAGGAATAGATAATAATTTCGGTACAAATGCATCATCTGCTCTCAATGCGTACATGAAAGCCCTAACAACAAATAAACTGAAGAAATATGCAACAACCGCTGCTATTGCGTATCGCTTCAATGAAGACTTATTCATATGTTCTGACTTAAATGTAACTTTTTTATGTGCAACATACCCTATCAGTAATGAGCTGATATATCCAAGCAATACCGATAAAGCCAGGTCTTTTGTAAAACGATATGACATCGTAGTTATCAAAGTATCGGCAATCGTACAAAAACCTCCCACTAGACCGAATAGAAAAATTTGAACTATTCGCGTTTGTTTGGCGTAATTAATTATTTTCAATTTAAGGTTATGCTTATTTGTGGAGACTTTATTCAGCTTATCAATCTATTGTATCTTAATAAATTATTACTGTGAAATAAACGCCAAATGCAAACCAGCCGTGGCCGGCAACTATTTTCATTAGTTCGGATTGTTTAGATTTTTTCCATATTTCAAGGCTAGAAGACCTTAATAGGCATCGAAGTCAAGAAGAGATATTTGGGCAGTTTCGGGCACAAGCAATCTTTTAGAGTTTGTCAGGTCTTTGAATACCAAGTTCAATGGAGATGGCTTGAAGCGATCCGGCAGGTCACAATACCAAAAACCTGGCCATTCGCAACGGTGATCCATTCCAATCCATAATTTTACGGGGTTTGGGGTAATTATTGGCATAGTGTCTACCTGAGAAAGCACGCTTTTTAACTGTTGCGCTTCAGTTGGAAACCATCCCATTTCTGCATAAATCCCATAAGTGCCTGTACTTCTCCAAAGCCAAGTTCCATCTGAATTTGATGTTGCCAGATAGTTGGCGCCAGGCCTCTTCAGTCGCCAATCAAGGCTTGCCTCCTCCCATTTGACTTGAAAGCATGGCAAAGCACTCGGTTCCGTTTTGCGCTTAACATTGCCTAAACCAAGTTTAACTGTCAATGGGGAGACCTTCTGAAATTTAAGTAGCCTCTGCCCTGGAACAGTGCTTTTGGCATTACCTACCCCAATTACAAAGCCCGCGTTTCTTTTTTTCGCCTCCTCGTATGTACTGAGGGCGAGGGATTTAAAATAGCCTCTTCCTTGATAATCCGGATGCACTACTATATTCAATGACAACAACCCACGCTCTTCATTGCCAAATAAATTCGCGATAATAGGTATGGCTGCATAGTGCCCGACAATGCTATCTCCCTTCCAGACATTGAACGTTTCAGCTTTTCCAACCGGGTTTAACCGGTAGAGCCAATCCAGATATTCAAAAGTATAGAAAGAGGCCTTTGGCCATACGGTAAGCATGAGTTCTTTTACTCGCAAAAGCTCATGGTCTGATAAGGAACCTATTTTCTCTTCAGTAGTTGCCAAAACCATTTATTTCACCCGCCTATCACCACATATATCCAGCATAGAAACTCTGTTTACCGACTTTGAATTCGGTGCCCTAGCACTTGTTGTCGAGGCGAACCCAAGTATTCTGTGAATATAATTACACCCTTAACATTCCAGCCCAGCAATTGCTTAAGAAGGCTGATCTGAACCCCCATTTCCTTCGATTCCTCTGTTCGCCACTTTTCATTTGATTGAACTCTCATATCCCCGAATATTCTGTACACGGAATATTCGGGGATATGAACCAAAATAGCCAGGTTACAACTCCACAGATGAGTGCTCCACCAGCGCTATTATTAATAGACGAAAAATATGTCTTACTCACTCGTACGTACGACGGGTTTTGGGACGAATGCTTCTCCCATACCCTCAATTACAACAGATCCATTTACGGAAGACGCAGCCTTAAAAAACACGCCTTTGGGCGGCATTAATTAAGCTTTCGATAACTTCAGCAACAACGGTATCGCCCAGATAAACCGGTTTTTTGAAAAGTGGATTTTGTGAAACATATACAGAACCGTGGCCTGTTATCTGATTACACATAAGTGACTCAAAAAAACAGGCTAAAAAAAATCCCGTGAACAATACGGGCTCCAAATTTTGAACTTATCGCGAACTCATCATTGAGATGCAAAGGGTTATTGTTGCGCAGTCAGCGCTGCAAATGATTTAATGTCTGCATCAGTTACAATATGTGAATATGTAGCTTGCATGCCAAATTGGATTTTAGCAATTGTTAGACTACGAAATTCTTTTTGTCATTCTCTTCTTGAGGCTGCTTATGTTAAAGGCCTTGCAGGGTTAACAAAAACTGTCATTCCGGGTGCTACTTTTTTAGTAACAATAGCGCCTAAACTGACATTAGCCCCGCGACCTATCGGCAACGGTTTTTCTTGTTTGCCTTGAATAATCGAAATACCAAAATGAATATAGAAATTATCTTCAATTAAAACGTTTCCATTGTACCTTACTGAAGTTACGAAGCTTACATAATTGTCAATTACACAATCATTTGCCACATATGAAACGGCATTACAGTGAAAAAATCCAACTCTTGCATTGGATGTAACCGTCACGAACGGAGAAAGTATAGCATCATCTCCTTATGTTGTTATCCAATATTACCACATTGCCGCATTTAATTGAAATTGGAGCGACACCAGAGTACCTGCAAAAAATATCACTGGCGCAAGCCTTGCCTTAACAATATGAGACCTGAAACTTTTGAAACAAAAAAGTCGTTTAGTGAGGTTTCTTTGAAATCCGGGCAAAATCAGTGTTTGTTTTTTCCAGTTACACGAACGAGTGTAAAGCCGTCCATTGGTAGCTGAAAGAAAGGCTTTTCACTCAACGAATGATCGCCGATAACTAAAATCCATTCTTTGCCTGCAGGGAGGTTAGACAAATTATAATTGCTTACTTCAGGGATAGTCTCCTGTGATGATTGAGGGTTATCAAGATAAAATAACGACCTAAATACTCCAATACCATTTGACCCCACAACCACAAGCTTAGAAAGCTCATCATTCGATAAGTATTGTTTTGTAAAAATCCCCGCCTTATCATAAACATCGGGTTTTTGACGTATTCTGAGATCCTTATTTACATTGGTAGTTGAATAAGCAAGGGCAAGCGGCATAAAAAGGTAGACGAAAATTCTAGCGCCGGACCGAACTGAGTAAACCCATAAGGCAAGCGCGAAAAAAGATAATCCTCCGAGTACATAAAAAGCATACTTTATACGCGTAAAACCGCGTAGTTCCGGGCTATCAATAAGGTTAGGCCAGTACGGGGCCATGCGCGTATAAACAGCGTATAAGATCGCTATTCCAATGGGAAAAGCAATAATCGCTCTGAGTCCATACCTGCCAGGGGCTGAGTCTAATGACAATTGAGATGCCGCTATAACAAGCAGCAAGGGAAAAGCAAAATTGTAGTAGCGAATATGAATACGCGTGATCGTTTCGAGTGCTGCCCCGGAATTTGCGACCGTCGTAGCAGTATAAAGAGCGGCGACTAGAATAAGGCTAACTAGAACCGCAAGCGAATAAAACGAAATCTTTTGATCTGATTGTATTTCTGTCTTAGAGAAAATTGAATTCAATGAAGTATTGATTGCGATAGCGACCGGTACACTGAACATTAAGCAGATCGCTAAGGCGTGACCTTTGAGGCTTTCAGTAAATAGCGATAGCAGTTTCAGATAGTGTTGAAAGTCCGATGGCGTGGAACTTGCCGTTGATTCATAAAAGGGGCCAAAAAGAGTGACTCCTGCCCTGCCTGCAAAAAAATACCCGATTAAAAATTTGCTAAGAAACGAAAAAATAATAAAAAAACCGGCATTCCTGAATGCCTGTAGTACCCATTTACCTTCTTTTTTTCTGCTTACATATAAAATGTATGTGAGGACGCCAGGCAATAAAAACAGAGCGTGCGGTTTAACCAGTGCAGTGAGGCCTAATAGTAGCCCTGCAACACACCATGAATTTGAGCTGGACGAAAAATCCAGTCGCAAAATAAACCAAGTGAGAAACCAGAACGAGAAAAAGTATAACGCTTCTGGCATGTAATAAGCTGTATAGCTACCAATGGGTCCCAGTAAAGCCAGCAATGCAACGATTGCTGCAATGCCCTTCGAGCTAGTGCGTCTTGTAGTCAAATAGATAAAAGGCGCAGTGGCTACGAAAAATAAGGCGTTAAATATTCTCGCGCAATCGTAAAACCCATTGCCACAAAGATTAGTAGTGCGATATATTGCTAAATAGAGGTAGCTTGGAGCGATTGCATCTGCCAGCGGCAGGAGTCTGGAAAACTTACTATAAGTGTATTCGTCAGACATTACGGTTGGATACAGCTCCAGGTTTCTGGATGTTAATGCTGCAAATATAGCCGTAGCCATAATAAATCCGATTAAAAATATAGCTGTTTTGCTATGAAAGCTGTACGTGCGCATGCTTGAACTCAAGTATTTGAAATTAGAAAATAGCTTATTACTATGCTTTTAAAGACACAATTATGCCAGTAATAATTAGCGTTCCCCCCGATCAAACAATAGGGAGGAAATTTCTCGCTGAACAAAAAAGTTCCCATAGATACCTTAACAAATGCCAAAGCCATCATAAGGAAGGTAGGGCCAAGTTCAATCTTTTAAATAACCCAAATTCATGCTGTAGATGTGACCCATAAGGAATAAGCGGAATCAAGGGTTTCCAAGGTGCTAGAATCAAAAACTATCCAGCGTGATGCAAAGAAGTGGGACTTAATCGGATTTTGCTGGCAGAAACACCTGCCATTCAAATTATTGCGATCAAATTAAGTCATAAGAATCAGTATTTTTTAACATAGTGTTCAGGTCGAACTTTTTTTTGTAGATGAAACGGCCTTTTGGGTACGGATGAAATATCATACCCAATAAAAGCCAGTATAAACTGAATGCCAATAATTATCGGCAATGCGAGAATCATTACAGTTCCTGCTGTTGTGGGGATGCCGGATTGCAATGCGTTTATCCAATGAATTATTCCAAAAATGGTTCCAAATGCAATCATTAGACTGCCTATAGGCAGCTCAAATGACGCAAGAGACATATCCCTGAGGTAATAATTATAAAAAATTCGCTTCCCGAGATTGCGGATGTGCTTAAAGAAAAACTCCCCAACAATTTTCGAAGCTTTAAGATTACTTACTTCATCGCCATATTTCGCATCCATTGGAATGTCGATGACAACTGCTCGTAGTAAATTAAGCCGAAATAGCATGTCGGTTTCAAAAAAGTAGCGGCGGCTGATTTTTGTGAATGGAAGGTGCCGCGCTACATCTCTGTGGATCGCAGTGTATCCATTGGTTGGGTCAAATAAATCCCAATAGCCAGAAGAAATCTTAGTCATGAATGACAGTATTGCGTTGCCAAATATGCGCAACTTTGGCATTGCCCGGATTTCCTCAAGATCGAAGAAGCGATTGCCCTTGGTGTAGTCGGCAAAGCCGGCTAAAATAGGTTCTATGAAATCCGGAATCAGCTTTGGGTCCATTTGACCATCACCGTCTACCTTGACAATAATGTCCATCCCCTCGCCAATCGCAGCTTGGTAGCCAGTCATAACTGCACCACCAACGCCTTGATTTTCCAGGTTTCGGATTACTGTGACTCGCTCGTCTTTACAACGCTTTTCAACAAAATTTCCCGAGTTGTCTGGGCAGCAGTCGTCGACAATGTAAATCCGGTCAACCTCCTGACCAATCTGTGTGATGACGCCAAGGATGTGTTTGCGAACCCTGTAGCAGGGTATCACTACTGCAATTTTGGGGAATATATTCGTCAATTCGTTTCTGTCCATTTTTACATGAGAGATGTGCCATCACTATCATGATAACACCGTGATCATGCAATTTTAATTTGCAATTAATATTTCAATCCTATCATAAAGCTTGAATAATTAATTAAAAGTCTTTAAAAAAATATTGTTCCTTTGTTCTACGAAGACATGATAATAACAAATAACAACTTAACATTTATAGTTTCTTGTGAGTGTGACGCTTTTATTATGTATGTCTAAGCCCCGAATTCGATCAGGGCTGAAAAAACGTCTAAAATCGCCATCAAAAACAAACGTATAAGGCGGAATGAGATAATGATTATTTGCTTCGCATCCTCGTGGCAGTTTATGCGCGATTGTGCTAACTAATTAACAAGCATTTCACGCGCTAACTATTTGCTTTCCACAAATATCCCCAGACAAAAAATAATAAAGTTAACGGACGAATCCTGATTATGCGCTACCTAACATTACCTAAATTAAGTAAAGCATAAACATTTATCAAATGGCGAAGAAATGGGTTCAATGTCATGCTGGACTTATCAAGTTTGAAAAATGTGTTTTAAAATTGTTAATGACCAAAGCTGCAGAATTTTGTATAGTGGTGCAGTTTGATTTTTTATAACGGGATGCGTCTTTAAGGGTTCATCCCGTTTTGTATATTTGAGGTAACGTGTTTGACTAAGTCTGCATTATTGGTGTTAGAAGATGGAACGGTGTTTAACGGTGTATCCATAGGTGCAGACGGCTGTTCCGTGGGTGAAGTAGTTTTTAATACTGCGATGACGGGTTACCAGGAGATTCTGAGCGATCCTTCCTATGCCCGGCAAATTGTGACATTAACCTATCCCCATATTGGTAATGTCGGAACAAATAGTGAAGACGATGAGTCTGTTGGCGTCTTTGCAAGTGGCTTGGTGATCAGGGATTTACCGTTATTGGCTAGTAACTGGCGCTGTGAAAAAACGTTGCAACAGTATTTACTGGATAACAAGGTGGTCGCTATTGCTGAAATTGACACGCGAAAATTGACCCGGTTGTTGCGCGACAAAGGTGCGCAACGTGGCTGTATTATTGCCGGCGAGACTGTTTGCTTAGAGACGGCAAAAACAGCGATTGAAAGTTTTCCCGGATTAAAAGGTCTGGATTTGGCTAAAGAAGTCACCACAGCCAAGTCTTATGAGTGGACTGAAAATATCTGGAGTTTGCAAAATGGCCATACGCAAGCTGGGAATCTGACTAAACATGTTGTTGCTTACGACTTTGGTATTAAACGTAACATACTCAGACTACTGGTTAATCGTGGTTGTCGTATAACTGTTGTTCCTGCAACAACGTCCGCAGCAACCGTACTAGCCATGAATCCCGATGGTGTTTTTTTATCCAATGGTCCTGGCGACCCTGAGCCCTGCAATTATGCTATAGAAGCCATCAAAACGATTTTGGAAACTAAAATACCCGTATTTGGTATTTGTTTGGGGCATCAATTACTGGCTTTGGCTAGTGGTGCTAAAACCGAAAAAATGAAATTCGGCCACCATGGCGCCAATCATCCAGTGCAGGAAATAACCACCGGACGCGTGATGATCAGCAGCCAAAATCACGGTTTTGCAGTCAATGAAAGCAGCTTGCCTGATAATTTAATAGCGACTTATCGTTCTTTGTTTGATGGGAGCTTGCAGGGTATTAAACGGACGGATTGTCCCGCAATGAGTTTTCAAGGTCATCCTGAAGCCAGTCCAGGGCCGCATGATGTGGAAGCGTTGTTTGATGCGTTTATTGCGATGATGGAAAATCGCTAAAATGAATGAGCTAAGCATTTTACTATGCGGAAAACATGATGGGCTTGGAGAGTTGTCTGATATTCTGGTTCAACTTGCTACTACAATTGATGATTTTGCTCCGAGATGTTATTTTTTTATTCAAAATGAATCGCCAGATATTACAACTTTTGGGGCTTATTGTGGGCGTACACTGTTGGAAACGGCATGCACCATTCTTATTGGACGCATAACGCCTTATAGATTATTACTGCTCAAACGTTGCCAACAACACCCTGATTACTCGATTGGAGTGCGGCATAATGTTGCAATTCAGTGGTCGGGAGACGTGATGCCTGATAAGAAGGCATCACCTGACACATCATGGAATAAAATCGACGGCTATACTCATCCGTTATTCTCTTATTACATGGCTGAGATACATTGGATTCCTGCATTTAATGCGTTATTGGACGATTTTGTAAACGAAGAAAGCACCTATTTAAACGACTTAAAAAAGATTGACCCCAAAGGAGTTATTAATTCATTTAAAACAGAAGCAAATAAGCTTTATTCTTCTTTATCGAAAGGGATACATCAAGAATTTGTCGTTCCAATATCACTTAACTATGATCCACCAACAGTTAAAGAATTATTAACTGAAACCATAGCCTTAGTTACAAAGATGGCGTTGGTAAGTCATTACATTCCTACTATTGCAACGAAACTAGATAAAGATACTTTGCTTCGACATCTAGTCGAACTTGAAAAAAAGGTAGACATATAAATGCTTGTGAATAATGAAGTAGAAGAGCAAGGTAGACTGATTTTAGCTGCTGAAGACTGTGAGCCAAATGTATTTAAGAAAATACATAAATTTTCTAAATATGAAGATAAGATTATTCGTAGCTTAATTGCTCACGGTCCGGTTTTAATCAGGGGTGGACGCGGTAGTGGAAAAAGTGCATTACTGATTGAGGCGCATAACCGTGTTCAGGAATCTTACAACACCATATTCAATGTTTATTTAAGTTTAAGGCATTTACCTTTACTGCGTAGCCAAGGCGAAGAATATGAAAAAATATTTTGTCGACTTTTGGTTACCTCGATTAATAATGAATTACAACGTCGAGGACTTCAGGAATTAGATATAGCTGTTAACTTTGATGTCGGGGATTTGCAACAAGCTTTAGTTAAACTAAGTTCTACACTCTCTAATAGGATTGTACTGTTTTTTGACGATGCGGCGCATATCGGACGAGAAACGGCACTAGAAGAATTTTTTAACATCTTTAGAACTATTTCGAGTAGCACTGTTTCATGTAAAGCCGCTATCTATCCAGGAGTCACTAATTTTGGCATTCGTTTTGATGTATACAATGATGCAACTGTTATTGATATATCAAGAGATGAAAGACGTGATGATTTCACTGATTTTTTCGCAGAAGTTATTAATGCCAGGTATCCGAGATTATTGCAAAACACTTCTGAGAGCCTAAAAAGAAATAATACCCTAGCATGGTTTTTAGGGCGGTCTGTTGTTGGTAATATGCGTGCGCTTATTTTTGCTTGTAATAGGCTATCTGAAGAAGATAAAAAAATTGATTTGCAGGAATTGAGAAATTGTTTGATTTATCTTTCTTCTGATTACTATTGGTCTTTATTAGATGAAGTTGCGCCTAAATTAGGTAAATACGAACCATTGGTAGAACCCTGTAGGGAACTCGCGGAAAATTTGTTCGATTATGTTACCGCTGATAAAAAAACACAAACACCCGCAGAAATTACAACGTCTGTTCTCATTCACAGAGATTTAGTCCAAAAATATTCTAAATTATTTGAAATATTGGAATATGCCGGTTTTATCACGCGACGTGAAGTATCCAGAGCGATGAAATCAGGTGGCAGAGGTTCCCGTTTTATACTTAATTTATGCAATTTACTTGAAAAAACATCGGGTGTTCGATTGACAATTGAATTGTTAGATACTTGGCGAAAAAACGATGAGACTTCTGAAATATATAAAAATAGTTCAATATTGACCATAAATTTGCCCGAATTGTCATCTGAAGAAGAGCTTTCAATTTTACAAAAAGATATTTGCCATATTAAGAAATCAAAGAGTTATCCTTATGGTTTAACGGATGCTAAGTTTCAAATATTAAAAGATGCAAAAATAAATACTATTGGAGAACTCGCTGAAACACCTGATGCTAAGTTGAAAGAGTTGGAATCTATCGGTGTTGGAACGATTAATCGAATACATAATGTAGTAGGACAGGCAATTTGGATGTAATTGGTTGCAACAGATAGATTTAACAGCGGATAGTTAATTAACTTTTTATTTTTAATAAATTACAGCAAGTTATGCCAAAAAGAACCGACATTAAATCGATTTTATTACTGGGTGCTGGTCCAATTGTTATTGGTCAGGCGTGTGAGTTTGATTATTCCGGCACGCAAGCCTGTAAAGCCTTGCGCGAAGAGGGTTACCGCGTTATTCTGGTAAATTCCAATCCGGCCACGATTATGACCGATCCCGATATGGCCGATGCGATTTATATCGAGCCTATCGATTGGCAAACGGTGGAAAAAATCATCGCCAAAGAACGTCCAGATGTGGTTTTGCCGACCATGGGCGGGCAAACGGCGTTGAATTGCGCGCTGGATCTCGATAAACATGGCGTGCTGGCGAAATATAACGTCGAGATGATCGGCGCAACCAAAGAGGCGATTAACAAAGCCGAAGACCGTGCGTTGTTTAATGAGGCAATGCGGAAAATCGGCTATGAAGTGGCCAAGTCCAAAACGGCGCATAGTATGGAAGAAGCCTTGGCAGCACAAAAGGAAGTGGGCTATCCGACGGTAATCCGTCCGTCTTTTACCATGGGCGGTAGCGGAGGCGGCATTGCTTATAACAAGGAAGAGTTTGTTGAAATTTGTGAGCGTGGTTTATATTTATCGCCCACCAATGAATTATTGATTGAAGAATCGGTGTTGGGTTGGAAAGAGTATGAAATGGAAGTCGTGCGTGATTCCAAGGATAACTGCATCATCGTTTGTTCAATAGAGAATTTTGATCCGATGGGTGTGCATACCGGTGATTCAATCACCGTTGCACCTGCACAGACGTTGACCGATAAGGAATATCAAATTCTGCGCAATGTCTCTTTGGCGGTATTGCGTGAGATTGGTGTGGATACAGGCGGGTCTAATGTCCAGGTCGCGATTAATCCGGTTGACGGGCGGATGATCGTCGTTGAAATGAATCCAAGGGTGTCGCGCTCGTCTGCCTTGGCGTCTAAAGCAACCGGTTTTCCGATTGCTAAAGTCGCGGCCAAGTTAGCGGTTGGTTATACCTTGGATGAGTTGCAAAATGAAATTACTGGCGGCGCGACTCCAGCCTCATTTGAACCAACCATAGATTATGTCGTGACTAAAGTGCCACGGTTTACCTTTGAAAAATTCCCGCAAGCCGATGATCGTTTGACCACGCAAATGAAATCAGTGGGCGAAGTGATGGCTATTGGCCGGACTTTTCAGGAATCCTTGCAAAAAGCCTTGCGAGGCTTGGAAATTGGCATTAGCGGACTTGATGAAATAATTGATATAAATACGGATGACGCCAAGGACAAAATGCAGCGGGAGATGCGCCATCCGGGGCCGGATCGCTTGTTGTATGTTGCTGATGCTTTCCGTAGCGGAATGACATTGGCGGAAATACATGATACTTGTAAAATTGACCCGTGGTTTTTAGCGCAAATTGAAGACCTCATTCGCGCCGAACAATCATTGGCAACTAAAACGTTGTCTACTTTGAAGGAAGGCGATCTTTATAAATTAAAACGCAAGGGTTTCTCGGATATACGCATTGCCAAGTTACTGGACGCCTCTGAAACAGAGGTGCGAAATGTGCGGCATAAGCAGAATATACGCCCTGTCTATAAACGCATCGATTCATGTGCCGCCGAGTTTTCGTCGGATACGGCTTATTTGTATTCCACTTATGAAGAAGAATGCGAAGCGCGAGTGTCCGATAAAGAAAAAATTATTATCCTTGGCGGCGGTCCTAACCGCATCGGACAGGGTATTGAATTCGATTACTGCTGTGTTCATGCGGCCTTGGCGTTGCGTGAAGACGGCTATGAAACGATTATGATCAATTGTAATCCTGAAACAGTTTCCACTGACTTTGATACATCAGACCGCTTATATTTTGAGTCATTAACACTGGAAGATGTGCTGGAAATTGTCCATCTTGAAAAACCTAAAGGAGTTATTGTCCAATACGGCGGTCAGACGCCATTGAAACTTGCCCGTGCTCTTGAAGCTGCGGGTGTGCCGATTATCGGTACTTCGCCGGATTCGATTGATTTAGCCGAGGATAGGGAGCGGTTTCAAAAATTACTGGAAAGATTGGGGCTAAAACAGCCTCCCAATGCCACTGCCCGGTCTGTCGAACAAGCCATTAATGCGGCTAAAGAGCTGGGTTATCCGCTGGTAGTAAGGCCTTCTTATGTTTTGGGCGGGCGGGGGATGGAAATCGTTTTCAATGATGAAGGCTTGCAGCGTTATATGAAAGAGGCTGTCAGTGTTTCTAACGATGCCCCCGTTTTGCTGGATCGCTTCCTTGACGATGCGGTGGAAATGGATGTTGACGCTATTTACGACGGTGAGCGTGTGTTAATTGGCGGTTTAATGGAACATATTGAACAAGCAGGCGTGCATTCAGGTGATTCCGCTTGTTCCTTGCCGCCTTATGAGTTGGCCTTGGAGATTCAGGATAAACTGCGGGAACAGGTGGCTAAAATGGCCGAGGCTTTGGGCGTAAGAGGGTTGATGAATACCCAGTTTGCGATTCAGGGTGAGGATATTTATGTTCTTGAAGTTAACCCAAGAGCGTCGCGCACTGCGCCTTTTGTCTCTAAAGCCACTGGCTATGCTTTGGCAAAAATTGCGGCGCGCGTTATGGTAGGGCAAACTCTGGCGCAGCAAGGCGTTACAGTAGAACGCATTCCAACTTACTATTCAGTAAAGGAAGCGGTGTTTCCGTTTGTTAAGTTTCCAGGCGTAGATCCATTATTAGGGCCTGAGATGAAATCTACAGGCGAGGTGATGGGGATTGGAAAAACCTTTGGCGAAGCCTTTGCTAAATCGCAGCGGGCGGCAGGCGTCAATTTGAATGATTGCGGCAAGGTTCTGATCAGTATTCGAGATGCCGATAAAACTAAGGCGCCTGATGTTGCCAGAATGCTGGTGGATAAAAAATATGAGATTGTCGCGACCAGCGGTACGGCAAGATTTCTTAAGGAAGCGGGTATCCCTTGCGAAGTGGTTTATAAGGTCAATGAAGGGCGGCCCGATACCGTTGACATGATTAAAAATGACCAGATTCAGCTGATTATTAACACGACAGAAGGCAAAAAAGCGGTTTCAGATTCTTTCACCATGCGCCGGGAAGCCCTGCAACACAGAGTAACCTATTATACAACGATGGCAGGCGCACGGGCGGCCTGTTTTGCGTTGGGTGAACTGGATGCGGGTGACGTGAATTGTCTGCAAGATTTACATAAGAGCCTGAATTAGGGGCTCAACGTTAAAGGTGCAGGCTTTTTTACCTTGTGCTTTTAACCACAATAAATAATTAATGGAGTTTTAGAAAATGAAAAAAGTGCCTCTCACTATCAAAGGTGCAGAAAAACTACGTGCGGAATTAGAAGAATTAAAATCAGTGGTGCGACCGCGTATTATCGCGTCCATTGCCACCGCACGAGCGCATGGTGATTTGAAAGAAAATGCCGAATATCACGCTGCAAAGGAGCAACAAAGTTTTGCTGAAGGGCGTATTGCTGAAATCGAAGGCAAGCTCTCTAATGCGCAAATTATTGATATTACTAAAGTCGATGCCAACGGCAAAGTGGTGTTTGGTTCGACCGTAGAGATAGAGGAAATCGAATCCGGGAAAAGAGTGACGTATCAGATTGTTGGTGAAGATGAAGCCAGCATTAAGGAAGGTCGAATTTCAATTGGTTCTCCCATTGCGAGGGCGTTAATAGGCAAAGAAGTGGACGACGTTGTTACAGTTAAGGCCCCCGGCGGCAATGTTGATTATGAAATTATTTCGATCAAATATATATAAGAGGCCAAAGGCGCAAGGCAAAAGAAACGGTTTTGCCTTGGTTTCCGCTTATTTGTTTGGATTCAACCGGTAAATAACCGCAATTTGCCCAATAGTTTGAATTAGCTCTGCTCCTGTATCGATGCATATTTTTTCACAAATCACCTTGCGTTTTTCACGTTCTGCGCGTATTTTTACTTTAATCAACTCGCGGCTGTTAAGTGTTTGTTCAAGTTCCGCAATCACTGCGGCTGTTAGGCCCGATTGCCCAATCATGACCACAGGCTTTAAAGTATGAGCTTCAGCCCGAAGTTTTTTCTTTTCTAGAGAGTTCACTCATTATTCCTAAAATAAAAAAAAATCAATTTTACACTAAAGCAGGGCGTTATGGGTCGAAGTAAAAGCAGTAGCCGTTGGATGCAGGAACATTTTGAGGATGAATATGTCAAACTGGCTCAAGTGCAGGGCTATCGCTCGCGAGCAGTTTTTAAGTTGAAAGAAATTCAAGATAAAGATCAGCTTATTAAGCCAGGAATGAATATTGTTGATTTGGGCGCGGCTCCTGGTGGATGGTCGCAGTTTGCGCGGCAATTGTTAGGTAGCAAAAACAAACTTGTCGCGTTGGATATTTTGCCAATGAATGCGTTGGAGGGCGTTGATTTTATACAGGGTGATTTTCGTGAAGAAATGGTATTGGAACAACTTTTTGCTGTTCTGCAGGGAGCGCCCGTTAATCTGGTGATGTCAGATATGGCGCCAAACATGAGTGGTAATAAAGGCGTAGATCTACCGCGTGCCATTTACTTGGGTGAGTTGGCTTTAGACGCAGCAAAAACCTTTTTGTCAAAGGATGGAAGTTTTTTGGTCAAACTGTTCCACGGTGAGGGTTTTGAAGCGTTTCATAATGAAGTGGAGCGCTATTTTTCAAAAGTGGTCATTAGAAAACCCAAAGCATCAAGGTCACGAAGTAATGAGGTTTATATTTTGGCCAAAGGGTTTAAATAATCCTTAGTAGCCCTCATCTCCTGTTTTCAAGAAGATTATTTAGGACTGTAGTGAGTTCCTGATAAATAACGACAGTCAGGAAGGTTAACTCCTGATATAATTAATTGTTTTTAAAACCGGAAGCCAGTCAGGCTTAGGGCGTGTAAATTGAACGATATGATAAAAAATATAATCCTGTGGGTGGTCATTGCTGTTGTCTTGATGTCCCTTTTTAATAATTTTGGCACACAAGGAGAGCGAATCGATTCATCTTTATCATATTCGCAATTCATCGAGTCCGTCAAAGCGGGTCAGGTGCAGCAAGTCATGATTGATGAGCATGTTATTAAAGGAAAAACACTTAGTGGCCAGCTTTTTAAAACTTACGCGCCTAACGATCCACATCTAGTCGATGACTTATTGGCAAATAATGTTGATATTAAAGCGGTTCCTCCTGAGCAGCCTTCGATGCTTATGCAGTTATTGGTTTCCTTTGGACCGATGTTATTGCTAATCGCTGTATGGGTTTTCTTCATGCGGCAAATGCAGGGTGGCGGAGCGGGTGGTCGAGGCGCAATGAGCTTTGGCAAAAGTAAAGCAAGGATGCTTGAAGAAGATCAGATTAAGGTAACTTTTGCTGATGTCGCAGGTTGCGATGAAGCCAAAGAAGAAGTTGTGGAAATGGTCGATTTTCTCAAAGATCCGGCAAAATATCAAAAATTAGGCGGCAAGATTCCAAGAGGCGCGTTAATGATTGGCCCGCCAGGAACAGGTAAGACTTTGTTGGCGAGGGCTATTGCGGGTGAAGCCAAAGTGCCATTTTTCACTATTTCCGGTTCTGATTTTGTGGAAATGTTCGTTGGCGTTGGGGCTTCCCGTGTACGTGATATGTTTGAGCAAGCCAAAAAGCATGCGCCTTGTATTATCTTCATTGATGAGATTGATGCGGTAGGCCGTCAACGTGGGGCTGGTTTAGGTGGTGGCAATGATGAGCGCGAACAAACCTTGAATCAGTTATTGGTCGAAATGGATGGTTTTGAAGGTAATGAAGGGATAATTGTCATAGCCGCAACAAATCGTCCGGATGTATTGGATAAGGCATTATTGCGCCCAGGACGATTTGATCGTCAAGTCACGGTAGGACTGCCTGATGTAAGAGGACGTGAGCAGATCCTTAATGTCCACATGAAAAAGGTGCCGGTTGATAATGATGTTGAGGTTAAATACATAGCCCAAGGAACGCCAGGGTTTTCCGGGGCTGATTTGGCTAATTTGATCAATGAAGCTGCATTGTTTGCCGCTAGAATGAATAAACGGGTTGTCAATATGGCCGACCTGGAAAAAGCCAAGGACAAATTGATCATGGGGGCTGAAAGGCACACTATGGTAATGGATGAAAAAGAAAAGAAAATGACCGCTTATCACGAAGCAGGTCATGCCATCGTAGGTAAGTTAGTGCCTGAGCATGACCCTGTTTATAAAGTCAGTATTATGCCTAGAGGCCGTGCGTTAGGTGTCACTATGTTTTTACCTGAACGGGATCAGTATAGTGCCAGCAAACAAAAGCTGGATAGTATGATTTCCAGTTTATACGGCGGACGTATTGCCGAGGAAGTGGTTTTTGGTTGGGAACAGGTTAGCACAGGCGCTTCCAATGATATTGAACGCGCTACCGAGTTGGCCAGAAATATGGTGACTAAATGGGGGTTATCTCAACGTTTAGGGCCATTGTCTTATAGTGAAGAAGAAGGCGAGGTGTTTCTTGGCCGTTCGGTGACACAGCATAAAACGGTTGCTGAAGAAACGTCCCATACTATCGATGAAGAAATTCGCTCGTTCATTGACCGAAACTACGAACGTGCTGAACGAATTCTAAAAGAAAACATTGATATTCTGCATGCTATGGCAGCAGCATTAATGAAATATGAGACTATAGATAAATTTCAAATTGACGACCTAATGGCTCGTAGAGCTGTAAGAGATCCTCAAGGCTGGGATGATAAACCGCCGCGTGGTGATATTAAAGTTGATGAAGTTAAGGGTAAAGACGATAAAAAAAATGAGAAGCCAATAGGCCAAACTGCCGAGCAAATTTAAATTATTTTGGGATAACTAAAAAGGAGAGGTTGAACACCTCTCCTTTTTTTGTAGTTTGTAAAAAGTGTAAGGCAAGAGCTTAAGGACTAAGTTTTTGCCATTAACATGTTTGTATATTTGTTTTTCAGTATTCTTTACTTTGCAGATCAGAGAGTTCTGGGTTATCCAGGAAGCGAGCTTTATTATTATGGCAAGAAAATATTTTGGAACGGATGGAATTAGGGGGAAGGTTGGTGAGCCGCCAATTACAGCAGATTTTTTATTGAAGTTGGGCTGGGCGACAGGTCAGGTGTTCGGCAATGAAGGCCATGACTTCATTCTGGTTGGTAAAGACACCCGTATTTCAGGATACATGTTTGAATCCGCACTGGAGGCTGGTTTGACTGCCGCAGGAGTAGACACTCATTTGTTAGGGCCTATGCCGACGCCTGGTGTAGCCTATTTAACCCGCACTCTTAGGGCTAAGGCAGGCATAGTCATCAGCGCCTCGCACAACCCTTATTATGACAATGGCATAAAGTTTTTCTCGGTGCAGGGCACTAAGCTACCTGATGATATAGAGCTAAAAATTGAATACTATATTGATTCGCCAATGACGACGGTAGAGTCTTCAAAATTGGGCAAGGCAAAACGGTTAACTGATGCGGCGGGCCGCTATATTGAGTTTTGCAAGGCTAGTATTCCGACAAGGTTTAACTTTAGCGGCCTCAAAATAGTTATTGATTGCGCTCATGGAGCCACCTATCATGTTGCTCCCCATGTGTTTAGAGAGGTAGGGGCTGAGGTTATTGTTATCGGCGCTGAACCGAATGGACTTAATATCAATGATAAGTGTGGCGCAACCAGTCCGGATATGCTGGTTGCAACAGTATTGGCCCATCAGGCGGATATTGGCATTGCTTTGGATGGCGATGGTGATCGCTTGGTTATGGTTGACCATAAAGGTGAAATCGTTGATGGCGATGAACTCATCTATATTATTGCGAAATCCAGATTGGACGCAGGACAAATGTCAGGGCCTGTAGTCGGGACGTTGATGACTAATCTGGGTATGGAGATTGGGCTTAAGCGACTCGGTATTAATCTGCTTAGAGCGAAAGTAGGTGACCGTTATGTGCTGGAAATGATGAATGAACATCAAGGTGTTTTGGGTGGGGAAAATTCCGGCCATATTATTTGCCTGGATAAAACCACGACTGGCGACGGAATTATAGCCGCTTTGCAGATTATGGCTGAAATGCATGACAGTGCCAAGTCTTTACATGAATTGAAATCCGGCATGCAAAAATATCCGCAAGTTCTGATTAATGTCAAAACCACTAATAAAGTCAATCCGGATACTAACGTAGCGATACAAAAGGCTGTCCATGCTGTTGAAGAAAAGCTCGGAAATCAAGGCAGGGTATTGCTTAGGGCTTCAGGCACAGAGCCCTTAATTCGCGTTATGGTTGAAGGGGAGCAAGCAGATTTGGTCAAAAAATACGCTCAACAATTGGCTGAAGATGTAAAGAAAGCAATGGGGACTTGAAATGCGATCTGTTAGCCTATATCATAGACTGTTTAGTTCTAAGTGGGAGTAATGTTGATGCGTCGGTCTCTAGTTGTCGGAAATTGGAAAATGAATGGAACTCGTGCGAGTGCAGAGTTGCTTGCAAAAGGTATTATTGCTGGGCTAGGTTCAAGTAATGCAGATATTGCTGTTTGTGTCCCTTACGTTTACCTGCCATGTGTTGGTGAATTGGTAATAAATACGCCCTTAGCATTAGCTTCACAAAATGTTGCGGATAAGCCATCAGGCGCTTTTACTGGTGAAATATCAGCCTCCATGCTCAAAGAGTTTAATTGCCAATATGCTCTTGTGGGACACTCAGAAAGACGAAGTTATTACGGCGATACTAACGAATCAGTGGCTGCACGTTTTTTTCAAGCGCAAGAGCAAAACATTATCCCCATTTTGTGTGTAGGCGAAACTCTGGAACAGCGAGAACAGGATCAAACTTTTGAAGTGATTAATGAGCAGCTTGATGCCGTTATTAATTTAGCAGGCATAGCAGCTTTTAACGCTGCTGTGATTGCTTACGAGCCTGTTTGGGCAATAGGAACAGGGAAAACAGCAAGCGATGAACAAGCTCAGGAAGTTCATCATTATATTCGCCAGTACATTGCGGCTAGAGATCAGGCTATTGCCGATAAAATACAAATTTTATACGGTGGAAGCGCCAAGCCTGATAATGCAAAAGGGTTGTTTGCAATGCCGGATATAGATGGCGGCTTAATAGGTGGGGCTTCGTTGGAAGCGGAATCCTTTTTAAAGATTTATCATTCGATTTAGAGCAGTTTAGATTTCATGTATCAGGTAATTATCGTTATTCATGTGTTATTGGGTTTAGGCATTATAGGCTTAATTTTAATGCAACAAGGTAAGGGTGCCGATGCCGGTGCTGCCTTTGGCACCGGCTCTGCGGGTTCTGTTTTTGGTGCACAGGGCGCGGCGTCATTTTTATCTCGAGCCACAGCCATTATGGCGACTTTGTTTTTTATAACCAGCCTGGGGCTTGCTATGATTAATGGCCATAAAGGTGTTGCTTTTGATCTAATGAGTTCACCGGGCACTCCCCCAGACACATTGGGACTTCCTGAAGTAGGTGGCACAAAAAGCGTTGACCCGACTTCAGCGATACCTGTGATTAAGACTGAAGAAATACCTGGAGTTAAGTCACCTGAACAGTCAGGGCCAGTAAGTGCCACTGAAATACAAAATACAGTGGTACCCAAAGCAGAAGAAATGAAGACTGTTAAAGAACAAAATAAATCTGCGTCTGAAGCGAGTAAAGAACCAGGAAAAAAATAGTTAAAATGTTTATGCCGATGTGGTGAAATTGGTAGACACGCCATCTTGAGGGGGTGGTGACGCAAGTCGTGCCGGTTCAAATCCGGCCATCGGCACCAATTAAAGGTTTTAAGAGAGCCAAAGAAGTACACAAACCCGCAAGTTATCTGGCTTAGCGGGTTTTTTATTGTTTAACGAAATCCACCGATATACCATAAAATACACACTAAATAGTGACACAATCAGTGATACATGTTAAGTAATGTTTACCGGGATCAGTCTAAAAAAGCCTGGCGTTGTCACTTAGTTTTTCGGCGGGTATTAACAAATAACGTAATCGTTCGGCCTAAGCTAACCGGGTGCCGTGGAAAGTTTTGCACGTCTTTTAGTACCCTCTGGCGACTCGACCCCTTAGTTATGCTTTGTCAAATTATACGAAAGCTCGTCATACCCGCCGGATAGCGGGTATCCAGTGCCATGGATGGTAAGCTCAAATCCATCCGTGGAGACTGGATTCCGGCAATCCATGCCGGAATGACGATCTTCAATTTTGTGATCATGTAATCCGACAAAGTAGAATTAGGGAAGTGTCGTTCCATAACAAGACCGCCGCCGCTAGCAGAGTGATACAAGAGGCGGCTAGGTTCATTGGGCCGATACGGTTGGCGTCCTTGATAGGGCCGCTGATACGGTTTAATGAGGCGTCCACCTCTGCTTTGATCGTGGTAACCGCCTCTGTTGCGCCCGCCCGCAGCGACCGTTCCATCGCTGCCTTACTGCTGTCGAGTGACGTATTTAAAATGCGTTCCGCCTTTTCCTTGGCGTCATTGCTCCAGCGGAGTGAAATGCCTTCAAGTTCGGATTTTTACTGGTCAAGCATGTCTGCTGCGCTTTTTGGCTAGCCTGCATCAATCTGTTATTGGCCGTTCGCAGAGCTCTGCATAACGGTCCACTCCAGACTATCGAAACGCCACATAGTGACATGTATAATTGCCACGAGCAGCCGGTCAGAAAATATATATAAATCAAAAAAACAAAGCAAACCGCTAAAAATAACCTTAATATATTGCCTCGAATGATTACGGCAAGTTCAATAATAAATTAAAACAGAATAGCGTAATGAAACTTAAAAAATGGTTTGAAAACTGGGGAATGACCAAACTTAAAGTCAGCATTGGCTTTCTGGAAACGGAGTGGGAACCGCAGGAGGCTGACCGCGACGCCGCCTGGGAACTGTATGTGGAAATGCTGACCCGCATTGTCACTCAATCCCTGGCGGGTACTGACGGCGACGAACGGACGGCGCTCGATAGTGTCCATGCCTTGTTTGGCATTACCCGGGAAATATTGCGCCGCAAAGGCCGTGATTGTATTCAGTTCAGTAAGATTGCAGTGGTTGTACTCAATCAGATTGTCAGGCCCTTTACCGCCAAATGGCACAAACTGTCATTGGAAGGGGCCTTTGACCACGCCGAACAACGTCAGGCGTTTCGAAAAGAGCTGGAAGCACTGCAATTTGATTTAAGGAACTATGCCAAAGCTTTAGCTGACATCGCCCAAGTGGAAGATTTAACCGGGTTTGCGTTTGATTAGGCCTTGGTTGGTCCATAAACGAGCGCAAAAAATTCGCGAGCGGCCTGACGGCCGCTGAAAGAGAAAAACAAAAAGGGTAAAAGCACAAAGAGCAAAGGGTTAGTCCTGGGCGAGACGAAAGCCGTTGTAGTGGCGGTCGTCCTGTCTGCCATAGTTACGACCGGCCGAACGCAAACTGTCCGCATCGTCGTCCCAGGAACCATCGCGTAGCACACGCAGGCTACAATCGCCGTGATTTTGTTCTTGCCAAGCCTTACCGTCTTCCGGCGCTTTGTCATAATTTTCATGCCAGCAATCCTGCACCCATTCCCAGGCATTGCCGGACATATCATAAAGATTAAAAACATTGGGCTGTTTCTCACCGGCAGGATGGGTTTTGGCATCCGAATTGTCAGAAAATCAGGCATATTTCCTGGCATCTTCCTGACCCCAATAATAATCACCCGTCGTGCCTGCCCGTGCGGCATATTCCCATTGCGCTTCGCTGGGCAAATGGTAATCCTTATGCGTCCGCTCGCCAAGCCACTGTGCATAACATTGCGCATCATACCAATCGACATTAATCACCGGCCTTCGGCCTTTACCCATTCCCAAGTCATTAATGGGACCAAGCTGATGAGGCTTTTGATCACTACCCGTATTTTTACAACCACCCTCCTGGGCAATCAAATAGGCAAATACCTGATACTCATCATAGGTGACTTCATACTTACTTATTTTAAAATTGTTGTTAAATTGAACGCGATGTTGCGGCGTTTCATATTGTAATACCTTTTCGCCAGACGATCCCATCAAGAATTCGCAGGATTCTTGCTGACAATTTTTATCGGGAGGTATCAGTACCATCTCCGGTTCCGGTTGCAATGCCGGAATGTCCGATTTAGCCAAAAGCACCGAAATACCGGCCTTGGGTGACAAATTATTTCCGGCACACCAGATAAAAAACCAGCTGGCAAGGGTCAACGGCAGCAAGACTATCAGCGAGGTCACGGTCATGACACGGAGCGAATGCAAGACACTTTGGCTAATAAAGGCGTTTTCCTGTTTAGTCAATTCATCTTTTTTAAAATTGCGCCATCGCATGGCATCCTTCAGTCTCTGTCCCTCCAGCAACGCGGTCGCATCCCCGCTCTGCAGCCATTCTTCGCGGGCGCGGCGCATGCGTTCCCGCCACAACAGAAAGTCCCGATCGTCTTTAAGCCATTGCTGAAACCGCGGCCAATCGCGTATTAAGGCTTCATGAGCCATTTCCAGCGTATTATTGCCAGACGCGTTGTCCCGATTGCTGACCACGAGCCGGGCGTCGATCAGCCGATGAATCAGTGAATTGGTCTGTGCCCCCAGGTCGTCGAAGCTGGCCCTGCGCCTTGTGTATTCACTGGTTTCATTGGTATGAACCAGTTGCAGCAAAAGTTGCCGCAGTAGTCGACGGTCTTGATCCGAGGGAAGGCTTTTATATACGTCATCGGCTTTTTGTGCCAAAGCGCCCTTGAGTTTGCCCATGTCCTGGTAGGCTTGATGGCGAAACAGGCCGCCGTGCCGTTTTTCATCCTGCCATAAGCGTTCCAGCACAAATTCCAGCAAGGGCAAATTGCCGGGCTCGCCGCCCACATCGGTTAGCAATGTATCAACCAGGCCGGATTCAAAATTAAGGTTTAGCTTGCGCGCCGGTTGTTCGATGGCTTGTTGCAGTTCGTCCTGTTTCATCGGGCCTAAATTGATCTGCGCATTTTGAAGTTGATCGGACAAGCGGCGATAGGCAAAGGCCTGCCCCATAAAATCGCCGCGAAGTGTGATGGCCACGGCTAATTTACCGGCTTCGCAGGCATCGAGAAGGCCGTCAATAAAGCGTTTACAGGAAGAGATTTCCTGGGAATGCCGCTGTTTATCTGTCTTTGGTGTCTTGGTTTCGGATTTTGCCAGCGTGTAAAGCTCTTCCCATTGATCGACGACCAGCAAAAAACGTTGGGTTCCCAATTGTTTTTGCAGAATGCGCTCGACGACGTCACGGATTTGCAAACTTCCCTTCAAGAAAGCGTCTGATTGTTTGGCGATTTCGATCAGAAGATCATTCTCGCTTTTCTCCGGTTCCAGTAAAGGCGTTAAACCCGCTGCCAGATTATAAAATGGACGATCCCCCGGTACGATGGTGATAATTTCCCACGGTTCCCGGGTATCTTTTCTTAACTTGGGCAGTAATCCGGCACGCACCACCGAGGATTTTCCGGCCCCCGATGCGCCGACCAGGGCCACAAAGGGATGGCTGCCTAATTTTTCCTGGAGTTCTTGTATCGCGGCGTCGCGGCCAAAGAAAAAAGCGGCATCCTGTTCGCGGAAGTAGTGCAAGCCGCGATAGGGGCAGAGCGTGTTAATGGTTTCCTGCAAACGCTGTTGCAATTCAGGGTCTAATGCCTCGCGCCGAATGGCCGCAAGCAGAATGTTAAACGCCAGGGGTTCTTCAATACCGCCGCGAAAATCCACCCACATGTTTTGCGTCAGGAAATCCAGCGACGGATTAGCATCCGGCAACAACAGCGGGATAACCGGAAAGCCCGGCTCACGATTTTGCCGTTCCAAGGCAAAATACATTTCGCGCTGCTGCCAGGGACCCATTTCTCCAGGACCCAGGAATACGGCAACGGCAGAACAGGAACTCAGCACATTTCTTAAGCGTTCCGGCCAGGGTTGACCCGGGATTAGATGCCATCGATCCAGAAAAACATTTACCTGCCGGTTTTTTAATCGCGTAGCCAGAGCGGTTACTGAAGCGTGGTCTTGGGTGTTATAGCTAATGAAAACATCGTATTTTTGATCCATCGGCTTGACCTTAATTTTTACAGGAAATGAAGTTAGTCGGTATGGCTTTTACTCACTGTCAAAAACCATTTTCATGCGCGTCTTCTTTGCAGCAAATAATGCCCGGAATTGAGCGTAAAGCTTTCAGGAGATATTTCTATAAGTTTTTCAGTATCCTATATTTTCCTTGCTTATACGCTGCTGGAATGGCGCTACATTGGATGGCGCGGAAATAGGGTTATAAAATTTCCGCAGGTAATGTGTTGGCATCTTACTCGTCGGTTTTAAAAGCGGCTAGCGCTGCGGATGTGAGTGAAGCTCAAATTCGCGATGTGATTAGCGAAGGTGATTCCGGCAATAATAGCATTCTGGCTACATTAAGAGATCGGTTGATCGTATAAAGCAACTGAGAGTGCATATCCCGGTGAAAACCACCATCGATTACAATACTAATCCGCCACTTGAAACTGTTCAAAAGCAGCCATTGGCAATGAGCAAATTTTTGTTTTCTGGTCGTCGGCGGTCGACCCAAAAGCGACTTCATAGCTTTACAATCAATGTCGGTTGGGATTCAATGAGCTGCCATTCAAACGCAGAGCTAAGCGGCGAAACGGACGCTACACGGCGCCTGCCAAACCGGCCAAAGTGCCACCGTCCGGGTCGTCCGCTTGAGCGACGGTTTAGGCGATTTGTCCAATGCAAATTCTACAGCGTTTGTCGATGCGCACGGCCCCATCCATGTAGGGTATATCCATATCGCAAGCCGTTCCCTGTCCGCACAGCATGACTAGAAGAAGCGCAGCGGAACGATCAGGTTGCTCCAGAGCCGTGTGTCGAGTCCGCCGTAGTTGGCCTCGCTGAACTCGGTGGTAACCTTGGCCTGGAGGGTGAGCGGGCCGAAATCGTAGCCGACCAGCGAGCCGATTGCCATTTGACTTTGTTTCTTGTAGCCTTTATAGGGGCTCGTGGTATCGGTCGAGCCGTATCCGACGATGCCGAGCTGCCATTTGCCGAGGGATTTCATGGCAGTGAGGTCGAGGTTGAACCATTGGTGGTCGCCACCGGGCACGGAGGCGTCGGGGCCATAGGGGATGCCGTACTGGGTGTACGCGGAGAAGGTCCAGCCGTCGATGGCGTAAGTCAAGGCGCCGCCGAAGCGGTTGGTGCCGCGATCACCGATCAAGGCTTTGGTGAGCTCGTTCTTCACCGGGTAATAGGTGGCGCCGATGATCGAAGCGGAGAGTTGCGGCGTGATGTGCCAGCCGAGGCCGTAGATGGTTTCGGGGTAATACCAGTCGCCGAATCCTGAGCCGCCATGCACGCCGACGTTAACCGCAGGCGCGCTGACCCCGAGCAGCACCCGTCCTCCAGCAATCGTCCACGGCGTCGACCAGAGCAATATCGGTATATCGACCGTTGTGTCGATGCGGGGGCTGCTTTGCCGCACGCCGTAGTTGAGAAAGTTGACGAAATAGACGCCTTGCGGCAGCGGGGGGCCGAGCGCAATGCCGCTGGTTTCGCCGGGTTGCTGGATTGAACCGGCCAATACCGACTGCGTTGCGACGATTCCGGCGGCGCACAGGCCAAACCGTGCGATACGTGGCATATCTATAGAGTCCTTCCCGCAACTTGCGTTTGTTGTGGACATTCGACGAGGCGGAGTAATGCATGTCTCCTCAGTACCGCCGCATTGCAGTCGCGGTAACGGACCGTTGCGGGTACTGAGTTTCCGACGCACGCCTTTTAGCTGCGTCCGGAAATTAAATCTATAGGGTGGTTTCAAATTTTGCATAATTTCCGTTTTTTGCGCCGAATTAGTAATAAGAAAGTTTCCGTATTTTTACTATAAAACCTGTGTTGGCACAATAAGTTTGTGATCAGCAAGGGTTTTCCTTTCTGTTTATCATCCAAACTATGTCGATAGCACATTTGTAAAAATCCTCATGTTCTATTGACTAATAACCGGGCTGAGCAGGATTTGAGAATGTCCAAGGTGAGGCAAAAAAGGTCCGGTTGCTTCAGAACAGAATCTTATGCGCTGGTTTATTGACGAATATCGAACTATCTACAAACGATGGCGAACAAAGGTTATAACCCGCTTATTGCTGTTCAAATGGTTCTGGCTGTTCAATTAGATTCACTGTCCGGCGAGTAGTTACGCCCTGACAATTACAAATTTCAATAAAGACCGCTGCCGAATTCGCACTGGACACCGTCCCGGGAACATCGCCCGACTGCGCAACTTCGTCGTCCTCATCAAATCCAAAGGTGCTGTCTGTGTGGCACAAAAAATACGCGAATTAGTCCAAAAAACGTGGCTGATTTTTGATTACCTGAAGATGACGGAAAATTCTTGCGCTGCTAAGCGCTATTGAGTAGGTGGAGAACAAATTTGCCGTGCTCAACGCCGTAAGGAACTTTCATGAAATTTTGACCCATCCGACTCTCTCCGAAAGGGGGAAATATTTCTAAGTTACAACATTGCGCAAAGTAACGAATTCTTCAGCAGCGGTTGGGTGTATCCCAATAGTGGAGTCAAAAACAGCTTTAGTCGCTCCGGCTCGAATGGCAACCGCCATGCCCTGGATTATTTCAGGCGCATCAGGCCCTATCATGTGTAAACCTACAACCTGGTCAGTGCTGCGCACCACGATCATCTTCATCAGGGTTTTTTCATCCAAACCGGAAAGGGCGCTTTTCATCGGGGTGAAACGGGTTTTATAAATGTCGATATCGGGGAATTTTTCGCGTGCCTTAGCTTCAGTCAAGCCTACCGTACCAATAGCGGGTTGGCTAAAAACAGCCGTGGGAATATTGTCGTAATCGACCGGCTGCGCATGAATGGTATACAGTTTATTCACCAGGGTCATACCCTCTGCTATGGCTACCGGCGTCAGGTTGACGCGATTAGTCACATCACCCAGCGCATAGATTGACGGCACGTTTGTTTGATAGTCACTATTGACTTTAATTGCTTGTTCGTTGTCCAGGCCAATGCCAAGCTTTTCCAGCCCAAATCCACTTGAATTGGGCGTTCTACCAGTGGCATACATGACGAGGTCCGTACTTACTTCGCTGCCATCCATAAGCTGGACTGCAAAGGCTTCTCCTTTGCTTTCTATCGCTTCAATATCGGTATTAAAACGAATGGTAATGCCTTTCCGGGTCATTTCCTCTCCCAGAAAATCACGAATATCTTCATCAAAACCACTGAGAAGTTTGTGCCCGCGATGACAAATGGTAGTGTTCACGCCAAGGCCATGAAGGATACTGGCAAATTCCACCGCGATATAACCACCTCCGGCAATAATGATCTGTTTCGGCAATTGATCAAGGAAAAACATATCATTCGAGGTGACGATGTGTTGCTTGCCGGGTATATCAGGGATAAAAGGCCAGCCGCCCGTTGCAATGAGTATGCGTTCGGCGCTGTACTGTTTGCCATCGACGGCGACCGTATGGCCGTCAAGCACTTGCGCCCTGCCAGTGATAACAGTGGCGCCGGATTGTTGCAGCCGGTTGTTGTAGAGCGCTTGCAGCCGCGCTATCTCCCGGTTTTTGTTTGCAATCAAGCTGGTCCAGTTGAATGTTGATTCGCCCACCGTCCAGCCAAAACCTGCTGCCGCATCAAATTGATCCTGAAATTGGGCCGCATAAAAAAACAGTTTTTTGGGCACGCAACCCACATTAACGCAAGTGCCACCTAAATAACGCTGTTCGGCAATGGCCACTTTTACGCCATAACCCGAAGCCATATTTGCCGCGCGCACCCCTCCTGAACCAGCACCAATTACAAACAGGCCATAATCATATTGCATCATTTAAGCTTCCCGTTTAAGTAAAAGGATTGGGGAGAAAAGCGTAAGAAAAAATATTGAGATTGCCTTACGTTTTCAGTTTTGGGTTTTGTAGAGATTAAGAGGAATAAAATTTAGGGTGATGCAGGCAGGGTCAATTCTTATGTTTTAAATAATCAAGCAGCGTATCAACATCGCTTACAGTAAATGGATCATCAGGGCAATTATCAATCTGGCCAGGTTCGCTGAATAATTTGACTATCATTTTGTCCTTGACGACCATAGAATAGCGCCATGAACGACTGCCAAAACCAAGGTTCTCTTTTTTCACCAGCATACCCATGGCCCGGGTAAAATCGCCATTTCCATCGGGCAGCATTTTTACAGTTGTGATGTCCAGATGCTTACTCCATTGAAACATGACAAAAGCGTCATTAACACTGAGGCAATATACTTCATCAACACCTTGATCAAGGAGCGCCTGATATTTGGCGGCATAACCAGGCAAGTGCTTGCTTGAGCAGGTAGGTGTATAAGCCCCGGGAAGAGCCAAAACAACAATTGTTTTGCTTTTAAAAATATCATCTGTGCTGACATCCTGCCAGCGAAAAGGATTGTCGCCACCGATACTTTCATCGCGAACGCGGGTTTTAAAAATTACATCAGGTACTGTTGAAATCATGTTGCAACTCCTTGGTTTGTCGATTATTAGTGCTTAAGTTGAGATGACGAAACTCCACACTGGGTTGAAGCGGGCGAAGCAGGACAGTCGAAGGCATTAGCGGCCGGGTGATTTTTGCTGATTTTTCGAGGAGGGTGCCCCGGAAAATCATTGCAAAAATAGCGATTCCCCGCTAACGCCTTTCATCACGTTAAATAAAAGATGATCAGTAATCTGTCCAAGAATCTGGCCTGTTAATGATTGAACAACAAATAAATAATAGCCAGAATGAACACCGGTACACCTAATAACCAGCCTAAAACATATTTACCCATGACGCATCTCCCTAACTTGTTTGTATAGTAGAGGCCTATTCATTTGCTTTTGGTTTCTCCAGGATGCCGTTAAAATGCATTATGAGATAATTTATCCAAAAGTTTACTTAAAATGCTCTCTAGTGTTCGTGCGCTGCCACACGTTGATGATTAATTATTGGATCCGCCGGACTCAGGATTTTTAGACATAATTTTGAAAATCCCCCCATAAAAATATTTCTCTTTTGTTCCTCTGCAAAACATGCCCCATTGGAGGAAAGTTTGCAGGGAACCAGGGGGTATTCGGACAAATTTGCCTGCCCAATCCCGGTATTGCCGTTTTTATTTGCCTTTCTGAACATCCTGCTTGAGATCGCCATAGCCCGCTTGTATCTTACCCATATTTTTTTGAATATTGCCGTCCATTTCCATGCCTTTATCATCCAGTACCTTGCCGGTAACTTCCTTGACTGAGCCTTGGGCTTCTTTGACTCGGCCATTTACCTGGTCTTTATTGATAGGAGCCGCCTCTTGGCTTTCTACGGCGTAAACGCCAAACGAGCAGAATGCGAGAATAATAGTGGCACTTAAATGGGCAAGTTTCATGTTGGTATGTTTCATATTAATGTCCTTCAAAAAATAGTTGAAAATATCTTGATGCCGCCGTGCAACCGGCCGGATTGTCCGGATTCGGCTGCACGGCTCAGCAACACTTGTTTTACTTGTCTTTCTTGATATCTTCCTTGAGCTTACCTAAGCCCGACTGAATCTTGCCAACATTTTTTTGAACATTTCCTTCCGTTTCCAGCGCGTCGTCGTCCAATATCACACCGGCGGCTTCTTTAACCTTGCCTTTGACTTCTTCGGCTTTGCCTTTTATTTGATCTTTGTTCATAATTTTCTCCTCATGTGTTAGCCATGACAAGCCGCCATGACCAAAGCGTGGAATGATGTTTCCTACCGCTTGGTTAAGATAATACCCGCAAAGATGAACTCGATCCGTGCGGTAACGAACGTAAAGTGAAGGTTTAGTCAGGCTCGGCAGTTATTAAAGGCTGGAAGTATTTCCGACGCGAACCAGCGGGAGTCCGCTCAACACCCCGAATACATTCAGTAACCACAGAACCACCAGGATTATAATGACGATATTTAATATCTGTTTGATACGCCCCTCCATCGGAATGTAGTTGTTGACCAGCCATAGCAACAGTCCGACTATGACGAGGGTCACCAGCACCGAAAGCAGGGGGGCAGGAATCACGCCCATGACGCCGACTGCGTTAAGTACCCATAGAATCACCATGATGACCACCACGGTGTTCAGTATTTGCTTGATGCGTCCCTCCATCGGAATGTAGTTGTTAACCAGCCACAGCAACAGGCCGACAACGACAAGAACGACCATTAACGAAATTATGTTCATTATATTTCTCCTAAAATTAAAAAAATTGATTGGTGACTAAAAAACCTGACAGACCATCTCGCATGCCCCACATGCGCTGGTATCACGACTGCCCTCGGGTTGCATGGGTGAATCGGTTGAGTGTTAACGTATCTTCTGATACCTTTTAGAAAACAAACCAAAGCGCGGCAAGCGGTGCGATATTCAACAGGATGATCCCGATTTTATAAACGGTCATGCCGGCATAGTGAAATGTATCGAATGTTTGAGCCGGGAATGTGAACCATCGTCTATGAAGGCGGTACATCCAGTCGTGGGCAAAGCAGAACATGCCAAACCAGACCAGAAGCATCGAATAGTTAAAGGCAAGACTGTAAAGCAAAATCTCTTTGAGGGTATCGGGGTTCATGGCGGTATCTCACATAAAGGGTATTTGCCCTGTTCAAAAGGATTTGAGTTGATAAATCGGGTAGAAAAAATTAAAAACATTTGGCGATCTCATTGATTCATTAACAAAGCAAGACAAGCAAAATCAGTCCAGGAATTATGCCTAAAATTAAGCCAAGCACGATTGCGATGGTTTCACCCGTTGAGTAATCGCAACTCGCTTTACCGACGCTGACATGGGCTGCACGATCATTATCAAGCCCGGCGAGCATCATGCCGGAGAATTCATCGGCTACTTGTTCTTGGGAGGATGCGACTAAAATACGTGAGCGGGCATCGTTAAGCCAGGATTCGGCCAGACGAAGATCATCGCTCAATGGCATGATGATGCGTGCATTTTTAAGTGCATCGATGGCTCCGTCAGTAGGTGTCAGCGCTATTGACCTTGCTTGGTTAACAGTTCCGGCCGCGGCGATTTCTTTCTTCAATTGCATGATTTCTTGGTGCTGTTCTGATCCTGATGAACAGGCAGATTTTATTAGACCCAAAGAGCCGGCCGAAGGCCATATATTCGCTGACGCTGTCTTCGATAGCGTGACAATAGATATTGAAATGAGTGCACTGAAAATTAATACGAATAAAATGCTCTTATTTTTAAACATAATCTTATTCCTCAATATTGGGCGCGGAAAAGCTTGCGGCTTGGAGCTTTTCTCTTCAGGCAATTTATGCACCCATTCGGACTAATATGAACTCCTAAATTTATAGGCTGGATTGAGCTGCGTCAAAAATTCATAATCACTTTAATCAAAAAGCCAGCGGCTGTCGGTACGGTAGCACACAAAACAGTTTATTGGATGTAAGCGCTATGGTGCGCCTGGAAACCTGTCAAAAAAAGCTGTTATAAAAGTTATCGACGGCTTATTTTACGGCGGCTAGATATTGAATAGGGGGGTAATTTTTTACCGTTGACTGCTACAATATCTATTCGCCTTGGCATAATGTGTTATCCTCTGATGACCACGTTATGTAAATACACACAAACCAGCTTTCAACCGTTTTTGTTCCACTGCCTTTTAAATTTTCATCCTATCTCTTACAGGCTCCACGGAATTATGGTCGCTATTATGACCCCCGATCAAAACCTTCTTCTCAACGCCCTGCCTGCGAAAATAACCGAGCGTATTTCCCCCCATCTGGAACTAATCTCCATGAAGCTCGGCGAAGTCGTTTACGAATCAGGCGACCCATTGCAACACGTTTATTTCCCGGCGACAGCTATCATCTCTTTGCACTGCATCACAGAGAACGGTGCATCAATCGAAATTGCGGGGGTGGGCAAAGAGGGCGTAGTCGGCATTGCCCTTTTCATGGGCGGTAACACCATGCCCAGCATGGCTACCGTCCATACCGCAGGCTTTGCTTACCGGCTGAAAAGGCAATTGATGATGGAAGAATTCAATCGTGCCGGGGGACGCCGTTCCGGCGCATTGCAAAAACTGATGCTGCTTTACATCCAGGCATTAATGACGCAAATTGCCCAAGCGGCGGTCTGCAATCGGCACCATTCAATAGAGCAGCAACTGTGTCGCTGGCTGTTATTAACACTTGACCGATTGCCTTCGCAAGAGTTGATCGTGACTCAGGAATTGATTGCCAACATACTCGGCGTCCGCCGCGAAGGCATCACAGAGGCCGCCGGCAGATTGCAAGGGGCTGGTCTAATCAGTTACCGCCGTGGCCACATCACGGTTCTTGACCGGTCGGGATTGGAGACCCTCGCTTGTGAATGCTATCAAGTTGTCAAGAAGGAATTCCATCGCTTGCTCCCTCAAGCAGGAGCCATCCTGGCTTTTCAGAAAATAAAGCCTTAAGTGCGCTAACGCACAGAGAACGGCTGAATTACCTGCTAAGGTGGAATGCGCTTACAGAAGTTTGTCCACGGACTCAATTTATCTGTTCGGCACCTTCAAGCAAAAGACTTCTCGCCTCCAAGGCGTGACAATTTTCCAGGCTACAAACAATTTGCATAACGGCAGTCCATGTCCGACGTTCAAGATTACACCTCAATTAATAACGATGCTGACATTGCCCGAGATGATTTTTCTTTGAAGGCCAGGCTAAGTCTTGCGGCTTTATTCCTTGCGGCGATACTCATGGTCGCGCTGGTAGCGGGGGTATCGTTCAGGGCCTTCAGGCAAATCGAAGTGGCGACCGGGACTCGCAAGCATATCTCCACTTTGATTACCCAAGCGGACGCTTTAATATCGGAACTGACAGAGGCTGAAACCGGCCAGCGCGGCTATTTACTGACCGGTGACAAAGCCTTTCTGGATTCATATTGGGTGGCGAGTGATAATATCAAGGGCAATTTGGAAGAATTGCGTCAACTTAACTTTAACCCCGCGGCTCAAAAACATTTGGATGGTTTGCCGCCGTTGGTGAATGCCAAATTGGCCGAATTGGCGCAGACCATTGAGTTGCGCCGCAACCATAATATGGATACCGTATTAGAGATTGTTGCCGGTGGCAAAGGGGAGCGGCTAATGGATTCCATTCGTACCGGGATGAGTGGCTTCATTCATGTATTGGAAAACTCGCAGGGGCAGAATAATGTTGAGTTGCAATCGAATATGCGCAATATGTTTGCCATCATTGTATCCGCCAGCCTGTTTACGCTGCTTTTCGCAATTTTGTTCGCCTTGTTAATCTATCGCAAGGCAGGGCAACGGCTAAAGGATTTGGTGCATTTTGAAACGCTACCGGCTGCCGTTTACCCGACCGATGCTGAGGGCCTCCTTACTTATTTTAATCCGTTTACAATTGAACTCACCGGCCGTGTTCCGAATCTGGGAGTCGATCATTGGTGTGTAAGCTGGAAGATTTTCAGTCCGAGTGGCAATTCTCTGTCTTTCGACCAATCTCCGATGGCCATCACGCTAAAGGAGGGTAAGGCGATCCGGGACGACGTCTTTGCGGAATGCCGGCATTAGTGGCTTCAGGCCATGAAAATCCTGCGCAAGGACGCGTCAACGTCGCATATCCCCGTCATCGCCCTCAGTGCCAATGCCATGATACGTGATATCGAGAAGGGGCTGGAATCCGGATTCTTCCGGTATCTCACCAAGCCCATCAAGATCAATGAATTTTTGAATGCCCTGGACGATGCACTGATATTTTCAGAACGGGGCTTGGTTAACGAAATGAAACCGGAAAAATATGATGATTAGCAAACAAGAAATTCTAAATGCCAGCATTCTGATCGTTGACGATCAGGAAGTTAACGTCCAACTGCTTGGGGAAATGCTGCGTGATGCCGGTTATGCTTGCATTGCCTCGACAAATAACCCCTATGAAGTTTGCGGACTCCACCAAAATGACCGCTACGACCTGATTCTTCTGGATTTGCAGATGCCTGGAATGGACGGCTTCCAGGTGATGGAAGGTCTTAAGGAAATCGATACAGATGGCTATCTTCCCATACTTGTGGTCACGGCCCAACCGGGCCACAAGCTTCGGGCGCTTGCATCAGGCGCGAAAGATTTTGTCAGCAAACCTTTTGATCTGGTCGAAATACAGACGCGTATCCATAATATGCTGGAAGTGCGGCTGTTGTACAAAAAACTTGAACTCTACAACCAAACGCTGGAGCAAGCTGTGCGGGAGCGCACAGCCGAACTTCATGCAAGCGAAGCGCGTTTTCGCCGCCTGACTGAGTTGTCGTCCGATTGGTACTGGGAGCAGGACAAGGATGGGCATTTCACCCAGGCATACGGACCGGTGCTTGAAATGCTCGGAATCCTGGGTGACGACGCCTTGGACAAATCAAAGGATGAAAAAGGTGGCTTGCGTTGGAATGAAACCGAGCGGGAAACACTGGAGGCGAACCTGGCCGCCCGTCGGCCATTTCTGGATTATGTCTACAGCCGGGGCAATCCGGACGGCTCGCGGCAATATTTAATGGTGAGCGGGGAACCGATGTTCGATTCCGCAGGCCGCTTTACCGGCTACCGTGGGATCGGCAAGGATGTGACCGAAACGATGCACCCAAAAGAAGAATTACTCACATATAAGTAGAAGCGCCTTACTATATGCTTTTTACGCATACTCATCAGCCGTTTGGTGAAGTTGCTCGCCGATTATTTTGCCAAACAACAGCTATCTGTTCGCTGGCGAACAGACTCACCCCGGAAAGTAGGTGTATTTTAAATCTACAGTATGAAATGAGTTCCGGCATGAAGTACTCAAAACTTTTTATTGATAACACGCAGCAGACCACCCCAATGGTGGAACTGATCGGCACCGATGGCGGCCCAGGCCGGGCAGAAATTCCCTTACAGGAGAGACCATGCAATATCAAACAATTCTGCATAACATAACTTCGTCCAATGACGATCAGCTTCGTTTTATTTCCCCATCAAAGCGCTTGTCCCGGAAAGTCTCGATAGCGGCCAGCGGTGCCATATCTCTCCGCAATTGGCTTTCAGGCGTCTCTTTATTAACCTTGATCGGCGCCTTGATTATTTCCGGCTGTAGCTCGGAACATAGCGCTGGAAAAGATGAACAGACGCAGCAAGACAAAGAGAGCGCCGTCAACAAACCTCTTCACAAGCAGGTCGGCGAGGCATCTTGGTATGGACCGGGATTTCAAGGCCAGGAGACCGCCAATGGCGAGACCTTTAATAAAAAAGAAATGACAGCCGCTCATCCGAGTTTACCGATGGGAACCATGGCCAAAGTGACCAACCTCGAGAATGGCAAGAAGGTTGATGTCAGGATCAATGACCGTGGACCGTTTGCCGAGAATCGCGCCATCGATCTATCCAGCGCAGCGGCTAATAAGCTTGATATGAAAAAGGACGGCACCACCGAAGTCAAGATTGAGACAAAACCAGTAAAGAAGAAGAGCTCCACCCGCAAATCCAGCAAGAAAAAATTGAAGGCAAAAAGGGCTAAATTATCAAATTGACATCATGGCAGCGCCGTCTTTTTTCAACTGAACACGTTACACTACAGTGTGCGCCCGCCTTACTCTTTACCCCTCAGCGACTAGGCATTCTGTTAACTGGTAGCCCGTCTCAATAATACCTATTGAGAAAGTTTCTGAAATCCAGTGAATTATTTCAATAAATTAATTTGTTTGTTTCGAACAATGCGAATGCGCGACATTAAAGTCGACTTGCCCATTGGCTTCTTTATCCATGCAAAGCCAATACGATAGCGGTTTCAAATCCGTTTTGCACGAATCAGATAGCGACGCAACCGCTGGTTTGCCCGTCTCTTTGGCCCTTTCCTGTTGTTCGAAGCGCTGAGTAGCGCGTAAGCAGATATTGAAAGCTTCGCTTTGCTTGTCGGCAGATTCCGCACTAAGGGTTTCATCAACTCGGCCTTTTATTTGGTCGTTATTCATATAGGTTTCCGCTTTGGTTTCTTCAGCAAAACACCGGATCATGACACATATCAGGGTGGACAGTTTTCGACGCTGTTTTCCCCGATCCGCTGGATATTTTTCCACGCTGTTTTACATTCACACTGATTAAAACGGAAATTGCTGTTTTGCCTCATTAGTGGAGCCAGTCAATATTAACCAACTAACGTGGAGATTGCTTATGACTAAACTCGATAGTTTTCGACAAAACTTACTTCTCAACGCACTCCCGCCAGCCGGATACGAGCGTCTTTTCCCCCTTCTGGAACGGGTCCAGATGCCGCTTGGCAAAGTCCTTTACGAGTCCGGGAACAAATTGGATCATGCCTATTTCCCCACGACCTTCATCGTGTTTAAGCTTTACGTCATGGGGAATGGCGCGTCGGCCGAAATCGCCGTGATTGGCAACGATGACATCATTGGTCTCAGTCTCTTTATGGGCGGGGGCAACATTTAATACTGTGTTATACCCAGTCATTGTGAAGAGAAAAAAATTCCAAGGGCGTCATTTCAATTCGTCAATAATGGGAAAGTTCTCTCGGGCGACTCGGCCAGTTAGGCTGCATACCAGAGCACTGCGAAGTAATGGCAAGCGGTACCTGCCATAACACATAAGTGCCAAATGAAGTGGCCATATCGCAGGCGAGAATCGGTCACTAAGAAAACTACACCTACAGTATAAGCCAAGCCGCCCGCGAACAACCAGAGAAGGCCGGATTTTGGCACCTTGGCCGACAACGGATCGACTGCGATCACGACGAGCCACCCCATGAGCAAATAATAACCAGCGCAGACAATGTGATGGGAAATTTTATCAAACGTCACCAGTGCAACCCCGCCTGCGGCAAGGCTCCAAACAAGGCCAAGGAGCGTCCAACCCCAATCGCCACGAAGTATCCCAAGCGTAAAGGGCGTGTACGTACTGGCGATGAAGAGAAAGATCATTGATTGTTCGACTCCCCGAAACACGAGCTTGTAGTGGCCCATCGGTAAAGCGTGGTAGACAGTAGATGCAAGGTAAAGCAGTACCATGGTCGCCGCGAAAAGACTCGTGCCGACCATGAATCCAGCATCTCCGTTGCGTGCAGCATGCATAATAAGAAACGGAGATCCCACAAGTGCCGCGACGAGCCCTAACCCGTGGCTGACAGTGTTCGCGATTTCTTCCCTTAGCGACTGCTCACGATTGGGCGCTGAAAGCAATATTCGCACACCATTTCCCCCTGCGGCCTAATAAATGATTATAAAGTTTCTGCATATTTCTACATCAGAAACTCTAGTTTGACAACTATATTGGACTAACGGGACAGGCTTGCCAGACTTTCAGACAGCCGAAATTTTGCATTGAATAAGCTCAAACAAATGGAACAACTATGAATTATGATTTTACGATCTATCCCCCCTCGTGATTGTGCTAATCGTAAAAGTCCACGTCTTTGAAAGCAGCATACCGGACACAATCTATGTTTCGCCCGCCAACTATTGATTGCCCATTAACCATTCGAACGAAATCTATCGGAAATCTTGTGGAGAATTAATTCGGATAGCTTCCGGATTATTTTACCTCCGTGAGGAACTGGTGTCTTGTTTCCCAGTTCTTCGAGGAGATCGGGTATGTGTTTTATTGCGGCATCGGCAATAGCCCGAGGAACTCCCAGGCGTTTCATCAACGCATAAGCGGATTCATTCACTTGACGCCTGTATTTTTCAGGTAAGCCGGTTACCATGACGAACTCATTCCAAATTCGGGTTAGCGCTTCGGTAAACGTACTGTTGGTGCCAGCACCGTAAAGTTTGATCGGTTCAGCGAGTGCATTCTTAATGATTGACCGTAGTAACTGATCTCGGGATTCTGTCCGCAGGGGGGCGAAAAACTCTTCCATTGGCCCGCCAGAGGCTAAACAAGTTGGAACAAGCTCTTTGTAAGAAAACCGGCTGAAAGCTTCTTGGTTTCTCTGTACCCAGGCATTCATCGGGTGTTCGTTTTCGCATCCGGTAATGGCAAGCATTACGGGAATTTTGCCTTGAGTCATTTTTTCGACAAAAAACTTATAATCGTCGTCGTGCTCCTGGGTGATACGCGATGCCCGAGTGACATGCATTAGGAGACTAAATCCGTCTCGTGCATTTTCAAGTAACTCGACAAGTTCAACGACGGCTTGATCCGCAGGAACTGTCCCTCGAGCGCTTTCATGCAAGCCTACCGTGTCGATAATTTCAATCTTGCAGTCACCCGCTTGGAAGGGCTCATATACATGAGATTTAGCTGTTATACCTCTTGCACCATTATCTGTTGGACGAGATATGCCTGTCAACGTATTGCAAAGGCTAGTCTTTCCTGTGCCAGTAGCACCAAATACGAGGACGCGAATTGTTTTCACGGGATAATTTGTCTAACAAGTGATTATATAATTTGTGCCTATAATCTACGATTGCCTTATTCCAAGCAATAAAATCAGTAAATTTCAAATGATATTAAAGTGCCGCAACAGTTTTTCAGTGGCAACCCCACAGTGCTTTTGCCCTTACGTCAATCACTACGGCACGTTTGTTTAAATGCACCCAAGGTGCAAACGAAATACAGTTACTTCGTGGCTAGATTTTACCCAGTAAAACAAGGATCAGTAAGATAAGCAGAATAAACCCGAGTCCACCACTGGGTCCATAGCCCCAGCCCCGGCTGTGTGGCCAGGCTGGAAAGACGCCAATAAGCATGAGAACAAGAATTACAAGTAAGAGTGTGCCAATTGTCATGACGGTGTTCCTGTTAGAAAAAAGTTAATTTAAAAGCCATTTCACATCTTATGGTACGGGGGGTTCCCCCTTCATGCGAGGTGATGGTGCATTAAAGTAAAGCAATAAATGAAGCCAACGAAAACTCATTTGAGTTCACGCTGACATCAATTAGAAACCGCTTTAAAGCTGGAAAACCTAATCTGTTTCCGCAACTAAAAGGCGATCCAGAGTGTGTATATGCGCTTGCTGAGCAAGCAGCAGTTTTGTTTCAATCAACGAGCGGATATCTGAAGGCAGTTCCGTGTCAAGCAGTGCCTCTTTATAATCTTTATCGCCAATCGTCTCTCCTTCATGTAACGCTTTCAGAACAACTTCATTACCCAGTATATTGGCACCGTCCAGCATTAATTTCGCCCAAACGCCCCACGCTCCTGAAACTTCGGTGGGAGTTCCTCCGAATCGAGTGGTTAAAGCCTGCAAGCTGGAAACGGCAGCTTTATGATCTTCATAAATAGGCATCAAATCTTCAGCTTCGCTTGATGCGACGTCTACCCCAAGCTTATCCAAAACCTGTTGATAGGTTTCCGTTGCTGATAATTCATTTTTAAGCAATTTTTCGAGTGTTTCCATTTGTTTCATAATAAATTCCTAACTGATCATTGATAAAACGTGAGTAATAAAGACTTCCAGCTTAGGCGCTGACAGATTTTTCCTCAGTCGAGGAAATGTCCTCTGCATGAGCCAGTTCGAAGATTTTTTTCGCCTGGTCACACGCTTCACTGCTCTCCGTATGGACAGAAATCAAGGCGCTTCCACCCTTGATTTTTCCCTCATAGCGTTTGGCTTCATACTCCGGGATACCTAGCCCGATCAACGCGCCGGCCAAGCCTCCCGTGGCCGCGCCTACCGCTGCACCGCTCAGTGCCCCCATAATCGGTCCCGCGGCGATTAACGGACCGACGCCTGGAATAGCCAGAGCGCCAATTCCGGCTAACAAGCCGACTACCGCACCTGCGCCCAAGCCTACTGTTCCACCGATTGCCGCACCTTCCGGCGCTTTGGTGTGCTTTTCATGGGCGAAGTCCTTGGTAGTGGATTTATCGGGAAACAGCACAGAAATATCGTTAGTTGAAAATCCTGCTGTGTGTAGGTTACTGACAATGATCTCGGCCTGGTCAATATTTTGGGCGATACAAAAAACTGCTTTAGTCATGACGTTCTCCTGGGCCTTTATGGGGCTTTAATTTCAAGTTGATTATCTACCTTTACGACACCACGCGTTTTCGTGGCGATTTTTTGGAGTGTTTTGCTTTCTGCTTCAGTTGCTACAGGTCCGCGCAAAGTTACTACACCGCTCCGGGTAATAATTTTTGCATTCTGCGCGTCCGTTGATAGAGACTTGTGACTTTGCCAACGTTTTTTTGGAGGTTGCCTTCAAGCTCCATGTCATCGTTGTCCAGTAGTTTGCCGGTAACTTCCTTGACTTTACCTTTGGCTTCTTCGACGCGGCCTTTTATTTGATCTTTGTTCATGTGCATCTCCTGGTTATTATTTGTGGCCATGACCAGATGGCCATGACAAAAGCGTAGGATGAAAATCCCCATCGCTTGCTTTTAATCTTACAGAGAAGGTTGAAGGTTATCGGTACGGTAACGAACAGAGAGGAATTTAGTTTGGAACTTTTCAGCGCTTCGAGATGCAGACATCTTTGAGCGGCCAATACACTGTGCTCAAAGCACCAACCAGCGAGTAATGCGGCAAAATATGTCCCACATGCCCATAGACATTGATGGTGCTACTGGCTCCAGGCGGCCTCGTTGCAAAGGATTAGCCAGAGGCAACCACCGCTACGGATTCTTCTTCATACAATTGAGCACGTGCCTTCTGGGTATAAAGCAAGTAATCAATAGGCGATTAGCTCATCAGGTTTCCCAAATAAATGGGTCAAATTTACTATCATTCTTCCGCATCATTGTTAATGTAAGTTGAAGCAGACGGAAAAACTTTACACGTAAACAGGGTTTTCATTAAAGGATTAGTAACTCCGGGTTTACTTAATGAGCAGCATGGACTTCATCAATGCCTGACCATCCGGACCTGCGCCAATAAAGATACCTTGTCCATTTACCAGCACAAAATTTATGTCGATCCTTGCGTTGACCAACGATGCCATTAAATTATCACTGTCTTTAAATTTGAATGCGCGAATACCATTTTCGTCCATAAATGTAATCATTATTGTATTTTTTAAATTAAAATCACTTGTTGTTTTAGGTAGCCAGCTATTCATTACGATGACTAGCTGGTATTCGAATTGTTTGCAATCCCAAAAAAGTATTCAAGTTCAGGCTATCTCAGCCCGTAAGCTTTTGAAGCATAAATAACCCCTGGACTAAGAGTGCTATGAAACCAGGGAAATGACACGCTAGGGCTTGAAGTGATAGCTTGCTGGTTATCAACGCCCCCCGCTTGAGAACAATGTTAACGAAGTAAATACTTAAATTATCTTCGCTCATCCATAACTCACATTATTAAAGTTCAGCAAGCCCGTAAGTGCCAAATCACGTCTGGCGTTTTGCAGCATTAGCGAGGCGGTACGACAACGACAGTGCCACCATTCGAGTTTCCTCTTGAACCCGTGCTTCCTTTTGCTCCTGTGTTGCCGGTAGCTCCGGTAGCTCCAGCAGCTCCGGTATATCCGGTTGCACCTTGCTGTCCGGGAGGACCTGCGGGATACGTACATGCACTTATTGCAAATGTTGCCAGGAGTACGATAAATATTTTCGAGTTTTTTATGATAATGCCTTTTATTTTGTTAGCAGGAGCTTCAGAGACTACGCAATTTGCCCAATTGATTCTATGCGCTAGCATACAGAGAGCGAGGCATTTCAAAAAATTTAACTTCCACTGGTAAATTTAGCTTAGGTATCGTCCAATTGAAAATACATCAAGCGGAAACGGCTAGGATTTTGTGTAATGTATTAAGTAAATACCCTATACTGACGCTGATTTAAAACAGCGGTTTTATTCATCAATGTCGTTATATCGGCCTCTTATTGCTTTTATGCTTATGGAAACCACTGAATTGTTGAGGCAACAAGTAGTTAAACGTCTAATGGCACAGTCTACGGAGGAAGAAGTTGCCGATACCGCGATTGACTTATGGGAGCAAATAGCGACCCAAATCATTTCGATCATCGGTGAAGGGGGATTCGCATCCCTTTACATGAGAAGTGTATGCCTAACCCAGTCAACCTATCCATGGCTCGCGGCTGTCTCACCGCAATCAAAAATCGGTCAACGATTCACGGACTTAAAAATAAGCCTTGAAGGACAATCCCCTGAGCAAGCCAGCGCAGCGAACAGCTTGCTACTTATCACTTTCACCGACATCCTGGCCTCGCTCATTGGCGAGCAGTTAACGATCCGCATATTACGCTCGGCCTGGGGCAATGACCCTTCGAAAATGCCCGGCAAGGAGTTCAAAAATGAGTAACAAGGTCAGCATTCATCGATTGAAAACGGGCGTCCCGGGTCTGGATAACTTGTTGGGCGGAGGCCTGCCGGAATTTTCTTTTAACCTGATTGCGGGCTCTCCGGGCAGCGGAAAAACAACACTCGCTCATCAGATTATGTTTACGCTGGCAAACCCGGAGAATCGCGCACTGTTCTTCACCGTACTTGGGGAGCCAGCATTGAAGATGCTCCGTTACCAACAGCAATTTCCCTTTTTTGATATCGATAAAGTCAATGCTTCGATTCGCTTCGTCAATTTGTCATCAGACCTGCTGGAGGGCGATTTTGCCGGCGTCTTGTCACATATCGCCGAGGAAGTGGCTGCCTATGCCCCCCGTTTTGTTTTTGTTGATTCCTTTCGATCCGTCGTACGAACTGCAAAGCAGGGGGAAGAAAGCGCGTCGGAGCTGCAGCGGTTTATCCAGCAACTGGGCATGCAAATGACGACTTGGCAGGCAACCACTTTTTTAATCGGTGAATATTTGGAACCCGAAGCAGAGTTCAGCCCTGTTTTTACCGTAGCGGACGGTATCCTTTGGCTTTCGCAGAATTTACATCGTAATTCCATGGTGCGAAAGATACAAGTGGTCAAAATGCGGGGCCAAGCCCAAGCTCCCGGTTTGCATACGTTCCGCATTAATGATGACGGCATTCAAATATACCCGCGTGCGATCATCAAACTGGGCAACGAAATTGATTCTGGAAATAATGCGGTCACCTTTGATGAGCGTGTTCCGATGGGAATACCCGGCCTGGATGACATGTTGGGCGGTGGGCTGCCAGCGGGCTATTCGCTGCTCGTGGTGGGGCCGTCCGGTTCCGGAAAAACCATACTGACGACGGAATTTCTTGCTGAAGGCGCGCGCAGGGGCGAAACCGGCGTGATTGCGGCATTTGAAAAAAGCCCCAGCCAACTCTTGGGCAATAAGAAGCTGTATACGCTGGTTGAGGCTGGACAGGTTGGGGTGATCGACACGCGTTCCCTGGATTTGTCGATTGATCAGACCTTGCATGATATGATCGACATGATTCGTCGGCTAAAGGCGAAGCGTGCCGTCATTGACTCATTGTCCGGTTTTGAGCTGGCGCTGGCACCCGAGTTTAGTGAAGATTTCCGTGGCTCGTTGTATCGGATGATTGCCGAACTTACGGCCATGGGCGTAACCATAATAATGACCTCGGAACTGGAAGACCGCTACACCGATTTGCGCTTTAGCCCCTTTGGCAGCGCTTTTCTTGCGGATGCCATTGTCGTGCAGCGCTACATTGAAATCGCGGGCCAGTTTAAACGCGTCCTCTCGGTCGTTAAAGTCCGTGGTAGCCAGCACAGTAAGGATATTCGCTTGTTTGATATTACCGGCGAAGGCATTATTATTGGTGATACTTTAACTGACTATAACGGTATCATGTCGGGCCGGCCCACGGTCAGTCAGTAGCAGAACGGACAAGAGATGGCGCGCGGCAATGAACGAAAATGACCCCAACAAGATTAATGATACCCAAGACCCCGGTCAACCGGGCGTGACTGGCCAAGGCAACGACCGGCCGTTAATTGTCCGCGGAATCGACAGGAGGCACATGGAAATCGGTGTTATTCAGGATGAAGCGGCCCTGCTAATCCGCGAGAAATTAGTCACCGCCCGAGAAGATAAGGCTGACCTGCGTGAAGGGAAAATCGCCTCGCATGAACAGCGAATTCGCGCGGCAGAGTCGATACAGACAGGGTCTGACGAGCACATGACGATATTGCAGGAAGCGAACGAACGCCTGGTCATCACGACCATGGAAACACAAAAAATGGCTGACCAACTCCACGCGGCTAAAGCCAGGATGGAAAATGCCAAACTCGCGGCGGAACAAGCCAACCTTGCCAAATCGGAGTTCCTTTCCAGCATGAGCCATGAACTGCGCACCCCGCTCAATGCCATCCTTGGTTTCGCCCAGTTACTGGGGGCGGGTTCACCGCCGCCAACGTCCGTCCAGATTGCAAGACTGGACCAGATTACCACGGCAGGCTGGTATCTGCTGGATCTGATCAATGAAATCCTGGATCTCGCGGTGATCGAGTCCGGCAAGCTCTCGTTGTTACACGAACCGGTGTCGTTACTTGATGTCATGCGCGAGTGCCAGGCGATGATCGAACCGTTAACACAACGGCATGACATCAAACTGACCGTCTATCCCTTCGAGAACACCTGGTTTGCCATTGCCGACCGGACCCGGATCAAGCAGGTTTTGATCAACCTGCTTTCCAATGCAATCAAATACAGCCGCGAGCATGGCTCGGTCGAGGTAACATGTACGCCAAGCACCCAGGAACGCCTACGCATCAGCATTAAAGACAGCGGCGCGGGTTTGTCGCCGGAAAAACTGACGCAGCTATTTCAGCCGTTCAATCGCCTCGGGCAAGAAAACGGCATTGAGGAAGGGACAGGTATCGGCCTGGTGGTAACCAAACAACTGGTCGAACTGATGGGTGGTACTATCGGCGTGGACAGCACCGTTGGCATGGGAAGCGAATTCTGGATCGAACTAATCCGGGAGGATACCCCATGATGTGCCCCCGGACCAAAAATACCGGAGAAACCTGCGCCTAATAATCAGGAATTCGAGGCGCTGAAAACACTGTTCTATGGAGAAGATAATTCGGCCAACCTGATGCCGGTCGAACAAATAATTGAAGAACATTAATCCCGGTAGAGCCCTGGCACGCGTCAATCTTCCTGATGTGATTCTGATGGACATCAATCTGCCCGGCATCAACTGTTTCAAGGCGCTGAAAATCCTGCATGAAGATCAGGCAACGACGCGCTTCCCTGTCATTGCCCTCAGTGCCAATGTCATGACTTGCGATATCGAGAAAGGGCTTAAGGCGGGATTCTTCCGGTATCTTGCCAAACCCTTCAAACTCAATGAGTTGTTGCCTGCCTTGGATGATGCGCTAAAGGCTTCTAATATAGGATCTCTTAAGATCAATAAGGCGGATAAATACGATAATTAGCGGACAAGAAATTTTTTACGCCAGTATTCTGATCGTTCACGTAGCAGATATACACCTAAATTCAATGCGTCCGAGGTAGCCCGCAATAAATAAAACACCCAAGCAATCAGTTCCTTATTTGAAAAATCGGCATGGATGCAGGAAGTAGAGTAGAGTAACGCAAGAAGCGATTGCTGTGGGATTAGGGGGATTTATTTCAAAAATATCTGCCTTATGTGCGCGAACGCACAGAGAGCGGCAGACTTATTTGCTATGATGAAATTTAGTAGCTCAACCATCAGCAAATACAATAAACCCGGCAAGCGCAAGTTAAAACAAAGGCACTTTTTTGCCGGGGGATCATTCTTGGAACTGAGGTGATACCCATAAATTCGGCGGAGTGATTCGTCTCCAGATTAATGTTAGGATAAACACGAAGATGAGCGATGCATAAAAAAATCCGCGATAGCGATACTTCCGGTCTTGCCGATAGTTTTACTGAGAGTTCCGCAACATTTCGCAGCCATGAGGTTTTGCTTAAAGCGGGTGCTTTGCAGAATGCGATATTCAACAGCGCCAATTTCTCAAGTATCGCTACTGACGCAAAGGGCGTTATCCAAATCTTCAACGTCGGCGCTGAGCGCATGTTGGGCTACGCAGCCGCCGATGTGTTGAACAAGATTACCCCGGCCGATATTTCCGATCCGCAAGAGCTTATCGCACGCGCGAAAGCCCTTAGCGCCGAACTTGAAACGCCGATTGCCCTAGGCTTTGATGCCATGGTGTTCAAGGCATCACGCGGTATAGAGGACATCTACGAGCTGACCTACATCCGCAAGGATGGTAGCCGCTTTCCGGCAGTCGTGTCGGTGACGGCACTCCGCGACGATCAAGACGAAATAATCGGCTATTTGCTGATCGGCACGGACAATACCGCCCGCAAGCAGATCGAAGCGGAGCAAAAGAAGCTCGATCAGCGTCTGCGCGACAATCAATTCTACACGCGCTCCCTCATCGAATCGAACATCGACGCGATCATTACCGCTGATCCGGCCGGCATCATCACCGACGTCAACAAACAAATGGAAGCGCTCACCGGTCGCACACGCGATGAATTGATCGGTGCGCCGTTTAAGAATTACTTCACCGATCCGGAGCGGGCCGAGGCAAGCATCAATTTGGTGCTAAGCAAAAATAAGGTCACCGACTATGAGCTTACTGCACGCGCCATTGATGGCAAAGAAACGGTGGTGTCCTTCAATGCGACTACTTTTTATGATCGGAACAGGAGGCTACAGGGTGTGTTCGTCTCTGCGCGCGATGTCACCGAACGCAAACGCCTGGATCAGGTATTGCAGGAAAAAAACGTTGAGCTGGTGATCGCCAAATCATTGGCAGAAAAAGCCAACCTCGCCAAATCGGATTTCCTTTCCAGCATGAGTCATGAATTGCGCACGCCGCTCAATGCCATCCTCGGCTTCGCCCAGTTGTTAGGAGCCGGTTCACCGCCGCCAACGGCCCTCCAAATGAACCGGCTAGACCAAATTACCAAGGCCGGCTGGTATCTGTTGGAACTGATTAACCAAATTCTTGATCTCGCGGCAATCGAGTCCGGCAAGTTTTCGCTATCGGAAGAACCGGTGTCGCTGACCGATGTTATGGGCGAATGCCAAGCCATGATGGAACCGCAAGCGCACCAACATGGCATTAAGCTAACCTTCCTCCCCTTCGACAACACCTGGTTTGTCAAAGCTGATCGAACCCGGGTAAAGCAGGTTTTGATTAACCTGCTTTCCAATGCGGTCAAGTACAACCGTGAACATGGAACCGTCGAGGTAAAGTGTTCGAAAAGCCCCCCGGAACGAATCCGCATCAGCATTAAAGACAGCGGCATGGGAATAGCGCCTGAAAAAATGGCGCAACTTTTCCAGCCGTTCAACCGCCTCGGACAAGAGAACGGCATCGAAGAGGGAACGGGTATCGGCCTGATGGTGACCAAACGTCTGGTCGAACTTATGGAAGGCATCATAGGCATGGAAAGCAGTGTCGGAACGGGCAGCGAATTCTGGATTGAACTAATTCAGGACGTGACCCCGCAACCTGCCGCTGGTAAGACCCTGTCTTTACAACCGGCGTCGCAAGCGCCGGGCAACGTGGCGCTTAAAACCCTGCTCTATGTGGAAGATAATCCGGCCAACCTGATGCTGGTCGAGCAAATAATTGCTGAACACTCACATTTCCGTATGCTGAGCGCAGCCGACGGCAATCTCGGTATAGCGCTGGCACGCGCCCATCGACCGGATGTGATTTTGATGGACATTAATCTACCCGGCATCAACGGTTACCAGGCGCTGAAAATACTGCGTGAAGATCCGCTAACGGTGCATATTCCCGTCATTGCCATTAGCGCCAATGCCATGCCCTGCGATATAGGCAAGGGACTGGCGGCAGGGTTCTTCCGGTATCTCACCAAACCCATCAAGATTAATGAATTTATGAATGTCCTGGAGGATGCGCTTAAATTTTCTAAAACCGGAGAGATTAGCGCAAATATCCTGGACAAAGATCATGATTAGCGAACAAGAAATTCTAAATGCCAGCATTCTGATCGTTGACGATCAGGAAGTTAACGTCCAACTGCTTGGGGAAATGCTGCGTGATGCCGGTTATACTTGCATTGCCTCGACAAATAACCCTTATGAAGTTTGCGGACGTCACCAAAAAGACCGCTACGATCTGATTCTTCCGGATTTGCAGATGCCTGGAATGGACGGCTTCCAGGTGATGGAAGGTCTTAAGGAAATCGATACAGATGGCTATCTTCCCATACTTGTGGTCACGGCCCAACCGGGCCACAAGCTTCGGGCGCTTGCATCAGGCGCGAAAGATTTTGTCAGCAAACCTTTTGATCTGGTCGAAATACAGACGCGTATCCATAATATGCTGGAAGTGCGGCTGTTGTACAAAAACCTGAGCTTTACAACCAAACGCTGGAGCAAACTGTGCGGGAACGGACAGCCGAACTCCATGCAAGCGAAGCGCGTTTTCGCCGCCTGACTGAGCTGTCCTCCGATTGGTACTGGGAGCAGGACAAGGACGGGCACTTCACCCAGGCATACGGACCGGTGCTTGAAATGCTAGGAATCCCGGGTGACGACGCCTTGGAAAAAATAAAGGATGATAAAGGGACTGCGCGTTGGAATGAAAGCGAGCGGGAAACACTGAAGGCGAACCTGGCCGCCCGCCGGCCATTCCTGGATTATGTCTACAGCCGGGTCAATCCGGACGGCTCGTGGCAATATTTCATGGTGAGCGGGGAACCAATGTTCGATTCCGCTGGCCGCTTTACCGGCTACCGTGGGATCGGCAAGGACGTGACCGAAACAATGTTAGCCAACGAGAAATTGCCTGTGAATGAGGCGGATGTTTCAATAAAACAATATGAAAAACATTAGGCTCCCGTCTAAACCGTACCGGAGCGGGTTTTTTAGTTTTTGGCTAAAGCCTCTTGCAAATAAAGCAAAATAATGACACATTAGCTCGGGTGTGATTAAAAGTGCTTTCATTCAGGGAGGATGCGCCATGTCTGCTGCCCTGTGCTTTACCGCTGAAAATCCAGGGTCAGCGACCCCTATATGAATTAAACTGTACTTTTAAGCGCATCCCGTTTGGCCCGCTCTCTTTAGGCACAAGCCCTGCCCGTAATCTGCCGGGCGAATTTCCACACTACTTTTCCGGCATGCTGCTCCAAAACCCTTGATAACACAATGCTCTTATCCCCCTGTTTGGCGAACCAAACAAATCCGTGATATAAAAAATGGATTTATCCTAACGTTAACCCAAAAGACTATAAAAAACCCCTGTGACAACTTTATTTCCCATTCCTGAAAACCATCCTCAGCGCTTTGTTCTGCACAACGAAGTCCATGCACGCGCTTCATTTATCCAGAGCTTGCCGGTACGGGCCAGTCATCTTGCACTCTTACTAACCTATGATGAAAAAATGCAGGAACGTAAGCATTTGATAACGCTTTGCGAAAGATTCGGTGTTGCCCCCCCGGAAAAAGACGTGGATCATTTTAGCGCCACCTTTAACTCATTTCAGGTACGCTGGGAACAACACGGCGAATTCAGTACCTACAGCTTTTATATCTACGATTCCAAGCAGGATCCTTTTGCGGATTCGGCAATGAAAAAAGTGCCTGTGGATTGGATGTCGCAGCTAACCGGACAAGTCATGGTCGCGGCACATGCCGCCATCGTTTCCGCCAACGAAATAAACTACACAAACGATGCCGATATAGCCGGACTCTCCCGATACTTCGCCAACAACCCCATCATCGGCTCTAAAGTAACCGGCGGCGCGGCGTCTGTTTTTACTGACTTTCGCATTCATGTGGACGGCTTTAGCCGTTTTTTGATTATTAACCATGATTTGAGAACCGAACAGGCAGGTCGTCTATTACAGCGGCTGTTTGAAATTGAAGTGTATCGGGTTATGGCGTTATTGGCCTTCCCAATCGCGCGCAAGCTCTACCCGGAATTAAAAAAAGCCGACCGGCAACTGTATACCATCACCAATGCCATGACGCAGCCAGATAACAATGATGCCACCTTATTGGATGAGTTAACCATACTGGCTGCCGAAGTTGAAAATCATATTTCAACTAATCACTTCCGCTTTGCTGCTGCCAGCGCTTATTACCAATTGGTTGGAAATCGCGTGAGCGACTTACGCGAAGTTCGAATACAAGGTCTACAAACCTTTGGCGAATTCATCCAGCGGCGGTTGGAACCGGCCATTAACACCTGTGAATCCATCTCGCACCGATTTACCCTGCTGTCGGAACGCGTCAGTAACGCCAGCCAGTTATTACGCACCAAGGTGGATATCATTATCGAACGGCAAAATCAGGCTTTACTGACTTCCATGGCCTTACGCGCAAAAATGCAACTGCGCATGCAACAAATGGTTGAAGGCATTTCGATGGTCGCTATCACCTACTACGCGGCCAGTCTGACCGGAAAAATTGCCGAAGCGCTACACGCCATGGGTTTACCCATCAATGTTGAACTGGTTGAAGGCATTTCCATTCCATTTATTCTGGTGATTATTGTCATCAGCATCAAACGGATTCATAAAATTATTGCCAATACCACTGAATAATAATCCAGGCCTCCAATGTAAAATCCGAGCTTTAGATGATACAACGGCATATTTTCCGGCAAGCCATGATGGATTTGTACTTGAAAGGCTCTGCCTCAATTTCGGCTAAAGAACATGCGCCGGAGCGTGTTATCCCGTAATATGAAGTGATGGATCAGCGCCGCCGAGGCATGCAAGCCAATGAGGAAATAACCTGCAGTGCCGAACGTTTCATGTATTTCCTTAATAAACTCCGCCGCGTTCTTGCTTTCGTCGATAAGCGCCGGCAATTGAAGACCGAAGAATGGGATTGGCTTTCCTTCGGCACTGAGTAAAAGCCATCCGGCCAACGGCATAAAAATCATTAGCGCATAGAGCGCTATGTGCATCATCCGTGCAGATAGCTTCTGCCACTTTGGTAATTCAGGTTCAATTTGAGGGAAATGGCCCGTCAGATTTGCTAACAAGCGCAGCCAGACTAAAGCAAAAACAGATAACCCCAACATGAAATGCCAGGTTTTTAGCGCCTCCCGAGGTTCGCTGCCTTTGGGGAAAAAACCACGTAGCTCAATGCATGCGTAAACGGCCACAATCAATAGAAGCATTAGCCAGTGAAAGCCAATGGACAGTGATCCGTAACGCTCGTTGTTGTTGCGCGATTGCATATTTTTTCTCCGGGTTGCGGGCCTTAATTGGTTGCTGAAAGTGTTTTATCCCATGCCCAAAGTACTTTTCACCAGCACAATAGGGTGCAGTCTTTTTACTCGGCTTTTTCCAACGAGGCTATATTAATAACGAAGCGGTATTTTACATCGTTTTTCATCAGCCGATCGTCAGTTTCAATTTTTTGTGGGAATAAGTTCGATACCGCAAGTGATGTTGTAGCTTGCCCAGAAGTCCAGCATTTCCTGAGTTTCTTTGCGCTTGCACCACCGTTAAGTAGCGGTTATGTGCGCTACCGTACCGACTGCTGTTGGCTTAGCTGCTAATCTACCTTCAAGATTTTGAGATGCCAGCCTGGTTCTAAGTAAACCGTGGCCTGTGAGACATCAGGGTCTATCGCAGTTGGCCGTTTACCCGGAAGTTAAGAAGGTTTTCTTCAGCTTCTTGGGATAAGCGCTTAAATTCAGATTTAATCGTTAAATACTTTTTTATATTTTTTGCATCATTGGAGATTTACCCATGAAATACCTCATCAGATTTTTTTCCGCAATTATTTTAGCCTTAACATTACTCACTGCCGCAGGTTGCGCATCAACGCAAAAGCAGGAAGCAACCGGGGAATATGTTGACGACAGCGTTATTACCGCTAAAGTTAAAGCGGCCATATTGAATGAGCCTTCCTTAAGCTCTGCCGAAATCAATGTTGAAACCTTCAAGGGCATAGTTCAATTGAGCGGTTTCGTAAACTCCCGTGCCGATATTAATAAAGCGGCGGTTGTTGCACGCAGCGTCGCCGGCGTGAAGTCAGTAAAAAATGACATGCGCCTCAAATAAGACAAGGAAAATAACATGAATACCATAGACAAAGCCTCTGAATCAGCGCACAAAGCATTCGACAAGATCTCCGATGCGACCAGTCAGGCTGCGGAATCGCTTGGGGAAAAAGGGGATCAGCTGAAAAAAGCCGAGCAGCAATTGATGAAGAGTTGCCGTGGTTATATCAGCGACAACCCCATCACGTCGGTGGGAATCGCGGTGACCGCAGGCTTTCTTCTGAGCCGTCTGTTGAGCCGGCGTTAGACCATCAATCAACATATCAACTTAGACCCTTAAATCATATTTGTTTCAAGTAGAAGAGGAAATCATAATGGAAACCATAGATAAAGCATCTAAATCCGCACATGAGGCTGTCGATAAGATTGCCAGTGCGTCGAACCAGGCGGCGGAAGCGATTGGCGAGAAAGGCGAGCAACTAAAAAATGCCGAACAGCAATTGATTGAGAGTTGCCGCGGTTATGTACACGATAATCCCATAACATCCCTAGGTATTGCGGCAGCGGTAGGCTTTTTGCTGAGCCGTGTGTTGAGCGGTCGTTAGGCTGATAAATACCATGGCAACGGCTACCCAAAAGGAGGAAAATTCAGGGCAAACTGCAATACGCGAAAGTATGGCAAGCGATTCAACTGTGCTTGAAGATGCCCGGTCGTTATGGCATGAACTGCTGGGTTTAACCCATGATCACCTCCTGATCGCCACGCTGGAAGCGCGGCAGGCAGGAGAAAGTCTGGTGTCCATGATGTTGGCGGGTATAATGGCTGCGTTCTTGCTGAGTGCCGCTTGGATGGGAGTTATGGCCGCAGCCGTGCTCGGTCTCATCGATAATGGCATCGTAGCAAGTAACGCGATACTGCTTGCCGTTGCTTTCAATTTGCTGTTCGCGCTGATTCTCATTGCCGTGATACGCCGTAAAAGTCGTTCCCTTCAATTTCCTGCAACCCTCCGCTCTCTTCAGGCCAGGCCTCCAGTGCATAGGGACGCGCAGAAGTGATCTTCAAAACCAAGCTTTCAAGCTTAAGCAAGTCCAAGTCACTGAAGGCTCAAATAAGGGACGCGGAACAGAAAATATTAATTCGTCAGCGGGGAGTTGGTGTCCGGGCCACTCTACTGATTAAGAAAATTCACCAAGAGATGACTGCTCCTTCGACCTTACTGCTGGCGGGTGGCGTCGGATTTATCATTGGTGAACTCACCAGGCGCCAAACAACCAATAGCTTTGGTATCTCCAATAATCAGCAAAGCACAGGCGAAATTACGCCCTTAAAAACCGCGCTGAACCTCATAACTTTGATCCACTCTTTATACATTGCCTTGCCCCTAACATGGAAGGTCAAGTTTTCCCATCAACTTCGTGCGTCGGGTCGTCAAGCGCCAGAACGGCAAAACTAGCCGGCAAGATCCGCAGCTTCCTGTGAGACTGGCAATCAACGAAGACCAAAACGATAACTGATTCTGCTTTTTGGATAGTCCTTAATTATTTGTTGACACAGCTAACTCAGGCGCTGGTTGGAGGGGTATTGGGTTGGATGCCGTTGGTTCAGCCCAAACTGACATATAAGTCAGTGCCGCTTCCCCGATGATGGTCGCAAATGACGCGTCTGCCGCGTCCCGGCCTGTGCCGATACGGATAAATCCCTCAACCGGCGCCATTCTCGTAGCATCAAACAAATACCAGCGCGTACCCAGATAAGCTTCAAAAAAACCATGGAAATCCGGTGGCTGCAAGGCTACTGCGTATCCTGAAACATAACGCGCGGGAATACATAACGCCCGGCATAAGGCAATCGCAAGATGCGCATAATCCCGGCATACGCCGACGCGCTGGATTAATACATCGCAGGCGCTGGTGCTTTCGCCACTACTGCCAGACTCATAGTCCAGATTGCTGTTTATCCAATCGCAAATTGCCGTAACCCTTGAAAAACCAGGCTCGACGTTGCCAAATACCCGTAAGGCAAAATGGGTTAAACGATCGGACTCGCAATAACGGCTGGGGTTAAGGTAGGTCAATACTTCATTTGGCAATTGCGAATAACCGGTCTCGATAATTCCTGAGGTGTCATAAATTTCTGGATATAACTCCACATTCGCGCGATATTGAAGTTGCAGATCGCAGGGTTCGACAGTTAACCGGTACAGTTGAATAGCTTCAGGGCCTAAAGTGCTGGCCTCATATTGAATACTGGGGTTTAACAGCAAAGTCTCCTCGCTGATGATCTGGTGCGCAGTTCGTGCAGCCGCTACGTTGAAAAGAAAGCTGGTGGGACTTGTAACCGAATAAGTTAAATCGCAGCCCACTTGAATTATTGTCATGATCGTTAACCTTAAACTGTTTAGGGAATAGATGACTGTTAAACGTTTAGTTGTTTAGCCATGTTAAACTTGATTTTACTATATCTTTTGGAGAGATCTTCGTTGGCTAACTATACATTGTTTTGAGGGCGTTAAGGAGCAAACTAACAATATATTGTTGCCGTGAGTAGAGCCGGGTCCGGCTGAAGCGTCCGATTTATTGCCTGGTTGTGAATCCTGCATAATGAAGTAAATTGTTTTGAATAAGGTAAGCGGGCTAAAGATTTTTTATCGACCGCCAAACCGCTGAGAACGGGCATGCCCATTTACTCCGAAGAGGCCGAATCCGGCAACTCCCAAGACAGGGAGTGGGTGATGAAACAGGGTCAGTAAGTTTCAATGCAAGTCAATCAGGAAAATGGATTATAAAAAAGCCCCTATTATCAATAAGTAAAAATACTAAAAATTTTTATGGGGTACGGAATGTCGGGTTAAAAGTTATTCCATCGCATGGGATACCGGCTGAATGACATTTATCAAAAGGTCAGGATAAATACCAAACCAAAACAGCAGCATAGTTAAAACGGCGAGCATTGCCATGGAAATGCGGTTTTGATTTGGTTTTCCGGGTTGTATTTCCGTTGCTTCGATGTTTATCGACATAACAACGATAATTCTTAAATAGTAATAAAGCCCCAGGCCACTACCTGCGATAATGGCGAGCAGCAACCCCCACAACCGGCCATCGGCAGCGCTGGTAAAGATATAGAATTTCCCAATGAAACCGGCTGTCAACGGGATACCTGCCAATGAAAGCAGCATCAGCGTAAAACATGCTGCCAGCCAAGGCCGCCGCCAAAATAAACCGCGATAAAAGGAAATATCGCCGGCTTCCGTTTGGGATGTTGAAAGTACCGATACAACCCCGAAAGCGCCGATCGTGGTAATGAAATAAGCAACCAGATAAAATGTAACGGACTCAATTGCCAGGGTATGAGTAATGCTCCTAGCGGCAATGAATGCGACCAACAAATAGCCCATATGGGCGATGGACGAATAGGCCAGCAAGCGTTTAACATTGTTTTGCAGCAAAGCCAGCAGATTGCCTATTAGTATGGATAACACGGCAATGAAGCTGAAGACGGTCATTAATGGCGTGTAAGCATAACCCTGGGCGCTGACAAAATATCTCAGGAGGAGAACGAAAACGGCCCCTTTTGAAACGGTGGCGATAAATGCGGTAATCGGCGCGGGCGCGCCTTGATAGACATCCGGCGTCCATAAATGGAACGGCACCAGGGAAAGTTTGAAACCCAGTCCAGCCACGATAAGAATTACGCCACTCAGAACCATGACGTTCATGGCCGGTTGATTGGCGATAAAATGACCAATGCCGCTGAAAGTGAGTTCACCGCTTTGCGCATAAATTAATGCCATGCCCATGAGCAAAAAAGCGGAAGAAACGCCGGATAAAATCAGATATTTGATCGCCGCTTCCAAAGGCCGTGTTTGCTTGAGCGGATAACCGATCAGTACGAAAAGAGAAATGCTGAGCGTTTCAAGACCCAAAAAAAATGCCGCAAAATGACTACTGGCAACCAACACGGAAGCGCCCAGGAGCGCCGTCAACAATAGCAATAAGAGCTCTTCGTTTTCTCCTTCGCGATCTTTGAAATAGTCAAAGCAAAATCCCAGCACGGCAAGACCTGCCGGCAGCAATAGCGCCATAAAGAACAAGGCGCAAGCATCCACCCGGATCAATAAAGTCGCATGAACAGGGCTTTCAGTCCAGGCGAAGCCCAGCGCCAGCAGTGAGGCTATTATTCCGAAAGCAGTAATGCAGCAAGTGAAGACAAAGCTTCGCCTGATGGCAATGCCGAGCATTACCGCCAATACAGCGACGGACTGCGTGATAATGGGCGCAAGGGCGGCCAGCTGGTTACTGTTCATCAGGGTTCCATCGCAACGTTATCTTGCATGAGTTGCTTTAGGGCCGGGGCCGAGACATTCAATGCTGTCTGGGGTCCCAGGCCAAGCCATGCCGTGGCGAGCACAAGCAATCCCAGAGCGGCCAGCTCCCTGCGATTGAAATCGGAGCCAAATGACTGATTTTGCAGAGGGCCATGAAAGGCTTTTTGTATGATGATCAACGAATATATGGGAGATAAAACCAGAACGAGGGCGGTCACGGAGGTCAATAAAACGTTAACCTTAAAAGCCCCCAGCAGCACCAGAAACTCGCCGATAAAATTCCCCAAGCCGGGTAGTCCCAACGAGGCCATTGCGAAGAACAGCGCTAAAGCTGACAGCCGGGGTAATGTAGACCAAAGCCCTCCCATGCGTCCCATCTCACGGGTATGAAAACGTTCCTGCAAAGCGCCGGCAATCATAAATAACGCCGATGCGCTTATGCCGTGAGCCAGCATGGTGATAACTGCGCCCTGCATAGAGATCAGGTTCCAGGAAAACAGCCCAAGCAAAATAAAACCCATGTGGCTGACACTGGTATAGGCAATCAGCCGTTTCAGATCAGACTGGGAGAAAGCCATCATTGCGGCATAAAGCACGCTCACCGCTCCCAAGGTCATGGCAACCGGGGCAAACTGATGCGCAGCTTCCGGAAACAACGGTATGACGAAGCGCAGCAAGCCATAAGCGCCTGTCTTAAGCATGACGCCGGCCAGAATAACGCTGCCTCCGGTGGGGGCCTGAGTGTGGGCATCCGGTAGCCAGGTATGAAAAGGCACTGCGGGAAGTTTGACAGTAAACGCGATAAAAAAACCCAGCATCAGCCAAAATGCAACGTCTGGGTCGATTTTGAGGTTTTGCAATTTAAAATAATCAAACGTATAAGCGCCCGTTTGGTTATGACTGATCTGGGCTAGAACCACTATCGCCAGCAACAGCAGAAGACTGCTGACTTGCGTGAAAATAACGAATTTTATTGCCGCATAAGTTTTGTTTTCATGCCCCCAGATACTAATTAGAAAATACATCGGGATGATCATCAGTTCCCAGAAAAAAAAGAACAGGAACAGGTCAACCGACAAAAAAACGCCAACAGTCCCCGCCAGACAAGTGAGCAGATTAAAGAAAAAGAAACCCTGCCGGTTTTTTATTTCTGTCCATGAACTACTTACCGCCATGAAGCCAAGTAACACCGTCAAGGCTACCAAGAGCAGGCTGACGCCATCCATAGCCAAGTGAAAACCAATGCCGAATCGAGGGATCCAAGGCCGGTTAAAGCCGGCAAACCAAGCAGGTGACATGCCCGTCGTCATAATGTCAATGCAGTCTGCCTTGGTATATTGCACGGCTACGAGCAACGCTTCCATACCCAAGGTAATGATTGCTATCCAGCGCGGCGCGTCCGGATTACTGCGTTCTGAAAGCAAGGAGGCAAAACCACCCAGACACAAAACAACGATCAAAACCGGCAGGATCATGACAGCAATCCTATGGCGATTATGGCCACCGTACCTAATACCAGGGACGAAGCGTACCAACGCACGCGTCCGGTTTGAGATGCGCTGACCAAAAGATGCAGCTTTTGGCTGAGCCACGCAATCGCGAGGTAGAGTCCATCTACCGCATCATTTTTATTCAATCGGGTGATGGTTTTAAAAGGGTGTACAAAAAGTTTGTCATAAAGCGCATCCATGCCCCAACCGCCAAGAAAGAACAGCCTTAACGGTTTTGCCCAACTGTAATTTGCCAGACGTTGAGCAGAAAAAGCGCCGGTAAGATAGAACAGGACGGCGATCAACAAGCCAAGAAGAGGCGCGGCAACCGTTATGGCTGAAACAAGATTAAAAGTAAAATCACGGTCCGGGCTTGTTAAAACCGGAAATACCGTACCCAAAGGAACCTGTAACATGCCGCCTGACAATGCCAAAATACCAAGCAGAAATAACGGGGCGCTCATGCACCAGCCAGGGCTCTTTTCCACGACCTCGGATTGGACACCGAAAAAAACCACAAACACCAGACGGAAGCTGTAGATGCCAGTGATCAGGGCGCCAAGACAACCCGCAGCCCACAGAACTGGAGAAACTTCAAAGACCGCCATCAAGATCTCGTGTTTGCTATAAAAACCGGAAGTAAAAGGCAGTGCGGATAGTGCGGCACCGCCAATCATAAAACTCCAGAAAGTTAAGGGCATGGCTTTACGTAGCCCACCCATTTTAATAATATTATGTTCTTGGTGAAAGCAGAAAATGACCGCGCCCGCGGCCAGGAACAATAGCGCTTTGAAGAAAGCGTGGGTCAGCAGGTGAAAAATCGCCGCTGACCATGCTCCGGCGCCTAAAGCAAGAAACATATAGCCAATTTGGCTGATGGTTGAATAAGCAAGTACGCGTTTGATGTCCGTCTGAACGAGAGCGGAGCAACCTGCGATCAACAACGTGAGCGCTCCAATCACCGCGACTACGAATTGAACCGTGGGTGCGAGCATGAATAAGGAATGGGTACGGGCAATCAGATAGACCCCCGCAGTGACCATGGTGGCCGCATGAATCAGTGCGCTAACCGGCGTAGGACCTGCCATGGCGTCGGGCAGCCAGGTTTGCAAAGGTAATTGCGCGGATTTTCCCACCGCCCCGCCCAACAATAACGCAGCCGAGACCATCGGCAGCAAGGTGCCGGGCGGCCATTGGTTCTCAGCCCCAAGCATTAATGACTGAATATCAAACGTATGTAGTTGCGTGAACAGTAAAAACAAACCCAGTGCCAGGGCCGTGTCGCCAATGCGGGTCATTACAAACGCTTTTCGAGCCGCATAACCGTTGTTTGGATCTTTATACCAGAAACCGATTAATAAATAGCTGCCGAGCCCGACACCTTCCCATCCCAGGTAAAGAAGCGCCAGATTGTCTGCGAGCACCAGCACCAGCATGGCCGACACAAACAGATTCATATAGGCGAAAAAACGTGCGTAGCTTGGGTCGGATGCCATGAATCCGGCGGAATAAACATGAATCAGAAAGCCGACGCCGGTCACGACAAACAGCATCGTCATCGTTAATGCGTCAAGATAGAAGCCGAAAGGCACTGAAATATCGTCCATCTCTATCCATGAGCCCAGCACCAGCTTGAAGGGCTGCATCGTTCCATTCAGGAATTCAAAACCAATCAAAGACACAAATAATGCCGAGACTCCCACACTGCCAATGCCTATCCAGGCGGCCAGTGGCTCGGAAAATCGTTCACTGGCCAATACCAGGATTAAAAACCCAAGGAATGGAAACAGCGGCACCCAACCAAGCAGCTCAAGCATGTTATTCACCTATCCCTGCATTTCATTCACTGAATCGGCATCCAGCGTATGGAAACGGTGGAAAATTTGCAGCACAAGCCCCAGCCCAACGCCCACTTCCGCGGCAGCGAGGGTCAGTATCAGCAGGAACATGATTTGCCCGTCCGCTTGTCCCCAACGGGAACCCGCCACAATAAAAGCCAAGCCCGTAGCATTAAGCATGACTTCCAGGGACATTAAAATCATGATCAGATTTCGTCGCACCATAACTCCGATTAATCCCAGGACAAAAAGCACGGCTGATAATAAGAGGCCAAATTCCATCGGAATCCCGTTCATGAATTCCCCCCCGGCCTTGTTATCTTGAGTATGGGTTTTCCCAGGTGATAAGCGCCTACCAGCCCTGCAAGCAACAACATTGAGGCCAGCTCCACTGCCAGCAGATAAGGGCCGTATAATGCGATACCCACCTGCTTGGAGTTCACTATGTGGCCGGTTTGGGCGTTGCCGCCAAGTACAACGATCACCGCCATTTCAACTAGCAGCACCAATGCCATCAGTGACGGCAAGATCCAGACTCCCGGCTGTAGCCAGGCATTTTCCTGGTCAATGGTCTTTTGTCCCTGGTTGAGCATCATGATAACGAAAACAAACAAAACCATAATGGCGCCGGCGTAAATGATCACTTCAAGCACGGCGGCAAAATGCGCCCCGAGAAGAAAGAAGATAACGCCCACGGACAGCAGGGATAAAATAAGGTACAGCAATCCATGGACTGCATTGAGCCGGGTGATCATCATCACCGTAGCGAAAAGGGCAACGGCGGAAGTGAGATAAAACAAAATCAATTCCATAAAACTGTCTCCGTCAGGGTAATAAGGTCTTTACATCGACCGGGGAATGTTCGTTTTCAGCCTCGCCCTTGGCTTTACCCCCGATCGTCATGCCGGCAACCCTGTAAAAGTTGTAATCGTGATATTTTCCGGTTCCATCAATTAAAAGATGCTGCTTTTCGTATACCATGTTCTGCCTGTCATATTCGCACATCTCAAAATCCGGAGTCAGTTGAATAGCGTTGGTTGGACAGGCTTCTTCACAAAATCCGCACATAATGCAGCGGGAAAAATTGATACGGAAAAATTCTGGATACCAGCGCCCGTTTTCGTCCTCGGTTTTTTGAAGGGCGATACAGTCAACCGGACAAGCCACTGCGCATAGATTGCAGGCTACGCAACGCTCTTCACCGTCCGGATCACGCGTCAGCACAATCCGTCCACGGTAGCGCGGGAATAAAGCCGGTTTCTGCTCCGGGTATTCCACGGTATCCGGTTTGACGAAAGTATGCTTTAAAACTTCCCATAATGATCGCAGTTGACTGAGCATCTTTTTATCTATCTCCGATTATGCATTTTTATTCACCACGAACGACTGCATGGATGCAGGAGGTAGAGCAATGCAGGAGCAATTGCCGAGACACCAAGGACATGAAGTTTATGCCTTATCTTCGTGCTCTTCGTGTCTTCGCGGTGAATAACAGATTCAGACATTGGCTTAACCCTGTAAAGACAAAACCATGGCGCCGGTAACCAGCAGGTTCAATAATCCCGCAGGCAACAGCACTTTCCAGCCAAAGGCCATCAACTGATCATAGCGCGGACGCGGCAATCCTCCACGCAATAAAATGAAAAACATTATGCCAATGGCAGTTTTCAAACAAAACCAGGCCAGTGGAGGAAGCCAGGGACCCAGCCAGCCGCCGAAAAAGAGGGTCACGATGATCGCTGAGCTCAGGGTAATGCCTAAATATTCCCCGACGAAGAACATGCCAAATTTCATGCCGGAATACTCCGTATGAAAACCGCCCACCAATTCTTGCTCGGCTTCAGGCAGATCAAGGGGCGCTCGACGGCTCTCGGCAATAATAGCAATAAGAAAGATGATAAAGCCAAAAAATTGAGGGATGATAAACCAGACATCCCGCTGCGCCTCGACAATCTCCCTTAAATTAAAAGTGCCTGACAGCATCACCACGCCCATAATGGAAATCCCCATGAAGACTTCGTAGCTGACTGTCTGCGCCGCGGCACGGAGCCCACCCAGCAGGGAGTATTTATTATTGGAAGCATAGCCAGCCAAAACGATGCTATAAACGGACAACGAGGACAGCGCCAAAAAGTAAAGCAGTCCAAAATTGAAATCAATAATGCCAAGACCTGGCGCAAAAGGGATGACTGCAAAACCGGTGAGCATGGTGATAAACACAATCGTAGGGGCAAGGACAAACACCAGTTTATCAGCGAAAGGCGGTATCCAGTCCTCCTTGAAGAACATTTTTATCATATCAGCCACCACCTGCATTAAACCCAATGGCCCGACCCGATTGGGCCCCAGGCGATCCTGCCAGACTGCCAAAAGACGTCGCTCCACCCAGATCAGCATGGCCGAAACGAAAATCACGGAAACCAGAATGCCGATAATGTCAGTTGCTTCACCAAGGCCTGTATTCATAACTGACTCTCCGAATTATCTTGAAGTTGCGGACTTGCTTTCCTTAAAGTCACCCGCTCCCGGATATTCATAGACTGAAATTCAGGCCGTCCTGTGGTTATTCCTAGCAAACCGGAAGACAATGTATGCTCGATCTCCACCGGAATATTCAGAATGAAGGCTCCCGAAAGGCTGCTAATTTCAATCTGGTCGCCTGAATTTACCCCCAATGCTTCAGCATCCAGTGGATTGACAAAGGCACAAAAATTGGGCAGACGTTCAGCTACCGGAGGTGAATGCCAACTCAACTCTTCAGTTCCGAAAATATTGGGCAACGGCATGATGCGCCATAGACCTTGTTCAGGTTTGAAAGCCGGGGGGATGTCATTGAACCAAGGCAGCGTTCCGGATGCTTCAAATAACCGGACACCGGGATCTCCATCACGAAGATGACCGCCGGTTTCTTCCTGGAATTTGTTAATCGCCTGATTGGAGTTCCACCCTGGAGCCCAAATTACGGGTAATAAAGCGGGTGGGACTTCTGCCATTGCGCCTTCCATGGAAAAAGAGAACGGCGTTTCCCTATCATGGGGCCGGGCGGGCTCACTGACCTTGATATTGGCGTGCATGGCGGTTCTTCCGCTATAACGGTGAGGTTGCCTTGGAATCTTGCTGCCTTTTATACTGTAATCCGCGCCTGGAGCTGCCTGGATTATTGCCGCAAAATCTGGAAATGCGCCAGCGCAAGCGTCCGTAAGGTCATCGTGATGCCGCCATTGAGTGTTTTCCATGATATTTGTCAGCCACTGCCAGCTAGCGTGAACTGGCTCCATTGCTGGATAAACCGGGAAATAACGCTGGGCTCGCCCTTCATTATTGACCAGGGTGCCTTCAGATTCGGCAAAAGTAGCAGAAGGCAGTAGCAATTCGGCTTTCTGTGCCGTTTTATTTGCCAGACTGTCGATGACTAAGACATGCCTAGCAGTATTTAGAAATAAATCCACATGTTGACCCGGCGCCCGGCGGTAAAGATCGTTTTCAAGAATCACCACAGTATCCGCCAACCCTTTATTTATCGCCTCGAAAGCGTGTTGCAAAGGTTTTCCGCCCATAATTGCCAAACCAAGGCTGTTGCATTCGGGCATGGTAAAAGTCAGATGCGTGTCTGGTCCGGGCAATGCCTTGGCGACGTTATAGGCAGCCTTAATCACTGCCAGACTTGAACAGCTTGTTCCCGATACGATCAGCGGACGTTTCGCCTGTTTCAGGCTATTGGCAATGGTTAATGCCAGCGATTGCTCAATATCAGGCAAAGCCGATGGCGCGGGAGCCGAATCATCAAGATAATGAGCGACGGCAAAGCCCAGGCGGGCTATATCTTCAGGGCTGCCCCGATAGGTGTTGGTTGCAGCGTCATCCAGGCGTGTGGCGCAAAGGCTGGCAATAAACACGGGAGTTAATGCCTGACTCTCCAAATTCCTTACCGCCGCATCCTGCCAGGGTAATATGTGCATCGTATGGGCCAGTTCAAATGATGCGTTCCGCGCCGCCTGCCGCAACGAAAGCGCCAGTCTGGGAGCGCTGTGGGTCACATCCTCCCCAAGAATCAATATGGCATCGGCTTGTTCGACTTCACGCAGGGACGGGGAATGAATGCCACCCTTACGCATCAGTTCGATAATGGTATTAAGCAAGGTATGTTCAGTATCCTCCAGGCCGAGGAAGAAGTTTTCTTCTCCAACCAGGGTACGCAAGGCAAAGTTGGCTTCAAGAGAGGATCTTGGCGAACCAATGCCTATAGGTGATTTGGCGGTTTTCAGAAGCTGACGAAAATGGCTTCCCGCTGCATCAGCAGTGATCTCTGTTTGGCTTTTAATGCGCGGTGTTAGGATACGTTCAGGACTGTTGACAAAACCGTAACCGAAGCGCCCCCGGTCACAGAGAAAATAGCCGTTCACTTCACCGTGATAACGGTTGATAACCCGCCTGAGTTTTCCGTAATGTTCGCCGGGAGCGATATTGCAGCCCAGGCTGCAATGCACGCAAATTGAGGGAGCTGTCTGCAAATCCCATTTCCTTGAGTAATGGGCGCTAAAGGTTTTATCAGTGAAAACACCCGTGGGGCAAACTTCCACCAGATTACCGCTGAATTCACTTTCCAGCGCGCCATCCTCAAAACGGCCGAAATAAACGTTGTTATGGATGCCAAATACCTGAAGGTCATCACTCCCGGCATAATCGTTATAGAAACGCACACAGCGGTAGCAGGCGATGCAGCGATTCATTTCATGATTGATAAACGGCCCGAGATTCTGGTTATTATGGGTTCGTTTCAGGCCACGGTATCTCCGAAAAGTGTGACCGGTCATGACCGTCATGTCCTGCAGATGACATTCGCCGCCTTCTTCGCAGACCGGACAGTCGTGGGGATGATTAGTCATCAACAATTCAATATTATCACTGCGAAATTGCCGCGCCTGGTCAGTGGCTAGGGAAATCCGCATGGCATCGGTTACCGGAGTCATGCACGCCATGACCAACCGCCCATGTTTATCTTCCGCATCCTTGTACTGGATGACCGCGCATTGCCGGCAGGCGCCCGCCGACCCCATTGCAGGATGCCAGCAAAAATAGGGGAGATCCAGACCCAGCGACAGGCAAGCGGACAGCAGATTATTGCCGTCCTCAACGACATAAGAGCAACCATCTATTTCGATGCCAGCCATTACGCAGTCTCCATGTCGGCGATATTGCCGACTATGTAGCGTTCAAAATCCTCGCGGAAGTATTTAAGCGCGCTTTGCAGCGGCTCCATAGCGCCAGGCGCCAGGGCGCAAAAGGTATTTCCAGGCCCCAGCATACGCGTTAATCCGGACAAGGTATCAAGATCTTCCATGCGGCCGCGTCCGGCGATGATGTCTTTAAGTAAAGTTACCGTCCAGGGTAAACCGTCCCGGCATGGCGTACACCATCCACAAGACTCCTGGGCAAAAAACTGTTCCAGATTCAGCACCATTTGCACCGGACAAGTTTTGTCATCAAGAATAATCATGGTGCCGGTGCCCATGCGGCTCCCGGCCTTGGCAACGGCATCGTAATCCATCACCACATCCAGATGTTCGGGCAGCAGGAAATCAGTTGACGCGCCGCCAGGCAAAAAGCCGCGCAGCTTATAACCATCCCGCATGCCTCCGGCATGGTCTTCAATAATTTCCCGAATGGGCGTGCCCATCGGCAGTTCCCACAAACCGGGATGCTTGATGCGTCCGCTGGCTCCGAATAGTTTGGTTCCCTTGTCGGCGCCTCTGCCCAAACTCTGATACCACTCGACCCCATAATGTAAAATGTGCGGTACATTGCATAAGGTTTCAACGTTATTAACCACGGTTGGCTTGCCCCAAAGCCCGCTTACCAGAGGGAAAGGGGGTTTGGCACGCGGTGTGGCGCGCTTTCCCTCAAGGGCGTTGAGGAGCGCCGTTTCCTCACCGCAAATATAACGCCCCGCGCTGGTATGTAGATAGATTTCCAGGTTGAAACCGGAATTTAAAACATGTTCGCCCAGATAACCCTTGGCCCTGGCTTCCAGCAAAGCATTAGCGAGACGCTGCGCGGCAAGGTGGTATTCTCCTCGCAGAAAGATATAGGCAATGCTGGCTTGAATGGCGTATGCCGCAATAATTACCCCCTCGATGAGCTGATGCGGGTCTTGCTCCAGCAGTAATCTATCCTTGAATGTTCCCGGCTCCATTTCGTCGGCGTTGACAACCAGATAACGCGTTTGTGCTGCATCTTCATCCATGGGAACCAAACTCCATTTGAGTCCTGTGTTAAATCCTGCTCCACCCCGGCCCCGCAATCCGGCCTCCTTAACCCAGTGCTGCGCTTCTTTCGGCTGCAATTGGGTAATTGCCTTACGCAGCCCTTGATAACCGCCAGTGCTCTCGTAATCGGCAAGAGTGGCAAAAGCGCGATCCGACCGGATGTTTTTTGTCAGAGGCTTATCCATTTTTTCCATAGCGCTTTACCTTCCGAGAATATCGGTAACTGCGTCATCAGAGATGTCCAGCAGCAATTTATCGCCAACCAATACTACCGGCGCATGGTCGCAGGCGCCCAAGCAAACAATCGGCAAAATAGTATACTCGCCATCCGCGGACATTTCACCCAACCCGACATTCAAATGCCGGCACAAGCGCTCGCGAATGTGCTCTGCGCCCAGCATCCAGCAGGTAACGCTGTTGCAATAATGAATAACTGTTTTGCCAACGGGCTGACGGTAAATCAAATTGTAGAAGGTCGCCACCCCCTCCAGTTGCGCGGGCGATAGTCCCAATAATTCGGCCACGGCAACCAGACATGCATCGGAAACCCAGCGACGGTGTTTCTGTACAATTTTCAGGGCCTCGATAGAGACGGCGGTTTTGTCTTCGTAATGTGTCATCTCGGCATTAATCTCCTGAATTTCAGCGAGACTTAAACCTTCAAAGACTGGTTTTTCCGTAGGTTCTTTCATTTCATCGGTCCACGTCCGCCATGACAAAATCAATACTGGCCAATATCGCAATCAGGTCAGCGACCATCATTCCCCGGCACATCATCGGTATCATTTGCAGATGCGGAAAAGAGGGCGTGCGGATACGGGTACGGTAAGATAGGGTGCCGCCGTCGCTGGTCAAATAGTAAGCATTCAAGCCTTTAGTCGCCTCGATGGTTACACACGACTCGCCGGCGGGAATCACCGGCCCCCAGCTTACATTAAGAAAATGCTGGATCAGGGTTTCTATGTCGTGCAAGGTCCGCGCTTTAGGCGGCGGAGTGGTCAACGGATGAAAGGCTTTATAGGGTCCTTCAGGCATATTATCCAGACACTGTTTGATGATGCGAAGACTTTGGCGCATCTCCTCAACGCGCACGGCGCAGCGATCATAACAGTCGCCGTGGGTTCCAGTGGGTATTTCAAACTCGTAGTTTTCGTAGCCCGAGTAAGGCCGTTCTTTGCGGTAATCCCACTCAAAGCCGGTGGCACGAAGGTTTGCGCCGGTTGCGCTCCAATCGATGGCCTCCGCAGTGGTATATGCGCCAATACCCTGGGTACGGCGCTTGAGGGTGCTGTTGTTCATGACCATCTTGTCATAATGATCCAGCCGGGCGGGTAAATAATCGACAAATTCACGTATGCGCTTGTCCCAGCCCCGAGGCAAATCCATAGCGACCCCGCCGATGCGAAAGAAACTGGAATGCATGCGGGCGCCGCTAATTGACTCCAGAATATCGAACACCTTTTCACGATCGATAAACATATAAAAGATCGGCGACATCTGCCCCACGTCCTGGGCGAAGGTGCCATAAAACAACAGATGACTGGCAAGACGGTAAAGCTCACAGATCATCACGCGGATTACCTTGGCACGTTCCGGAACTTCGATGCCAGCCAGTTGCTCCACGGCGAGCACGTAAGGCAGATTGTTCATGGAACCGCCCAAATAATCAACCCGGTCTGTGTAGGGAATATAGGTATGCCAGGACTGACGTTCGCCCATTTTTTCCGCGCCGCGATGGTGATAACCGATGTCGGGCAGGGCATCAATAATCTCTTCTCCATCCAGTTGCAGGGCGATACGGAATGCGCCATGGACACTGGGATGATTGGGGCCCAAATTCAGAAACATGAAATCACTCTGATCACTTTGCCTCCGCATACCCCAGTCCTCCGGTACGAAGCGCAAAGCGTCCTGTTCGATTTCCTGGAGTTCGTCTGGCAGGGTAAAGGGTTCCATTTCAGTGGCACGGGCATAATGGTCTTTACGCAGCGGGTGCCCTTTCCAGGTTGGCGGCATGATGATGCGCCTGAGATGCGGGTGGCCTTCAAAAACGATGCCGAACATGTCCCACACTTCACGCTCGTACCAATTGGCGGAAGGCCAAATATCACTAACCGTCGGTAGGGATAAGCCGGTTTCGTCCAAGGCAACTTTGAGGCGGATATCCTCATTGCGGTCAAACGAAAGCAGATGATAGACAACGGTAAATGCACTGTCAGGGAGCGCTTGCCGATGAGTGCGCATACGTTCGTCGATGGCCGTCAGATCGAACAGCAAGGCATAGGGAGAAACTGTCTGCGATTTTAAATAGCGGAGGACGGCACGGAGGTTTTGCTTGGGAATCCAAATAGTGGTTATGCCATCGCGGGTCGGCTGGATGGTAAAGTCATTCAGGCCAATTCGTTCCGTCAGTTCGCTCACAATCTGCGGCGCGGCGGCAGGAATATCAGTCATGCCTGCACTGTTTGCCAATGTGCATATCCCCATTCATTCACCACACTGTTTCGGATCGGCTTATATCTCATCAGGATTTCTCAGTTGCAAGGCACGCATTCTTTCTTCCGTCAGCAAATCGCGGTAACTGGGTTGGCTTGCCTTGATGACAGTTTGATCCCCCGCAACCCAGCTTAAAGGACGCCTTTCTTTGCCTATCGAGTCCTGCAGCAGCATCAATCCCTGCAGCAATGCCTCCGGCCGGGGTGGACAGCCCGGCACATAAACATCAACGGGTAAAAATTTGTCCACTCCTTGCACCACGCTGTAAATATCATACATGCCGCCGGAATTGGCGCAGGAACCCATGGATATGACCCAGCGCGGTTCCAGCAGTTGGTCATAAAGCCGCTTGACGACGGGTGCCATTTTACGAAAAACGGTGCCCGAAATAATGATCAGATCGGCCTGACGAGGCGATCCCCTGATCACTTCAGAGCCAAAGCGGGCAATGTCATGACGGCTGGTGAATGCGGTAGCCATTTCCACGTAACAGCAAGACAAGCCGAAGTTAAAAGGCCAGACGGAATTTGATTGCCCCCAGGCAACCATATCCTCAAGTTTTGCGAACAGGAAATTGCGCCGCAGAGCTTCTTCATACGATTGTTGACCCGGTTTCGGGGTAGGGTCATTTTCTGCTCGGGTCAGGTTCCAATTCATATGAGGCTCGTGTCATTTATAGGTGGAATGGTCGATACGCTGCCTGCGGGTGCGCCAATCAAGGGCGCCTAATGCCCAAAGGTAAATCAATGTAGCAAGTAATACGCTAATAAAGATCAAGGCTTCGATAAAACCGGACCAGCCAGATTCTTTAAGCGCCACTGACCAGGCGAACAGGAACACGCTTTCCATATCGAAAATAACGAAAAAAATGGCAAGCAGATAAAAGTGAACGGAAAAGCGGATATGGACATCGCCTGTTGGAACAATGCCGGATTCAAAGGGTTCATCAGCCGCTTTTGCGTGGTGCCTTTGACCCAGGAGATACGAACCTCCTAGCATGACCCCAGTGATAGCAAGCACAGCTCCAAAATAAATTATTAAGGGCAGAAGGTTGGAGGGGACAGCTTCCGGGTTATTCATACCAAAGTGCCTCATTCTAGCTGCTTTAACAAGCGCCAATTAAAGCACATCAACAAAGGTTGGGCAAATTGAATTATTATACGAGGCGTGATTAAAAGTGTGGGCAGGGTAAGCAGTACGCACAGCTCATCTTCTTAAACGCCGAAAGGCATGCGCAGCTTACTTTATGAACAGAACCGGATTTCTTTCAAATCCCTCATTAAGCCAGGTGTTTGGATCACTCTGAGCCTTGGTAACGGTCAAAAACCTCATAGTGATTATCTTTGTCAAAGCTCATAACATTATAAGCGTCTTTTCTGCCGCCCATTTCCATTCCCGGCGTGCCACTGGGCATTCCAGGTACGGCGATTCCAACTATTTTGGGTTTTGTTTTCAACAGTTTCATGATGTCATTGGCGGGTACATGCCCTTCAACAACATATCCATCGACGATAGCCGTGTGGCAGGAAGCCATCTCTTTTGTAACGCCATATTTATTTTTTATTGTCTGGACATCATTCGTAACGATTTCCTTAACATTAAAGTTATTTTTTTTCAAATGCTCAATCCACTTTCCACAACACTCACAAGTTGGACTTCTATAAACAACAATGTCCACCGGTTTACCCGTTTCAATAGTTTCGGCCTTAATAGCTGAATTGAAAAAAATGAAACCAGTTACCAAAAAAACAGTGAATATTTTCAATGTGACATCCTCTAATGAGTTTATTGATGATAGGCCGGGCTGTATTTATGAACAGCATCGACCATGGCTTTTACATGGGCCGGGTTAATGTCGGGCAAAATTCCATGCCCAAGATTAAACACATGCCCTGAACCTGAGCCGTATTTATGTAAAATGGATTTGACTTTTTCAGTGATGATTTCCGGTTGCGCGTAAAGGGCAACGGGATCCATATTTCCCTGTAAAGCGACGTGGTTGCCGACTCTGGCGCGTGCTTTTTGTATATCTGTTTGCCAATCCAGACCCAATGCATCATATCCCGCGTCAGACATGGCTTCCAGCCAAAGTCCACCGCCTTTGGTAAATAAAATGGTGGGGATTTTCTGCCCTGCGGCCTCAGTCTTAAGCAATGCCCTGACTTGTTTTGCGTAATATAGTGAAAATTCACAATAATCTTCTGATGTTAACATCCCGCCCCAGGTATCGAATAACATGACAGCTTGAGCGCCGGCCTCAATTTGGGCATTCAAGTAAGCGGCCACGGATTGCGCCAGCTTATCCAGCATGACATGGAGTAGCTTGGGCTGTTCATACATCAAGCCTTTAACTTTCTGAAAACTTTTGCTGCTACCCCCCTCAACCATATAAGTTGCCAGAGTCCAGGGACTTCCTGAAAAGCCGATTAACGGCACGCTGCCTTGCAAAGTTTTTCTGATTAAGCGAACCGCATCAACCACATAACGTAAATCAGTTTCGGGGTCAGGGATCGGCAGTTTTTTGACGTCAGCCGCCGATTTCACAGGATATTTAAATTTGGGTCCTTCGCCCTCGGTAAAATAAAGGCCCAAACCCATGGCATCCGGTATGGTCAATATATCTGAAAACAGAATGGCCGCATCAAAATCAAAGCGCCGCAAAGGCTGGAGTGTGACCTCACAAGCTAGCTCCGGATTTGTGCACAGATTTAAAAAACTACCGGCCTGCTCCCTAATTTTTCTGTATTCAGGTAAATATCTTCCAGCCTGACGCATCATCCACACCGGGGTGTGATCAACGGGTTGTTTTAAAAGGGCCTTGATGAAGGTGTCGTTTTTTAATACTGTCATTATGTTTGGTTATGAAGGTTTAAAAGTTGTTCTACATGTTATTAAATGCTGGCCCAGACGAATTTACCCCCTACAACTTATTTTTAATAACCGTGATTGGTTACACTATTGAAAGTAATTCAAGAGGCAGAGACTTTCGGGACTAACCATCTGTCTCAGTTTTGCTTTTAACTAAAGTTCCCGCTCCTGATTCTGACACCCTTCGTATAACATCTTCTCTTGAAGGTTGATTAGAGGTGGCTTTATCAATCTGTGCAGCCTGATCGTCCGGCCGTGAGTGGTTTGCAGTCAGGGGCGTATCGTTTGCCATGTCAACCGATTTATGTGCAACCGGAGCAGGTATTTGAGTTGGTTTAATATTGTATTCCGATGCGCTAAACCACTGGGTACCCAACGCTAAAACAACTAATCCGGCAACAGCTGCAACAAGAAGCTGTTGTGAATTGTCCCTTCGCGCATTATTTTTCAATGCGGGCAACTCAGCGATAATCCGGCTTGGAATACCTTGCGTCTGCTGATATACAGCCTCAATCATGTCGTCGCTAATTTCATCAAAAGCGATTTGCGATCGGGTCTTTGTTGCCAGATACTGTAAAATCTTCCCACATTGTTTTTCCGACAAAGGTGGAATCTCAATTAAGTGGCACTCGTCAATAGCGCTATCAGAGCTGTTTTTTAGCTCCAACTCATTATGTGTCAAAACAAAAACAACCCGCAAAACAGGATGTTCCGCTGCATGGTCAATAATTGAGTTTATCAGGCCGGGCGCTAAATGTCCGGCGTCATCAATCATTAAAACAATTTTTTTATGTTGGCTTTCAAGCAGCCGAAATGCGCCGGATAAAGACTGAACCTGTTGGTGTCTCTTGCCTTGTTTAATCGCACAAGCGATCTGTTCTTGTATTTTTTCAAAACTTAAATTTTCATTGCCTTGTACATGAAAATAAAGCCAGGAGTCAATCTTTCGTTCCTGCAACACCTTCAGCATAGTAGATTTACCAACGCCTTCAGACCCGCAAATAACAACAGCTTGCCTTGAGTTTGAAATCAGGTGAATTAATAATTCCAGCTTTTGAATTCGTTCCTGTGTTATCAACGCATTAAAAATCCTGCTTTTCTGATCAATCAATGACTTTTTTTCTTGATACATAGGGATATCATTTTCTACCATAGGTATTAAGTGTCTGTATTAAAAGTGTTCTATCCACATCTATCGGCAATGTGGCGACACCGATTTTTGTTAATAAAATGAGCCTGATTTGGCCACTCACATTTTTTTTATCAACAGCCATTAGCTCCAGAAATCGATCCGAGTCAATTTGTTCTGGCGGATAAGTAGGCAAGTTGCATTTTTGAAATAGCGCGATAATTCTTTCCACATCCGCATCATTCAGCCAGCCTTTTCTTCTGGAGAGATCGGCTGCCTGGCATGTTCCTATAGCGACTGCTTCGCCATGAAGATAAGTGCCGTAACCCGAACCCGTTTCAATCGCATGGCCAAAGGTATGGCCTAAATTTAATGTCGATCTAACGCCCGATTCGGTTTCATCCTCCGAGACAATCCCGGCCTTATTAAGGCATGAACGTTCAATAGCAAATGCGAGGGCCTCTTTGTCCCTGGCTAACAACGCGCTGATATTATTTTCCAGCCATTCAAAAAATTCGATATCCCGGATCAACCCATATTTAATGACTTCCGCCAAACCCGCTGATAATTGCCGGTCATCCAACGTATCCAAAACATCCGCGTCGGCGATAACACATTGAGGCTGATAAAAAGCACCAATCATGTTTTTACCCAGAGGATGATTAACACCGGTTTTGCCGCCAACCGAAGAATCGACTTGCGCCAACAACGTTGTCGGTATTTGCATGAAAGCAATACCCCGTTGATAACAAGCGGCTGCAAAGCCACCCATATCGCCAATAACACCTCCGCCTAAAGCGATCAATGTGGCATTCCGGCTAAATCTGCAGGTCAGCAATTTATCAAAAATGCGCTCGACATACTCTAATGTCTTGAATTGTTCGCCATCAGGCAAGATCGCTGTTTCAACATGGAACCCGGCCAAATTTTTTAAAATTTTATCCAGATACAACGGGGCAATGGTTATATTGGTTACAACAACAACCTGTTTGGCCTTGATGTGACGGGTGTATAGGTCAGCTTGGCTTAATAAATTTGAGCCTATATAAATCGGGTAACTGCGGTTACCTAACTCTACTTGTATTTTTTTCATATACGTTAACGGTTTGCGGATCTATATTCTTCAAGGATATGGTTAACAACAGCTTTGCTTTGCATGATGCCGGTATCGATTATGAAGTCGGCACACGACAAATAAAGATGCTCGCGTTCCGCGAATAATTTTTCAATACGCTCTTTTGGATTATCTGATTTCAACAAAGGCCGTTGCGTGTCCCTTCGGGTCCGCTCCAATATCCTATCAACTGAACATTGTAAATAGACAATAAAGCCGTTTTCTTTTAATAACCGGCGGTTTTCTTCTCGCAAAATGGCGCCGCCGCCGGTAGCCAATACGATGCCGTCCAGTTTCGTCAATTGCTGAATCATTTTCTGTTCGCGATCCCTGAACCCTTCTTCCCCTTCAAATTCAAAAATAGTGGGGATATCCACGCCAGTACTTTCTTCAATGGCTTTGTCACTGTCATAAAAAGGCACAGCCAGCGATTTTGCCAACTGGCGGCCTATCGTGGTTTTTCCTGCACCCATGAGGCCGACTAAATAAATATTTCCTGATCTTGTCATCAAAATACCGTGTGGTTTAAAATTTCCCGTTTAGTGTGGGGGTTATTATTATTTGACAGTCCTATGAAGAATTGTCAATTTAGGCAATCTCATCCTTCACAACGAATTAACTCTCCAGAACGCCCACTTGTTCAGTAAAATATCAGCCGATGAATGAGGTTGGATTATGAGATGAATCTTTAATGCAACCCATAGTCACAAGGAATTAAAAATAAATAATGGCTTATAATACTCCACTGTAAGTTTTAATCCTGGTTTTAAGCACTGGGTTACATTATAAGATTAAATCATAAAAAAATGGGAAGTTTATGCCCCATTTTACCCCAAGTAGAAACCATCAATTGCTTGCTGCATTGTCTTTAATGATTTTTGGCGTTATAAAGATCAACAATTCCTTTTTGTCATTCTGACTAAATGTTTTCTTAAACAAAAACCCTATGCCTGGTAGATCAGCCAAAAAAGGCACAGAACTTTTGTTATTTTGAAGAGTTCCTTCAAAGACACCGCCTAACACAACCGTTTCGCCATCCATCACCTGTACAGTGGTTTCAACTCGCCGTTTTGTAATAGGCGGCTGCTGACCTGGAGCCACCACCACTGGTTCATCTTTTGTAATATTCAAATTCATGGAAATACTGCCACTGGGCGTTATCTGCGGGAGAACGTCAAGTTCCAGTAATGCATCTACAAATTGAGTATTGGCGGCTACTCCTGTTGTCCCACCAGATTGATAAGGTACTTGCGTACCTTGCATAATCTTTGCGATACAACGATCAGTGGTCATGACTCTTGGATTGGATACAACCTCACCTTTACCTTGATCTTGCAAGGCTGTCAGTTCCAGGTTAAGCACATAATCAGCGCCCCTCGCCAAGGTCATTCCTAAAGCTGCCGGGGGAATCAAATTAACTCCCTTGGAAGCAAGATCTACCAGCGCATTATCTATAATGGCGGTTCCATTAATGGGGTTATTTGTTCCTGTTGAAGTATTGGCCGGGTTTGTAAAATCAATTTTACTTCCTGCCACGCCAAATCTGACCCCCAACTCCTGTGCAAAAGTATTGCTTGCAATGACTATTCTAGACTCAATCATCACTTGGCGTACCGGCACATCAAGCTTACGAATCAGTTTTTTTGCCTCTTCCAATCGAATTGTTGTTTCGCGGACAATCAGGGTATTGGTTCTTGCATCAACAACAGCAGAGCCTCGAGAGGAAAGGATTTTAAACTTATCATTCTGGCCGCCTTGGGTTCCGGGTTGAGCCACGGGTTGAGTCATGGGTTGTATTCCGTATGGAGTGCCGGATTGCACTCCGGTTTGGGTTCCGGATCCAGAAACGTTTTTTGTTCCACAAGTACCCAATTGCCCCGTATCAAGTCCATTTAACAGGTTTTTAAAGTTTTCAGCCCTGGCATAATTTATTTTGATATATTCGGTTACCAGTGGATCAAGTTGTTCAATTATGGTCGAAGTCTCCTGTTGCTTTTCTTTGTATTCCTTAATTTTGCCTAGGGGTGCTATCAAGGTGACAGCGCCTGATTCAAATTTCTCCAGCCCCTTGGTCATCATGATAAAATCCAATGCCTCATCCCAGGGGACATCATCCAGTTTTAAAGTAATCGTCCCGGTTACATCATCACCAGCCACCACGTTTTGACCGGTAAACTCGGCAAGAATGGCAATGACGCTACGAATGTCAATTTCCTGAAAGTTTAAAGACAGCCTGTCGCCTGTATATTTTACCCGAGTCCTTTCCAATGCGTCTTTTTCTTCATTGCTTAATGCCCGAAATTCAATAGTCAATAAGCCTTCGGATTGAAACAGGGAATAATCATAAAGATCATCTTTCGTCGTTACAGTGATGGTGGTCTCCTGGTTTGATGAGGTCGTATCTATAAACTTAATCGGCGTTGCAAACTCAGTCACATTCAGTCTTTTCGCCAAATTTTCAGGCAAGCGGGTGTTTAACAGGTTGATGACTACTTTTCCACCGGCCTGTCTGGAGTTAACGATGGTATTGGGATTGGCCAAATAGACCAGTATGCGTCCTTCACCCTTATCGCCACGCGTAAAATCAAACCCGCTGATGGTTTGTTCGGGTATTAACGAACGCGCCAGCGAATTTGCAGCAACCGGTATTCTGGATTGTTGAATAGCTTCAGGAGCGTGCTTAAAACTGGCAGGTACACTATTGTTTGCAGGGTTTAAAGTCAGCAGCACTTTATTACCCATCACTTTGGTTTCAAAAGGCGTTGATTCAATTAAATTGACGACGACACGAATCCTATCCGCCGCTTCCGCCACATAAATGCTGCTTGCCGCCCCTTGGTTTACCGGAATCATTTTTTTTTCCAGCGCGTTTTTGACCCCTGAAAAATCCAGGGCGATACGCGCCGGATTATCAGTCTGAAATACTTTAGGCGCAAAAGCCGCGCCGCTCATTTGCATTTGGATTTGCAAACGGCCTCCAGTCAGCGTGGCGATATCTATTCCTGTAATGCTCAGGTCACTGGCTGTGGCGGATGCGCTTTCGCATATCAACAAAAACAGGAATAAGAACATACCAATGCATGAAGATCGCTCCGATTTAGTTAAAACAATATCGCCTTGCTTAGGATTCATTTTGTATTCCCAAAATCACTCTGTTAACGCTAATGACGTTTTTTGCTCGCGCCATCTACCCGGCTTATCAGGCACTATTTCCATCAGTTCAATTTTATCAACGCTTATACTTATAATTTTGCCGTAATTTTTGCCCATATAATTGCCAACCTTAACGCGATGGACAGTACCGTCACCGGTCTTTACCAGCCCCCACAACGTCGATCTCATATTAACGGTGCCCACCATTTTCATGGTTTCCAAGGCAAAAGCCTCCATTTCCTCTTTACGACGGATACTATCGGGCTTTATTCCGCCTCCAGGCGATAGCTCCGGCACCGCATTTTGCTGTTCAGGTTGTGCTATCGGTTTAAAGGGATCACGCAGGCCGTTGGGGTTGAATATAAAGGCCTCAATATCTTTGACTTCAGGTAACGGTTTTATTTTACCTTTAGGGGCGGCCTTAATTTTTGCGATATAGTGATTTAAATCTGAAAAATCATCATTTCCACACCCGGATAAACAAGTCAAAAAAACGATGCAAACACCCCGTAAGAAGTGTCTGTTTAGGGATAAGAAAAATAATTTAGTGTCAGTCACTACTTCCTCACCCTTTTCTTTTTAGCCCCTGCGCCTTCAAAAGAGGCATCTGTACCCTCGTTATAAGTCTTTACAACTGCACTCATCAGCAGCTTTCCATCTTTGGCCTCGGGAGCAATATTGACGTCATGAAGCGTGACAATCCTGGGTAAAGCGGCTAAGCCACTTACAAACAAACCCAGTTCTTCATAGCTGCCTATGACCTGGATATTAATTGGCAGCTCCGAATAAAAGTCTTTTCTGATGGGCGTGCCGGGTTTAAACAGCTTGAATTCTAAGCCACTTGCCAGACCTGTCTGTGAAATATCTACAAGCAGGTTTGCGACTTCTTCTTCTGTGGGCATTTCCCTGATCATTTTGTCCAGTAATGATTCAATCTGTGTTAATTGATCCTCATAATCCTGAAGGTTGACTGCTTTTTTTTGTTTTTCTTCAAATTCGCGCATCAATGCCGATTCTTTCCCTTCAGCGCTTTTGAGCCTTGTTAACTGATCAAGCGTATCAAAATAAACCCCGATTCCTACGACAGCAACACAGACGATCATCATTATCGCCGCTCTAACGGGTAATGCCCATGTGCCAGCCGACTTAATATTCCAATTAATTTCCGGCAGATTCATTGGCGCCTCCATCCCCATTTTTTACGTTTTGCTTTTCTTGTTCTGCACGGAGCGTGAAATCACTTAATTGTTCAGTAGTGGTTTTATCCCGTGGCTGCGCGTCTGATCGAATCACGGTCAGTTTTGGTGTTTGCAGCCAAGGTGATGCTTCTATAGCTCTCATGAAGGCCGATACCCGGGCATTGGATTGTGATTTTCCTTCAAATATCAACTCTGATCCAGTCTGTGTGAATTTTGTCAAAAAAACGCCGTCAGGCGTGACCTTGGGGATTTCATCAAACAAATGCACAATTTGTGGGCGGCTTTCCTGTAACTTTTGAATAAGATCTATTTTAGCGAGCAATTTTTTTTTCTTTTCTTCAATGCTATTGATGGCAATAATTTTTTTATTCAATTCAGCAATCTCATTTAGAAGTATCTGGTTTCTTTGTTCCTGATTCGCTTCCAATCCTGCGATATAGGCATGAAGCAGGCCAATTATAATGATGCCAACCAGAACCGATAGAACGATGGCATAAAAAAAATCTTTTTGCTTTCTCTTAAACAGCTCTTCCCGCCAGGGCAGTAAGTTTATTTTCGCCATTAGTCAAAACTCCTTAATGCCAGGCCGCAAGCGATCATCATTGCAGGCGCATTATTGAGTAAATTGTCAGGCTTTATTTTATGGGACAGCGTCATATCACTGAAAGGGTTGGCGATATAGACAGGTACGCCCAGACTCTTTTCAACCAATTTGTCAATGCCTGGTATTGAAGCGCAACCGCCAGCCAAAACCATGCTGTTTATCGATCTGTTCGTGCTTGAGGAGACAAAAAACTGCAAGGACCGTTGAATTTGCTGGACCATCGCTCTTTTAAACGGGTCAAGCACATCAACCGTGTAATTATCAGGCAAGCCCCCCTGTTTTTTTGCCAAGCCGGCCTCTACGTAAGAGAGTCCGTACCGGCGCTGAATTTCTTCGGTTAGTTGCCTGCCACCAAATCCTTGTTCCTGTGTATACACCAGCCGGCCATCCTGCAATACGGTCAATGTGGCCATTGCTGATCCTATGTCTAGAATAGCGACAGTTTGAGCGGCTGTTGAAGATGCTAAAGGGTCAGGCAACAATGAAAAGGCATTTTCCATTGCAAATGATTCAACGTCTACAATGCTGGCTTTTAATCCCGCTTTTAATACCGCCTCGACCCGGTCATTAACGTTTTCTCTCCTGGAAACCACGAGCAGCACATCAACCATTTCAGGGTTATTTCTATTTACTCCTTGAACTTCAAAATCGAAATTTACTTCATCAAGGGGATAGGGTACGTGCTGATCCGCTTCAATCATAATCTGCACTTCCATCTCGTCATCAGTCAACGAGTCTGGCATAGTGATAATTTTTGTCATAACAGCCGATACTGGAACTGCAACCGCCGCTTGTTTTAGTTTTGATTCAGAAAGCGTTAGAGCAGTTTTTATAGCCTCGGCAACCACATCGACATTCGCAATGTTTTTTTCACTGGGAACATCTTGATGCACAGGGGCTACTGCAAAGCTTTCAACTCTGTAACGAGCGCCTGTTTTACTTAATTCCAGTAACTTTACAGCAGCAGAACTGATATCAATTCCAAGAACAGCATTTTGTTTCCGATTAAACCAGTTCATGATATACCCTTAAAAACTTGATCATATATACGATCCATAGATTGTCATGCCCATCTATTTAACTGAAGCTCCCCAGTTTTTGTGCTCGTGACGTATATAGGAAAACCAATCAAAGCGGGGATTGCTATAAATCACGCAAACCCGGCATTAAATTTCTATCCCGCATAGCCGGAGTGATTAGCTTTGTTTAAAAACCGGGAAACCTCAGCTATTTAATTACCGGCTAATTACGAGGCAATAACAACGCGGTGTTTCACTAGTAAAAGAACAATAATCTTTTTTTCATCGAGAAGGTATTCAATTTGTTAAAAACACACGGTTTAAGCTGTGTCAATAAAATATGCAAACAACTATGCTGCTTTCATTCCTGTTCTGGTTTTCATTTTTGAATAACCTTGATCTTTAGCCCTTCATCTCCTATCCAAACTAGTGCCATATTGGTTGAGTTAACTATAGTTGGATTTGAAAACCCGTTTTCTGAGGACGAACTACGTGAAACCTTTCTTGGATTTAGTTTTACGATCTTTTTCTAACAAAAAATATTAGTTTTGTGACGAAAATTTGTTTTAACTGATGTCTGCGATACAGATAGGGATTTTAGGCGGTATCGATGAATGAAAACCCAAATTCACGTAAGAACTTGAACAAAAGTAAAGCGCGTTAGCTTATATCCTTCGCCGGAAATCATCTACCTTTATTGTACAATTTGAGGATAAGAAACGCACCCCAAACGTATATGATGCTTAAATATGCAAGGGATGGGTATATATTATGAGCCTTGACGAAATATTTTACAGCCTGACTTAAAAAAAGAAGACTATATGAAACGCATGAAATGGTTGAAGATTAAAACCTAAAGCCGGCCTGCATGACCTTCTAAAAGTAATTATTGAAAGGGGGGCGTTAAAGGCGTTTAGCCCAAACTGCTGCAAAAAAGCTTCACATCGACTCAGTTGTTGCTAACTATGGCGGATTTTAGAGCTTCTTTTGAAGCACGTTATATTTCTGCATGTACGACCGATACATCAAATCGTTTACATTTCTTATGGCTATATAATCCAGCGCATCAACAACTCGTCAACAAAGAAGTTGGTGCGCTGTGTTATTCGGCTCATTACTCGTAAGGTAGGGAATGTGGATGAACCAACTTAGACGTTTAAAATCGCTAACTCCGTTTGGCAACCTTATTCTAAGTGCGTTGCTAAGAGCCTTTATAGTCATTCACAATTATTTCGAGATCTTGCTAATTTTTAAAAGTCCCTGGACAAATAGGCGGAACCTATAATTGAGGGCTTCATTATTTTCCGTATTTTTTACGGAATTTATCAACACGACCCGCTGTATCTACAACGCGCTGCTTGCCCGTATAAAAAGGATGGCATGCAGAACAAACTTCTACCTGCAAATCCTTGGCTAAAACAGAGCCGGTCAAAAATGTATTACCGCAACCACAAGTCACAGTAATTTGTTTATATTCAGGATGAATTTCTGGTTTCATATAACTTACTCATTACCCACAAAGAGACTACATACGTTTTAAAGAACCCCATATAATACGTTTTCCATAGACGGTTGGCAACTTCCTTGTTAAATTTATACGTGTTGTTACTCTAAGATTACACAATGAAATTGACTTAAAAAACCGGCGTGGCAACAAAAAAAACCGGGTTTTATACCCGAAGAAGTTTAAATTCGACAGCCATTTTTATTCGTCAGCCGCTAGCTTGCCTTGATCATTCCAGGGAGCGACTTTGAGTAAAAGCAACATCCCGGGAATAGCGATAACAAAGCAAAACAGGAAAAAAGCCATCCATCCGAACCATTCAACCAGGTAGCCAGTAACCGCATTGGCAAAAGTGCGGGGAACCGCTGCCAAACTAGTGAATAAGGCGAATTGGGTGGCGGTGTAAAGTGGATGCGTGGTATGGGCGATATAGGCAACAAAGGCTGTTGTGCCCAAGCCTACCCCCAAGGCTTCAATGCCGATTACCAAAGCAAGCCAGGGCAGGCTGTGTCCCACTGTCGCAAGCCAGGCAAAGCCCAATATAGCGACCATCTGTATTAAGCCAAAAATCCACAGCGAACGATTGATACCAAGCTTGATCATCCAGATACCGCCGAGCAATCCCCCAATGACGCTTGGCCACAAGCCGGCATTTTTAGCGATGAGTCCAATCTCAGTTTTACTGAAGCCCATATCAAGGTAAAACGGCGTGGCAAGAGCTGTAGCCATGCTATCGCCCAGCTTGTAGAAAAAGATGAAGGCGAGTACCAGTACTGCTGATTTTAAGCCGTTTCTGTTAATAAATTCTTGAAAAGGTTCAACCACTGCCCCTCTGAGCGTCTTCGGTGCACCTTTTCCAAGCATGGGTTCGCTCACGAAAAGCGTCATGGCAACACCCGGCAACATGAACAAAGCCGTGATAAAAAAGACACTGCTCCATGGTAAATGGTCAGCCAGGATAAGCGATAAAGAACCGGGTATTAAACTTGAAATTTTGTATGCATTGACGTGAATGGCGTTACCAAGGCCCAGTTCCACGTCCAGTAACAATTCACGTCGATAGGCATCCAGTACAATATCTTGCGAAGCGCTGAAAAATGCTACTACAGTGGCCAGATAGGCAATTGTCCATAAATCCAGCTTGGGATGTAACAAGCCGAATGCCGGAATTGACAGCAGTAAAGCCATTTGCATAATAATGAGCCAGCCCCGCCGGCGTCCAAGAGGTGGAGAATAGCGGTCAAACAACGGCGCCCAAATAAATTTCCAGGTAAACGGTAATTGAATCAGTGCGAACAAGCCTATCACTTTCAAATCCACCCCTTCAGATCTTAGCCATGCTGGCAGCAGGGCGATCAGGATATACAGGGGCAAGCCAGAGCTGAAGCCGGTGAATATGCAAATGAGCATGTGCTTGTTGAACAATACCCGGCTGATGTTCGTGTTATTTGTCAAAGGTTACCTATAAAATCAAACTTCGTCGTGATGGCTGCACTGAAAAACAGTAAAGCCATAAGCTAGCATTGGGTGCGGAATTATTTTTAATTACAACCCACCAAATTTTTCATGCTGAGTCTTTATTTTAAAGGCACATAAAAAACTATATAGGGAATCGGAATTGAGGAAAATCAGAAAGAAGCATGCTCAGCAGATTGAGCTTAACATTACTTGATAAGATTGTCCGGCAAATAACGGACAACCTTATCAAAACAACAGCGCCGCCGCACGATTAGTGCGGCGCCAAAACTTTTTCAACCATTAATCAAATAATGAGCAAAAATACTTGCTGCATAACCACCCGCAATAGCTGGCGCCCATTTTAAATGACTGAAGAAAGTGTATTTATGGTTAGATTGGCCCATTAAAGCGACTCCTGCCGCTGAACCGACAGATAACAGCGATCCACCAACGCCCGCAGTTAAGGTCACCAATAACCATTGGAACAAATCCATATCCAGATTCATATTCAATACGGCAAACATCACGGGGATGTTATCAACAATAGCGGAAATCAGCCCCACCAGAATGTTGGCGGTAGTCGCGCCCAGGCCGTCATACATAGCGCCTGATAGCAACTCAAGATAACCGATATAGCCTAAACCGCCGACTGCAAAGACTACGCCGAAGAAAAAAAGCAAGGTATCCCATTCCGCATGACGAACTTTATTGAAAATATCAAAGCCTTCTTCACCTTCAACATAAAAGTGCTTTTTCAGACGATATCCATACAGCATTAAAACAGAAAGGCCGACCATCATGCCCATGAACGGCGGTAAATGCAGTCCTTGTTTAAAGCTGACCGCAGTGACAATAGTCAATAAGAATAGCCCGCAAATTTGCAGTGCGCCTGGTTTTAACAGAACAGCAGCTTCGGTGGTTTCTTTTGGCTGCTCATTGGGCACGGCGAAATACATTATTGCCGCTGGTACGGCATAATTCACCGCTGAAGGAATAAATAACTTAAAGAAATCAAAAAATTCTGCATATCCCGCCTGCCAAACCATTAACGTTGTAATGTCGCCAAATGGGCAGAAAGCACCGCCTGCATTAGCAGCAACCACTAAATTGACAAAACCAATGCTGATAAATTTTTCGTTGTCCGCGCCTACCGCCAAAACGACCGCGCCAACTAATAACGCCGCTGTCAGGTTATCAGCTACAGCGGATAAAAAGAAGGTAACAATACCCGTAATCAAGAATAATTTCCGGTAGCCAAACTGTCTTCTTACCATCCACGATCTCAAGGCTTCAAAGACATTGCGCTCTGCCATTGAGTTGATATAAGTCATGGCGACCAATAAAAACAGCATCAGCTCGGCATATTCTGTCAAATTGTACTCGAAAGCCTTATGCATATCTTCAACAGATATCCCTTTTTGCGACGCTAAAATAGCCGCGTGCGCCCAGATAATCCCCGCCGCAAGAATAACGGGTTTGGATTTACGCAAATGCGTAAATTCTTCGGCCATTACAAAACCGTAAGCGACAATAAAAATCAAAACGGTATAAATGCCGCGTTCCGTTCCCGTCATTCCAAGACTTTCAAAGCCACCCGCCATTGCCATTTGAGGCGCCAGCAACACCGATAATAAAATCAATAAAAATCGCACAAAAATATCCCCCTAAATTTTTTATAGTTATTGAACACAGCAAATTTAAAATGATAATGGTATCACCAACTAATAAATTTTGTCATTTTATGACGCACAGTATATGATTACCTGCCATGATTATTCGCCAGAAAGGCACAGTAAACGCCCAACTATGTATCAGTATAACGATAACGACCAAATTCTCATTGACGAACGGGTAGCCCAGTTTAGAAGGCAAACCGGGCAGTATTTAACAGGCGAAATTTCTGAAGATCAGTATCGTGCCTTACGATTGCGGAATGGCCTTTATATTCAAATTCATGCCCCCATGCTTCGGATTGCAGGGCCTTACGGTTTGCTTAACGCCAAACAACTCCGTAAATTAGCCCATATTGCCCGTCATTATGACAAAAACTATTGTCATTTTACGACGCGCCAAAATATCCAGTTCAACTGGCCCAAGTTAGAGGAAGTTCCCGATATTCTGGCAGAACTGGCCAGTGTACAAATGCACGCTATTCAAACCAGCGGCAACTGCATGAGAAACACCACATCGGACCACTTGGCCGGCGTCTGTGTTGATGAGATTGAAGACCCACGTCCATATTGCGAAATAATTCGCCAATGGACAACGCTACATCCTGAATTCGACTATTTGCCACGCAAATTCAAAATAGCGGTTAGTGGCGCTCTGCATGATCGTGCCGCCACGCAATTTCACGATATCGGCTTACATCTGGTTAAAAACGATGCAGGGGAGGTGGGTTTCAGAGTGCTGGTTGGCGGCGGCTTGGGGCGCACACCGGTCATAGGGCAAGTGATCAAGCCTTATCTGGAAAAAAAGCACTTGCTATCTTATCTGGAAGCCATACTGCGCATTTATAACCTGTTTGGCCGTCGTGACAACAAATACAAAGCCCGGATCAAGATTCTGGTCAAGGAATCGGGTCTTGAAAATTTTTCGAAATTAGTTGAGCAGGAATGGCTTCTTATTAGAGACAGCAACGAGTTGAGCGACGATCGCATTAACGCGATAAAAAACCATTTTGCTCCCCCAGCCTATGACCCGGCCGCAGTACAAGACACCAGCTTCGCTCAGCAGCAACAGGACAACAAAGCTTTTGCAACCTGGGTCAAATATAATACGGCAGAACACAAAATACCAGGATATCGCGCTGTTTTTCTATCATTAAAAGCACCCGATTCACCGCCTGGCGATATGACCGATGTACAGCTTGACGAAGTGGCGGATCTTACCGAACAATATAGTTTTGGAGAGATCAGAGCGACTCACAGACAAAATCTAATTCTGGCTGACGTAAAACAAGCCGATCTATTTGACCTATGGCAAAAACTGGACAGTTTGAAACTTGCGACCCCAAATATTGGGACTGTCACTGACATGATTTGCTGCCCGGGGCTTGATTTTTGCTCTCTTGCCAATGCCGGCTCTATTGGTGTTGCCAAGGAAATCAATGAAGCACTTGATGATATGGACTACATTCACGATATTGGCGACTTAAAAATTAACATGTCGGGTTGTATGAATGGTTGCGCCCATCAAAGTGTCGGCCACATTGGCATTTTGGGTGTTGATAAAAAGGGGGCTGAGTGGTATCAAATCACCTTGGGCGGCTCTTCGGAAAATGAAGCCGCGCTAGGCGAAAGACTGGGGCCTTCAGTTGCAAAAGATCAGGTGACTAAAGCTATCACGACTATCCTTGATGTTTATGTTAAAAATCGCCTGGATGATGAATCATTTCTGGACATGGTAAACCGTGTTGGAATTACCCCATTCAAAGAGCAAGTCTATGCAGATAATTAAAGATAAACAGATTGTTGACGACACCTGGAGCTATGTTGCAGAAGATGCGGAATTAAAAGCCGGAGACATCTGCGTTTCATTAGCCCGATGGAAGCAGGACAAGCAACAATTACTGGCCCATGCGGGAAACGTTGGCGTAAGGATAGGGCCTGCCGATTCTGTGGATGACATCGCCCCTGATTTGGCCAATATTCAGCTGATTGAGCTGGACTTTCCTGACTTTGCGGATGGCCGTTTATTTTCTCATGCCTGGCTGCTTCGGGGGCGCTATGACTATCAAGGTGAAATCCGGGCAACAGGCCACTATATGACGGATCAGGTATTCTATTTATCGCGTGTGGGCGTAAATGCATTTAGCCCGGAAAAAGTTGAAGATCTTCCTGTTGTCCTATCTCATTTAAACGATTTTACTGTTAAGTATCAGAACTCAATCAACTAATGGTTAATTTGTCCAAGACAACCTGGCTATTCATGATGGACTAATCGAAGTTACGCGCATCTTTCACTACCCGATGCGCCTCCTTGCGCCGGCGCATTCTGTATAGACTGAATAGTTATCGACAATTAATGTATTACCAAGGCGTAAAAAAAACCATCGTCGCTCGTTTTGTTCCCAAAAAACGTTCATTTCAGGGTGAAATTCATCCTTTATTGGAGCGTCTATTTTTAGCCCGTGGCATCACTTCAGAAACAGAGTTGGATAGAACCCTGTCAAAACTGCCGTCTCCCTGGTTACTATCGGGCATGGAAGAGATGGTCACGCATTTGATCACCGCAATCAATGAGCAACAACGGATTTGCATTGTTGCAGACTTTGACGCCGACGGTGCAACCAGTTGCGCTGTTGCCATCAAGGGCTTGCAGTTACTGGGGGCAGGGCAAGTGTCATTCGTAGTTCCCAATCGTTTTGAATACGGATATGGCTTGACGCCTGAAATTGTCGAACTGGTTAAATTGCAAAATCCTGACGTTATTATTACCGTTGATAATGGCATATCCAGTGTTGATGGCGTCAAGGCGGCAATAGACTCAGGTATAAAAGTTCTGGTCACCGACCATCACCTTGCTGGTTCGGAGCTTCCTGCCGCTGATGCCATCGTAAATCCCAATCTCGTTGGCGATAAATTTCCCGGTAAATCACTGGCAGGCGTTGGAGTTATATTTTATGTGTTAATGGCTTTGAGAAGCCGGTTAAGGGAGATGAACAGGTTTGAGAGCAATCAAGTTCAGGAGCCGAATCTTGCCCAATTACTGGATTATGTTGCCTTAGGTACGGTTGCCGATGTGGTCGCGCTGGATCAGATCAACCGTATTCTGGTGCATCAGGGTTTGTTGAGAATACGCACGGGGCGATGCCATCCAGGCTTTAATGCGCTTATTGAAGTGTCTGGGAAAAATTCACAAACTATTGTGGCATCGGATTTGGGCTTTTCACTTGGCCCCAGATTGAATGCGGCGGGGCGCATGGATGATATGTCATTGGGTATTCAATGCTTATTAACGGATGACCCGGCGCTTGCAAAAGACATAGCGCTTCAGCTTGACGGCTTGAATAATGACCGCAGGGAAGTTGAAGCGGTCATGAAACACGAGGCAATGGGCTTGTTGAGTGAAATGAAAGCGCTGGATGAACACCATTTACCGGCGGGCGTCTGTTTATTTGATGCTAATTGGCATCAAGGCGTAATAGGCATCTTGGCGTCACGCATAAAAGATCAAATACATCGCCCTGTTATTGCCTTTGCTCCAGCAGGCAAGGATTTAATAAAAGGCTCGGCCCGCTCTATTCCCGGCGTGCATATTCGAGATGTTTTAAGCGATATAGCTGCTGCACACCCTAAATTGCTCAGTAAATTTGGCGGCCATGCCATGGCGGCGGGTTTAAGTTTAAACATGCACGATTATCCGCCTTTTGCCCTGGCTTTTGATGAGATGGTCAGCAAACGTTTGGCTGATGTTGATTTGGAACAAAAAATACTTTCTGATGGCGAGCTGACTGAAGCAGAAATGTCGATTGAAACCGCGGATTTATTGCAAAATGCAGCAACCTGGGGGCAGGAATTTCCGGAGCCGGTTTTTGACGGCGTGTTCGATGTGATTCAGTCGCGTATCGTCGGACAGCGGCATCTTAAATTAGTACTAAGAAAGCCCGGTGGCGATCTGGTCATCGATGCGATCGCTTTTTTTGTTGACAAACCCGAGCATTGGTTGGGGCTTAGACAAATTAAGGCCGCTTACAAGCTGGACATTAACGAGTTTAGAGGGAATCGAAGTGTACAGTTTATTGTCCAGTATTTTGAAAAAATAGCCTAAAAAACGTGGGCAGCGGATTTATCGTTGCCCAACTTACGGTGATCAGAATCGAGCTGCAGACGTGTTTATCCGACGTAGCTGACATATTTAAAGTGGAATTGTCGGGCACGAAAAGATGTGTCCGACCTGGCTGGTAGATTTCGTTAACCCAACGGTCATGAAAATAGGTTGTCAACCCTTAATGATGAAAGATGTACTTTCACTGTAACATATTGGTGAATAAAATGTTGGGGTGCAAAAAGCGCAACCCAACCTTGTATGATTAAATTTAAAATAAATATTGGACAAAGAGATCAAGTAAACTTTAACAGTTTATTGGGTGGCCGTCCCAACCATGCTGCTTAAAGCGCGGCGAAAACGGGCTGGAAATCTATGTGACGTGCGAGATTCCCAATAACGTCATCTCGATCGATTCCTTTTCCTAACATTTTGACGGCTTTTCCATCGGCTCCAATGACCTTACCCAGCTCACTTTGGGTGTAGACCGTGATTCCGCCATCGTCGCCGAGGATTTTGACGAACGCGACCCCGGTTTTAAAGAAATGATCCGGCTTGCCGTAGAAGGCTTAAAACGCAATGGCAAACATTGCGGCTTATGCGGCCAGGCGCCTTCGGACTATCCTGAAATGGCGGATTTTCTAGTGGAAATCGGTATAGACTCGATGAGTTTGAATCCGGATACGGTTTTGCAGACTACGCAGTTGGTACTTAAAACTGAAAAGCGGTTGGGTAGAAATTAAGCAGAGGACCGTAGGGCGGATTAGACGCGCAACCCGATAGTCTTTCCGTTTTGATTGATCTATGGGCGCGTCGTAATCCGCCGTATGCAGTGTTCATTCATACGGCGGATTACGACGCTCGGAAAATCTTTACCTGTCCAAAGCTTGCATGGTTTGCGCGTCTAATCCGCCCTACGGCCCTGGCTGGTAGATTTTGTTAACCCAACACATTAAAACAGCAACTGTTGGAATGCAAAATTCGCAAACTAACCTATGCGACTTCTTGTTTTTTAAGCCCGTAGGATGACGTCAGGAAGCCCATCGTTACTAATTGATGGGCCGCGCGTTGCTTAATCCTGCGAGCTCGAAGTCAGAGTCAAAGCGGTAAGGAGGTATCATCCGCATAAAAGTTGTTTAGTTCTACTTTGCCAGATTATACGAAAGCTCGTCATACCCGCCGGGAAGCGGGTATCCAGTGCCATGGATGGTAAGCTCAAACCCGTCCATGGAGCCTGGATTCCGGCGATCCATGCCGGAATGACGATCTTGAATAGTGTGATCATGTAATCTGACAAAGTAGAATTAGGAACGAACAATAATCTTTGTTGAGCTGGTTTTTCTCTATATTGTCCAGGGTTTTTGAAAAAATGGCATAAAAAAGGGCGGTTAATCCGCCCTTTTTTGTTACCGTAACAAGGTCTATTTTTTTGTTTCGGAAGATACGGCTTTTTCAGTTTTTTTGACAGCGGCTTTAGCCGTTTCTTTGACTTTATGGGCCGTTTTTGGGGGAGCCTTTTCTGCTGTTTTCGCAGTCTCTGCCGTTTTATTGGCTGGAGGGGCTTTTTCTTCGACAACTTCTTCAACAGCGACGCCTTCAGCTACTGTTTTTCCCGCTGCATTTTTTACTTCTTCAACCACAACTTCTTCAGCAACAGGTTGCCCTGCTTCAGTTTTGGTGTTTGCGGGTGCTTTAGGCGGCTCATCTGTCAATGGCACCAAAATTTCCACTTTTGCCTGCTTACGCAACCCTTCGACCATGGCCTGGACTTTTTTACGTTGCAGGTAAGGCATCAGTTGTTCTTTTACCGAAGCCAATGGAGGTGGGGTTTGTGTACGTGAATCTTCTCTTAAAATAATGTGGTAACCAAACTGCGTTTGTACAGGTGTTTCGGTGTATTTACCTTTTTCAAGTTTAGCGACAGCTTCAGAAAAGGGTGCAACCATTTGACCGGCAACAAACCACCCTAAATCACCACCATTTTGTGATTCTTTAGCATCTAACGAGTTCTTATTGGCTAATTTGGCAAAATCCGCGCCTTTGTCCAATTCTGCAATAATTTTTTTAGCTTCCGCTTCGGTTTTAACCAAAATATGACGCGCTTTATATTCGATACCGTTTTCACCGGCAACTTTACTGTCATATTCAGCCTTGATTTCGGCGTCGGTCACCGGATTTGCTTTTATGAAGTTTTGCACATCAGCTTGTGTCAGTAATGTCTTTTTAGCACTATCAAGCTGCGCCATGATTTCAGCAGATTTATCCAATTTCTTTTGAATAGCATCCTGAACCAGCAGTTCACGCTGGATTAGTTCTTCAATCAATTTTTCTTTAGGGAAAGTCTGACCGTGGCCGCGCTCGGCAATTTCTTTTTCTAACTCCGCGAGTGTGGATTTAGGTATGTATTGGCCATTTACAACAGCAACTGCATCGGTTTTGGAAATAACCGGGGCTGATGCGCTAGTAGAGCTTTTTTGGTCGCAGCCGACAATCAATACAGAGCCAGCAACAAGTAGAGGTATAATTCTTTTTTTCATTTATAAACTTCCTTTAGTTTCTTCTGAGGGTGAGAGGGCATTAATGCCTAAGGCATGAATTTGTTGTTTCATCATGTCGCCAAGCGCATTATAGATAAGTTGGTGCCGCTGTACTAAAGACTTTCCTTCAAAAGCCTCCGCGACAATAGTGACATGATAGTGACCACCGCCACTTTTTGCGCCTGCATGTCCGGCATGCGCGGCGCTATTGTCAATAATTTCCAGTAGATTTGGTTTAAAAGCATCATTCAATAATTGTTTAACTTGTTCGGATGTCATTAAGGAAATACCTTTTTAAATGGTTTAACGGTTACTTTATCATAAACGCCCGTATCAATATAGGGATCAGCATTGGCCCATTGTTGAGCGGCTTGCAGGTTATCAAACTCGGCAACAACCAAGCTGCCTGTAAAACCGGCGTCGCCGGGATTATCAGTATCGATAGCCGGATGCGGTCCGGCTAACACCAGGCGGCCTTCATCCAGAAGTTCCTGTAGCCTTTTAAGATGAGCAGGGCGTGCAGACATTCTTTTCCCTAAACTATCTTCAATATCTTCACCAAAAATTGCGTATAACACCGTTTATTCCTCTGCTTCAGGGATGTATTTATATAATAAAAACATTTGTACGGCCATAAAAAGAACCATCAACCCTGGCGCTATAAATGTTTTAAAGGTTACCCAGTCATCCGTGTTGTAATTGTACATAACATACACATTGATAAAACCAATGCTGATAAAAAAACTGGCCCAACTAAAATTCAAGCGTTTCCAGATCAATGACGGCAAGGTTAAGTTGCTGGACATCATCCTTTCGATAAACGTTTTTTTGCCAACAAAATGGCTGCTTAAAAAAGCGAGACCAAATAACCATTCTATAATGGAAAATTTCCATTTAAGGTATTGCTCATCATGTAAATAAATCGTTGCGCCACCAAACACAACAACCAAAGCTAAAGTAATCCATTGCATGGTTTCAATTTTACGGTGTTTAAACCAGGTATAAGCCACTTGAATAAAAGTGGCAACAATAATAACGGCTGTCGCTATGTAAATATCATAAAGCTTGTACGCAACAAAAAATAAAATAATGGGAATGAATTCAAGAAGCTGTTTCATAGTAACTGGAGTCGGTGTGGTCAGGCGTAAGTTTCTATAATTCTCATCTTGATCAATGGATTCTGAAGAAGCTGGTTTATAGTCAGTATGTGTACTTAAAAGATAACGAATATTTCTTTATCATCTTTGATAACGGATGCGAAACCGTAAAGTGTCGGTTAAAGCCTACATTTTCAAGGAGTGATGATTATCTGGATGGTTAAAGTCTGTTGCCTGCTTTCAAGGCAAATTCAATAATTAAGTATTGTAGAATTTTTCATGGCGAATGTACATGCTTGAACAGTTGTTTCTGCTACAATATTCAATTTTGTGGAACGATTGATGGATAAAAATACGCAAACCGAATTAGAAGCGGCCACGTTCAGGCGATTGGTTAGTCACTTACAAAAGCACACAGATGTCCAAAACATCGATTTAATGATATTGGCGGATTTTTGCAGGAATTGTCTTGCCAAGTGGTATACATCAGCGGCGATAGAGCAGGGCATCGACATGGATTATGAGGTGGCCAGGGAAATGGTCTACGGTATGCCATACAATGAATGGAAAGATAAATTTCAAAAAGAAGCGACACCTGAACAAATGGCTGCTTATAATCAGAAACAACAGGCAAAAGTCGATTAACAAAAGATCTTTATCTTAAAAGCTCAAGAAATCGATCTACTTGATCAGCCTCCGTCGCAAAACTGGCCACCAAGCGCACCAACACTTCGTGTTGACCCAAAAGGCCTGGTTTTTCGCGTGGCGGATTCCACTGATAAAAAACGGCACCTCTTTCCTGGAGTTGATCAGCGTGTGTTTTTTCCATAATAGCAAATACTTCATTGGCTTCTGCCTGCCACGCCAAGCGTGCGTGGCTAGAATTAACGATGCCAGTTTGCAAGCGCTCAGCCATAGCATTGGCATAACGCGCCAATTCTAACCACAGATCATCTTGCAAATAAGCATCAAATTGACCCGCGATGAATCGGCTTTTAGAATGCAGTTGCGCAGCGCGTTTACGGATATACGGTAAATCTTTGGCTAATTCCGGTTTCATGAATACCAGTGCTTCGGCGCACCAGCAACCGTTTTTGGTTGCGCCGAAAGAGACGATATCCACGCCCCGTTTCCAGGTCATTTGCGCAGGCGTTAGTTCCAGCGCAACCAGCGCATTGGCAAAACGCGCGCCATCCATATGCAAGGGCAAACCGTAAGCTTGGGCAATCTTCGCAATGTCGGCAATTTCATCAAGTTGATAAAGTGTGCCAATTTCAGTGGCCTGGGTAATGGAAATCGCCATCGGTTGCCCCGCATGGACAAAATCAGGCGGAAAACGCTCGATTTCGGCTTTGAGGTTATGTGGATCAATTTTTCCGTTTTCTCCATCTACCGGGGCCAGACGTGCGCCATGCGTAAAAAACTCCGGTGCGCCACATTCGTCTTCCAGCATGTGGGCTTCGCGGTGACAAAAGGAAACGCCGCCAGGACGGTTGACGGCAGCCAGAGCCAGTGAATTAGCCGCTGTGCCGGTGCTGACGAAATAAACTGCAACTTCACGCTCGAACAGCGTATTAAACCGTTGCTCAATCTTGCGGTCTAGATCACTTGCGCCATAAGGCGCTGAGAATCCAGGGGCGACTTCCAACAACCGTTGCGCAATCGCAGGGTGCGCACCGGCCCAATTATCGGATGCAAAATTCATAGTGAATGTTATTGGGGATTGTGTTGAATATTAAAAATTAATGTTATATTTCCCATTAGTTTTCATCCGCGAAGGCGGGTAAGTCTGTTACACATCGTTATATCTTATATTCATTAATTAAATATAAAGGGCAAAGTAAATGCCCGCGCCCAGCCAAGTCACAAGCAGTAGCAGCCAAGGAAGCCAATGCTGCCGATAAACTATTCTCTCATTTAATTCAGGATCATCCGAGTCAATCGACTGTGGTTTTTGACCTGATATTTTCTTGAGACTTTTGTTCAGGTCTCTGGCTTTTTCTTTCTGCTGCTTTTTGTAAAGATCGATTCCTTTTTGAATGCCTTGGGCAATCAGCCTGGTTTGCTCTTTGGTTTGAGCGGGTCGCTGAATTCCTCTCGCTATTTTCAACGCTTCCTCTTGAGTTTGCCGGGATGGTTTTTGATAACTATTTTTAGCCATGAGTGTTTTTGATATTAAATGCTTATCTAAATTATACAGTAGAATGTTATCGACACATCCTTTGTCTTAGGTCGATAGCAGAACCAACGGGCCTGGTTCGAGCAACTGATAAATTTTCGGCAGAGTAAACTCTTTCATCATGGATGCAGCACCCGCACAATCTGGAAATCGCCATTATTTTTCCTCAGTAGCCCGATAACTACAAGATACGCTGTTGCTGATGAATAGTCATGATGAAGCCTTTATGTTAACGTATGCACATAAACGATAGATTATAGAGTTCTGCTTAACTTAAAATACCGAGTCGGGTTGTTTCAAAAATCCCATTTTAGATTTGGCTGACTCCCCCGCCCAAGATTCTATATTCTACGAGGATAAAGTGTACAGGATAGTTTTTTATAAACACCAATAAAACCATGCGCACTGGCTTTCCTTATTGGATAGCGCCGAAAACAGGCGTGCCCCGTAAAAGGCTGGTCCGCTTCAGATAGTGGTTTTTTAAATAATAACTTCATAGGATCGGTTTTGGACACCTTTCGCTTCGACTTTTCTCAAAGCTTTGAAGAGAGCTTGACGTGTTATGTCCGGCTATAATACAACCCTTCGATCCAGCAACATGAACTTGGCCATATTACGCTAATTCAGGCCTAGCAGAAACGGCATAAAAAACGACCGGAATAGTTTATATGTGCGTTTATAATCAGGCGGGAATTAAAAATTTTTTCTAAACTTACACCTTGTGAAAACTAAGTAGGAGCAGCTGCACGATGACTATCGAACTCTTGATTAACTTTGCGGTGCAGTTAATTGGAACCGGGGCCGCATTCTTCCTCGCCTACCGGTCCTTCCAAAAACGCCGCATTCAGCTAGGCGATGAACCGACACTACCCGAATACTTTGTCCGCAGAAGCACCTACTGGATAGGAATCGCATCGTACTGCACGTTTATGGCAGCACTTTACTGGTTACTTACCTGGCTGTGGCTGCCCTTGGAACCGCTTGTGACGCTCATCGTGAAGAGTCTTCGGTCTGGGGAGTTGGTCAGTCTTCTTAAGGGCTTGGACGGAAACACGATCATACCCTTGATTGCCGCCGGGCTGTTTTTATTTTCTATCGCCTGGGAAAGCAGGTTTAATCCCTTGCTTATTTTAAGGGACAGCATCCATGACGCTTTCGCAATTCCGACTAAGGCGGTAGAGGTCTATAACGCTCTCATTACATCGAGGTTGTCGGCGGTCGACGATGGACTAAAAAAACAAATTGCCAATCGCTTGCTGGTGACAAGCATCGACCCCGGTGATTTCGAAAAATCCAGCGCCACGGTCGAGTATAAATGGGCTCATAATTGCCTTCTTTTTGACCAGATACAGAACTATGCCAACCAATCGTCCTTTCGTCGTTTATTCAGCGAACCGTCTCTGAAATGGGGGGAAATCTGTATCTCCTATAATGCGATGTCAGAAAAAATTGCCGTCTGGAAAGAAGCCGAACCACACTATACCAAGACGATCAACCTGATCAAGGAACTGGACCACCTCACTGGTCTTCACTGCCGCTTACTCGCATCGCTGGTCGTGTTCGGGAGCGCAAGCGAGAATGATATATGGGCCACCGTGAAGCAGCTCGGTGGCAACGTCCACGAAGCCCGCCTGAAGCACACTTATAAATATATCCTGCAATTCACGGCTGCTACCGCTATCGGGGTTATGTTGGGTCGAGAGCTTTCGGTCTCGTTACATAATGCCTTCCTGTTTCCCGATAAACCGCTGGCACACTTTAGTTACACTACGCTCCGGTGGGTCGCCTATGCCATTGCAATATATGTTCTTCCGATAGCGCTGGTCTTTGTTTCACGGACGCTCGCCTTCAGGCTTCAGCGAGAGCAATCCGATCGATACTACGGGTTTTATATGGCAATGATGATAATGGGGTTCATTGTCAGCACCACGGTATCAGCGCTTATTCTAGAGTTAACTTTCTACCAAAGAGAGCATTTCAATTTTCTGGAAAGTTTCATGCAACATATGCGCTGGGGAATCTTGCCAGCGCTCATGTGCGGGTTTGTGGCTTATCGAATGGATACGCCAGTGAGCGAATCGGAAACTTCAGGTGAAAGCATAATGGCTGCGGTGTTGCGTTTTCTTGGGTGGGCATCGATCGCCTTGATTATCATGCTTTATGCCACCGACGACCTGGCCATCCAGGAGCCGAATCTGCGTTTCACCCTGGTCGGCACGGCTTTCTTTGTGATCGGTCTTCTGGCGGCGGCTGCCCGTTTCAAAACGGCGAGGCCGGATGTTTAGCCATTTCATCCCAATGGATTGATAATGCCATTTGCCTTGCTATTCAGGATCTTTGTTAGAGGGTGGCGCCTATGTTTAAAAAATATCTATATCCTTAACGAATGAGGTTGGATTGTGGCTCGCTATCGTTTGCACAATCCAACCTCATTCGCCTTACATTGATACCCAAAATATTTCTAAATTCATCTTCCAGCTTTTCCTTTACTAAGCAGATTTCGCTACTGTGAGTCTTACGTGCTTTCTCCCAATAATCATGCCGTTCCTTAAGTAGCGCCCGGCCATATTTATATTCGATGCTTGAGGGGACCACTGGGTACGTTGTGATATCAATAAAAACATCCTTTGAGTTGTCTATGATCGTGTCAAGCAAACACATGGCGGCTTCTCAAAGCATTTTTTTTTTCGGAAGATAAAAATAGTAAAGGTCATTGTGGGTTTTTGAATCGGCGTTTGCTTTTTCTTTTATGCTTGGTTCCGATATATGATGGAAAGCCTTTGATGTGACACTCAGTGGCAGATCGAGGCCTACCAGCTTCTGGTACATTTCCTTAATCACCTGAGCACGTTCGATTGAAATAGTCTGATACCAAACCTTCGTTAACAGGGTCAGGCAAAAACCCCGGCCGGAATTGTTTTTCTTCGTGTCTTCGTGGTTATGCTTTTTTAAGATGTGTCTTTTATTGATGAAAAATGGCGAAGTCTCTATCCTTGAATCTCCAGCATTTTAAGTATTTCTTCGCGAATCAGATTTTGTTTATCCGTATCATTAATCGGTTGTAGTTGCTGATCGGTAATATAAAACATATCTTCAGCGCGACTGCCTATGGTGGTTATTTTTGCGCTGAGCAGATTGACTTCCTGTTTGATAAAGGCGCGGCCTATTGTCGATAAAAGCCCCGCGCGGTCAGTCGTGATAAGCTCTATGACTGTATGCCTGTTTAATGGGTCTGACTGAAACTTTACGCTGGTAGGGATAGGGAAATGCAAGGCTTGCCTTGATTTTGATTGACGATGGATGTTTATATGGTTCTTGGCGCCCCCGTGCAACAGGTTATTCCGGAGTGCCGAGCAAATATGAGCCGATCTGAATGATTCATTTATAGGTTTTCCAGTTTGTTCAAGCACCTGAAAGCTGTTGAGTACATAGTTATCCTGGGTGGTCATGATTCTGGCATCAAGAATGGTAAGTCCTAATTGGTCGAGTGTATCGGTGCTGATTGAAAAAATAGGCCCTTCGTCTTTGGTGTAAACAAAGATTTCCGCACTGCCACGCTGGGTCTGTGGACGCAGTAAGACCAAAGGCAGGTCGGCTTCACTCGATGAGGCGATGGCCATCGTATGCCAGGCGATTTCATCCGCCGAATAACGCAAAAAATAATCATCGCTGGTGTGTTCCCAGGCGCTGTTAATTATTTCTTCAGATATGCCGAGCTTGAGAAGTTCCTCTTTTGCTTCCTGTTTATTTTCGCGCAACCGGTCGGCAAGCGCCACAGGGTTCTGTAGCCCATGGAGCAGAGCTTTGTGAGTGGCTGAATAAAGCTCTTTAAGCAAGGCGTCTTTCCAGTCATTCCAAAGCTCAGGATTTGTTGCGCGTATATCGGCTACCGTTAAGAGGTATAAGTGATTGAGATATTCGATGCTGCCGATTTTTTGAGCAAATTCATGAACGACATCCGGATCACTGATGTCCTTGCGTTGCGCTGTCATTGACATGACCAGATGGCTACGGACCAGCCATGTAATCAGTTTGGTGTCATGGGTGGAAAGGTCGTGTTGAATACAGAAGTTTCTGGCAATATCTTCGCCTATCGCGGAATGGTCTCCGCTTCTGCCTTTGGCGATGTCATGAAACAGGGCGGCAATATATAAAATTTCGGGTTTTGCAATCAGCAGAAAAACGCTATTGCAGAGGGGAAATTCATTGCTGTGTTTTTCCAGTGAAAACCGGCGTAAATTACGAATGACAAAAAGAGTGTGCTCATCCACCGTATAAATGTGAAACAAGTCGTATTGCATGCGCGCGACAATATTGGCGAAGCTGGGTAAATAGGCCGCCAGTACGCCATATCTGTTCATGCGTCTTAATTCATGGGTAAGCCCGCGAGGCCCTCGAAAGATTTCTATAAAAAGACGGTTGGCGGTTTTATTTTCACGGAACGCAGTATCGATCAAATGCAAGTTTTTACGGATCAACCGTATCGTAGTGGCCCTGATGCCTAATAGTGTTGGGTTTAACTGCAATAATAAAAAAACCTCCAGTAAAGCCAGTGGATTTTGCTCGAATAATGACTCGTTTTCGGCTTCAAGATAACCATTGATGGCAATAAATTCATCGTTAATGAGCGTGATTTTGCAATCCATTTCCCCAGTTACAAAGCGTTCATCAAATAATTGCAGTAACATTTCATTCAATCGCTCAAGCCCTTGCACTGTTTTAAAATAAAACTGCATAAACCGTTCGACATCCTGATTATACTCTTGATGCTCTGTGCTGAAGCCAAATTGCTGGGCAAGATCGCGTTGATAATCAAAAATGAGCCGATCTTCTGCCCGGTTGGTTAAAAGATGCAGCGCATAACGGATTCGCCACAGCACATCGCGTGCGGAAATGAGTTCCGCATATTCGGATTCCGGTAAAAAGCCATATTTAATCAGTTCCTTGAGTGTTGATGAATTGTAATGCCGCTTAAATACCCACGCGACGACTTGCATGTCCCGTAATCCGCCTGGTCCTTCCTTAATATTGGGCTCAAGGTTATAGGCGGTATGGTGAAATTTGGCGTAACGCAGTCGTTGTTCTTCCATTTTGGCGGCAAAAAACTGATCCGAAGGCCAAATCTTATTGGGTGTGATGCGGAGTATAAGCGCTTCATAAAGCGTGGTGTTGCCGGCGATGAGACTGATTTCCATCAGGCTGGTCATGATTGTTTGATCTTCAATGGCAACGTTAACGCATTCATTAACGGTGCGGACGCTATGCCCCGGTTTTAAGCCAATATCCCAAAGGAAAGTAAACAGGTTTGCCAGTGCTTCCTGATAAGGGGCCGTATCGTCAGAATCCAGCAAAATAATAATATCGATATCTGAATGGGGGAATAACTCTCTTCTGCCGAACCCGCCGACGGCGCACAAGCTTAATTGATGGGCATGTGCGCCGAGAAAATGCTGCCAACAACAGCTTAGTATCAGATCAATAAAATCTGACCTTTCTTTAAGTAGATCTGAAACTGATTGGTGGGGGTCAAACTTTAGTCTTAACTCGATGTCTTTTTGTTTTAGCAGGTGTTTAAATTGCAATAGGCTGTCTGGTTGTTCGAAAAGCGTGGAGTTGATGTACTTATTCAAGGCGATCACATTTCCTCTTTGCGTAGCGTCAAGATTTCATAGCCATTAGCGGCTACTAAAATAGTGTGTTCAAATTGCGCAGACAAACTGCGGTCTCTGGTAACCGCTGTCCAGCCGTCGGCTAAGACTTTAACGCCGCATTTACCCAGATTAATCATGGGCTCAATGGTTATAATCATGCCGGCTTCAAGCGCTGTGCCAGCCCCTGGCTTACCATAATGCAGCACCTGCGGTTCTTCATGAAATGCTTTGCCTATGCCATGTCCGCAAAAGTCTCTGACTACAGAGTAGCGATTGGATTCGGCGTGCTTTTGTATGGCGTGGCCGATATCGCCTAAAGTTGCTCCTGCTTTGATCTGATCTATGCCCAGGAACATGGCTTCCTGGGTTATTTTAATCAGGCGTTTTGCGTGTTGGCTGACTTCGCCCAGACAGAACATTTTGCTGGTGTCGCCGTGGTAGCCATCTTTAATGACGGTAATGTCAATGTTGACAATATCACCCGATTTAAGTTTTTTTTCGTTGGGGATACCGTGACAAACGGTTTGGTTAACAGAGGTACAGATCGATTTTGGAAAGCCGTGATAATTGAGTGGTGCAGGAATGGCTTTCTGTACATCAACGATGTAATTATGGCAGAGTCTATCAAGCTCGCCGGTAGTCACGCCAGGGACAACGTAGGGTTCAATCATTTCTAAAACTTGGGCCGCCAGTTTTCCGGCGACACGCATTTTTTCAATTTCACTTGGGGATTTTATGATGATACTCATTTGAGGTTCAAGGTAAAAGGTTCAAGGTTAAAGGTTAAAGGTTAAAGATTAAAGATTAAAGTGGTATGGTTTTGAACCTTTTACCTTTTACCTTGAACCTGGATTAGATTTTAACAGAGGTTTGCTTGTTGTAAACAGTAAATTATGATATAAAGTTAAGTTCATTTTTGTAAAAATACTCACGCTTATCGTCACGTTTGATAGGGTGCTGACTTCATATTTGCAGTTGGTTATCAGACGGGATAGGCGGAGGCATAACCCAACCCGGAATAAAATATTCCGAATTTAAAACTTAGGAGAAATAAATGGCAGCAGTATCCATGCGTCAAATGCTTGAAGCGGGTGTTCACTTTGGACACCAGACCCGTTATTGGAACCCGAAAATGGCCACATACCTTTTCGGAGCCCGTAATAAAATCCATATCATTGATTTGGAAAAAACGCTTCCGATGTTTAATGACGCAATGAATTATCTGGGTCAGATGACAGCAAATAAAGGCACCATCCTGTTTGTTGGCACTAAAAAGTCAGCGCGTAAAGTTGTTGCGGAAGAAGCGGCTCGTTGTGGAATGCCCTATGTTAATCATCGCTGGTTAGGCGGCATGATGACCAACTTCAAAACAATCAAGAAATCGATTAACCGTCTTAAAGAATTGGAAGCAATGAAAGCCGACGGTACGCTTTATCAACGTTTCGGAAAAAAAGAAGCGTTAGGCATGGAGCGCGAACTGGAAAAGCTGGAACGGAGTCTTGGCGGCATCAAGGATATGAAAGGCGTTCCAGACGTGATTTTCGTACTGGATGTCGGTTATGAAAAAAATGCCATCAGCGAAGCAAAAAAATTAGGCATTCCGGTAGTCGGCATTGTTGATTCTAACAATTCACCCGAAAAAATTGATTATGTCATTCCAGGCAATGACGATTCGATTCGCGCCGTTAAACTATACTGCGAAAGTGTTTCTGCTGCGGTGATGGAAGCGAAAACAGCGAGTTTGGGGTTGTCAGCAAAGTCAGATGATTTTGTTGAAGAAACCGCGGCAGAATAAATTATAAATTTATCTTATACAACAGTTTTCCTTAGATGTGAAAACTTAAATAAGTGCAAAAAACGCCTCCTTACGGGAGGCGTTTTTACAGTGACGATATTTTGAGGAAATACAAGAATGAGCATTACTATTAGTGCAGGAATGGTTAAGGAGCTGCGCGAAAGAACAAGCTCCGGTATGATGGAGTGCAAAAGGGCCTTAGTTGAAGCCAATGGCGACATGGAGTTGGCTATTGAAAATATGCGCAAATCCGGTTTAGCCAAGGCTGATAAAAAGTCAGGCCGTATTGCGGCTGAAGGTATTATCGGGGTTAAAGTCAGTGATAATGGCAAAGCGGCGGCCATCGTTGATATTAACTGTGAAACTGATTTTGTTGCTAAAGCGGATGATTTCGTCAATTTCGTCAATAGTGTTTCAGTGGCTTTATTGAATGCCGAACACATTGATACAGAAGAACAATTGCTGGCAATGCCATTGGAAGGTGGCGTTACTGTTGATGAAATGCGCCGCGGCTTGATTTCAAAATTGGGCGAGAACATTACTATCAGACGTTTTGAAAAATTTAAAACCGCTGACGGTGGCACCGCATGCTATTTGCATGGCAATAAAATTGGCGTGATTATTGAACTGGCGACAGCAGATCAGGAATTAGGCAAAGACCTTGCCATGCACATTGCTGCCAGCAAGCCCAGTTATGTTTCTGAAGGGCAAGTGCCCGCTGAAACGATTGAAAAGGAAAAAGAAATTTTCAGGGCCCTATCTGCCGAAAGCGGCAAGCCTGCGGACATCATAGAAAAAATGATTGCCGGTCAGATCCGGAAATTTTTGGCGGAAGTGACCTTGTTAGGCCAGCCTTTTATCAAAGACGACAAAGTGACTGTAGATAAGTTGTTGTCATCAAAAGGTAACAAAGCTATCCGTTTCATTCGTTTTGAAGTGGGTGAAGGCATAGAGAAAAAAGAAGAAAACTTTGCCGAAGAAGTGATGGCGCAAGTTAGAGGAAGCTGAGATCATTGGAGTTAGGTTGACTTTGCTGGGCAACCTAACCTAAAACAAGTGACAATGGCTTGATGGGTTACCATAATCCAATTTATTAAACCGACCCGGAAAATACTATGACTAAACCAATTTGCCAGAGAATTTTGCTTAAATTAAGCGGTGAGGCTTTAATGAGCGAGACAGGCGGCAGTATCGATGCTGATATTGTTAAACGCCTTGCCGTTGAAATCAAAGAATTATGTGAAGTTGGCATTCAAGTTGGTTTAGTTATCGGCGGCGGCAATATATTGCGGGGTGCAGAAAAGGCCGCAGAAGGTTTGGATAGGGTCACCAGCGATCAGATGGGCATGTTGGCTACAGTCATCAATGCGTTGGCTATGCAGGATGCGCTGGAAGCTCACGGCCAGCAGGTCAGGGTAATGTCTGCGCTTAAAATTAACCAGGTTTGTGAGGATTATATTCGCCGCCGGGCTGTCAGGCATTTAGAGAAAGGCCGGGTGGTTATTTTTGCCGCCGGTACCGGCAATCCTTTTTTTACTACTGATTCGGCTGCAAGTCTTAGGGCGATTGAAATTAACGCAGAGCTGATGATTAAAGCGACAAAAGTCAAAGGCGTGTATTCGGCAGACCCTTTAAAAAAGAAGGATGCTGTATTTTATTCACGATTAACTTATGATCAAGCGCTTGATCAGCGCCTCAATGTTATGGACACCACCGCATTGGTGTTGTGTAGGGACAACAATGTACCGATGCGAGTAATGAATATTTTTGAGCAAGGCGCTGTCATGAGGCTAATGATGGGCGAAGAGATTGGCTCTCTTATTGAACGAGGAACAGATTAATGATTAGTGATATCCAACAGGGCGCTGCAACCCGCATGGGCAAGAGTATTGATGCGTTAAAGCATGAGCTCTCAAAAATTAGGACAGGCAGGGCACACCCAAGCTTGCTGGATCAAATCACCGTTTCATATTATGGAACGGAGTCGGCATTATCGCAGGTTGCCAATATTGCTGTTGAGGATGCGCGCACCTTAACCATTACTCCCTGGGAAAAAGGCATGGTGCAAGCAATAGAAAAAGCCATTATGAAATCTGATCTGGGTTTAAATCCGGCCACCAATGGCATGACAATCCGCATTCCTTTGCCGCCGCTGACAGAAGAGCGTCGTCGCGGACTGGTTAAAGTCGTAAAGCACGAAGCTGAAAACGGCCGTGTGGCGATCAGAAATATTCGTCGTGATGCCAATTCAGAAATAAAGGAAGCCTTGAAGGAAAAAATGATTTCTGAAGATGAAGCGCGGGCAGCCGAAGAAAAAATACAAAAACTAACTGATCAGTATGTAAAGGAAGTAGAAAAGTTACTGGAAGCAAAAGAGGCAGATTTATTATCCATTTAATAGAGAAATAATAATGCCCGCTGAAGAAAGTAATAATCTGGAATCTGACAACAATAATCCCCGCCATATCGCCATTATCATGGATGGCAACGGCCGATGGGCGCAAAAAAGATTTATGCCAAGAGCGGTCGGTCATCAGGCTGGCGTTAAAGCCGTTAGAAAAATAGTGGAGTATTGCGCCAAGCACAAGGTTGAAGTCTTGACTTTGTTTGCTTTTAGTAGCGAAAACTGGCGGCGGCCAGAAACAGAAGTTAGCCTGCTGATGGCGCTTTTTATGGCAACCCTGCAAAGGGAAATCACAAAGCTCGATCGTAATAATATCCGCTTGCGCTTTATTGGCGACAGGTCAGCGTTTTCAGATAAGTTACAACAAAAAATGATCGAGGGAGAGGCTCAAACTCAAAACAATACCGATTTAACGTTGGTTGTTGCTGCAAATTACGGCGGTCATTGGGATATGTGCCAGGCAGTTCAGAAAGTGGTCAAAAAAATGGCTACTGGAGAGTTGGAAAATCAGGTGATTAGCGAGCAGTTGATTAACCAGCATTTGTCAACGGCTGGCCTGCCGGATCCTGACCTGTTTATAAGAACAGGTGGCGAACAACGTGTCAGCAATTTTATGTTATGGCAATTAGCCTATACAGAATTGTATTTTACAACAACGCTCTGGCCTGATTTTGACCAGAATTCACTTGAAGATGCTATCAAGAGCTTTAAAAGCCGGCAACGGCGCTTTGGTCATACCAGTGAGCAAGTTCTTAATAAATCAGTCAATTTATAACCCTAGGGATGAAATTACCATTCCTTAATACCTACATAGCTTACAAAAATGTTACTAAAGCGAATTTTAACGGCATTAGTCCTTGCTTCTCTGATCGCATTGGCAGTATTCACCTTGCCGATGGAATATTTCTCATTGGTGATAGGCCTGATCACTCTTATAGCTGCATGGGAATGGAGTACCCTTGCAGGGCTTACCTCCATGGTTAAGCGCATATTATTTCTGTTGGCCTTGATTCTGCCAATGTTAGGTATTCAATTTTGGACTCAAATTCTTGAGTTGGTCGCACAAACCTTAGATTGGCCCGATGTCAGGGATTATTCAGGCATTCTGGAATGGCTGGTTATACCGCCGGTGTTATTCTGGATGTTGGTTATGATATTGATCCGATACACACCGGCAGGGGTGTTGAATCTACAACCGAAAACCCGATATAAAGTATTAATCGGCTTGTTCGTTTTATTTTCAGCATGGATGTTTTTATCCCGATTAAGAGCTTTTTACGGACCGGAAATGACAATGTATTTTTTAATCCTGATTTGGGTTGCGGATATTTCTGCCTATTTTGCCGGGAAGAAATGGGGTTCAACCAAGTTGGCGCCTGAAATCAGCCCGGGTAAAACAGTGGCTGGAATGTACGGCGCTTTAACAGTCGGTTTCGTTTGGGCAGCAATTTTCATTGGCTATTATGGCTATCGGGATGGCTTTGTATGGCTCAGGATATTTGATTTTTTACTGTTGTCTGTATTGACTGTGTTGATTTCCATTTATGGTGATCTATTTATTAGCGTGGTCAAGCGTCAGCGTGGTGTAAAGGATAGTGGAACATTATTACCGGGTCACGGTGGTATTCTGGATAGAACTGACAGCCTGATTGCCGCCATTCCATTTTTTTATGCCGGTATAGTGCTTATTGGGCTTGATTCATGAAAGGTATCTGCATACTGGGTGCAACCGGTTCAATTGGCGTCAGTACTTTAGACGTAATTGCCAGACACACCGATCTTTATAACGTTGTCGCTTTAACGGCTAACAACAATATTGACTTACTCTATGAGCAATGTCTGGAGCATCGACCTGAATTTGTTGTAGTTGTCGATGAAAAAAAGGCTCTGGCATTTACGGAAAAGCTCAAAAATTCGCCGGTCTCCGATATTAAAGTACTGTCAGGAGCCGACTCACTGGAGTACGTTGCAACACTGGACAACGTTGATTCAGTCATGGCGGCAATTGTTGGCGCGGCGGGTTTGTTGCCCAGTTTGGCGGCGGCAAAGGCGGGTAAGATAATATTATTAGCCAATAAAGAAGCCTTGGTGATGTCTGGCGATATATTTATGCAAGCCGTTGCAGAGTCAGGTGCGCAATTATTGCCTATCGACAGTGAACACAATGCTATTTTTCAATGTATGCCTGCCGGCTATAAATCGGGTATGCATGCGAAACAAGCCAGACGCATTTTACTGACCGCTTCAGGCGGGCCCTTTCGTGAAATGCCATTAGATCAATTGGTCAATGTCACGCCCGATCAAGCGGTTGCCCACCCAAATTGGGACATGGGCAGAAAAATTTCGGTAGATTCTGCAACCATGATGAATAAAGGCTTGGAAATGATTGAGGCCTGTATTTTATTCGCCATGACGCCGGATCAAATACAAGTGGTCATCCATCCTCAAAGCATTATCCATTCGATGGTGGATTATGTGGATGGCACTGTATTGGCGCAAATGGGCAACCCGGATATGCGCGTTCCCATTGCCTATTCAATGGCATGGCCAGAACGTTTTGATTCGGGTGTTGAACCGTTGAATATTTTTGATGTCCGACGTATGGATTTTGAAGAGCCGAATCTGGAACGATTTCCCTGTTTGCGCCTCGCTTATGAGGCCATTAAAAAGGGTGGCATTATACCGACGATTTTGAATGCCGCCAATGAAATAGCCGTGGAAGCGTTTTTGAATGAAAGGGTTCGTTTTACCGATATTCCGGTTATTATCGAAAGATGCATGGAAAGGTTTGAAGCCAAGCCAGCCAACACCCTTGATATTATCTTAGGGGTAGATCAACAGGCCAGATTGGTGTCTGAACAAATTATTAACGAGCTTTATCATTGATGGATTTATTGCATACGCTATTTTATTTTGCCATTGCCATAGGCATTTTGGTTTCATTTCATGAATACGGGCATTTCTGGGTGGCGCGAAAAGCCGGAGTAAAAGTTCTTCGTTTTTCTGTCGGTTTCGGGAAAGTATTATGGTCTTATCAGAAACACCCTGAAGCCACAGAGTATGTATTATCTGCCATTCCCCTGGGTGGCTACGTCAAAATGGTCGATGAGAGGGAAGGCGAGGTTAAAAAAGAAGACTTGCCTTTCGCTTTTAACCGGCAGTCTCTAATGGCCAGGACTGCAATAGTTTCGGCGGGTCCCATTTTTAACCTGTTGCTTGCCGTTGCCTTGTTTTGGAGTGTTCTGGTTATTGGCGAAACGGGCATAAAACCCATATTGGGAGCAGTAGGGCAGGGCACAATAGCCGCTACAGCCGGTTTTGTTGAAGGTGATCAAATTATCTCCGTCAATGACAAGCAGACGCCGACATGGACGGAAGCCATGGGCTCAATCGTCGCCTCGGCACTGGATGGTGATCAGGACATTAAGGTCACCGTAAAAAATTTCGATGATCAGCAAAATGTCAGGATCCTGAAGATCGCTGAAAGCGATGCCCAGAATCCTGAAGCGCTGTATGAGCACTTGGGTTTCAAACCATGGTCGCCAAAATTAAAGCCCATTATAGGAAAAGTGCTTCCCGACAGCGCCGCATTAGCCGCCGGTTTGCGCCAGGGTGATTTGATTGTAAGTGCTGATGGCATAACAATGAACGACTGGATGCAATGGGTAGACACGGTAAAAAATCATCCTGGCGTTGCCATTAAAATAAATATTGAACGTGATGGCGTTCTGTTGCCCATAACCATTACGCCAAAAAGCGTACAAGCCGGGCAGAAAACTGAAGGCAAGATTGGCGCGTCTGTCTTTGTCCCGGAAGACTTGATAAAGTCGCTGAGCGTCGAATATTCACTATCGCCATTGGCTGCAATACCGGTTGCTCTGGAAACGACCTGGTCTTATGCCTCGACGACCTTAAAAATGATGGGCAAGATGTTGATAGGCAAGGCTTCGGTAAAAAATCTGAGCGGACCCGTCAGCATTGCCCAGTATGCAGGCCAATCCGCCACTATGGGCTTAACGCCTTTTTTAAAGTTTATGGCGCTGGTCAGTGTCAGTTTAGGCGTTCTTAATTTATTGCCAGTTCCCGTGCTGGACGGCGGGCATCTACTATTTTTCGCCCTGGAAGCGATCAAAGGCCGCCCCGTTTCAGAAAAAATACAATCCTTTTTCCAGCAAATCAGCATTGCTTTGCTGATGTCTTTAATGGCGCTTGCTATGGTACTGGATATCCAACGATTATTTCATTAAGGAATAAGCAGGAATTTAAGTCAGGCTTCTTGCTCACTCTACCTCCAGGAGAGGGGATATTAGGGGGGGCAGGTTATTTAATGCGCGCTCCTAGGTTAGGCGCAGGCTAGAGTTAAAGACCCCAAATTTTAAGCCTTCAAAATTTCAATAAATACACGGGAAAACCATGAGAAAAGTTATTAGGATTGCAGCCTTATCACTGGCAAGTCTGGCATTGCCTATCGCTAATGCTGATGAGGCAGCCATTAAGCAAGCGATGGTAAAGTCAATGCCGTCGGTGAAGATTGATTCCATTAAGCCTTCTGTCGTTAAAGGCCTTTATGAGGTCATAGTCGGTGCTAATATTTTCTATATTTCCGAGGATGGAAAATATTTGCTGCAAGGACGCCTGGTTGATTTGGCGGCCCGCAAAGATTTGACAGAAGAAAAATTGAGCGGCACACGAAAACAAGCCCTTGAGAAAATCGGTCAGAAAAATATGATCGTCTTTAAGCCGAAGGTCAGTAAATATACGGTTTCTATTTTTACCGACATAGACTGCGGGTATTGCCGTAAACTCCATTCAGAGATAGACCAATATTTGGCTGAAGGCATTACAATCCAATACCTGTTTTTCCCCAGAGCAGGAAAAGATTCCGATTCCTACAAGAAAGCCGTCTCTGTCTGGTGCGCTGATGACCGGAATGCGGCTTTGACAGCCGCCAAAAAAGACCAAAAAATACCAGAGAAAACCTGCGACAACCCGGTTGATGAACACATGCAATTAGGCGCCGATTTTGACGTGAAAGGAACGCCGATGATTGTCACGGAGAAAGGTAATATCTATCCGGGTTATTTACCCGCAAAACAATTGCTCGAAGCACTGGAAAGCGAAAAAAATCCAAAATAAATCGAAAGGTCAGAATCAATTGAGCTTGACCCCATTGCCCGCTGGAGGCTGATTACAGGGTTGGTTAATCCGTCCCCTGCGGCTGCGCCTTACGGGTCTCTCCAGAATTAGTAGGATTATGGAATTGCTCCCGTTTCCCTTTTAATTCCGCCTTGCGCAATTAACAAGTCAACCTGAATGTGGAGCATGTCGATGAACGCTGTGCCACCCCCAACAATACCGGAACTGCCGAAAGCGGCCGACATGCTGGAGCGGGTGCGGGCGGAAGGGGCGGAATTGCGCAGCTTCACGATTACCTTCCTGTCGCTGCTGCTGTATGTGGCGATCATCATCTCCTCCACCACCCACGACCAAATCCTGCGTATCGACCCGGTCAAGCTGCCGCTGCTGGGCGTGGACATCCCCATCGTCGGTTTTTACAGGTTCATGCCGGGCTTCCTGTTTTTCGTGCACCTGTATATCCTGTTGCAGCATTATTTGTTTTCGCAACTGGCGTTTCGTTTCCGCGCCGCGCTGGAGCGCGAAACGGACGATGAAACCAAAAAGCATCTTCGCCGCAGCTTGGGTAACCTACCTTTTCTGCATTGGCTGGCGGGTCAGCACGGCGGCTTCATGAACTTCCTCATGACGGCGATCAGCGTGGTTTCGCTGATAATTTGGCCGGTGTGGACATACTGGTGGCTGCAAGCCGCCTTTCTGCCTTACCATGATAACGGCATCGTTTGGACGCAGCGTGTATTCCTGTTACTGGATACCGCGCTGCTGGCTTATTTGTGGGCGAAAATTCTTGACGATCAGGACGATGCCGGGCGCTGGTGGAAACCGTGGCTGGCGCCATTTGTTTATGGCTTGGTCAAGCCCGTCAAGGCAGCGGTCCGCTGGGCAATCCGTTGGCTGAATCGATGGCACTGGTTAGCCGCTTGGGCGCGCCGTCTATGTCCGCGCAAGATCATCGACTGGCTGCGGACATGGATTGGCAGTGACGCGGAAACTCCAACGTCGCCGCCAAATCCAATAACTTTGGCGGCAGTGTTTGAACGCTGGCTGCTGGCAGTCTTTTTGTTGACCGCACTGTTTTTTAGTTACTTGGTCTCTACCGTCCCGGATTCGCCGGAAGAACAATTATTGGTCAAAATCCTTTCATTCCTGGAAAGCCGGGTCGATCCGGCTAAAGAAGACGTCACAGCAGTGTACAACATCCAGCGCCGTATTTTTACTTTGACCAAAGCGGACAACAGCCAGCGCCGGATTTTTACTTTGACCAACTTGCTCCACGAGCAGCGGAAGGTGGATCTGAAAGACGAAGAACGTTACGACTACGATCCGGTGCGCATTCGTGAATGCGGCGATGAAAAAAAAGTGGAGACACAATCCAAAACTGGCGATCCGAAGCCCTCCAACGGCGCGCCAGACACCGAAAAAAAAGAGCCGAGAAAATGTTACTTTATCGATGGCCCTTTTCCTCGCAACTTGATCATGAACGAGCGGGTGCTGGTCGCCAATAAGGAATTGCCGCCGGAAACCCTATCCAAATTAGACACCGAGAGAGTTAATACCGAACCGGACGCACTCGTCAAGGCCCAAGGCATTGATTTGCGCGGACGGCATTTGGAATATGCGGATTTCGGGCAATCAAGTTTGCCGAATGCTGACTTACGTCGAGCCCGCTTGAAAAAGGTAAACTTCTCGTATGCCAAATTAGAAAAGGCCAAATTAGACGGCTCCGAACTCCCCGGCGCGAATTTAAGCGGGGCCCAACTCCCCGACGCGAATTTGTTCGGCACCCGACTCCCCTGCGCGAATTTGTCCTTTGCCCAACTCGCCGGCTCGACTTTAATCGCCGCCCAACTCGACGGCGCGGATTTGTCCAATGCCCAACTCATCGACGCGAATTTGTTCGGCACCCGACTCCCCGGCGCGAATTTGTCCTTTGCCCAACTCGCCGGCTCGACTTTAATCGCCGCCCAACTCGACGGCGCGGATTTGTCCAATGCCCAACTCATCGACGCGAATTTGACCTGGGCCCAACTCGTCGGCGCGTCTTTGTCCAATGCCCAACTCCCAGGCGCGTATTTGACTGAAGCCCAACTTTCAGGTGCGGATTTGACCGGAGTCCAACTTTCCGGTGCGGATTTGTCCAAGGCCCAACTCCCTGGTACAATCTTTGAACACATAAATTCCGGGCCTATGGAAAAAGACAAGGCAATCGCTGAGGTAGACAATCTGAACAGTGATTTGAAGGATTTACCTAGTTATCGCGGATTGAGTGGCTATGCCGCCGATTTTGCAAAAATGCTGGACGTAGATGTATTTCGCCAAAAAATAACCCACTTCGCTGACTTTTCCAACCTTGCAGCCAGTGAAGGCTGTCTGGCCGATGAGTCGGCGCTGAAATATTTACCGTCTTGCAAAAAATAGGTGACCCCGAAGCGCAAAAAAGCGCTTATGAAATCTGGGCACGCTTGGCCTGTCAGGACAACACTGAAAAACACTGGATTGCTCAGCGCATGATTGTACGGGCAGATAATTCAAGCTTCCCTGACTTCGCCCCGCTGCTCGCCGCTAAGCTGCAAACACCGGATGAGTGCACTGGCCTGGTGGGTTTGGACGATGAGTTGAAAAAAGTCTTGCTGGATGTCGCGAAGAAAAGCAAGTAGTCTGTATGGTGTAAAACGGAATACGGGGGAGCCGTGGTTTGAACTCTACTTGCTTACATCTCAAAAATAGTGACCAAGGTTGATCAAATTATTTTTTGCGTTTGTGAGTCCACAGTTCCCAGTTTTTTAATAAGTCTGGACTTATCGGCTGACCGTAATTGATCCAGCAGAATAAGGCCGGTCTTGTCTTGAAACTGAAGCTCAACTCTTGAAGGGCGCATGAAACCCTTTTGTAATCATGGGTGCGATTAAAACAGTTTTTAGGCAATTCATTTCATTGGGTGAGACAATGACACAGGGTCTTGTTTTTTAATTTCACTGGCAATAGCTGGATCAAGTTCGATAAGATAAACGTCAAATCGATTAACTACCATTCCCACGTCTCTCCAGTGGCAAGCTCCGAAGAATGAGCAAGATTGCTGTTGGTTTCATTAAAATCTTGCTCAATTTGAGAAGCTGCAATGCTTTTAAACCGCTCTTTCCAATCTTTTATTGTTTTTTTATGGGCTTTTTTAATCATTGATTGCGGAATCCTGATTCCTTGAGAATTGCCTATTTTTATTAAATGCGCCATAGTTGATTGCTCTTTGCTCGTTACTTGCAATGGCTACATTTTCTTGCCGAACCGCGGCTTCACGGAATCGTCAAGTAATAGGCTTTTTTGTCGGATGCCTTAGGGATTTGAATTGTCTTGTGAGCAATCTGTTCATGGAGCCTACGCCAATTCAGGTTTTCCCGGTTCATCGTATTTCTGAGTATATGCCTAATCACCGAGATGTTCCAAACAACTGTTCGAGATAATCATAAAGTCTGGCGAGGCGACCCTCGGCTCCTAGGAGCCCATCAGAACGGTATATCGTCATCAAAATCATCATAAGCAGGGGGCGATGGCGGCATGGCAGCAGGATTATTTTGCTGCGCTGGCTGGTTTACTGGCTTGGATGATGGCGCAGAATATCCACCTGACGGTTGGTCACTACCAAAGCTGGTGGTACCGCCACTACGGCTTCCCAGCATATGCATTTCATCGGCAACAATTTCGGTTGTATAGCGGTCTTGTCCATTCTGGTCCTGCCATTTACGCGTTCTCAAATGGCCTTCTATATAAACCTGGCTACCTTTTTTTAAGTATTCCCCAGCTATTTCGGCTAAACGTCTAAAAAAAACCACTCTATGCCATTCAGTAGACTCCTTTCTTTCACCCGTTTGCTTATCTTTCCATCTCATAGAAGTTGCTAACGTTATATTTGCAACGGCATCACCCGCAGGCATATAACGAACCTCAGGATCTGCGCCCAAATTTCCAATCAAAATAACTTTATTAAGCATGTATTCTCCTGAATTTTTATTTCGTGTATTGAAAATGTTTGCCACGAAATCTTAAACATTTTAAAAAATTATCAGTCTTCAGCTAAAGCCAGTCTCACTGAAAACCCGGAGACCTATTACATTTCTTGGATAATTATTCAGATCTTCAAAGAGAAAGCATTGTCGAGCTATCAAAAATTAAGCCGCTCCCGGAAGATTAAAATTATCGCAGGTCTACCTATTTATTTTTAAGGGATGGGAATGAAATAATTTGGATAAAAAGACCAGTCAAAGTGTTCATGTTATAAAATTACCATTCCTAAGTTGGTATATAGTACCCGAACAGGCTCTTAAATAATTAAAAAAATTACTTCCTCAGCAAATATCTGAATGAGGTAATTTTCTCTTGAAACTTAGCGACAAAACACTAAGACTCTGAAATCTGCTAAAATAGATCAATTAACTCATACGCAAATACATTCAATGGCGCTTAAGTCAACCATTTATAAAGCCGACTGTCAGATAGCCGACATTGACAGAGGCTATTACCAGCCACATAACCTGACTATCGCACTACACCCGTCTGAAACAGAAGAGCGCATGATGGTGCGTTTGCTTGCTTTTGTGCTGAACGCCCACGAACACTTGCAATTCTGTAAAGGCTTGAGCGCTGATGATGAGCCTGATCTCTGGCAAAAAAACCTGACCGATGACATTGAGTTATGGATTGATGTCGGTATGCCCGATGAGAAACGCATACGCAAGGCATCCAACCGGGCTGATAAAGTCATCATCTACTGTTATGGCGGACGTAATACGGTTTGGTGGAAACAAATTCAACCCAAACTGGAACGCTTTGCCCATTTGACTATCATTAATTTCCCTAAATCGGCTACCGATCAGCTCGCTCTGCTCGTAAAGCGCGTCATGCAACTACAATTCAGCCTCCAGGATGGTCAGATTTGGGTCAGTGACGATCAACAAACCGCTCACATCGTGCCTGAAATATGGCTTGATTACTAATTTTTTAAAACGTACTTTTTTACCTTTCACCCTTGAGAACAACAACTTGATTTCTACAGCTAACATCACCATGCAGTTTGGGGCCAAACCCCTGTTTGAAAACGTCTCTGTCAAATTTGGCGACGGCAACCGCTACGGCCTGATTGGCGCGAATGGCTGCGGCAAGTCAACCTTCATGAAAATATTGAGCGGCGATTTGGAGCCGTCAGCCGGCAACGTCAGCATCAGCCCCCATGAGCGACTCGGAAATTTACGCCAGGATCAATTCGCCTATGAAGACCAACGGGTGTTGGACGTAGTTATGATGGGGCACGCAGAAATGTGGGCGGCCATGTCCGAGCGCGACGCCATCTATGCCAATCTGGAGGCTTCCGAGGACGACTACATGCATGCCGCCGAACTGGAATCGGTATTCGCCGAATTCAACGGCTATACCGCCGAGTCACGCGCCAGTGAAATACTGCTGGGACTGGATATTCCGCTTGAACAGCATAATGGCCCAATGAGCGCCGTAGCACCGGGCTGGAAGCTGCGTGTCCTGCTGGCTCAGGCATTGTTTTCCAATCCCGACATCATGCTGCTGGATGAGCCGACCAACAACCTGGACATCAACACCATACGCTGGCTTGAAGACATCCTGAACCAGCGTAATTGCACGATGATTATCATCTCGCATGACCGCCACTTTTTAAACAGTGTCTGTACGCACATGGCCGATATGGATTATGGCGAATTGCGGGTTTATCCCGGCAATTATGACGACTACATGACCGCCGTAACCGAAGTGAGGGCAAGTCTGCTGGCAGGAAACGCCAAGAAAAAAGTCCAGATTGCGGAATTGCAAACTTTCGTCCGCCGCTTCTCCGCTAATGCCTCCAAAGCCAAACAAGCCACCTCGCGCGCCAAACAATTGGATAAAATCAAACTGGATGAAGTAAAACCCTCCAGCCGGGTCAACCCCTTTCTCCGCTTTGATCAGACCAAGAAACTGCACCGTTTAGCGCTGGAAGTTGAAAACTTAAGCAAAGGTTATGGTCAGCAGGAACCGCTCTTCAAAAACCTGAGCTTGATGATTCCGGTCGGTGAGCGCGTTGCTGTTATTGGTCCCAACGGTATTGGTAAATCAACCCTGCTACGTACTCTTGTTGGTGAGCTTGCACCCGACACCGGCGAGGTTAAATGGTCAGAAAACGCGGAAGTAGGCTATTTTGCCCAGGATCATGCCGAAGACTTCGCAGAAGATGCCACATTGATTGAGTGGATGAATCAATGGCGCAAGGAAACCGACGACGATCAAGCCTTGCGCGGTACGCTGGGACGTTTATTGTTCAGCGCTGACGACATCAACAAATCTGTTAAAGTCATCTCAGGTGGAGAACAGGGACGGATGTTGTTCGGCAAGCTGATCCTGCAAAAAAACAACATCATGGTATTGGACGAACCCACCAACCATCTCGACATGGAATCCATTGAATCGCTGAATACTGCCCTGGAAAATTACCCTGGCACCTTGATTTTTGTTAGCCATGACAGGGAGTTTGTGTCTTCACTGGCGACTCGGATTATCGAATTGACACCGACAGGCATCGTTGATTTTAATGGAAATTATGAAGACTATTTGAATAGCCAGGCATAAGGGAACTTCTAAAATCTGTTGGGCGTGCCGCGTTTTAAGTAAGTAGCCAATCGTTTCGCGCTTTTTTTGGTTTTTATGGATCAAATGATTTAGCCGATGCCGGTCGGGGTTTGTAACCCCGTTTTGAAGCACTAGGTTAAGTCTTTATTTTTTTGCTATATTCTTTATTCGTACGACTGCAATTGGCCCAGGCGGTTTCGAAACATAAAAGTCACAATTTTGGCGGAAAGACTCAATCGATAGCTGTCAGAGTTACCCCTGTAAGTAGCCGGAAATATCAATAATTTACCCAGTTTTACAATCAATGGTGTAAATACCATTGATGGTGGTTTTATTTGTGCGTTTTAACTCAGTCTCGACCTTTAACTGTCGTAGGAATTACATACATGATGAGCGTAAAATGTGACATGTACCGTCTACACTGCGTCTACATGAAAAATATATTAAAACAATAATATTGCAACATATTGATTTTATGGAGCCAATGATGGGAGTCGAACCCACGACCTACTGATTACGAATCAGTTGCTCTACCAACTGAGCTACATCGGCTTTAATACTCATCGTACCTTAATGTGTCGCGACAAGCCTATTTAAAACTGGTGGTATACAGCGCAAATCATAATGATTTTTGTAGAGCATAAGCTATACCGAAAATATAAGAAACTGAGGACACTGAATTTTTATCGGTCAAAACTCAAGCAAGCAAATAAGTTCTTTATGTTTTTTATTTATAATCGGCAGCGAGTGCCGAAGATTTAAAATGTGTGAAAATTAGTAATAACTTTCTAAAGTGTACCCGTATGAATACCCGAAACCGTTATTTTCTCTTTTTACCCAATTCCGTATTTTATAACTCATTGATTCAATTGGTCGGGACGACAGGATTTGAACCTGCGACCCCTTGTCCCCCAGACAAGTGCGCTACCAAGCTGCGCTACGCCCCGACATTGAAATAATCTTTTGAAGCTGAAAGGATTTCGAACAAAATCCGTTAATTAGAGGAGATAAATTATACTACACAACCAGATTTACCGTAAGAATCTAGTTGAGTAATTCTAAAATATCTTCAAGCTCGACAATCATTTGGTGGATGAGTTGCTGCGCTTGGACTGTGTCTTCCTTGTTATTCCCATTCTTTAAATGGGCTCTGGCACCACTAATGGTGTAACCTTGCTCATATAACAATGCCCTGATTTGTCGTATCATCAACACTTCGTGACGCTGATAGTAGCGGCGATTGCCACGTCTTTTTACCGGACTCAGTCCGGTAAATTCTTGCTCCCAATAGCGAAGGACATGAGGTTTGACACCACACAACTCACTGACTTCGCCTATTGTGAAATACCGCTTTTCCGGAATGACCGGATATTCATTATTGTTACTCGGTTCCAGCATAAGCTTCTACCCGGGCTTTTAATTTCTGCCCAGAGCGGAAAGTCACCACACGTCTGGCAGTTATGGGGATTTCTTCGCCAGTTTTGGGGTTTCTGCCTGGACGACTGGTTTTATCGCGAAGCTCGAATTTTCCAAAACCGGAAATTTTTACTTGCTTACCCTGCTCCAAAGAACTTTTAATTTCTTCAAAAAAAAGCTCCACTAATTCTTTTGCTTCACGCTTGTTTAAACCTAGTTCGTCAAACAGTCTTTCAGCAAAATATGCTTTTGTTAATGCCATAAATTAATCCCTCAGCTTTGCATTTTTTTCGTTGGTCAATAAGGTTAACAGCCTGCTTACGATAGCGTCAACTTCTGTGTCTGTTAATGTTTGTGTATCATCTTGCATGATTAAACTTAAGGCTACGCTTTTACTGTCTTCTTCGATACCTTTACCTCGGAAGATGTCAAAAACGATTACATCTTGTAAGTTCGGCTCCGCACTGCCTTTAATGCAGTTGATTAGTTCACTGGCAGAAATATCTTCTTTAACAATCAAGGCTAAATCGCGCCGTACCGATGGATATTTTGACAGCGGATTAAATACTGGAATATGTTTATTCAGTAACAGGTTTTGATCCAGTTCAAATAGAAAAACTTGCGAATCAAAACCTAATTTTTTTTCCAGATTAGGATGCAGCATGCCGATCCATCCTATTCTTTCGCCATGGGGCGATAAAATCTCAGCTGTTTGTCCTGGATGCAATGCAGATTGCTGCGCTGATGAAAATTTTACCTGACAACCAGTCAATACAAATATTGCTTCTATATCCGCTTTGCAGTCAAAAAAATCAACTTTTCGGGCCTTTTCGCCCCATTGCTCGGTGTAAGCAGCCCCTAAAACCAGGCCGGCCAGCATTTTTTGTTGATGTATCCCGTCGTCTTCAATAGTAAATCGTAGCCCCGATTCAAATAGCCTGACTCTGTTTTGCTGGCGGTTGGTGTTGTAAAGGGCCGCTTTTAACAAGCCGCACCAAAGCGTAGTCCGCATTACAGCCATTTCCGTAGAAATTGGATTTTTTAGTCGGATAACTTCTGTTTCTGGTGCGATGGTCTTCTGGATATCTTCATCAACAAAACTGTAAGTAATGGCTTCCTGATAGCCCCGGTCAACCAGCAAATCTTTAACGCGGTCTATGTCCAACATCGCTTCGGTTGCCGGGCTTAATTCGGAACGCATTAATAAACTGTTGTTAGGCAAGTTATTATAACCATAGATACGCGCTATTTCTTCAATTAAGTCTGCCTCAATAGCAATATCAAAGCGGAAACCTGGCGGGATTATTTGCCAGCCATCCATTTGCGTTTGGACAGACATGCCCAAGCGTTGAAATATATCCACGACGTGTTCATCAGCCAAAGCAATACCCAGCGTTTTTTCTATGCGTTGCCGCCTTAAAAAGACAACCTTGCGTTCAGTTAGTGCAGCGCGGGTAGTGAGCTCTGTAATTGGGCCTGCGCCGCCGCCGGCAACATTAATAAGCAATTGAGTCGCCCGCTCAATGGCTCTTGTTTGTAGAGTGGCATCAACACCCCGTTCAAAACGATGGGATGAATCCGTATGCAAACCATATCTGCGTGCCTTGCCGGCAATAGCTTGTGGGGCAAAAAATGCGCATTCCAAAAATACTGATTGAGTTTCGTCATTGACAGCAGAATCACTGCCACCCATGATACCGGCAAGCGCTAAGGCTTTTTTATCGTCGGCAATAACCAGGGCTTCATTGTCCAGTTTAATGACCTGATTATTTAATAAGGTCACGCATTCATCAGTTTTAGCCCAGCGCACAGTAATATTACCCGAAAGCTTTTCCGCATCAAATACATGCAAGGGCTGTCCCAACTCTAAAAGCACGTAATTAGTTACATCGACCAAAGGCCCCAGGCTTCTTAATCCTGACCGCCGCAAACGTTCCTGCATCCAGTGGGGCGTCACTGCTTGGGCATTTACACCTTTAATCAAGCGGCCCAGATAACGGGGGCAGGCCTCAGTGGCTTCTACTGAGACCGCCAACACGTCTTGATGACTGATTGGAGCAATTTCGACCTGGGTTGTTAACCATTCCGTCTTGTTTAGTACGGCGACTTCGCGCGCCAATCCTTCAACGCACAGGCAATCGGCCCGGTTAGGCGTTAAATCAACTTCTATGATGGTGTCATTTAGCGATAAATAATCGCGAATATCAACACCAACGGGCGCATCGCTCGCTAACTCCATTAAACCATTGGCATCCGAAGCCAAGCCCAGTTCCTTTTCTGAACACAACATACCAAAGGATTCTTCGCCACGCAATGTTGATTTTTTTATTTTAAAATCACCCGGCAACACTGCGCCGATTAATGCCGCAGGAATTTTTAAGCCAACCCGTACATTACTCGCGCCGCAGACAATTTGCAAGGGCTCGGCTTCACCAACCGCAACCTGACAAACGCGCAGTCGGTCCGCATCGGGATGTTGCTGCATGGATAATACTTCACCAATGACGACGCCGCTGAATTTTGCCGCGGCAGGCTCGACCGAATCGACTTCCAGACCTGCCATAGTCAATTGTTCGACTAATTCTTCTGTACTTATCGCCGGATTGACATACGATCTTAACCAGGCTTCACTGATTTGCATGATTCAAGTTTTCCTGTGTAACGGCAACTTAATTAAATTGCTCTAAAAATTTAAGATCATTTTCAAAAAATAACCGCAAATCGTTAATGCCATAGCGCAACATCGCAAGGCGCTCCACCCCCATGCCAAAAGCAAAACCACTGTAGTGTTCGCTATCGATATTGACCGCGTTAAAAACTTCGGGATGAATCATGCCGCAGCCCATGACTTCCAGCCACCCGGTTTGACTGCATACGCGACAGCCTTCGCCGTTACACATAACGCATTCAATATCAACTTCCGCGGAAGGCTCGGTAAAAGGAAAATAAGAAGGTCTAAACCGTACTTGAATATCCTTTTCAAAAAATGCACGCAGGAATTCGTAAACAACCCCTTTTAAATCAGCAAAACTGACATCCGTATCGACCAAAAAGCCTTCGACCTGATGGAACATAGGGGTGTGCGTTATATCAGAATCGCAACGGTACACGCGACCCGGCGCAATCACTTTTAATGGCGGCTTTTCAGACTCCATTACCCGGATTTGCACTGGCGAGGTATGCGTTCTTAATACCGTATGGGCATCGAAATAAAACGTGTCATGCATTGCTCTTGCCGGGTGAGAGCTAGGAATATTGAGCGCTTCAAAGTTATGATAATCATCTTCGATTTCAGGCCCTTCAACGACTTTAAAACCAACACTGCCAAATATCCGGGAAATTCGTCGCAGGGTCGTGGTAACCGGGTGTAACCCAGCGACTGATTGACCTCGTCCCGGCAAGGTAACGTCAATACGTTCACTGGCTAGTCTTGCGGTTAATGCGATATTTTCCAGCCGCGCTTTGCAGGCTTCCAACTGTTGCTGAAATTGATCTTTAGCCTGGTTGATTATTTGGCCGGCAAATCGCCGTTGCTCGGGGTCAAGACTTCCAAGCTCCTTCATCTGGAGGGTAAATAATCCCTTTTTACCAAGAAAGTGGACACGAACCTTATCAAGTTGATTAAGGTCATTGACTGTTGCAAGCTCTTGTAATGCCTGCGCGAGAATCTCTTCAAGGATAGCCGACACTGCACTGCTCACTTAAAATTTAGGGAATGGTGAAATTGAAAAAGGGGTATCAGGATAAAATCCTGAACAACCCGCCACGGAAAGCGGCGGGTTGGCGTGTCACTTAAGAAACAGGACTTTGATTGGCTTTAGCAATTTCTGCTATTTTGCCAAATGATTCAATGTCACGAACAGCGATATCAGCTAAAACCTTACGGTCAATCTTTACATTGGCTTTTGTTAAGCCATTGATCAGGCGGCTATAAGAAATCCCGTACATGCGGGCAGCCGCATTGATACGGACAATCCATAAAGCGCGGAATTGACGTTTTCTTTGTTTGCGGTCGCGGTAAGCATATTGACCCGCTTTGATCACCGCTTGTTTGGCAACGCGATAAACCCGGCTACGTGCGCCGTAGTAACCTTTCGCTTGCTTTAAAACTTTCTTATGTCTTGCTCTGGCTGTTACGCCGCGTTTAACTCTAGGCATTGCTATTCTCCTCTATTAACTGTAAGGCATCATACGTGCGGCCATGCGCACATCTGATGGATGAATAGTTGCCGGTGAACGTAACTGTCTTTTTCTTTTAGTCGACTTCTTGGTCAATATATGACGGCGATGCGACTGTCCACACTTAAAACCGCCATTGCCTGTGCGTCTAAAACGCTTGGCGGCGCCACGGTTAGTTTTTATCTTTGGCATTTGTTTGCTCCAATAATATAAGAAATAAATATCCCTGAGAAATAACCCAGCAAGGCAAAATGCATGGCCCTGAAGAATTACCAGCATCATGATTGATGCCTTTAGCAGCTTATCCAGTGCTACTAGCTGTAGAGACGCAAAATTTTGCGTCTCTACAGACAGCATCCCGCGAGGGATGCAGAAGAAAGGAAGAAAAACAGCAATTATTTTTTCTTTTTCGGGGACATAACCATAATCATTTGCCGCCCTTCCATCTTTGGAAACTGCTCGACAATGGCTATTTCTTCCAAGTCTTTCTCAATACGCTTCAGCAGATCCATGCCGATTTCCCGATGCGCCATTTCGCGCCCTCGATAACGTACTGTGACTTTAGTTTTATCCCCATCATTTAGAAATTTGACCAGGCTTCGCAGTTTAACCTGATAATCGCCCTCGTCAGTGCCGGGTCTGAATTTAATTTCTTTGACCTGAATTTGCTTTTGTTTCTTTTTGGCAACTTGAAGTTTTTTGTTGAGCTCAAACTGGTATTTGCCGTAGTTCATTATCTTGCAAACCGGAGGATCCGCGTTTGGCGATATTTCTACTAAATCCAAGTCTGCTGCGTAGGCAATCTGTTTGGCTTCATCCAGCGATATAATACCTAATGCTTCACCCTCTGCACCTGTCACTCTCACTCGTCTTGCTGTGATTGCGTCATTCAGGCGCGTTTCATCTTTTTTAGCAGCGATACCCTAATCCTCCAAAAATACTGTTATTTTCTGTCTGCAATCTCTTGCTTTAACCGTTCGGCAAATTCACTGATTGACAAACTACCCAAATCTTCACCTTTTTGCGTACGTACCGTAATATTTTGATCTTCTAATTCTTTATCACCGATAATGACAAGATACGGTATCCGTTGCATTGAATGCTCACGGATTTTAAACCCGATCTTCTCATTTCTCAAGTCTATTTTTACTCTGACGCCTTGTTGCTCAAGCTCTCTCATTATCCGAGACGCATAGTCTGCATGACGGTCGGCTATATCAAGCACCATGACTTGCACTGGCGATAACCAAACAGGAAACGTTCCTGCGTATTGTTCGATCAAAATTCCGATAAACCGTTCTAACGAACCCAGTATGGCTCTGTGCAGTATGACGGGTACTTGTTTTGAACCGTCTTCGGCAATATAAGTTGCACCCAAACGGCCGGGCATGGAAAAATCAACCTGAATGGTGCCGCATTGCCAAACTCGACCAATACAGTCTTTGAGCGAAAATTCAATTTTAGGCCCATAAAATGCGCCTTCACCCGGCTGTAAATCCCACTTCAACCCTTTATTATTCAGCGCCAACTCCAAAGCAGTCTCTGCTTTGTCCCAAACCGAATCATCACCCACCCTGTTTTCAGGACGTGTTGATAACTTCATAATGACTTCTTCAAAACCGAAATCTTTATAAACCGAGAATAACATATCGATAAAAGTCGACACCTCATCCTGAATTTGGCTTTCGGTACAAAAGATATGCGCGTCATCCTGTACAAAGTTCCTGACTCTCATCAGTCCATGCAGCGTACCTGATGGCTCATTACGGTGACAGGAACCAAATTCAGCCAAACGAATAGGCAAGTCGCGATAACTTTTAATGCCCTGGTTATAAATTTGGACGTGGCAGGGGCAATTCATCGGCTTGATTGCGTAGTCGCGATTTTCCGAATGCGTTGTAAAGATCATGGCGCCAAATTTATCCCAGTGCCCTGATTTTTCCCATAAAGAACGATCTACAAGCTGTGGCGTTTTAACTTCGCCATAACCGTTTACGCGTAACTTTTCACGGATAAATTGCTCAATCTGCTGATAAATAATCCAGCCCTTTTCGTGCCAAAACACCATGCCAGGCGCTTCTTCCTGGGTATGAAATAAATCCAGTGTTTTCGCCAGCTTACGGTGATCACGCTTCTCCGCTTCTTCCAAACGATGTAAATAAGCCTGTAATTCTTTTTTGTCGCCCCATGCGGTACCGTATATTCGCTGCAACATTTCATTGTCAGAGTTGCCGCGCCAATAAGCGCCGGCAATCTTCATCAGTTTAAAGGCGCTTATTTTACCGGTACTGGGCACATGCGGGCCGCGGCACAGATCCGTAAATCCGCCTTGCTGATAAAGAGATAAATCCTGATCCGCAGGGATGGACTCGATAATCTCTGCCTTATAGTTTTCGCCCTGATCCCTGAAAAATTTTACCGCGGCATCCCGGCTTAATACCGAACGAGTAATTACACAATCCTCGGCGACCAATTGCTGCATCTTAACCTCGATGGCTGTCAGGTCATCGGGGGTAAACGGTCTTTGATAGGCAAAGTCATAGTAAAAGCCGTTTTCGATAACCGGACCAATGGTCACTTGCGCATCGGGAAATAATTGCTTGACGGCCTGCGCCAATAGATGCGCGGTTGAATGACGAATTACTTCAACACCGTCGTCATCTTTTGCGGTAATAATTTGCAACGTAGCATCTTGATCGATTAATGTACTCGCATCGACCAGAACATCATTAACCCGGCCCGCCAAGGTTGCCTTGGCTAATCCTGAGCCTATGGCTCGGGCAACGTCCATCACTGTAACAGCGTGATCAAACGCACGACTAGAACCATCAGGAAGGGTAATTACAGGCATCTTTGCTTTATCTGGGATTGCTACAATAAAAAAAGCACCGCTTTAGCAGTGCTTTTATGTCTGGTAGGCGCGATTGGACTCGAACCAACGACCCCCACCATGTCAAGGTGGTGCTCTAACCAACTGAGCTACGCGCCTGAAGTCTTCATAACTTCAAGAGCTGATCATTATACCAATAGATTTCTGTTTCGCAACCCTTAAATATATTACCGCAAAGTCAATTTTAGTGCAACGCGCTCAAAAATCCAGGTTCAATTCGACACCCACCGACCTCGGGGTGATCCAGAACATCCTGTTCGAAATCCCGGTAAGCCGGCGACTGGAACGCAATACGGTTTATTTTTCCGCCAGAAAATTCAAATTCCATTGCGCCGCCTTTAACACGCGGGCTACTCGCCTTAGTGGTAAATAACAAAATGCCCACATTAGCAGCCGTCTTCCCCTGTTGATCAGGAAGAATTCGAGCACAACTCAACTCATTCAAGGACAATCCGGAAAAGACTTGGACCAACTGGCTTGCGCTTACAATAACGCCTTCCCCTGGAATAACTGCTGGCGCCACTGCAACAGACGCAGGAGTTGGCGCTGCGGCTGCATCTGTAACAGCGGGTGCCACTGGTTTTGGAGTGGGGGCCGGTGCGACCGAAGGTGGAGCCAATAACTTCTCTAACCCGAAATCACCCAAATGATTTTGCAATAACACAGTGCCATCGCCCTTTTGAGTGGTGGCTAATAATGGAAATATCTGTTGCTCCATTTCAATCTTGTTGGGATTTTTTAGCACAGCAATTAGTTGCCGCTCAATCGATTTAAGCGGTGTAAAAAACTGTTCCTTTTTCTGGCTCGATTCCTCAATCTGTTGCCAGTCCGATGGCAAATTGACTGACAAGCCCATCGCTTTCATAACCCCGTAATCTTCAGGAGCCAGACACAATCCAAAATTTTTGCTTCGATAACCTTCCAAAATTTTAGGCCGAATTTCGCCACTGATAACCTTCTGAGGGGCTGTGTTGTAATTTCTCCAATCACTGCTATTTGCCAAAAAGTAATAAATAAAGGCATTGCGGTCAAATTTGTTGAAACCTAAATCTTTCATAACCAGCTTTATTTTTCGGCAATTATTCTCCACTTCTTCGTAGTTATTCCAGTTTGGCTTTAAATTAGGCTTGGCAGGATGTTTTGATTGTTCAATCAGTTGCAACAACTTGATTTCACCGGTAGTCGATTTGATAGGCGAGTAGCCAATTTCTTCAAGCGTTAAATCACGCGCATCAGGGACACCATTTGCCGATGTCTTTAACAACAAGGAAGGGATGATTTCAGGGTAAATTTTCAGCTCCCCTAGCGGCTGGGCATCCGAACCAAGGATATTAACACCACCTTCCGCTACTGCGTAAACTTTAAATACGGTTTGATTTAGAACGCCTGTGTTACCCGAAAAAGTGACAATGGGGGGTAATGAATGCGATTCTGAACTGTGTTTAACTGAAGTTGAAGCTGCAGTTGCGGGTGGGTTGGATTTTGCCCATTGACCGGCAAACTGCCCCACAATGGCAACCCCCATGCCCACGCCTGTTAGCGCCAGTAAGTTGCTGGCATTTGTCACATCACCAATTAAACCTGACACATCCATATCACTGTTAGCGCTTGATAAAAAACTATAGTCAACCTGGGTTTCCTTGCCTGAATCCAGCCGCATCCAGGGAGTCAGGATCATTTTTTTAGCTTCAAACTTGAAATTACATTTTCCTGATGTTGCCTGATACGAAAAACCCGCGGCTTCATTATTAAACTTAAGGGTATCATTGCGGAGAGTAAAAATAAGCGTTGATGACAAATCACCCTTTTCATAAGATGGCGTCATATTGCTGCAACCGCTTTTCAATATATTATCGCCCTTAAAATCAAACTCCGAAATCAGCCGAACATAATAATCATCGCCATCAATGACCTGAAAACCGGGCAAAGGATGAAACTGATGTGACTGGGTCACTTGCGCAGACTTAGGGTCATTTGCCTGAGCCGAGGGATAATCAATGGCAATTTGACGGGTAGGCGCACATCCAGCCAACATCACACTGACAACCAAACTGAATTTAAGCGTTGAAAAATAACGAATCGACATGCATTAAACCTTGCGCCGAGAGTTATACGGCGAATCACGCTGGAAAAATGAAAATGATAGGGCTTACATAGAACTTTTGTCATGCTTTTTTTTACCCATCTCTTTTTTGTAAGGGCAGGAAAAATAATTCGACCGAAAGCTGGCGCATTGGTTTGATTTTTCTCTATGGATACGCCTTTGCATGAGGAGTCGTGTAATGACCCGTACGCACGGTTCTGTGGGCAAACGGAGAGTGGCGCATCCTCTGAATGCCGATACCCGCCGGGTTGGCTGTTCTACCTTGATTAGGTCAACTAGTCCAAACATTACCTTACCTTTAGAGTCAATGTGAAAAATCCGAGGCAGGAAAAAAGGAATCAGCTTAATAATACCATAGGTCTGGACGTGTATTAGCCTTCCTGCCCATCAATACGCGGACTGGTTAAGATGGGTGCATAGACGAACATAAACAAAGAAAATGCAGCCAGCCAGGAAAGGGTTGAGCCATAAATTAAAAGTGTGTACCAGCCGGATAACGCCAGTGGCAATAAAACCCTTAGCAAAACGGCAAAATTAATTAATACAAACGCGATAGCCATTGCATTTGAGGCTCTAAGAGCACGACCGGTATGGCCTAATGATACTCTGGCCATCATACCCAAAGTTAACACGCCTATGCCGCCGGCAGTAAACGCATGTAAAGCTAACGTGGCTGATACCCAGGCGTATGCAGAAAATACCGTTAAGATGAAGCCGATAACAATCCAGCCATAGCCGGCATAAAGTATCCATAACAAAGGGACATACCATATTCGATGCACATACCAGGCGGATAGACGCGCAATATTAACTATCACGGCGAAAATCGCTGTCAGGGCTAAAAAAGTCCCTGAGACACCCCACAATTGCAGAGCAAACACAGCAACGGCGGAGCCGATTGATAACGCATCCAATAACGGGCTTCTAATAAGCAGTGTTCCGTGCAAACCCCGTTCTATAAAAAAGGGGAACACCCGACCGGCAATGATCAGAATCAGGAGAATAATAGTCGCAACTATAAGTTGGATGCCTGTCGATGCCGTGTTTTGGGAGAGTCCCAGAATTTCGGCATGCAGTAATCCATTGCCCAGTGTTAATAACAGTAACAGTCCAATAAAAATCAGGCTTTTGAAGTGCTTCGCCTGCATAATCGGTTTGCTGATTTGATAAGCCAGAACAGGCAGGAAAGAAAAATCAATGGCAGCAATCAAGGCATCCGGTAATAAACCGGCATAAAAAGGCAGAATGCGGCCATAAAGCCATAACAAAGCCAGTCCCGCTAATTTATCTCCGGTCAGAGTTGGCTGACCTGTCCAGTTTTTAACTGCCGTTAATAAAAAACCGGCAATAACGGCAACAGAGTAACCCAGCAGCATTTCATGGGCATGCCAATAATTAGGGGCAAAATAATTATCAACGGTCAATGCGCCTTTAAAAATAGCATTCCAAAGCACAATTAAAACGAGCGCCGATAATCCAGCCAAGGCAAAAAAAACTCTAAAGCCCAAGCCAAACAGAGGGGTATCAAAAATTTTTTGTGTGTTCATAGGGTTGTATTTTCCAGCCAATCCAGCTCAGCAATCGAGAAACCAGCAATTATACGCATTTCTCTATTAAAAGGGCCTTTTGGCTTGCCGCCCTGGTAAAATTGTTTGATCAATTGACGATATTTGGCTTCCGGGTCTAGTCCTCGCTCCTTACAGACATATTTAAACCAGTATGACCCGCGTTCTACATGGCCTACTTCATCGGTTAAAATACGGTTTAATAGCGCTACGCTCGAGTCATCGCCCAGTTGCTTGAATTTGGCGATGATTGCTGGCGTCACGTCCAGTCCACGCGCTTCCATACAGCGGGGCACCATTGCCAATCTTGCCAATAAGTCATCAGCCGTGTCTTTGGCATGATCCCACAAGCCGCTGTGCGCAGGTAAATCGCCGTACTCCACAGCCATTTCCCGTAAATGGGTTCTGATTAATTTAAAGTGCTGCGCTTCTTCTTCAGCAACCCGAAGCCAATCCTGATAAAATTGATCGGGCATGCCGCGAAAGCGGTAAAGCAAATCCCAAGCGAGATAAATTGCCACAAATTCAACGTGCGCAATAGCATGAAAAAAAGCGGCAAGACCTTCAGCAGTGCCCAGCTTTCGTTTTGGCATGTCACGCGGAGGGAGTAATACCGGTTTGTCAGGAAATACAACCCCAGCAATCGGCAAAACCGGCGGCTGAGATATAAGGCATAATTTACCGTTTTCTAATAACTGCGAGGCTTGATGGGTCAATGCCAATTTTTTGTTGATATTGTCCCCATAGAGACACGACTCGGCAAATTCAAATACATTTTTCATTACTGATAGTTTACGTTCACATGATTAAAATTCTAGATTCCACATTATTGTTGTTTTATTGTCTGTTCATCTACTGGCTTTCCAGCCAAACATCACTCAAAGAACCTTTTGATTTTGGATTTGAGCTTCAGGATAAACTGTATCACGCCGGCGCTTATTTCATTATGGGGATTTTGGCATGGCGCAGCTTTGGTCATTGGGTCAGTTCGCCTATTATACTGGCTTTTCTCACGATTGCCTTTTGCAGTTTATACGGGATATCTGACGAATGGCATCAGTCGTTTGTTCCGGGACGTCAATCAGATAGCACTGATTGGATGGCTGATACCAGTGGCGCAATATTGGCCGCATTTTTGCAGTATAAATTACGCGAAAGGCAAATGATAAAAAGCTAAAAAGTTAATAAACGCGCTTATTGCCTTGTGTACGCCAGTACCTTTTTTGTCAGTTCGACTAAAATACTTTTTTTAAATTTACCTTCATAAAAAATGACCAAAGAAATTCGCATTGAAAGAAAGAGCGGCGTTGCGCTGACGCAATTTATTCCCGAACTCGCACGCCTTAGGATTGAGGTGTTTCGTGATTTTCCTTACTTGTACGACGGGGATTATGACTATGAAAAAAAATACCTGCAAACCTATGTTGACACGCCTGAAAGCGTTATCGTATTGGCGTTTGATCGCGATAAAGTGGTCGGTGCCTCAACCGCTCTTCCCATGAAATATGAAACAAATCAACTTAAGCAGCCTTTTCTTGATCACGGCTACAACCTTGATGATGTTTTTTATTGCAGTGAGTCGGTATTAAACAAGGATTATCGCGGTCTGGGTCTGGGCGTGCGTTTTTTCGAACAAAGAGAAGCGCATGCTGAAGACTTGGGTGGTTTTAAGTTTATCACTTTTTGTTGTGTAGAAAGGCCGCTGGACCACCTGCGTCGTCCGGCCAATTATGTTCCACTGGACCAGTTCTGGAACAAACGCGGCTATTTCAAACATCCGGAACTTAAAACAACGTATACCTGGAAAGACTTGGATGAACTGCAAGAAACCCCCAAACCCATGACTTTCTGGCTTAAACATGACCGTTAAAATTGCTGCAGCGCAATACAACATCAGTTTTTTGGAGAGTTGGACTGCCTATCAACAAAAAATTGAAAGTTGGGTTGCCGAAGCTACAAACCAAGATGCCAAAATTTTGTTGTTTCCTGAATATTTCAGCATGGAACTGGCATCTCTGTTCGGCCAGGAGGTTTATTCATCATTAAACAAACAACTGGCGGCCATGCAATCATTGCATGATGATTTTATAGCCCTGTTCAAAGAAATGGCTCAAAAATACCAGTGTATTATTCAATCAGGCACATTTCCGGTTCGGCTTGAGCCTGGAATATATCGAAACCGCGCTTATTTATTAATGCCTGACGGTCAATTAGATCATCAGGACAAACTGATGATGACCCGCTTTGAAAACGAGCAATGGTTAATTAAAGGTGGCAAGGAATTAAAGTGTTTTGAAACCGAATATGGAAAAATTGGCATCAACATTTGTTATGACAGCGAATTTCCTTTATTGGCAAGAAAGCTGGCGGAATCCGGGTGCGTGTTGATTTTAGTGCCCAGTTGTACCGATACTCTAGCCGGTTTCCATCGGGTTAAAATAGGCTGTCAGGCAAGAGCCTTGGAGAATCAGTGCTATGTTGTCCAGGCATCGCTAGTAGGTGATGCCGAATGGTCGGAAGCGGTTGATGTCAACGTCGGTGCGGCGGCTGTTTATACGCCGGTAGATAAAGGTTTTCCAGATAATGGCATTTTATCGGTTGGCGCAATGAATGCCGTGCAATGGGTCATTGCAACAATTTCGCTAAAGGAATATGAAACTGTTCGGGAACATGGACAAGTCTTTAATTACAGGGATTGGCCATTACAACTGGACTTTGTCAATTAAAAATGGAATCAAAAGATAAGCCGTTAGTTTGTAAAATTGCTTTTAATTTTTTTAGCCCTTCAATTTGAATTTGTCTAACGCGCTCCCTCGTCACCTCCAACTCTTGGGCAACCTGCTCAAGAGTGGCTTCCTCATAACCGCAAATGCCATAGCGACGGCAGATAACGTCACGATACCTTTCCGGTAGTTCAAACACACACCGGGTAACATTTTGCTTCATTGAGTCTTGCTGTATTAGTTCATCATGCGCTAATTGGTCGGCATCTGAAATAGACTCAATCAGTGGGTTATGAATTTCTTTGGTTCCCGGTACGTCGACAGAAGTCACCCGCTCATTAAGCCGCAGCATTTTTTCAACCTTGTCCAGCGGTTTATTCATATAATCAGCTATTTCTTGTGCGCTGGGATCATGATCCAGTGTCTGTGCCAAATGACGCTGTGCCTTCAGGTAAGTGTTCATTTCTTTGACAATATGAACCGGTAAGCGGATGGTTCGTGATTGATCCATTATCGCCCGTTCAATATTTTGTCTTATCCACCAAGTTGCATAAGTCGAAAATCTAAAACCTCTTTCTGGATCAAATTTTTCAACTGCACGGATGAGTCCTAAATTCCCCTCCTCAATCAAGTCAAGCAAGGGTATTCCCTTGTTCAGGTAACGATAGGAAATTTTCACTACCAGTCGCAAATTGCTTTCAATCATGATCTTGCGGGCTTCTTTATCCCCCTGCAGGGCGCGGGCACCATAGATTTTCTCCTCACTGGTCGTAAGTAATTTTGACCGGCCCAGTTCATTCAAATAGGTTCTGGTTGCGTCGAACTCACTATTGCTCGTTGTTTTAGGGGCTATATTTCCCAGTTGCTTTGCTAAAATAGAGGCTGCATCAATATCTTCGTCAATTGAAAATTCATCTTCGTTTAAGATGCCAATTTCATCGTTCGATGGCTCAAATAAAATGTCGCTCATATTAACTCCTTGGTTGATTGGCCTAAGCCGGACTACCTGATTATTTTTTCGGCAAAAGTTGGAGTGGATTTACTGGCATTCCGTTTTTTCTTATTTGAAAATGCAAGGACGTCCGTTTGATACCCACATCACCCACTTTTGCAATAATCTGTCCTTTTATTATGTTTTGTCCCTCATTGACCTGAAGACTGCTAGTATTTGCATAGGCGCTTAAATAATCATCATTGTGCTTGATAATGATTATATTACCGAAGCCAATCAAGCCCTGCCCGCAATAGACAACTTTCCCGGCTTCAGCCGCTTTTACCAACTGCCCCTGCTTGCCTGCTATATCAATGCCTTTATGCCGGGTCAGAGAAAATTTTTTTAGCACTCTTCCTTTAATTGGCCATCCGAAACTTAAGTCTAACATTTTTTTATTATCAATTGAATCAATTGATTTTTGCTGGCGTCTCTTTGGCTTAGCCGCAATTACAGACTTAGCAGGCGGTTTCTTATGAATATTTATCTCGGTTGAATTCGATTTATTGGTTACTGAACCGATGGTTTTTGTTGGTTTGGCGACAGCGTCTTTTTTCGTTGTATTTTGTTGAGTATTGTCTGATAACTTTTCTTCAGGCTGTTTTATTTTTGTTCCTACCGACATAGTGTAGGAAGAAGATTTCTGATTCCAGGAGGCAGGGCGTTGATTGCCATACCCGGATCTTAAATTCATAGTATGAAAATTCCTCGGAACTGTTGTTATTTGACATTTTCTTACGCCGATAGTAACAGCCGGATCATCTGTATTTAAATGCTGAGCGCTTCTTAAAGGGCTTCGGTCAGCTTCGGAATACCCATTGTTATCAGTATTAACGGGCGCACAAAAAACCTCTTTATAAGAGATATTCAATAAAGCCAACACGATTAGGGTTACAAAAAAAATCAGCTTTGAATGATGTTGGTGCATAGCCTATTTTCGCAATAAAATCTTTTTAGCTAAATTTATTTTCGCTGCTAAATAATCGGATCCGCCACGGTCAGGATGTATTTTTTGCATTAATTTTCGGTGGGCGGCAACGACATCCTGCTCTGATGAACCCGGTTTTAAGCCTAATACTTCATAAGCTTCTTCAACGGACATTTTTCCTTTTGTGCTTGCATCGCTTCGTCGTTGTGATGCGTTTGGTTTTGAACCAAATACCCGCTGCCACAGCCCGTGTAATTGTGGAGCATAATGAAGCAGCGCCGGCAATAATCTGAGCCCAAAGGCAATCACGACGCCTATCATCGCAAACAGCCAGTTTAATCGTCCGGTTGCCGTCAAATAAAGAAGTATCAGACCGATGATGCACAACAATGAGACTCTGGCGTATTTAGCCAAAACGACGGGTGACGCTTTTAGAAAAGCGCGTAACCCAAAAAATGCAATAATGATTAACAACAAAATCAGGTAAATTCGAATCAAAGTTTTCTCCAGGATTAATGATCCCCAATCAATAATACCTTAGAATATGCCTTCCTACGATAACAGTCTGATGATTTGATTACTATGCAGCATGCTCAAGTTCCCATGTTAGGTTTTGCCGCTTTTAGCGGAACGGGTAAAACCACCTTACTGACGCAAATTATTCCGATTTTAAAACGCTATGGCCTTCAAATCGGTTTAATCAAACACAGCCATCATAATTTTCAAATAGACCAGCCGGGAAAAGACAGTTTCCGCTTGCGGGCGGCTGGCGCCACGCCCGTTATGCTGGTGTCGACGCATCGCCGTGCAATAATTACCGAAATCACTCCGGTGCAGGAACCCCGGTTGGACGATCAGTTAAAACTATTCGACCAGTCTGGGCTGGATCTGATTCTGGTTGAAGGATTTAAGATGGAGCAATTTCCTAAAATTGAATTGCATCGGCCTTCGCTTAACAAACCATTACTTTACCCAAACGATCCAACGATTATTGCCATAGCTTCTGATGAGGTATTGGAAGCGCCCAGCCGCCTGACCAAGCTGGACATCAATCAGCCTGAAATGATAGCAGACTTCATTTTAAAGCAATTCATGGGGCGTCCATGATCGACTTATGCAACCAGGAACCGGTTCCTTTATTATCTGTCGATGCGGCACTGGCACGTATTAAAGCTGCTATATGCCCCATCACAGAATCGGAAACTGTAGATTTAAAAAACGCATTGGGACGGGTGCTGTCAGAATCGCTTTACTCGCCCATCAATATCCCTTACGAGAAAAATGCAGCCATGGATGGCTATGCTTTTTCCAGTCAGGATATCAACCATGAGCAGCCTTTTACGCTTACTCTGGCCGGAATTTCATGGGCGGGGCGGCCTTTTGAAGGACATTTGCAACCAGGGCAATGTATCCGAATTTTTACCGGGGCGGTATTGCCCCATCAGGCTGACTCAGTGGTTATGCAGGAACATGTGCGTGCCGAAGGGGAAGCCATCCATTTTTCGGCAGGCACACCAGCTGGGCAACATATTAGAGAAGTTGGCGAAGACATAAAACAAGGGGGTTTGTTATGCGGCCATTCAAAAAAATTGACTGCAACCGATCTTGGCCTTTTGGCCTCGGCGGGTATTTATGAGCTTGCCGTAAAACGGCCTGTAAAAATAGCTTTTTTTTCAACCGGAGATGAGTTAACGGCTTTAGGCCAGCCATTGGCATCGGGAAAAATATATGACAGCAATCGTTATTTGTTAAGCGGATTATTAACTGATGCTTGTTACAGTGTCACGGATCTAGGCGTGATTGCGGATAACAAACAGATGCTGGAGGACAGCTTTATCTCAGCCGCAAAAATTCATGATGTGATTATTACTACCGGCGGTGCATCGGTGGGTGATGCCGATTATGTCAAAGAAATACTGGATCGCTGCGGGGATGTGAACTTCTGGAAAATAGCCATTAAACCGGGAAAACCTTTGGCCTTCGGCAAAATAGGTTCCTGTTATTTTTTTGGACTGCCGGGTAATCCGGTGGCTGTTATAGTTACTTTTCAGTTTATAGTGGCTCCAGCGCTTAAGCAAATTTCCGGGGTGCCCGATTTAAAACGGTTGCAAATAACAGCTACATGCACCACTAACCTGAAAAAAAGCCTCGGACGACAGGAGTATCAGCGAGGTATCCTAAGCCAAGATAAAAACGGCGACTTTTTTGTGGCATCATCGGGGAAACAAGGTTCAAACATTCTCAGCTCTATAAGCCGGGCTAACTGTTATATGATCTTACCAGCTGAGTGCGCGAACTTACAAGCCGGTGACAAGGTAAAGGTTGAGCTTATGTTGGGTGCCGAAATCATTTAATCCTTCCTTGATGTTCTTAAGGTACAGGCGAAAACAGTCTGTTCAATAATTAGGAACAATCCATTTTGTGCTTGAAAATTAACGTTTTTTTTTAAGCCTTGTTATGACAATAAACATTTGAGACATCCCGGCTGGGTTTTACCAGGCGTTAATGTTGGACTCAATGTGTTAAGTATTGCTATGATCGCTACCTTGCACGGATTGGGCTTGAGGAGGCGATAAAAGCACCTGTGGCAATCCATTTTTGGTGCGGTATCAAAGAATCACTTTAGCTGTTTGGCGAGAGTGTTAATTTAACTATGGAGATAATTATGCACAATGTCACGTTGATAAAAGGTGATGGTATTGGCCCTTCCATTATGGATGAAGCCGTAAAAGTTATTGATGCGTCAGGTGTAAAAATTCACTGGGAAGAAGCTTATGCCGGCATGGCGGCCTTTGAAAAATTCGGCACACCGCTGCCGGATGAAACCTTGGCATCGTTCGATAAAACCCGGTTAGCTTTTAAAGGCCCCTTGACGACGGTTGTTGGAACCGGATTTAGAAGCATTAACGTGGCTTTGCGGCAGCAATACGAGTTGTATGCCAATGTTCGCCCGGCTAAAAGTTGGGCGGGTATAAAAACGCGTTACGATGATGTGGATATCGTGATTGTCAGAGAAAATACCGAAGGACTCTATGCCGGACTTGAGCATTATCTTACTCCAAAAAAAGATATTGCTGAAAGCCTGGCGGTGGTCACCAGGGCTGCTTCACAACGCGTTATCGACTATGCGTTCAAATATGCACAGAATAATGATCGTAAAAAAGTAACTGTTTGTCATAAAGCCAATATTTTAAAATATACCCAAGGCTTGTTTCTGGATGTTGCCAGAGAAACCGCCGCGCTTTATCCCGATATCAAGTTTGACGAAAAAATTGTTGATGCCGCTTGTATGCACATGGTGATGAATCCACAGCAGTTTGATGTCGTTGTCTGCACGAATATGTTTGGAGATATTTTGTCAGATTTGACTGCCGGCTTGGTCGGTGGATTGGGCTTGATTCCTGGGGCAAATATTGGCGACGATGCGGCTCTCTTCGAAGCCGTTCATGGCAGCGCACCGGATATTGCCGGAAAAAATCTGGCTAATCCGATTGCCGTTATCATGGCGGGTGTCATGATGTTGAACTATCTTGGCGAAGCTCAGGCGGCGGAGCGCGTTCAAAAGGCGGTTGAGAAAGTGGTTAATGAAGGTAAGTTTGTTACGCCAGACCTTAATCCCCAATCAAAATATGGAACGGTCGAAATGGGTGATGCCATTTTGGACGCGATGAAATAATTAAGTTCAGGGACTTGACGCAAGATAGAAATTTGAAGATTGGCTTTCATGTAGTCATAAAAAACATAAATTCATAGGATGTCATAATGCCACGAATATTTTCCGTTAAAGCGAGGGCTTTATTTGTAAACTTCGTGGTAAATTCAATATGGGCATAAGGCGATTTCCTGCGAAGACTATACCGGTTTTGTCGCAAATATTTATAAAGACCAAGCCGCACTTTAATGGTTAGGAGTTTTTATAAATATTGGCCTCGGCTCCAACCCAGCGCACCTTGCAAGCATTCCCGTGCAAACATGCCAATGTATTCTTTCTGCAAACGCAACCAGAGCATTAAGCAAAAAATGACATCGCTCATCGGTGTTCCCGGCTGTTTGTAAAAGCCGGCTCTATTTAAAATGGTTTCAAGCCGATTTCTCGCCATAAGCTGGCAAAGACGTTATCGATTAATACCCCGATTGCCTTTAGAAGATCGGCGGTTAATGCTGGCGGTTCCATGGTTTTTGTGGCAAGATTCATCTAAGCCTCCTACTTGGGCTTAACAGGTTCTTCACCTAACCGCCGTTATACCCTTTTTGTTGATTATTTCCTTATTTACCAATAAGTTGATTGTTAATTTCAACTCCAAAACTTTAGTTATGAAAGTAATACTCTATTTTATTTTTTCCATGATCTTGATTTTAGAAAATCGTACTGTAATAGCTGAACAAACCCAACATTGTACTAATCGCTCTTCTGAGTCAGAAAATAGATGTTTGACAGGAAATAAGGCAGACAAGGGAAGCAAAAACGCAAAAAAAGTATTGGCGCAGTCACAAAAAAAAGAAAATGTTCCCGCTATTGCTCCTGCTTTTAAAAACACGAAAAAAAATTTAAGCAATAGCAAATCATCAGTAATACAACTATTGCAGAGCTTGGCAGAACAAAGGGCAATTCCCAGCATTACTCCTCTTTTGCAAGATAGCGAACCCTATGTACGCGATGCTGCAATAGAAGTATTAGGGCAATTAGGCGCAAAAGAAGCGATTCCCCGTATTATTCCTCTTTTGCAGGATACGGACAGCTCTGTCCGGAATAAGGCAATTGAAGTATTAGTGCAATTCCGCGCAAAGGAAGCAATCCCCAGCATTATTCCTCTTCTGCAAGAAAAGGACAGCAAAGTACGCATCAGCGCAATGGGAGCCTTATTGCAATTGGGAGCCAACGAGGCGATACCGGCTATTATTCCTCTCTTAAAAGATAACGAAAGCACTGTACGCATGGCTGCTATAAACACATTATTGGAATTGCGGGCAAAAGAGGCGACCTCCAGCATTACGGAGCTTTTGAAAGATAAAGAAAGCAATATACGTATCCGAGCCATGGAAACACTAGGCTTGTTACAAGGAAAAGAGGCGCTTCCAGGAATTATTTCTCTTTTAAAAGACAAGGACGACAACGTGCGTTTAAGCGCGATAAAAGCATTACAGGATTTGGACGCAAAAGAAGTGGCACC
>JAQTPT010000045.1 GCA_028712795.1 Methylococcales bacterium
TTATGACAATTAATCAGACCGCCAAAAAATTAGCCGTGAGCTTTTACGATTACGTTTATGATCGCGTGTCTGGGCGATTCGAACTTCCCTCTTTGGCAGATTTAATTACTCAAAAAGCGCAAACCTTACAGGTTTGATGTTGGTTTTCCCCTGGAATTTAAAGTAGATACCATTCCCGCATAGTTTGGGCGGATTAAACAAACTCGATGCCGAAGCGTTTAGATTGTTTCACGAAATCCTGCATGCACGTTTCATCAATGGCTGGAATGACAAAAACCTGTATCAAATCGAACAGCAAATAAACAAAATCATTGGGGGTTTGAAATGAGACTTTCAACCACCGAAACCGGACAAAACCAAAGGGCATAAAAAAAGCCCGCTAAATTCTAACCAATTCAGCAGGCTTTTTTTTAAAACTTACAATCAAATCCAATATACGCCCCGATATTTTATCGGGTTTGGAATAGGTTGTCACGTTGATAAGCCTGCTAAGGATAGCATTATGGACAAAATTCAAAATTATGCGCTCGGTTATACGGCCCTTGGATGGCCGGTATTACCATTGCATTGGATAACCGCTGAGGGCGTATGCAGTTGTGGCAAACTGGATTGCCATTCACCCGGCAAACATCCATTAGTCAGAAATGGCGTTAAGGATGCGACTCTTGACCCCACCCAGATCCAGAACTGGCTAAAAAAATGGCCGAATGCAAATATTGGCATTGCCACCGGCGCTGTATCTGGAGTTTTGGCGTTAGATGTTGACCCCCGACACGGGGGTGATGATTCGCTGGATGCCATTCGGGCGAAATACGGCAAAATACCCGATGATGTTATGGCCGTCACCGGCGCGGGCGGCACGCATTTCCTGTTTAAATACCCGGGCAATGTCGGACGATCCACCACAAATTTATGGCCTGGAATCGATACGCGCGGGGATGGTGGTTATATCGTTGTAGAACCATCGAACCACATCAGCGGAAAATCGTATTTTTGGGATGCTGAAGCCAACCCATTAAAGGGCGCAATTTTGCCGGATGCGCCTGCCTGGTTACTGGCGAAATTAACCGAAAAAAATGGCGTACAGCCCCAAAAACAATCCACCAATACAAACGTATTGCCCCCCGACAAAATCAAAAAAATACGCACTGCGCTGGGCTACATACCCGCAAACGACCGCGATCAATGGCGTGATGTTGGCATGGCGCTAAACGACACCGGCGCTGGCGATCAGGCGTTTGGTTTATGGTGTGAATGGTCGGAACAATCGGAAAAATTCAACCTGAAAGATCAGCGGCGGGTTTGGGATTCGTTCACACCTGGTGGCGGCATTACTTTGGCGACAATCTTTGCAACAGCGAAACAAAACGGCTGGCTGGCACCTGAACCAGATCGTAGACCGGAACCCCCGTTAGCGGTTTATAATGCTGATTTTGGAAGTCCTGTTCCTCCAGGGCAAGTGAATCCACCACCTTTTCCGCTAGTGTCAGCCCCGGAATTAACTGCAACACCGAAAAAAATTAACTGGCTTTTGGATGGAATTCTCGAACGTGGCAGCATGAATTTGATTTTCGGGGATTCTGGTTCAGGGAAGTCTTTATTTGCCCTTGATTGGGCGTTCTGTCTTGCGTCTGGCCTGGATTGGCACGGATCTCAGACGACCAAAACAGACGTTATTATCGTGGCGGGCGAGGGTTTTTCTGGCATAGGCCGAAGATTAAAGGCCTTAGAGATAAAATATGATCGAAAAGCTCCGGCAGGATTGTTTATTAGTGAAAAATCGGCGCAATTCCTCGATCGAGTCAATTCAAAATGGGTAGCAGATAGTATCAGACTCATCTGTCCTAATCCAGGCCTGGTTATAATCGATACGCTTCACCGGAACATGGAGGGCGACGAGAACAGTTCTCAAGACATTGGCTGCTTTATCAACAACCTTGACACTTTTTTGAAGCCGTTGGGCGTGGCGGTTTTGATTGTCCACCATTCAGGGCACGGCGAAAAACAGCGCAGCCGGGGCAGCTCTTCGATTAGGGCGGCAATGGACGGCGAGTTTGGTGTTGAAAAGTCCGATATTCATATTACTTTGTCATGCCACAAAGCTAAAGACTTTGAACCATTCCATCCCGCCTTTTTCAGCCTGCAAACTATTCCATTGGATTGGCTAGATGACGATGACGAGCCCCTCACAAGCGTAATTCTTGAACAACAAACCGACGCAAAACGATACACCACAAAACAGCCAAAATTAAATAGTCGTGATCGGGCTATTTTATCCAGTCTAGTGGATGCAATCGCCGCGCACGGTGTTGACCCCACGAAGGAAATCTCAGAAAAATTTGGTGGGTGCGAGTCGCAAATTGGTTTCAAAGTCGTTTATATAGATTATTGGCGTGAGCGAGCATATAAGCTAATTTCAATTGACGGCAACCAGGATGACATCCCAAAGATGGAGGATGCAAAACGCAAAGCCTTCCATCGTTGCCGGAATAAACTATTAGATTCAGCTTTCACATTTGAATTTGATAATTACGCATGGCCACGGCTCGAATCATGACACTGACCGGACACCGGACAAAACCGGACAAAACCGGACAACTGTCCGGGACATGGACCGGACAGGACAGGACACCCCCCTTAAGGGGGTGTCCGTGTCCGTCCGGTGTCCGTGTCCATCTTTGTGTAACCATTTTTTAGATAATTTTATTAAATTCGAGAGTCAACTATGAAAGGTTTTCAGCATAGTAATTTACCAAAAACACACCGGATATTGAGCGGCGATGTAATAACCAGGCAAGAACTAAAAATTTGTTACAGTTGCCAGAAAGGTTTTTGCCGAAACAAGGGTCGAACCAAGTCTGTCCCGGTTGCCAATAGACCGGGTAGGTTTGTTTGTCAACGATGCGCCAATGCAATACTGAGCGGAAAATTAAACCCCAAACTGGAGTTGATTGATGCCAACCCAAGATAAATCACTATGCCAACCATGTGTAATTTTGTATTTGAAAGACATGCGTTAAAAATTTAGTTGGGGCTACGCGGTGGGAGGGTAATCCCCCAGAGATATGATCCCCCCCCGGTAGCGTTATAAAAATTAAGCAATAACTTGGAGTTATCTAATGCCTCGTAGAGCTAAAACACCATGCCGTCATTCAGGTTGTGCCGCCTTGCTGGATCAGCCTGGCTTCTGTGACAAGCACCGTCGAGAGACTTTTAAAAGACAGCGACAAACCATGACTCCTGATAAGGCCGAGCATGATCGATTTTATCATCGAGTGGCCTGGAAGAAAGTGCGAGCGCTTCAGCTACAGATTGAGCCGTTATGTAGGGAATGCCGTAAAGTAGGCAAACTGACTGCCGCGACAGTAGTCGACCATATCATCGAACGATCAAAAGGTGGCGGTGATTATGACCTTGGTAATCTAAGATCAGTTTGTGTTTCATGCCACAACGCGATCACGCGTCGAGCTGACGGCAATACATAATGTATTCTTCGTCATCAAGCTACCGGGGGGGGGGGGGGGGCTAAAATCTCTGGGGGATACACCGGCTACCGCGTCGCCCTAAATTTTTGAACGCGGCTGTTGAATTAAATAGAGATTCGCCACATTAACATTTACTTATTTATTTAGGATATTTATATGACAAGTTCTGAATCCGAAGAACAAAACGCCAATATCGAAGCGGCTTGTATGCTCGCTAAATATGCCATCGTCAAAAAACTTGGGAAGTTCAATACCATAGAAACGCAATTGCATGTCATGACCGTCATCCTTCACGGGATGATTACGATGAATCAAACATTGAGCCTGGAATTGTCAAAACAAACAGCAAAAGCTTTTTGCGATCGGCTAAATGCTTTGATTATAAAAACCCAGGCCGCCGAATCCAGCAACCTTAGTAATCGTCTCAATTAGGGAGTAATCCAATGAACCAATTAGAAAAATACAACGCCCAAACTAAATCTGCATATGTTTCAGCTGCGAACGCAATTAAAAAAAGCTTGGGTAGTGATGCGACAAATGAACGCGTGTTGGATGTCGTAATGTTAATGGCGCATTTGCTATTAACAGACAATTACCAACACCCCCCGACCGTGGCGCTGCACAATTTAGAATTTTTTAATAAGCAATTAACGGACATGATTATAGAAAGTCAAAAAGATATTAAAACCAAAAATTCCGGGCTATTCATGTGATTAATTGTAAAACGGGTATAATCAGTTTATCCAAGGTTTCACGCGAGATGCTGAGACCACGGCCAGCCGGAAGGCGCGAGGACACGAAAAGCGAGATGCTTTCGTCATTCGATAAATAATCGTTAATTATCGAATAGGTGAACAAAATGACTGACATTATAGAAATAAAGACCGCCGTTGAACAACTGAATCAAGCCAATGCTGATTTTCAGAAAAAATTTGAGGAAAAATTCAACGCGCTGGATAAAGAAGTCCTAAACATCCAAAAAAAAGCCAATCGTATTCCCACACCTGGAACAGTTGGCAGTTCCTCCGATCTGGTTGAATCCAAAAACGATTTAGCTACGTTCATCCGCAGCCGTGGCGAAATCAAAGCCATGAGCGTCGGCACCGGGCCTGAAGGTGGATGGACGGTAAATCCGGTCCTTCAGGACGGTATCGGCACGTTAGTGCGAAACAATTCCGCCTTGCGTGAACTGGTCACTTTCATCGAGATTGAAACGGGCGACGCATTCGAAGAACTGGTGAGCGTAACCCCAGCCGGAGCCAGTTGGACGGGTGAAACAAGCGCACGCACTGCCACGGATGCCCCGGAATTGGCAAAAATAAAAACCCCGCTCCTCGAACTTTATGCAGCACCGACTTTGTCACAACGCCTGGCGGACGATTCCGGCACCAACATGGTTGATTTTTTGGTCAATGAAGTTGGAATTTCTTTTTCTGAGGCTGAGGAAACCGCGTTATTTCTGGGTTCAAACCCCACTGAGCCGCGCGGCCTGGCGACGATCCCAACAGCGGCAACTGCCGATGCAACCCGGCCATTCGGCACGATCCAGCATATAGCGACAGGTGCATCTGGAGCCTTGGATAGCACCGACCCTCTTAACAAAGTTAAGGAATTATTTTTCTCGCTTAAGGCAGGCTACAGAAATAATGCGAAATGGGTATGTTCAAGCGCTACAGCCTTGCTGCTTTCTCAGCAACAGGATGGCCAAGGTAATTATTTGTGGGATCAAGGCGACATCAAAACTGGCCAGCCTGTGACCTTATTAGGTAAGCCCGTGGTGATTTGCGAAACCTGCCCAACCGTAGCCGCCAACAGCCTTAGCCTTTGGTTTGGAGACTGGAATCAGGCAATACGTGGCATTGAACGGCCTGGTAACAGACTCCTCCTTGATCCGTATTCCGATAAGCCGAACTTGGTTGTTTATGTCTACCGTCGAGTTGGCTTTGGATTGCGAAACTCGAATGCAATTAAAGTTCTTAAGTTCGCTGCGGCTTAACGTCCCCTTCAAAAAATACCCTGCGTGTAAAGCGTAGGGTGTTTTTTCACTCCCAAGGAATTATCATGGAAACTTTTCAATCAAAATTAATTGAATTAAAACTTGCGCCGGCAGATTCATCCATAATGGAATTTTCAGGCTATGGCGCGGTATTTGGCAATATTGATGCTTGCGGCGATGTTATCGAGCCGGGCGCATTCAAACAATTCCTATCCGATGTTAAAAGCGGCATTCAGAACTGGCCAGCCATGCTCCTTCAACATGGCGGCATAGACCTGCTTGGTTTGGCATCAACGCCAATTGGAGCCTGGAATCATTTAGAAGAAGATAGTATCGGCTTGAAAGTCAGCGGGAAACTTGCTCCAACTCCACGCGGCAAAGAAGTTTATGAACTGATGAAAATGCAACCACGGCCAGCGATCGACGGCCTATCCATTGGCTACATTGCCCGGGAATTTATAAACCGCACCAAGCCTGGCGATCCCAACCGGCGCTTGAAGCGCATTGACTTGGTGGAAATCTCGCCTGTTGTTTTCCCAGCGAATGACAAAGCACGCGTACAGGGCGTTAAGTCTATTGACGAGGTGAACGAACGTGAATTCGAAAATTTTCTATGTAATTTTGGCTACACCAGAAAAGCTGCAAAAACTATCGTTGCCCACGGTTTGAAAGCGCTACAAAAAGATGATGGAACTTACGATCTAGCGGAACTGAAGGGGGCTATTGACACCGGCATCCGACAGCTCAATAGTTAGCGCATAACCGAAAATTCGAAAACTAAAAGAACCGGCTTCATGGCCGGTTTTTTTATGTGCGGGAAAAATCTGTCAAAACAGCTTTTAAAAGTTACCCCGGAGTTACCCCGAAAATTTCAGGCATAAAAAAAGAGCTTGGCAGATTGCCTAAGCCCTTGAATTTTGTGGTGCCTCGGGCCGGAGTCGAACCGGCACGGCCTTACAGCCGAGGGATTTTAAGTCCCTTGCGTCTACCAATTTCGCCACCGAGGCATCAATAACTTTGGTAAGCTCTACATTATATAGCAACCACAAAAATAAACTAGACCTATCTGATATTTTAAAAAAATTTGCAGGTGTTTTATGGCTGAAAAAAAGCGTGAGTTTTCTTGTACGATACAAATTTCAAAGATACGGTTTGTGCGAGATGCTACCGCTACCAGATTAGATTTTTAAATGGGAAAATGACTGTTTCCAGTATGAATTAAAATGTGGTCAAATTAGGCACCTGTTTTTTCCGTGCTTTTACAATCTTGATATACTTATTTTTAAAAAGGAAAAACTTTAATGCAATCATTCAATAATCTATCAGTTTTCTGCATATTAATTTTTTTAAGCGTCGCCGTCCGTGCTGAGGTAGCGGGTGAAAAGCTGATGATAGGTTTCTTTTCTTCAGGATCGCTTGATAACTGGGAAGCCAAGGAATTTAAAGGCCAGACAAACTATAAATTAGTCGATCTTGCCGGAACCAGGGTATTAAAAGCTGAAAGTGCTGGCAGCGCTTCAGGTTTATTCAATGAGCAGCGCATTGATTTGCATAAAACGCCAGTTATGAATTGGCGCTGGCATATTGAAAACCGGCTCGGTAACGACATCAATGAACAGGTTAAGTCCGGTGATGACTATGCTGCAAGGGTTTATGTGATTGCCAGTGGCGGTGCGGCTTTCTGGCAAACCAAGGCGATCAATTATGTCTGGTCAAGCACCTCTCCGGTCGGTAAAGTTTGGCCTAATGCCTATGCATTTTCTGGTGTTAATGGCAGAATGATGATGATAGCGCTCAGGTCATCAACTGATCAAGCAGGTACCTGGTATTCAGAAAAGCGTAATATTCTTACTGACCTCAAACATCAGTATGGAGAGGAAATACGTTATATTGATGCTGTTGCCATTATGACTGATACCGACGACTCCCACGGCAAAGCAACCGCGTATTATGGCGACATTTACTTTAGTAAAAACTAATTTTTTATGCGCGAAACATTACCCCTTCTGGAACAAACCGATTTTCCATCCATTAACAGAGGTGTTCTGGAAATACTGCAGGTTAATTTGGGCTATTTGTGCAACTTGAGCTGCACGCATTGTCATGTTAACGCAGGGCCGAAGCGGACTGAATTAATGGATAAGGCAATGGTGGATTTGGTTCTGGACTTCGTCAAAAGAGAAAATATTCATACCCTGGATTTGACCGGCGGCGCACCGGAAATGAATCCGCACTTTAAATATTTGGTGACGGGTGCGAGGGCAATGGATGTCACCGTTATTGACCGTTGCAATCTTGTTATTCTTGAAGAACCAGGTTATGAAGAAATGGCGAAATTTCTTGCTGAAAATAAAGTTGCCATCACCGCTTCGTTGCCTTGTTATCTTGAGGATAACGTTGATAAGCAACGCGGCAAAGGAACTTTTAATGCCAGTTTATCGGTTCTAAAAAAATTAAACAGCCTGGGTTATGGGCAAACGGACAGTGAACTTGAACTAAATCTGGTTTTCAATCCGCAAGGCATCAACCTGCCGCCAGAACAAAAGGCATTGGAAAAAACCTATAAGGAATACCTGCATGAACACTATGGCATCGTTTTTAATAAACTATTTGCCTTAACCAACCTTCCTATCCAGCGTTTTGGCAATATGCTGATTAACAAGGGTTTGTTTAATGACTATTTGCAGTTATTAAAAGACAATTATCGGCAAGAAAATCTGCCCGGGCTGATGTGCCGCAATACCTTGAGTATAGATTGGCAGGGGTTTGTCTACGACTGCGATTTTAACCAAATGCTTCAACTGTCCGTAGGCGCGAATTCCACAAGTAAAACGCATCTGCGTGAGTTAGTTAGCGCTTCATCATTAACGGGCTCGACTATAGCTGTAGGTCAGCATTGTTATGGCTGCACTGCAGGGCAAGGCAGTAGTTGCGGGGGAGCGTTGGCTTGAAAAAGCCCACGTCCACATAATATCTAATAAGGAAGAAACAAAATGACCATAGAAACAGGTGTTTTAGAGCGCTATTCAGCAGGCGCGGAATCCATACAGGCCGATTTATGCTGTCCGGTAGACTATGACCAGGAATTACTGGCAATATTACCCCAGGAGATCATCGACAAGGATTATGGCTGTGGTGATCCGTCGCGCTATGTCAAAAGGGGGGATGTGGTGCTGGATTTAGGCTCCGGTTCCGGCAAAATCTGCTACATGGCGGCGCAATTGGTGGGCGATAAAGGCAAAGTTATCGGCGTCGATATGAATGATGACATGCTTGCGTTGGCTCGAAAATATCAAGATGAAATGGCTGAAAAACTGGGTTCAAACCGGGTTGAGTTTGTTAAAGGGCAAATTCAGGATTTAGCCCTTGATCTGGCTGCCATGAATAAACACCTTTCACAATATCCCGTGCATAAAGCAGAGGACATTATTACGTTACGGGCATGGCAGGAAAAACAGCGCCAAGAATCGCCCTTAATCGCGGATAACTCGGTGGATTTGGTGGTATCCAATTGCGTGCTTAATCTGGTTCATGATAGCGATAAGGAACAACTGATACGGGAAATATTTCGCGTAGTTAAACCAGGGGGGCGCGTGGCTATTTCGGATATTGTCAGTGATGAATGTGTGCCTCAGCATTTAAAACAGAATCAACAGCTATGGAGCGGTTGCATTTCCGGCGCGCTACAGGAACATGAGTTACTGGAAGCGTTTATCAAAGCCGGGTTTATTGCCGTGAGTTACGATAAATGGGAAAACCAGCCCTGGCAGGTCGTTGAAGGGCTGGAATTCCGGTCAGTAACCATTACGGCGGTAAAACCCCAAAATCAACCCTGTATCGACAAAGGCCATGCGGTCATTTATCGCGGCCCTTATTCCGAAGTGTATGACGATGAAGGTCATGTTTATTTGAGAGGGCAGCGGATGGCTGTTTGTGAGCGCAATTACAAATTACTCACCTGCGAGACCTATAATAATGACTTTATCGGCATAGCGCCTGCCGGCGAGAGAGAAGGCAAGCCGTGGAATTGTGCGACAGGTACGCTCCGTGCTATCGCCGAAACCAAAGGCGGACAGCATCAGGACAAATCCAATACCGGCGGTGGCTGCTGTTAAGGGAAGGTAGCCCGCAAAAAATATCCCCTGTAACAACAGCCACAGATTCACAGATTATAAATAAGTTTAATCTGTGAATCTGTGGCTGTTTATTTGTTACGAGATACCTGTAACTACAGCCATCAAGGTTTGCTCAAGACAGTTTTTTATATTTGAGCCGATGCGGATTGTCCGCATCACTGCCAAGGCGGCGATGGCGATCGGCTTCATAATCTTCATAATTGCCTTCAAACCAAACCACCTGACTGTCCCCTTCAAAGGCCAGCATGTGCGTTGCGATTCTGTCCAGAAACCAGCGGTCATGCGAAATGACCACAGCGCAGCCTGGGAAAGCCAGCAGCGCTTCTTCCAGAGCGCGCAGGGTTTCCACATCCAGATCGTTGGTCGGTTCATCAAGCAACAGAACATTGCCGCCGGTTTTCAACAATTTGGCTAAATGGACACGGTTGCGTTCGCCGCCGGAAAGATCGCCGATGCGTTTACCCTGATCGGCGCCTTTAAAGTTAAAGCGCCCGACATAAGACCGTGAGGGTGTTTCGTATTTGCCTACGGTAATAATGTCCAACCCATCAGAAATTTCCTCAAAGACGGTTTTCTTTGGATCCAGTTCATCCCGCAACTGATCAACATAAGCGAGTTGAACAGTTTGTCCCAGTGTTATCGTGCCGGAATCCGGTTGTTCAAGACCCGCCATCATGCGAAATAGTGTAGTTTTACCCGCGCCGTTGGGGCCGATGATGCCGACGATGCCGCCGGGCGGAAGTTTAAAACTCAAGCCGTTGACTAGCAATTTTTCGCCGAACGCTTTGCTGATGTTATCGGCTTCAATAACGACATCACCCAAACGAGGTCCGGGCGGAATATAAATTTCATGGGTTTCATTGCGTTTTTGTACATCGGATGACGACAGTTCGTCAAAACGGGCAAGCCGTGCCTTACTTTTTGCATGGCGGCCTTTGGGGTTCGAGCGCACCCATTCCAGTTCTTCTTTCATGGCTTTTTGGCGGGAAGATTCCTGTTTTTCTTCCTGCAACAAGCGATTGCTTTTTTGTTCCAGCCAGCTTGAGTAATTTCCTTCCCACGGAATGCCGGAGCCTCTGTCCAGTTCCAGAATCCAGCCAGCCACGTTATCCAGGAAATAACGGTCATGGGTCACTGCGACCACTGTGCCCGGATAATCATGCAGGAACCTTTCCAGCCAGGCGACCGATTCTGCATCCAGATGGTTGGTGGGTTCGTCCAGCAACAGCATGTCGGGATTGGATAGCAATAACCGGCATAACGCCACGCGGCGTTTTTCACCACCCGATAATTTGGTAACATCCGCATCCCAATCCGGCAGCCGTAACGCATCAGCCGCGACTTCAAGTTTCCGGTCCAGGTTGTGACCGTCACAGGCATTGATAATATCTTCCAGACGCGCCTGATCGGCGGCCAGTTTATCGAAATCCGCATCCGGATCGGCATAAGCAATATAAACCGCATCAAGTTGTTCTAAAGCCTTTTTAATTTCAACGACGGCTTCTTCAACATTGCCGCGCACCGTTTTACCGGGATCCAACTGCGGCTCCTGCGGCAGATAACCGATGTTAATGCCTTTTTGCGGAATGGCTTCGCCTTCAATTTCCTTATCGATGCCCGCCATAATTCTCAGCAGAGTCGATTTACCCGAGCCGTTTAAACCCAGCACGCCAATTTTTGCGCCAGGAAAAAAAGACAGTGAAATGTCTTTAAGGATGTATTTTTTGGGAGGGACAATTTTGCCCACCCGGTTCATTGAATAGATATATTGCGCCATGGTGTTGTGTTAATCCGTTTAAGGTTGATAGAGAATAACGCGATGCCGGTTATTATTCCATGTTATTTAGCAATTACTAAGAGTTGATAAGGGACGGGGCACCAATCCACCCCCACGACTCCAGTAAAGACTGGACGGATTAGCGTGGTAATCGACGGTATAAGCAGTAACAGCAGACTTATACTCCACGCGGACAAGTTTCCGGTTATTTTAAAAAAAAGGGAATTTCATGGTCATCAAGCGTTGCATCTCATTTTTGAAACAGGTGCCAAGATCACTTAGGCAGTTATCGGAATAAACCATGATTTCTCCTTTCAAGGCTATATTCCGAATACTCAAAAAACAATTTACTGATAATAAAATGCGTGGCGCGAGTTTCTGGAAACGACTTGCTGTTAAATGTCAGAGTAGAAATTAACTTTTCCGGTTTCAATGTTGTACATCCCGCCGACGATGCCGATTTCACCGTTCCTTTCCATTTCCTTCAACAAAGGGCTTTCGTTTCTGATTTTCTCAACGGTTAATTGCACATTTTTATCCGCCACTTTTTGCACGAGACTGTCATTATTAGCGGCGCTTGCTACAGACTCTTCCTTACATACCGCATCAACAGCCGGTTTTATTTTAACTAAAAGCCCGCTTAAATGATCCAACTCTACCTGTGCACAAGCGCCTAAAATAGCGCCACAATGTGAGTGTCCCAATACCACAATCAACTTTGACCCCGCCAGCTTACAGGCATATTCCATGCTGCCCAGAATGTCATCATTAATGATGTTGCCCGCCACTCGTACGCTGAATGCATCGCCCAATCCCTGGTCGAAAATTAATTCAACGGACGTGCGTGAATCCATGCAACTCAAAATAATCGCAATAGGGAATTGGCCTTTCCGGGTGTCGTTAATCTGCTCCAGTAAATTCCGGTTTGATTTTAGATTGTTAACAAAACGTTCGTTTCCCTCTTTTAATAACGCCAACACTTTGCCAGGCGTTAATGTTTTCTGGGTATCGTAGGTGGGTGAGCGTGCGTTCTCAACAGGTTTCAATACACCATATCCGCGCAGGTTTTCAAGAGTCAGCTTAATGTTTTTTTGATAGGCTTCGACTTTAAAGTTTTCAATAATTTCGAAGACATCGTAATCAATGTATTTTGAACGGGTTGCATCGATTATGACTTCTGAATAGTCGGGCAATTGTTCAAGGGTTTGTTGAATATTGGCCTTATTCAGGAAAGAGACATGCTCTGATAATCGGAGTATGGTTTTGTTCCCAATGTGCGACTCATTAAAATAAAAAGCACTTTTATAGTTTTCCAGCAATATCGAAAATAAGGCTGTAGTCAGGCCAATAGCAAGACCGATCAACAAATCAGTAAATACCATGCCTAAAATAGTGACGCAAAAGGGAATGAAATGATACATGCCCGCTTTGTACATGCTTTTAAAAATTTCCGGCCTCGCCAATTTATAACCAACGACCAGCAACACGCTCGCCAGGCTGGCTAAAGGGATTTTGTTGAGCAGTGCAGGAATAAAAATGACCGCGACGATTAATAGCAGCCCACAGATGATGCCTGAGGCTTTGGTTTTTGCGCCGGATTGAATATTGATGGAACTGCGCACGATAACTTGGGCCAGTGGCAGTCCACCCAGTAAGCCACTACAGGCATTGCCGATGCCTTGGGCAATTAGCTCCCGATTAGTTGAGGTCACCCTTTTATAGGGATCCATTTTATCAACCGCCTCCACAGAAAGCAGTGTCGTCAAACTAGCCACAACAGCCAGGGTCAACGCAGTCAGGTATATAGCCGGATTACCGGACTGGGAAAAATCCGGGTAATGTAGCTGACTCAATAGATCACCGGTACTTTGCAGCACGGGTAACGTGACCAGATGATTACCACTCAGCGCCAGTTCAGGATAAAAATGTTGCAGGCCTTGATTGACCAAAACACCGGCTAAAATCGCGATTAAAACGCCCTGTAACAATTGAAAAAACCGCTGCTTTTTTATAAACGGCTGCTCCCACAAAACGAGAATCGCCAGCGATATGAGCGCAATCACTATTGCCGTAGGTGAAGTAAATTGCAGCATATTCGCCAGTTCTGAAAAAGACGAATAGCTATCAGGCTGAAAAAAAGAGGTATCGCCTTCGTAATCCCGGTCATAGCCCATGGCATGAGGAATCTGCTTGAGAAATAAAATGATGCCTATGCCCGATAACATACCGTTAATGACAGAGGACGGGAAATAATAGGCAATAACGCCCGCTTTAGTCAGACCCATGATGATTTGAATAACACCAGCCAGGACTAGAGCGAGCAAAAAAGCATTGAATCCAAGTTTTTCAATGGCCGACAGTACAATGACGGCGAGAGCGGCGGATGCTCCGCTGATGCCCAAAGCGGAACCGCTTAAGGGCGCCACTATTATTCCGCTGATGATCCCTGCTATCAATCCCGAGAACAGGGGCGCACCGGATGCCAATGCTATCCCTAATGATAACGGTATGGCGATCAAGAAAACCGCAATGCCTGCCGGAAGATCGTATTTCAGATTGGCAAACAGGCCGTCGTTAGTAATTTTAGAGCGGGCATTCATCTGGCTTTCTAGTGCTTGTGTTTTCATAAAATCAACTTTACGGATATTCATGTTTCATAGGCTATCGTTCAAAACCAATGTTACCCCAAGTTCAGTTTATTTCCGCCCTGTCATTTAATATCACCATTGCATTGTGCTTTTTTATCTGTTCTTTGCCGTGTAACTCAATGAGTTCCACCGTAATATCGTCGTCCGGGGCAGTAGCAAGAAAATCCTCAATCGTCTCTAAAATATCGTGATCAATAAACTTGGCTTTGCTTGCGTCGATAGTTACAGTGCTTTGTTCCGGAATGCTCAAAATAAATTTTCTTAATAGCGCCTTGTTCAGGAAAGAAACATCTTTGTTCAACGATAGCAAATAGTATGACCCATCTTGAGTAAGCGTAATCGCGGCATGATAATTGGCTTTTATGACAAAAAACAGACCAATAACCATACCTATAGCCATACCCTTTAATAAATCGGTTACCAGAATAGCGATCACGGTAATGACAAAAGGAAGAAATTGACTCATGCCTTTGTGGTAAAACTTCATGAATAAACGCGGATTGGCCAATTTATAACCGGTATGCAATAAAATGGCCGCTAAACAAGCGAGTGGGATAGTGTTCAAATATTGCGCGAAAAACATAACGCTGAAAAGCAAAAACACACCATGAGTAAAGCAGGCTATACGAGATTGACCACCGGCATTGATGTTTGCAGCGCTGCGTACAATTACGGCGGTCATTGGCAGGCCGCCAAGCAAGCCACTGATAATATTACCGACGCCTTGCGCCTTCAGTTCGCGGTTAGTAGGTGCCAGGCGCCTTAAAGGATCCAGTTTATCCGTCGCTTCAAGACTTAATAGAGTTTCGAGGCTGGCGATAATCGCGATCGTTACTGCCACCGTATAAAGATGCGGATTAGTAAGATGATTGAGATAGCTAGAATTTGGCAGCACAAAGTTGTTAAAAAAATCAGAGGCTTTTTCCGGAACAGGCAGGTTGACCAAGTGTTGGTTACTGACCGCCCAGCCAGGAGCAAATTGCCTGGCAACCACGTTGTAGCTAACACCCCAGACGACTGCCACTAAGGGGCCGGGGATCAGTTTTAGCCATTTTTGCTGTTTAAACCATGCCGTGCTCCATAAGGCTAACAGGAGTATTGCCACGACACTAATAACAACCGAGCCTGGCGATATACCCCCAAACGCGTCAAATACCTCAAGAAAGCTGGATTCGGCAGTTTCCTTCATATAGCTCTCATCGCCTTCATAACTGATATGGTATCCCGTGGCATGAGGAATCTGTTTGATAATCAAAATTAAACCAATAGCCGCCAGCATACCTTCAATGACTGCGGAAGGAAAAAAAGAGCCGATAATCCCTGCCCTTAGAAATCCTAACACCAGTTGCATGATGCCCGCTAGAACACAGGCAACCAGTAACCCCTGAAAGCTGCCGAGTGTGTCAATGGCATTGAAAACAATGACAGTTAGACCGGCAGCAGGACCTGAAATAGCAAGTTGGGAGCCACTGAGCCAGGAAACGATGAGACCTCCGACCAGACCGCCTATTAAACCGGAAAACAAGGGTGCCCCTGATGCAAGTGCTATCCCTAAGCACAAAGGCAAAGCCACTAAAAACACCACGATGCCTGCCGGAATATCATCCTTCAGATGACGAAAATAATATTGAGTGTATTTATGTACCATGTCTAGAAGTCCATTAAAGTAATTTCATGCAATTATGTACAATATCGAATCGAAATTAAATGCTAATTATCGTTCTCTTTCTTGACCAAGGAAAGCCTCTTTATAAATCCTAGCCTTTTACTTTGAGCCCCTGCCTTTTAACGGTATGATTCTTTAATCCGCTATCGGATTATTAGTCAGGCTTCATCTTAACTCTTCTTCCTTTCACGAACCTTTCACGGCAACCACTCCAGTTTATGAACATTTTATTAATAGAAGACGATGCTGTTTTGGCTGATGGTTTAATCCATACCTTGGTTAATACCGGTTATGCCGTTACCAGTGCAACCACGGGTGCTTATGCTGAACAGTTATTGCACGCACAAGTTTTTGATTTGATCGTACTTGACTTAGGCTTACCGGATATCGACGGACTGGAATTATTACGCCGATTCAGACGAATGAAATTGCCTTTGCCTATCATTATCTTAACAGCACGCGATGGCGTAAATGACCGGATCATCGGTATCGAGCAAGGCGCTGATGACTATATGACCAAACCTTTCGAACTTCGGGAATTAGAAGTTCGTATTAATGCTTTGATCCGGCGTTGTTACGGGGGATTTAGTAACGATATTGTTGTTGGACGGTTGGTTCTTGACACCCATAACCATCAGGTTTTTGGAGAAGGCCAGCCTGTTTTGCTATCCGCACGCGAATATGGCGTGTTGGAAATTTTATTACTGCAAGCCGGAAAAGTCGTTACTAAGGATCGCATAGCTCAACGATTATCGGTTGACGGTGATGCTCTGACCGACAATGCAATCGAAATTTATGTTCACCGCCTGCGTAAGCAAATAGAGCCTTATGATGCTGTTATTCGGACGGTGCGCGGACTCGGCTATTTATTAGAGAAATCAGCTGATGAGTAAAAACAGAAGCCTCAAAATGGAAATGTTATTCCGTCTGGTCATTCCGCTTATTTGTTTTGTTATTATCGATGCCGTCCTTTCCTATTTCGTTACGCTACATTATGTTGATGAAGCCTATGATCGTTGGCTTCTTGATTCCGCCAGATCCTTAACACAGGAAATAAAAGTCCTGAAAGGAAATGTTTTTGTTGAGTTGCCAGCCGCCGCTTTGGAGATTTTTAAATGGGACGAGCAGGATAAAACCTATTTTAAAATAACTTCTACGGAACAGAACTTAATTGCAGGAGATCCTCTTGTTCCCGCGCGCCTGAATCCAGAAACAGATTGGTCACATCCCATTTATTTTAACGATAAGATGAACGGAGAACCGGTTCGGGTCGTGTCCATGTTAATCAGGCTTGATACAACACCGGCAAACATTTTTGTAAACGTCGCAGAGACTTTGAATAAGCGCAGGGCCATGATGACTGATATATTATTGGCTGACTTGGTTCCGCAAATAATATTGATTTTGTTAACGGGTTTATTTCTGTTGACAGGATTAAAAAAAGGTTTGAAACCCTTGCACTTATTGGCCAACCAAATCGCGCATCGGTCATCCAGGGACTTGAGCCCCATACCAGAAACACACGTTTTTCTTGAGGTGCGTACGCTAACTGATACTATTAATGAGTTACTTAAAGCACATACGCAGGCTATTGCCGCCCAAGAGCGATTTATTGCCAATGCCGCGCACCAACTTCGTACGCCGCTGGCAGGCTTGAAGTTGCAAGCCGAGCGTGCGCTGCGTGAACAAGATTTGTCCGCAATGCGACCAGCACTCCAGCAAATTCAAAACTCTGCTGATCGCATGTCACATTTGACTACACAATTATTGATACTAGCCAGATCTGAACCCATCAATGGCGGCTACGAAATGCTGCCGGTAAACCTCTGCAAATTGGTTAAACAAACCTGCATAGACTGGGTACCTAAAGCCTTACAGCGGAACATTGAGATAAGTTTTGAAAGCCTGGAAGAAGCGTTATACGTCCAAGGCGATGAAATACTGCTGCGGGAATTGTTGGCCAATCTTTTGGATAACGCCATTTCCTACGGTTATGACAAGGGCAATATTTGGGTTAAACTTCACCGCTATCCAGTCCCGTGTTTGACGATAGAGGATGATGGTCCCGGCTTTCCCGGTAATGAAATGGATAAGGTTTTCGAGCGTTTTTACCGTGTCCCTGGAAGCCCTGGTAATGGTTGCGGCTTAGGGCTAGCCATCGTTAAAGAAATTGCTGATCTACATAAGGCCCGCTTTGAACTGAGTAATTCCAATACCAAAGGGGGCGCTCGAATTGATTTAATATTTGAACATACTTGATTTTTAAACCGCGCGGACGCATTGTTAATTTCCGCGCAACCGCGGATTTACGTCCAATAATGACGTCTTACATGTCACCAACCCGGCAATGGAAAAATATTACAATTCAAATTCAGACGGATCAATCGCTAATTCTTTAGCTATTTTGATGGCTATCTTTTTTTCATCGTTATCAAAAAGACCATCAGAAGAGGCAATGGCGATAATCATGCGAACCAGCAAACGCGAGGCTTCAGTGTTAGACTTCATTTTTCCTATGGCTTGGTAGGCCTTAGCTTCACCTATTTCTTTATCAAACTCCAGTTGACCGACAAAGTCCTGAAACGCTTTAATCACGTCACTCGTGGTAAAAATAGACAGCGCATCATTACTTTCAATGAATTTGATCATTTTTTGTTTTTCTGTCAAGCTGATGCTGCCATCAGCCATGGCAATCAGAGCAGAACCTGCCATCGCCGCATTCAGAAAGTCCTTGTTTTTAAATTTCAAGGCCTCTGTTTTTAACTCATTGGCCTTGGTTTTTAGTTGGCTAAGAAAATTTTCGAAACTCATTTGTGTTCTCCTGGATTTATTTAGGGTGGGATTATAATTTTTTAATAGCTTTCTTTTTAACGATTTTAAATCATTATACTGACATCTCGGCGTATTCTTTCAATGACAAGGCATCTTCAACGCCATAACATCGCTGCCGGTTGATGATACTTGCCGCCCATTGCTGATGTGTTGACACTTCACACATTGCATTGTGCATTCTAAACACCGCTGGGGCTTGCCGGTCGGTTAGGCTGAGCGCCATCTCGTAATCTTCCCCATCAACAGCATACGCGGATTCAATAGCGGGTACTTGAGCGGGATGAATAGCGGTTTTACCGGTTAAGCCATGTGCCAGGTCCAGCTTTATTTCCTTCTGTAAAGTGACGACATCGTCCAGATATTCAAAGACGGGCGCGGATAACGAAAAACCGTAAGGCTTGAAGATAGTCACCAGCTGCGCAATAACATGACCAATCGGCGTTTCATAAACGGTTAAGGATCGGGGTCTGCGAATGCCTAAAAGATTCATTAGATCATTGCCGCCAATTCTAAGCATTAAAACCCGTTCTGCAATATCGTCTTGCAATAGTGCCTGCCGTAATTCACTCATTGCTTTAACATCAAAAACCTCTTTGGTTTCCAGAGTGGGCATAACTTTGAAAGACGTACCCTTCAATTGATCAAAGTAGGCGTGAAATATGCCTTCGTTAAATTTTGGCAGGACAAAGCCGTCGACTTTTTCAATACCGGGAAGATCCAGTAAGCGCGACAATATTTCGGGATTTCTGGCGCGAATAAACCGGAATCGATGGGACGTATCTCTAAAACCTTGCAGGCATAAGCCGATATGACGAACGCAGCTATCGACATCGGACTTGGACACAGCGTCCTCCGTACATAAAACCATTGAGCGTAACCGGGCATACTTCTCGCCATTGGCGATTTCCATTATGCCTCGGCGATTACCAGGCATATAAAGCGGCGCCCCCAGCATCCAGGGCGAAAACGACGTTAATTTTTTGTTCATAATTCAATCTCTCTTATTAACGTTACTGCACGATACGGTAAATCCATAAAAACCGCTATTGGAATCGACTTGGACTCGGCCAGCCAGCGCAAATGCAGGGTCGCCTCGGAATCCAAATCCTGTAACAGTAACAGCCGTGCTTCACGGCGCAATAAAACACGCGTTGCCTCGCCAATACCGGGCTTAATGTAGTTGTGTTGGGTAATACCGTATCGCTCGGCGATCCAGTGTAAAAACTGTTGGGATTTCGTTTGTAATTGTTGACGATTGTTGGGGCCGGCTCCAAGCCTGCCTCCAGGCATATGCCTGATCATATCCACTCTACCGAGTATCGCATTGATAAAATAATTCGACAAATCATGGGGGGCAAACTGCCCATAATAAAGACAGCCATGAAAATCAGTGGGGCTGGCTGTGTGTTTGTCATAAACGGACCGGCTAACCAGTCCCGACACCGTCGCGTTCAGGATACAGTATGGAATTAAATAATCTTCCGAAGAAGCCGCAACCGCTGCCCAACCCGACAAATCAGTCAGTACATATAACTCCGCTGGAATATGGATGCCGTCACTGGCTGCGAAAGCCTGCAAACTGGTTGCCAACTGCCGTGCAATAACGCCTTTTCCTGTCCATCCATCAACAAATACCAAGGATTCCGGCGCGTGATTTTGCAAAATATAGCGCAGTGCATTTTGATCCAGGCCGGCATCACGGAGGATAGAAATAGAATAATGTTCTGCCTGACGGTTGAAATGCCGCCTTAAAACATGCTTGAGCAGCACGCCCACCGGCGTTCCCGCCCGCGCCAATGACACCAGGGTAATGCCTCGCGGACGCGTCGCCAAAATGCCTCTGGCCAACAGCAACAGATGTTCCGCCATGCGATCCTGGTTTAAGGTCATAGCCCGATAGAACAACGATAAATAGTCCTCCGGCGGCAAGGTCTCGTGAGTCAGCATTTCGGAATAATGTTTTTTGCCGGATTGAATCAGCGCCTCCTTAATATGCACGGGCGTATCCGCAAGCGTCGTCATAGGTTTTAACAGGAACTGCACATCGTCAAGCGAGTAACTGCCAGTGAAAGCAACTGTGTTTTTCATTCAGCAAAAATCAGCGTCTTAAACAATTGCGTGTTTTTTGGTATCAACGCGTAATCACACAAGCTCATGAATGGCGCATCGGAATGACTGTCGCCTGCGCCAAAAGTCACTAATTCAGGATGTTGTTGTTTGTAACCGTCTATCAAATAGCCGACCGCATTTTCCTTGTTAATGATTTTCGGTAGAACCGCCAGATTATTACCATTCAAATGCCAGTATAAACTGCCCTCCAAAACATGCGGATGCAGTTTAATAATGCTATTTAACAAAACTTTTAAAGTGTTTTCAGTACCGTCCACATGCTTGACCACACCGTACCATGTCGTATCGAAGTCGCGCACTAACCGGGATTTAAAACCCGGATAACGATTGCAATATGCCTCAACTTCCGTCCACACATCCAGCAGTTTTTCATGGTAGGCCGGCAAGGCTTGCAAGATATCCTTCATCCACACGCTATCGATTTTGCGCTGTTTATCCAAAATAACCGCGCCGTGATTCAAGACCACTTCTTCCTGAAAAGGGAGTGTAACGCGTTCAAAAGCGTGAACATCACGCCCTGTGACCGGTATGATTTTGAACCCTTTTGCCAGCCATTGCCATAACCATTGCTGCTTGTGCGTAGCGAAAGAATTGGGCGTGCCGTCAGGCAAACAAGCCCGTACTTGTAATTTGGGATCATCAGCGCCCAAGGCACATTTTCTTAATGTCTGAAACAGCGTGTCATCAAGGTCTAAAAAAATGTAGCTTTGCATGGTTTGGATTTTGCGGTTGAGATTCAAATCGCGCACTAATGGCTTTCCATGCGTGCAGTCGTCCAGTTAGTGATTGATCAAGAGGCGTCTCATGACAAAGAATAATGGCCCGATAATCATCAGGGTTCAAATTGTAAATAAAATTCGGGATACCATCTTCGTAGTTGTCTTCAAATTGGCAAACGTTGGCAATATCGTTGCCTTGATGAATTGGCGAACGGGTCGTGCTTTGTACTTTTACGTTAAAACCCTTGCATTCCAATGCCCGTCCCAGTAAATAGGCCGGAGCGTTGCACTCGCCAGTGCCAAGAACCAGAATGGGGCGTAGAGACGCACTGTTTTGCGCCTCTGCATTGGGAACAAAGGCCATCAACTGTCCCACGAAATCATCTTCTAAACTAATCGGCGCATCCAATCCTAACCGCCCCGGCCAAGCCAATAAATGTTTTTTACAAGCCCCATTACCCGACACATTAACGGTGATATTATCAATGGCTGCATTTTGACTGTCCTCAAAACGAAGTAAACCCTGCCTGAAACAAACCCATTCCACCGCGACACCCGCTTCTGATTCCAGCGCGGCGCGGTCATCAGGGCGTGCGAAATTGACGAGGCTGACGATAAACACGTTACGCAATGTTGAATTAACCGCTTGATAAGCTTTAATAAGACGTAAAAAAGTTTTCCCGGTGCTGATTTCATCGTCGATTAATACCAGTGTTTCCGCCTTTAAAAACCGTTTTCTATAATCCGGACGCTCAGGATAATACAGAAAAAAGTCAGTAGCATGACTATGCGCTTCTTCAAACTCAAGCCGGTCAATTCCGTCCAGATGATAACGGGTAGTCTGGATAAACAGCGCGTTTTGCACACCTGCCAGACTGGCCGCCTCAAATACCCCGTAACCCAACCCGGTCGCGGTTTCCGCCATGCCAATCCACAGTGAACTCTCCCCTGCCCCGCTTTTTAGCGCCGCCCTCGCCAACGCGCGATAAGACCAGCGCATGATTTTTGGCGATACCGGATAATGCTTGCCCAATACCTTGCTTACCAGCAAAAATTTACGCTTGCTGCTGACCCGCGCGGCAAAACCCAGCAAGCGCTTAAGAGGAATGTGTCCGGGTTCTACATCAAGCTGAAGCGTGCCGGTGTCCAGTTTGATGGTGACTGTTTTTTGCATTGTTTGATCTGTGTGAAACTATTTCGAGGGTTATTGGCTGAAAAGCGTGGCGAATTGCGCCAGGAAATGCAGCATGGCAGTTTTAAAATCAATGAATGAAAAAGCACTGGCTCTAAACATTCCAACAACGCCCACCATAATCCAAAAGACATTCAGCAAGGTATAAGCGTTATCTTTTTTTAGGATGGAACACCAGGAAAGTATCACCGCGTCTGTAGTATTAAAAGCCCATACAAACAAAAACGGACTTTCCGGGCCCATCCAACTGACCAACGAGAAACTGAAAATCCGCATGAGTACACCGACCATTTCGATGAATCTGATATAGGTATAAACGAATGAATTTATTTTATTGAGAGGCATGATTTAAAACTGGTTAATGCTAATCGCATTAATGCATTTGAAAAGCGTTTGCTCACAGCGCTATTTTTTACTGGAATTGAAAAGCCCATTACACTTCTTGCAAAACCACTGGCGTATTTATCTCAGTCACCTTTAGCCCATATCGAATTTTAGGTGACTGAACAGTTTCACCTTTAATACTCTGCAAGGCGATATGCGCCAAATTAGCGCCTGATAAACACGCCATGCCGAAACCGCCGGAAGGACGCGGATTGATTTCCAATAATCGCGGCCCATTCACGCCTTCCTTGAACTGGATATTGAATAAACCGTTAAGCCGGTAATGTGCTGTTAATCTGCCAACCATGCCATGAATTTTGGCATTGTTGTCTATGACTTGTCCGAACCCCGCCAGCAGCGATTTTTTTCGTTGCACGGCGCACAGCAACTCACCGTATCGCCCCGCGCAATCGACGCTCCATTCAGGTCCGCCCAGATGCTCCATAACCAGCAGTGTGTTGAATTCAGGCGTATTATTCATGCCTTGCCGCAACTCCTGCATCGGAATCTGGTATTCAACACCCTTGAGTAATTGGGTAATGCTGTCGCGTTGCGTGTCTAAAACCCGAAAGCCCAAGCCAAATACCGACACAGCAGGTTTAACACACAATTTTTCATGCTTTGCCGATAGCGTTGTAACCGCACTGTCAAATTCATCACGGTTATTGACAGCAATAAAATCCATGATTGGTGCGATATCTGGGCTCAAGCCGGTGTAAAAAATCGCCTTGTCATGCAGCAAAGTGAGCGTGTCATAATCGGCAACCGACATAACTTGCGTACCAATCGACTGAAACAGCACATGATATTTGCTGATAAGCGCGGCTTCTTTGCCCGGCCAAAATAAGTTAACGTCGTGCTGACGGCAAAAATCCACACACCATTCAACGTAGGCCAGTCCTGTTAATTCGGCAGGCTCAAGACGGCTTTCGTCAGCGGCCAAAAAAGCCGAAGCCGTTGTGTGCGTGTGGGTGCAAATCAAGGTGACTTCGCCCGCCGGAGTTGACTGACGAAGATCTGTAAAGACGGCGCTGATGGTGGAAAACGTTTTGTTAAACCAAATCCGCATTACAAATGAACAACAATTTGCGGCAGTATATTTGCAATGGTTCGACCGGTGCCATTTTCACCAATGGCATGCATTTTCCATTCACCGCCATGGCGGTACAATTTAGCCATAATTTGAGCGGTATGCGAACCTTGCGCACTTAACGTATAACGGGCAATTTCATTTTTATTGCTGTTATCAACGATACGGCAATAGGCATTTTCAACCGTATCAAAAGTTTGGCCGGTATAGGAGCTCACCGTAAACACCAATGATTTAACGGCCAGGGGAATTTTATCCAAATCAACAATAATTTGTTCATCATCACCGTCGCCCTCGCCGGTACGATTATCACCCGTATGCACAATACTGCCGTCGCGGCTTTTCAACTGTCCAAAGTAGACGGTATCCAGCACTTCTTTCTCTTCATTGAATAATACGCAGGACGCATCCAAATCAATAGAACTGCTGCTACTGCCGCCGCCAAACATGCCTTTTAATAGTCCGCCGCCGGTTTTTTTAGCGTCCCAGCCTAAGCCCATAACCACTTTGCTTAACGTTCCACCGGATTCTTTGGACAAGGATATTTTTTGCCCTTTTTGTAAATTTATAGCCATAAAAAGAATGCTCCAAAAATTTATACGCTAATGTTGAAAAGCCCGCTAACCTGCTGGAGAGCGGGCAGATACCTGGATGAATAGTTATGCGTTAATGACTTAAACACTTACGCCAAAAGACGAAGCCAAAGGCCCAAGACCACCCGCAAAACCTTGGCCAACGGCTTTAAATTTCCAGTCCGCGCCTATACGATAAATTTCCCCGAAGATCATTGACGTTTCAATTGAAGCATCTTCGCTCAAATCATAACGGGCGATTTCCTGACCGCCTTCTTCGTTCACAACGCGAATAAAGGCATGATTGACCTGACCAAAATTCTGTTTACGCGTTTCGGCTTCATGGATGGTCACCGCGAAAACAACCTTGTCCAAATCAGCAGGGATTTTGGACAATTCAACCTTGATTGTTTCATCATCACCCTCGCCAGCCCCCGTGGTATTGTCTCCGGCATGCTGAACCGCGCCGTCGGCAACAATTTTATTATTGTAAAAACAAAAATCGCTGTCCGTCCTGACTTTGCCATCCAGCTTGACCAAAAACGCACTGGCGTCCAAATCAAATGCCGCGCCATCGGTTGCGCGCGCATCCCACCCTAAACCCACGACGATTTTATTCAATCCCGGGGCTTCTTTGCTTAAGTTTACGTTGCCGCCTTTGCTAAGTGATATTGCCATGAGTATCTCCTGTTATTATTAAGTGATTGTAGATTTGCTGATTAAGGCGATTTCCAAGAATGAATATACCCAAATTGCGCTGGATTTTTATTCATTTTCAAGGCGTAAAAAGGGGCGCATAGCGAGCTATGTAACCCTTTTTACAACGCAGAAAATGGATAAAAAGACCAGAAAGTTGGGTAAATTCTTTGCCGGAAATCGCCTAAACATCAATACCATATTGTTTTGCTAAGGCCGCTAATCCGCCTGCGTATCCCTGCCCCACGGCTTTAAATTTCCATTCACCGCTGTGCCGGTAAATTTCACCGAAGATCATTGCCGTTTCAATGGAGGCGTCCTCGCTCAAATCGTAACGGGCGACTTCGGTGTTGGAATCTTTATTAACGACCCTGACAAAAGCGTGGCTTACCTGACCGAAATTTTGTTTGCGCACATCGGCATCGTGGATGGTGACGCAAAAAACAACCCGCTGCACGTCTGCTGGCACCTTATCAAGCAGGACAATGACCGCTTCGTCATCGCCGTCTCCGGCGCCTGTGCGATTATCACCGGTGTGCTCGACCGAACCACAGGCAGATTTAGTCTGGTTGTAGAAAATGAAATCACTGTTGGATCTGACTTTACCATCTTCCTTGACCATGAAAGCGCTGGCATCCAGATCAAAATCCGCGCCATCGGTGGGTCTTGCATCCCATCCCAGACCAACAATCACATTTTTTAGCGAAGGATCTGTTTTGGACAAACTGACGTTGCCGCCTTTACTTAATGAAATACCCATAAATCAATCTCCGTTACAATTGTTGGCGTTGCCGGATAACACTCCTCCGATCCACGCAATTGTAAGGACAGAGGAAAAAATAAGCCAATGAGGATTACGCCAATCAGGCCAGAGACTCTCTGCAAGGCATTGATGAGCGTATCGCTATATGATAACCGCTAATACCCTGATTGCCTAGTCAACGCCATGTGCCGTAGAAATCCGTTTAGCGTTGGATGCAGTTAATTGACTAATCCAAAGAACCCATGACTGAAATCCCAAAATAAGATTTGCTTGAATTGATATGTGGGGGCAATCCCTTGTGGTTGCCCTACAGTTAATTTTATGTGCTCTTCGTTAGCTACCGTTTATCTTTCTCAAGCAATGTACGTTTCCGCTCCTTCGCCTGCTCAAGTACTGGGCGAAGCGACTTCGACACTTTCGTCCAGGCTTCGTCCTTGTTGGCTGCCGAGGTAATCCATTCGCCTGGGGAGCCCTGGATTTTGGACAAGGGTAGGTCTTGCCAGTCGGTTTCGCGGAGCATAATGGGGATAATTGTTTTTTCTTTGTTGGCATGCGCCTTCAATGCCGCGCCGAATTCCTGTTGGTAGCAAAAATCGGAAGCCACAAAATCAGCGCTGACCAAACATAACACGATGTCAGACTCCTCCAATTGTTGAAAAATCACTTTGCGCCACTCCTCCCCGGCGTCGATGTCGCGGTCGTCCCAGAGCTGGAGTTTCCGGAGGCGCATCAAAGGCGCAAGGGCAGTCCGGAGCGCTTTTAGGTATTCGAGGTCGGCGTGGGCATAAGAGACAAAGGCCTTGACCGGCACAAGCTCCGTTTTGTCGCGCATGGCGGGTTCTTCCACGCCGTCGAGCAGGGTGGATATCGCCACCCATTTTTTCAGTTTTGCGACAAAAATCTTTTTTACTCTTTCTTTTTCGGCTACGACGAGGTCATCGTAGTCCATATAAACGTCACAATCCGGAACCGGCACCTTTTCCTTAAAATCCAGATTGGTAAAATCCGCCACAATTTCCTTCACCGTTTCGCGGATAAAACTGAGAAAACGCCGCCGCTCTTCGCCGCACACGTCCACCAGAATTTTCCGGTCTTCCTTGTCCCAACGCACCCGCGCCAGAGCATTGAACACATTGGGTTTGTGCAGCACCATGCCCGTGCGCCAGCGTTCATCGCCGCGGATGAAGGTGTGCAGTTTGACCATTAACCGGGGAAAAACGCTGTTGGGCAAAAAACCGGGGAATTGGATCACGAACCGCAGCAGGGCGCCCTGTGCTTGAAAATCCGGGGCGGCGGCAGGCAGCAATTGCGGCACAACGTAAGCGCGCTCATTGAGCATGAAACACAGTTCAAACTCCTGCATCACCCGCACGATGTAGTGCAGTTTGTTTTTTGGATAATTAAACTGTCTTTCGCTGGTGTCGTTTTTTTGATAGCGCGGGTCATTGATGACGGCGTCAAAGCCGGCCTCCCTGAGCAGGCCGCCGTTGTCTGCAAGCAGGCGGGAGTTGATGATGCGATAAACGCCGTTGGTCAGCCAAAGCGGATTGAGGATTTGGGTGTCGAAACACTGGAGATTCCGGAAATTGATGACCACGCCAAGATCATGTAGGAATTGCAGCAACACATCCTGACTGAGCGGCCGCGTCACGCCGTTTTCCCTGCAAACCCGCCGGAATTCCGCCGATTCGATATAGTCCGCCTGCATAGCGGAAAAATATTCCTTCACTTCCAGCCAGTGCGCCGGAAAAGGCGTGCGGCGGGTATCCGAGCGGTCGACTTCCCGGCGCAGAGCTTCCCGGAATTCCACGAAACCCATGTTGTTTTCCTCCGCGCAGGACAGCCGGAAAAAGGCCCGGATTTGCGGATATTTCTCTTGCAGGCTTTTGCGCTCCACTTCGAAGGATGGGTTTTCGTCGATCTTGTTCAATACCACCAGCACGGGAGATTGGCCGCCGAAACTCTCGGCGTGTTTGAGCCATTTTTCGGCCTGATCATCGTTGCGGCTGTTGAGCAGCAGAACGTAGACGCTGCGCTGCGAAAGGAAAAACTGATGGGTGGCGTGCATGACCTCCTGGCCGCCGAAATCCCAAAAATGCGCCGTGACTACCTCGCCGTCGTCCATTGTAAACGGCGCTTTCCGGATGCGGATGCCGTGCGTCGGGCTTTCCTTTTTGTCAAACGGCTTCCCCATAAGCCGTTTCACCAGCGAGGTTTTACCTGCAAAGGATTCGCCGAGAAAAATGACTTTGACCTCATTGAGACGGTAGCTGTTTTCGCCGAGTTCTTCAAAGTAATCGCGCACCGCCTGCGGGGAGTCGCGGGCGATTTCGATGGGCGGGCAGATGAGGGGGCAGTCTTCGACGCGAATAAATTCACTTCTTGTAACATAAATTGTTTCCCAAATTACGGGGATATCTTGCTGGATCAGAGGAAAAATTGGTGACAAATCGGCGATCTGCGTGCATGAGCAGTCAAGCTGTTGCAAGCGGGTCAAGCCTGCCAGCGGCGACAAATCGGTGACCTGCGTGCCGGAGCAGTAAAGTTTTTGCAAGCGGGTCAAAGCTGACAGCGGGGACAAATCGGCGACCTGCGTGCCCGAGCAGCTAAGTATTTGTAAGTTGGTCAAGGCTGTCAGCGGGGACAAATCGGCGACCTGCGTTCTTGAGCATTCAAGCTGTTGCAAGCGGGTCAAGACTACCAGCGGGGACAAATCGGCGATTCCAGTGAAGGAACAGCTAAGCTGTTGCAAGCGGGTCAAGACAGTCAGGGCTGACAAATCATGTAATTTTACATTATAGAACAAGTATAACTCGGTCAACCACACACATTCCGACAACTCAGACGGCAAGGTGGTCAAGCCACAACCAGACAGGTCCAGCGCCGGATTTTTTGTTTTTTTATTTTTGGCAATACGTTGCAGGGCTTCTTCAGACATGGCAGGGGTAAAAGAGTTGAGATGAGCTACGGTAAAGCGGCTAAGGTAATAGTTGCGCTGCGGGTTCGGCCCAGCAATAGGAAATCCAGCGTCATAAGTCAAATCTGTATCGTACCGGCAATCAAAGCCTGACGAGGTTTGCAACCCCCTCACTCACGTTTTGTGAATCGGCGGAGTCTTAAAACGTTCCGGTTAGGGTGCAAACCCCAACCGGCTATAAGCACGGATTGCAACAAATCCAATGACATTAATTCATTTCATGGCCTGAGCGTGCCTCCCCGCCTAATTGCCGGGAGGGGTTTGAAATATACGCTATTTATGAGGAGATATTTTCTGTTCAACGCCGATAATCGCTCTGTTCAAAACGCCCAGGTTTTTTTCTTCATGCATTTGCATGCCCATCATATAAAAAATGGGCATCCACAGGGGATTGATCAAAAGCCCGCCCAGCGCGCTTTTTCCTGTCCGTTTCAAATTCTTGAATGGATTAAAGGACTCAGCCAGACAAGGCATTGGGTATTCCGCAAAAACAGCGGCTATCGGCCGCAGGCTGGCTATTTCATGTTCTTGAAGGGACTCCATCGATTTTGAGAGTTTCTGCTCCATGCTATGAAAATTCATCCGCGCGAAACTCGAATACAAGGTACTGCCATGACGCTGGTCCGTCCAGATATGGCGTCATCAAGCTTGAACTGCACACTTGAGACGCCGACATTATCATAGGGTCTGGCAAAGACCATCACCTCAGTACCTGTAACATTGACGTCGTTGGCGGAGCAGTGTCATGGAATGGTAATTGACCGGGTAAGCTGGTTGTTGGTTTCGTTCAACTCCGCAAAGCGGTTGACATCATCGACCCAAGCTGTAACCGTGTGGGTGCCGGTCGGAATGGCGTAGGATCCACCATTGGTGCCAATAGTGATGGTTGCACCTGCAGCCAGGGGCCCGATTACGGAGCCCCAGGTTTTATAGGTACCATCCACCGAATACCTTACGCCAACGTATACGCCGGCGGGAGTCGCTGCTGTACCCTGGTTCATCACCGTACTTGTGAAGGTGCCGTTGGCATTGGAGTAGGAGAGCGCGGTGACAATGACGTCGGGGAGTTTCGTGGTATTGTTGACCGTTACATCCACGCCAGTACTTGTCGTCGTGTTCCCCGCAGCGTCTCGCGCTACGGCTTTGATGGTATGGATGCCATCGGCTACAGCCGTGCTGTCCCAGGCGATAGCGTAGGGCGCTGTTGTATCTTCCGGAGGGGAATAGGCGCCGCTGATCAGGAACTGGACCCCGGCGACGCCGACATTGTCCGCTGCGTTCGCAGAGATCGTGACAGCAGAGCCGGTAACAGTAGCATTGCTTGTAGGGGCAGTTATAGAAACGGTGGGGGGTTGGGTATCGGTTACTCCACCGGAAACTGGCTTGGAAAGCTGATTGTTGGTTTCGTCCAGCTCCGCAAAGCGGTTTACGTCATCGGCGAAAGCTGTCATCGTATAGTTGCCACTCGGAATGGCGTAGGGTGCACCATTGGTGCCGATAGTGACGGAGGCGCCAACAGCCAGGGGCCCCGTTACGGAGCCCCAGGTTTTAGCGGAACCATTCACCGAATACCTTACGCCAACAGCTACGCCTGCCGGGGTCGCTGCGGTACCCTGGTTCATCACCGTACTCGTGAAGATGCCGTTGGCATAAGAGAGCGAGGTGACAATGACATCGGGGAGTTTCGTGGTATTGTTGACCGTTATACTCACGCCAGGACTTGTTGTCGTAAGCCCTGCTGCATTTCGCGCGACTGCGGTGAGCGTGTGCGCGCCATCGGTGGCGGTTGTGCTGTTCCAGGAGATAGTGTAGGGAGAAGCGGTATCTTCGGCGCCGAGATTGTTGCCGTCGAGCTTGAACTGCACGCCCGAGACGCCGACATTGTCAGACGCACTGGCCGCGACCGCAACAGCAGCGCCTGCAACAGTAGCGCTATTGGCGGGAGTGCTTATAGAAACCGTCGGATTGGGGCCCGCGCTGATCTTGACGAACCTGGCCACGGACGGGACGCCGTTTCCGTTTAGTATAAAGAGCATGTAGTAGCCGGGGGGCGCAACGTTGCTGCTTGGAGGGGCCAGGACACTGAGGCCCCCTGTGGTCCGCGTAAATTGCAGGTCATTAATGACCTGGCCCTGATTGAAGGCGTGGGTCACCGAGCCAATTTTCAGCAGGGTGACCTTGGTGACCGCGGCGGCGTCCGGTGTTCCAACGCTAAAAGACTGCCCGTAAACGATGCTGTCCGGCGCCGACGCGATGGCCGGCCGGGCTCCCTTGAACAGATACGGCGGTGAGTATAGCTCGACATCCGGGTGCCCGTTGCCGCCCGTGCTAAAAACCCGGCCGTCCGGCAGAAGGAGCGCTGTAGAATGATACACGCGGGCAATTCCAGAGCTGCTGGCGAGCGTCGTCCATTTTTCGGTGGCCGGATCCCACAGCTCGGCCGCATCCACGTGGCCGGTGGGGTCATTGAAGGTGGTCGAAGCGGTGCCGCCGGTAGCCAGTACCTTGCCATCGGGCAACAGCGTTGCATTGAGATGGCGCCGGGCATATTGCATGGCGCCGACGGCGCGCCAGCTCGGGGATGCCTGGTTGAGGTCGATGACCTCAGCTTTGTTCACCGGCGGTTGGCCGCCGCCCACCACCAGGATTTTGCCGGGGGCGTACATCACCGCCGACCCGTAGTCCTGGTTTACGCCAAGCCGCGTCGAGACGAAACTCCAGTGGCCAGTCCCCGACGTATCCAGATAGCGGGATGTCACCGACATCCCGGCATAGAAGACCTTGCCGTTCGGCGCCTGGAACATCCGGGGGTAATCGTCCACGGTGAGCTGGGCACCGGTCAGATCCCGCCAGGTTCCCGTCTTTACCTGCATCACTTGCGGCAGCGGGTTGACCCCGACTGTGGTGTCGATATCGCCGGAAATCGTCAACACATCGCCGTTGGCCAAAGCGGTGGTGGTCGGGTACCAGCGGCCCGCGTTCATATCAGGCAAGCTGGTCCAGGTGTCGGTTACATAGTTATACTTGGCGGCACGTGACAGACCCACGAAATTAGAGATATGGCCGCCGGCCACGAAGAGAGAGCCGTCAGCCAGAAACGTGTGCCCTATGCAGAACATGTTGATGCCCGGTTTACTGAGAGGCAACACGATCTGGGTGGCAGGATCCCAGGTTCGGGGATCATTACCGGATACTCCATCGCCCGGCCAAATCATGACCTTGCCGTTGGGCAGCAGGTTGGCGTGGACCGGAAAATAGGGCAGCGGCGCAACCAGCGACCACTGCCCGGTAACATTGGGTAAGGCACGCGCCGGGGTAGCGAAGCACAACCCGAACAGAGACGCGGCGATGATGGCGAAAAGCGGATTTCGGTTCGACATTGACATTAGTGAGCCCCTCCGGACGGGCGCTTTAAACGGAAGATTCGAAGTGGAAGATCATGCGTCTCATGAGAGCTCGCAGCGGTATGTATAACTTTATCATGACCGATTGCGACGATAAGGCCCTGCGCACTGATCGCGATGGCGTGGGTAAGCTCGAAGCCGGAGTTCGACGTCAGCAGGTCGTTCAGGTCCTGCAAGCCGTCTTTCTCCGTCCACAGGAAAGCGTGTTCCTTGCTATAACCATCAGAAGAAACACCCACCACCTCCTGGTTATTATTGACCGCGAGCGCTTGGCTCCATCTCCGGTTTGAGAGGGCGCCGATACTCTGGATAGCGCCTCCGGCCGGCC
>JAQTPT010000104.1 GCA_028712795.1 Methylococcales bacterium
TTTAAATTAATCATCCGGCTATGAGCTTACAAGACAGAATCATTACTCATTTCTCTGACAGCATCCAAACCCAACAGGATACTATGACCTATGTCTGTGAGCTGATAGAGTATGCCTCACAACGGCTCGTTTCAGCCTTACTGAATGATAAAAAAATACTGGCCTGCGGCAATGGCCGGTCAGCAACATGCGCTCAACTGCTGTCATCAGCTATGCTCAACCAATTTGAGCGCGACCGCCCCTCATTGCCAGTCATCGCGTTGACCACGGACACAGCAACCATCACCGCAATAGCCAATGACTTTCAGTTTGAAGATGTGTTCTCGAAACAACTGAGAGCACTAGGACAAAGCGGAGATATCTTAGTGGCTTACACCGATGGCAACCATTCAGCGAATATCGCCAAAGCGATTGCCACAGCTCATGATAAAGAGATATCGGTTATAGCGTTGACAGGTAATAATGGCGGCATGATTGCACCGCTACTCTATGAAACAGATATAGAAATTCGCGTGCCATCAAGCTCAAGCTCACGCATTCAGGAAATTCATGCACTGATTACCCATTGCTTGTGCGACTTGATCGACCATCAATTATTCGGATGACACACTACCAGGTTAAGCCATGAATAAATTCGTTTTGCTCTTTCTATTATTCGATAGCCTGTTGATAACTGGTTGCTCGACCGTTACAACAGCCCCCGAAGAAATGTCCGAACAGTCGTTATTAAAAGACCGCCGAACCCGTGAAGGAATTGTGGTTGATAAAGAGATTGAAACAGAGGCCTACTCAGAGTTAAATTCTGATGATGATTTGCTAAATCAGTGCCACATTACTATAACAGCTTATAACGGCGCGGTTCTTGTAACTGGTGAAGCGCCAAGTGAAGAGCTTAGAAAAAAAATTATTTCTATTGTCCAGGTTGTTCCCAATATAAAACTGCTACACGATAATTTAATTATCGCCCCACCGAGTGACTCCAGTTCACGCGTTAATGATCAATTCATAACTGAAGCAGTTAAAAAAGGGCTCAATCAAATCCGAACCATCCCCGATTTTGATCCAGCCATGGTAAAAGTCATCACTGAAAACAGCACAGTTTACCTAATGGGAATAGTGCACAGAAATGAAGGCGCTGTTGTCATTAACGTTACCAAACTCCAACCTGGCATAAAACAAATCGTCACAGTTTTTGAATATATTGACTAACACTTCGACTCTGACTGCCTATTTTCTGGTCTGGCTGACACCGGCTGGTGGTCTGGAAAAAAGAGACGTTGCCGAAAGGTGACTTGATTTGAACCCGTTAGATTTGATGCACAACATTAAACCCCAGTTCGAGCCGAACGGCATACTTAATCCCGGTTAAATATTTCCGCTAGTATAGATTCATGCGATGTAACTAAACTCCACAGATAAATGTAGCCTGAAAACGGATTGGGTAAGTCTTTGATGCAATCTATTGAGAACCAGTAAGCTTTGATGCACACAAGCCATCACGAGCTTCGAAACTCTGCTGTTAGCCTCAATGCTGTAATAGTTATCTATCGGATCAAAACTACCAAAAGATTTATAGCCGACCAGGAGGATGCGGCATATTTGTCTAGCCTAATAGATCGGATTTTGAAAAGCAGGCGAGTACAAATAATAAAACACCCTCCCCGCCAGGATATAAAGCGAGGAGGGGCAGTACTTTATTTGCCTGAAATTTCTTTTGCAGTGCTGGTATTTGAGGTATGTCTTTTCTCAATTTTAGAGAATGTTTCTTGTTGAAGAGCTTGAACCGCGCCACTTTGCAAATGTTTGGTTTCGTCTTTTTTCAACAGGACAACTAAAAGAACAATTGCAGCGATACAAACGCCAACGATTACCCAAGTGTTATCTTTTTCTTGTACTTCAGCCATTTTAAAATCCTCTATAGTTATTAATATTTATTATTCCCTCTCCTCAAGGGAGCAATTCAAAATCAAACTTTTTTGAATTGGTTGTCGAATTATCTTTAAACAACGGTGTAATTTTTATCATGAGACTGTGTGCCGTGTCAAAACTATAAATAAAAAAATGAGGTAATTGCATCATATATTATATGTACAGGCCGCATTTTATCGTCACAATACTCGCTATTTTTATCTTAACTTACTGATAAATAAAGGACTATATTTTTATTACTGGACTATTGAAAGAACACGATATACCAACTTTTTTTGGCTATGTGGTGCGGTTCATTTAGATTGTTTTGTCTGAAGCCAAGTAGTCGTAACATTAGGTCCTTAATTGTACTAATTGAGTCGGCTTTAAACGAGTCAAACATCAATATTCTTTTGCGTTAACCGGCTTGGGGGGTCATGATTTTCGAGCATCAATGCACTCGCCAGCAAGAAGGCTCGATTCTACTAGAAGCTTGTCCGATAACTAACCTGTCCGTCAGTGGCTATCAATATGTAGTATTTTTTAATACTTTTAAGCTACTATATATTGGGCGAATTAATTAACCGTTAGTGCTCGGACAGCCTCCTAGCCAATCTCGCTTCGATTTTTGACGGGAAGTAATGGCGGTTAAATGAGATAATACCAGTGAGTTCATAGATAGTGAGTCGGCCCATGAAAAACCGCCGGCCACGAAAAGTGTTTGGGTTTAGAACCCCGCATGAGGTATTCTTTGGGGTAGCAGTAGATGTTGCACATCGAACTTGAATCCGCCTCAAAAAAGTCAGGCGGACGCTAAACCTTTCGATGTGGTGGTGATGTTCAAGATTTTGGGCTCCAACACAGGCATAGGTTATCAGATGATGGCGTCGATTATCAAATTCGGGACCGGTTCAGCTTCATGCTTTTTCTGGGTTTGCAATTAGAAAATCAAGTGCCGGTTTCGAAAACGGGGTGGACGTTTCGCGAAAGACTTAAAAGGCTGGACTTGGTTGATGTGTTGATTATCCGGTTTCCTGAACAACTGACGAAGCAAGTCTACATGGCGCGGACTGGGCATATGATTGATGCCACCTTTATTGTAATACCCAATAAACCTAATACCAGTGCAGATAGCTGCCTGGATGCAGGATGTAGAGCAATGCCGGGAGCTGTTGTCGGGATCGCTCGGATTAAGGAAGGTCAAATACTTGAAACGCGGGATAGGCCGAAAGCTCAAACCAAGAGTCCGCAGAATGAAACTGAAGCACTCTGGACAAAGAAAAACGACGAGAATTATTACTGATATAAAAATCACATCAATGGCAATGAGGGGAACAAACTCATACAAAGCTATGCAGCAACCCAAACGTCGTTTCACGACAGTCAAGTATACGATTGTTGTTCTGGAGCAGAGTTAAGATAATGAAATTCTCTATCATTATCCCGACCTTGAATGAAGAAGCAATAATTCAATCCTGCTTAATAGATTTGCAACCTTTAAGGAACCGCTCTGAAATTATTGTGGTAGATGGCAAAAGCGCCGATAACACCCGGACACTTGCTGCGCCGTTAGCCGATAAAGTGACAATATCAGAAAAAGGGCGGGGCAAGCAAATGAATATCGGAGCCTGGCAGGCAACGGGGGACATATTGATATTCCTGCATGCCGACACCCGATTGCCTGAAAACGCATTGCAGCTGATCCAACAAAATATCATTAATACCGCCCAATGGGGGCGTTTTGATATGCAATTAAGCGGCAATCATTTCGTGTTAAAAGTTATCGCTTGCATGATGAACTTGCGTTCCCGATTAACGGGGATTGCAACGGGCGATCAGGTTATTTTCGTCACGCGCAGAGCATTTGAAAAGGCAGGCCTATACCCCGAAATAAGTTTGATGGAAGACATCGCCCTATGTAAAGCGCTGAAGAAAATCAGCCCACCCATTTGCCTGAAAGCCAAAGTTATCAGCTCTGGAAGGCGCTGGGAGCGCAACGGCATTTACAGGACGATATTTCTGATGTGGAGTATACGCCTGCGTTACTTCTTTGGGGCAGACCCGCAAATGCTGGATTTTCTTTATACTCATGGCGTAATCACTCAATTTAAATTGAGTGATTTGTGGAGGCGCATTTTCCCGGCCATGAGCGAATAATCTGCTCCAGCATTCATATCAAACCCTAATAAGAGGGGAACATGGAAACCATCATTCGTCTGACAGCCTCGCTAGGTTTTTTTTGCATCATGATATGCTGGGAATATTTCAATCCCAGAAGAATGCAACAGATTAGCCGAAAAGTACGCTGGCCGGTTAATCTTGGGCTTGCCGTCTTCAATATAGCGGTTATGCGTTTGACCATCGGCGGTATTGCTTATTTAAGCGCCGTTGCTGCCGCAAACAATGGCTGGGGGCTTTTAAACTGGTTAGCTGCCCCTGATTGGCTGTCAATTAGTGTCACGTTGTTATTTCTTGATTTTGCCATTTACTGCCAACATATTGTTTCGCACAAATGGCCGCCGCTTTGGCATTTACATCAGGTGCATCATACCGACCTCGAATGTGATGCCACCACAGCAGTGCGCTTTCACCCATTGGAGATTATGATTTCCATGGTTTACAAAGTGCTGTGCATTTATTTGATGGGCGCTAATCCTTGTGCGGTCATCGCTTTTGAAATTATTCTCAACGGTACCGCAACATTTAATCACAGCAATATCAATATCCCGGCAACGCTTGATAATAAGTTACGCTGGCTACTTGTCACACCGGATATGCACCGCATTCATCACTCAACCTTTCCGATTGAAACTGACAGTAATTACGGCTTTTCCATTTCCTGTTGGGATCGGCTTTTTAAAACCTATATTGCCGAACCCAGACAGCCGCAAACTGCCATGGCAATTGGTTTAGCGCCTTTTCGACAACAAAATGAGCTAGGTTTTGCACAATTATTGCTCTTGCCATTTAAGGCTCTGCGTCGGCGGTGAATTTAACTTTCAAATACCCCGATGCTGTTTTAATGATTTTCTGCAAAGCACCCGTTGCAGGTCAGGTTAAGACCCGTTTAACAACTAAAATAACTGCTGAGCAGGCTATGCAAGTGCATATTGAGCTTACCGAAAGGACTCTGCGCTTGTCCACATTAAGTAACTTATGCCCTGTTGAGCTCTGGTGTGCGCCTTCAACTGACCACCCTTTTTTTAGGGCGTCGGCACAAATTTATCCTATGACTCTTCAACAGCAACAAGGGGAGAACCTAGGCGCTAGGATGAGCAATGCATTTTACCAGGCACTTGATAGCTTCTCCCGCGCATTGCTAATTGGCTGCGATTGCCCCTCATTGACAGAACAGGATCTGGAGGAAGCGTTAACTGCTTTAAATAAGGGCGATAGTTGTGTATTGGCACCTGCAGAAGATGGCGGCTATGCGGTGATTGGCCTTAATCATCCGCATCCGGAACTCTTTGATAATATTCCCTGGGGAACCGGGCTGGTTTTTGAACATACCTGCACTCGAATCAAGCAATATAATCTTCATTATCATGAGCTCAAACAACAGTGGGATTTGGACAATCCGCTAGATCTGGCCCGGTATCGGGCACTTAATACGGGTAAATGACTGATATATCAATTTTCACTCGGCGCCAACAGCCGGTGTTTTACTGGTCGAACGCTGGATTAAGGCTAACTTACGCCATCAAACTTTTTCTTTGGCGGAGTTGAATCAGTGTATTAGTGCTTTATTGACCGACCCCAATCAAAAACCCTTCAAGCAAATGCCGGGCAGTCGTCAGCAGCGGTTTGAAACGCTGGACAAACCAGCCCTGACCCTAATACTACTACCTTAAATATTTAATTATTGATAATCAAAGTATTGCACATGCCTCGTGCCTTGGAATCATAAGCAAAGGATAAGGTTTTGGAGGACGTTTTATGGCTCTGGGCTGGTTCTTTCGTTTTTGCAGGCCCACGGGTGTTGATGCTATTGCTTTAAATAACGCTTGCATCGCATTGTTTAGTAAAAGACCTGTTAATACCATAAGTTGTTTCGTAGCTTGAATAACCACTTGCACGGCTGATCTAAAACTCAGTTGACGTGGGATTTTGTTATGCAGAACGGCTGCTTGGGCCAAATTCCCTCGGATGATATTGTAAGCTAACACATGCACAGCGATTTCTTTTTCAACCATTTCCGGTGTTTTGCATCTTAACAGCTCCATGCCCTTATGGGTTTTTATGGCCCTTATATCGAGTTCTATGTGCCATCTTTGTTGGTAAAAAGAGGCTATTGTCGTTTTAGGGTATTTTTTCGCCTCTAAAAGCGTGGTAACGTAAACCACGCACCTTTACCGAAAATTCGCGTACAGTGATCGTGTCCGGCAAGTCCGCGTATGCCTCGCCAGTCATCCAAACCGGTTTGCGTTTTAGCTTTTGCCATTCAACCAGATGATCATTTGCGCCTAATTTTTGACCCCGTCGAAAATCCACTTTTTTACTGGCATGACTTTGAAACAAAACAGGAATCTTTTTTGCCTGTAACAATGCAATAATCGCAAAAGTACAGTAGTAACGGTCTGCCATTAGCAAATAACCCAGGGATAAGCCATTGATTAATTGACTAAACAAGGATAATTCACCTGTTTGCTTGCCCTGATAAGGCCCGAGATTATAGTTAATCAAGAATGGGGTCAGTAATTATTCAGACCCCCCTACGCCAAAAACATACAAAGTTGGCTAAAAAAGTTGTACATTAATCTCCATGAGACTAAGCGACCACGATCTGCTGCAACTGACCGAAGAAGAATTGCTGGAATTACCGGAGGAAGTTCTGCGCCGATTATCCGAACAGGTAGGTCACGTCAATATGAAGATATCCAGGCTCGTACTCCTTGAATTTCTTGGCTTGCGCCTTATTCTCTTCTGGCACCTGGTTGATGCCGAAACCAACGAGGGCGCGGTAAACATTGCTCCTGCAAGCATACGGGATGCTCGTTTGGATGATCTCGGTAAGCTCATCCAAGGGACACCAAGGAATGAGCATAAATTAATTTAGGCAAATTCAGTTTAAGAATTATACTTTGCGCGAAAGAAACTTTCTTCAAAATTAACAAATGATAAAACCTTACGCCAAAGAAATTGAAGCACAGATGCAAGAATTGTATAACCGTCTGCCAGAGAAAAGTAGACGTCTATATGCAGGGGTCGAAGCCTTAAAGTTTCTCTATGGCGGCATCAGCTATATTGCTGGACTTTTTG
>JAQTPT010000046.1 GCA_028712795.1 Methylococcales bacterium
TTGAACACCAATTCTGGAAAATCCAGAAAAGTGTTCAGCTTGAAACCAGAATCGGTGTTCAACTTAAATCAGAATAGGTGTTCAGATTGGTTCAGAATGGGTGTTCAGGTTGAGCCAGAATATGCACTTCACCGGCATCGCCCCAGCCGATCACGGTCGCATCGAAATCCGCAAAATCCGGAAAACCACAGCGCTTAACGGTTACCTGGATTTCCCCCACGTCGGCCAGGCCTTCGTGATTGAACGGGAAAGCATTAAAAAGAAAACCGGTGAACACGCTCACGAAGTCGTTTACGGAGTGACCAGTTGCAAGCCGGAAAAGGCCAATGCCGCAAAAGTCCTCAAGACGAACCGCGAGCAGTGGGGCATTGAAAACAGCTGCCACTATGTGATCGATTGGAACTACAACGAAGACCGCTGCCGTATCAGTACCGGCCATGGTCCCGAGAACATCACCCAGCTGCGCCGATTCGCCGTCGGCCTCATCAAATCCAAAAGTGCTGACTGCGTGGCGCAAAAAATACGCGAACTGGTTCGAAACACGCGACTGGTTTTTGATCACCTTAAGATGACGAAAAACTCTTGCGCTGTTGGTTGCTCAGGATGAGAGCGGTGGGTGGAGAACAAATTTACCGTGCCATCAAAGCGTAAGCCATCCTGAAGGGAATAACCGGAAACTGGGGATGAATCCAGCTTGTAAGCCGCTAAGCCTATCCGGATAAATTTGATGATACGGCTATTTATTAATACCGTACTCTGCTTCTATTTCGTCAAATATTTCTTGGTCTGATTCATCAATAAAGGTGATGATTGATTCACCATCGCCCAAGCCTTTTAATGACGCTTGAAAATCACTAGCACTTAGGACTTCTTCAGTTATTTCACTAAAAACATCACCATAATAATAAACTCCATTGATGCTATCGGCCTTGTAGTACCCTTTCATTTTTATGCTCCGGTTAAATTTGATGATAAAGCGTGTTTAATCATTCCTGTTCAATTACTGACCATTCGACAATTTCGCCTTCACATTCCGGATATTTTTCATAATATTCCACCTCTGCATGGGCTATAGCGTCATCTCTTGATGACGCTGTCCCATTAAAAAAACACAAGTCGGTATTTTTTAAATAAACCTGGTATGTTTGCATTGCCGCAACCTCTGGAGTTATCGTGCTATTTGTTTAAAGTTAATTATCTGCGCCCCATTCTTTAAGCCGTCCAGATAATCAGCCCAAGCTTGCATCATCTTATGACGTTCGGGCAAGTGGGCGGTCCCGTAATAAGCTCTCCCGTTGGGGGTCTTTAACGGCATGTGCCAGTTGATGTTCGATAAAGTCGACCCGAATCCCCATAACTTCATCAAGAATGGTTCTTGCCGTTGCCCTAAAGCCGTGCGCCGTCATCACGTCCTTACCATAACCTAACCTTTTTAAAGCGGCGTTAAGGGTGTTTTCACTCATGCACCTGTCACCGCGCGGATTGCGTTCAGACGGAAATACAAAACGCCCATGACCAGTAAGCGGGTGAAGTTCTTCCAATCTTGCAACGGCTTGAGTGGATAACGGAACGATATGCTGTACAGAAGTCTTTGATACAAAATAACGCCATTCTTTCGCCTCAAAATCGACATGCCCCCCATTAGTGGCGCGTAATTCGCCCGGTCGGACAAACACCAAAGGCGCAAGTTTTAAGGCACAAACAGCGGAAAATGAGCCTTGATAACTGTCTATTGCCCGAAGTAATCCAGCAACCTGATTGGGTTCGGTGATTGATGCAAAGCGTTCACCTTGGGCCGGTGGCAAAGCGCCGCGTAAATCAGGTGTTAAATTACGGTCAACTCTACCCGTTGCGACTGCATACCGGAAAACCTGCCCGCATATTTGCAGGGTACTATGGGCTGTCTCGATTGTGCCTCTATCTTCAACACGATGCAAGAAAGATAATATGTCGACGGGCAAAATATCAGTAACGGGCTTGCTACCCAGCCAAGGAAAAACATTTCTTTCAAGCATTCGTTTAGAACGGTTGTTCTTATCGTCCCAGGCATCAACTTTCTTTGCTCCCCACTCGCGGGCGATTACTTCAAAGCTGTTTGTTGCGCTTTCTGCCTATGATAGCTTAACAGCTTTTCTGTTTTCTCCGGGGTCTATACCGTCAGCAAGTTGTTTTTGGCGGTATCTCGCTTATCTCTGGCTTGCTTTAAACTCGTATCTGGATAAATACCAAGGGCCAGCGTTTTTCGCTTAGCTGCAAAACGGTAATCAAGTCTAAAATATTTGCTGCCGTTTTGATGCACAAGTAATTACATGCCTTTTTCATCGGGCAGCTTAAATATGTCTTGTCGTGCGTTGGTTTGGCGTTCTTTATAGCGGCATGACGTTACAAGCTACGAAAAATTTGAATATACCGCCACTTATACCGCCATAAATGGCGGTATGTCAATGTGTCTTGTTGCACTCCTTGGGCAATAAAAAACCCGCTAAGCCTTATGACTTGCGGGTTTTTGTATTTCGTTGAATCTGTCTGAATCGACCCGTGGAGGCTGCGGCCGGAATCGAACCGGCGTAGATGGCTTTGCAGGCCACTGCATAACCATTTTGCTACGCAGCCTTAAAGGTGAAATAAAAAAGCCGCGACGTTCGCGGCTTTTCATTTTATATTGGAGCGGGAAACGAGATTCGAACTCGCGACCCCAACCTTGGCAAGGTTGTGCTCTACCACTGAGCTATTCCCGCGCTGAAATTTATCAGCGTATTATAGATAGTTTAAATATACTGTCAAATTTTATTTTTATTGGACATCGATAGCTAAAGCCCAAGCCTCGTTACCTTTACATGAGCCGTCTTCAATTCTAACTTTAGCATAGGTTTTTTGCTTCCCATAAGCATCCGCGAACTCCAGAACGGAAACGGGGGTTCCTTGAGGTATATGCTGGCAAACTCCGGTTCTATCTTTCTCTTCAGTATCATCATAAGCCGCTATAGTGCCAGGCGTTGAAACCAACCGAACTGTCGCCACTGGATCATAAGCATTAGCGCTCTTTAATACGTAGCGTTGACCTATAACCAGATCTTTAAGGACTGGCCCGGAGATAACGGGTTTAGAACCTTCACCGCCCATAGTCATCATTAAAACAAGCAGAATTGCTACCCCGCCAATACTCCCAAAAAACACTTTTGGATTTTTTTCTTTTAAACTCAAGAATGAAGAAATCATATTACCGGCAGTATTTTTTGCCGAATCTACAGTTTGCTTAACATTTTCTTCTAGTTGAACGTTTTCTTCTTGTTTGGCGTTTTCTTCATTACTCATTTCTCATCCTCACATTAGTGTAATTTTATTTATTATATTGATGAATCATTGCTCAACGCGTTATTTAACTCTGGCTTGGCAACAAGATAAGTCCTCTTTATTTTGTCAATCCATTTTTACTCAAAATAGGCAGTTTAATTAGGCGTGCCTACTTAATGGGTAAACTTACCACGATCAAAAAACTTTTCAAGTGCTTTATGAATGTTGCCTGTCAGTTTTCAAACTATACCTTAAGATTAAATGAAGTCGTAGCCTTTTTTGGCAAGCTCATGGCTTCTGTTTTTTTGGTGTGACTGGTTCGCTAAATTTTGTAACAAAAATACCCTGTTTAATGATGTGGTGAATTCTTTAACCACCTCCTTTTCTCACCATCATCCCTTTTGATGGATTGTAGCCAACAATTGCCGACGCCATAAAAACAAGGAAAGCAACCAGGGTATAGATAAAAGCATGCTCGTTAAACTGCCCGTACAACGCGAAACGTATTAATTCAACCGCTTGCGAAAACGGGTTATATTCCGCCAGCTTACTAAGCAGCACACTGGATTCTTTCATTTTCCACAAAGGATACAGTGCCGTTGACATAAAAAACATCGGAAAAATGACAAAATTCATGACGCCGGCAAAATTTTCCAGTTGTTTTATAAATGATGACAACAATAAGCCCAGCGCCCCCAGCATTAGTCCTGACAACATGAGTGTCGGCAATACCCACAAGTATCCCTGCCACGGGGCATGAATATCATAAAACCAGGCTATGCCTAAAAACACGTAGACCTGTAAAATAGAAACTCCGGTTCCGGCCAGCAATTTGCTGAGCAATAAAAACCAGCGCGGCAAAGGGCAGACCATAAGTATTTTCATACTGCCCATTTCCCGGTCATAAACCATCGATAATGAGCTCTGCATGCCGTTAAACAGCTGTATCATGCCAATCAGGCCCGGCGTAATATAAACCTCATAAAGAATATAGGTTTCATAAGGCGGGGTGATGGCAAGCCCCAGTGCCGCCCTAAATCCAGCCGCAAAGACAAACAACCAGATCAAAGGCCTGACCAAAGCGGAAATAAAGCGCTCACGCTGGGTAACAAAACGCCATAATTCACGTCCGATAATGCCCCACATTGCACGCCAGTAATGAAGTATGTTCACGCAGGGCTGTCCTGCCCTGCGCCCTTCGGGTAAATGCAAATCCGCTCCCGGCTGATTAGTCATGCCTGGTCTCCTTGCGTCAAGCTGTAAAAAGCATCTTTTACCATTGCAGTGTCTGTAATTTTCAAGACTTCATTTACCGTGCCATTGGCTTTAATACGGCCTTTATGCAGCACGATTAAGTGGTCGTCCGGATAAACTTCATCGATTAAATGGCTAGCCCATAAAACCGCCAACTTTTCATCAGTCGCCAACTGATGCACATACTCAACAATAGCTAGCCGGCTGGGCACATCCAGGCCTACCGTGGGCTCATCCAGCAGCAGCAAAGCCGGTTTATGCAGTAGTGCCCGCGCAATCTCCACGCGTCGCCGGTGGCCGCCATTAAGCTGGCGTATTTTCTCAAAACGACGGTCATACATGTTCAAACGCTCAAGCTCTTGTTGGATTCTTTGCATGGCCAGCTTACGGCCCATCCCGTGCAACGCGGTGTGATAGCGTAAATTCTGCATGACCGACAAATCCATATCCAGGGTAGTTTGCTGAAAAACCACGCCCAGTTTTGCCAGAGCCTGGCGGGTTTGCTGTTTAATATCGAAACCGCATAACTCGATATGACCCTCCCGGGTATCATACAAACGGGTAATTAACGAAAACAAAGTGCTCTTGCCCGCACCGTTGGGGCCCAGCAATAGCGTGCATTCACCCGGGCGTATCTTAAAACTAATCTGATCAAGCGCTTTCTTAGTGCTATAAGAAAAACTCAAATTCTCGATGGACAATGCAATGGATGGCTTCATGGTTTTACTGCAACGCCCCAGGGATAATTTCCTACGCCGACAGATTTGGTGACCGTTTGACTATCCAGATCAATAATGGAAATATCGTTACTGGTGCCGTTAGTGGTATAGAGTCGCTTTTGATCGGGAGAAAACGCCAGATTCCATACCCGTTGACCGACCAACAGCACTTTTTCCACTTCAAGCGTTTTGGCGTTAATTACCGCCACACGATTTGCAGGCCCCAGGGCCACATAGCCCCGATTTCTTTCTTTATCGATGACAACGCCAACCGGCTGAATTTTATCGGCGGTGACGCCTGAAATCTCAATTTTGATTGTTTTGATGATCTTTTTAGTCTTGGCATCCAGAATCATAACAGTTCCAGCCATTTCCGAAGTCACCCAGAGTTGCTGGCTATCCGCCGTAAAACTGACTGCGCGGGGACGCGGGTCAACCAGGGTATTTTCTACGACAACATTGGTTTTGGTGTCAATCCAATGCACCATATTAGTCGTTTCAGAGGCGCTGACAAGCCAGTGATTATCAGGGCTAACTGTGATTCCTTCGGGCTCCACGCCTACCTTGATTTGCTTGATGGCTTTTTTCTTGGCAACATCAATAACAGTAACCATGCTATCATCTTCATTTGATACATAAAGCCGGTCACCCTTGGGATTTAACGCAAACGTCTCGGGATCCTCGCCAGACGGTAATTTTCCAATCTCTTTCAAGGTCCCCGCATCAATAATTTTAATGGCATTGTCGTCACTAGCCGCAACATACAAAAACTTATTATCCGGGCTGATGGCAATGCCTCTGGGGCGCTGCCCCACCGGTACCGTTTTGATTAGCTTGCCCTCAACCGGATCAACGACAGCCAGCGCATTATCTTTTTCCAGCGTGACAAAAACGGTTTCAGCATGAACCGCTCCCGCCGCTACCAATAATAAATACAAACTTAAACCCTTTTTCTTCAAACTCATTTATTTATCCCATTTACATTGCGATTCAGGTTGATCATAACCCAGGGTATCCAGTTCGGTTTTAGGATGCAGAAACCCTTCAATTGGAGCGACAGCCACTAACGACCTGGGCGCTGCCAGTAAAACAGGTTGCCGCAATTGGCCATCCCAGGATCGAAAGGATAAAGGATTGCCTTTATATCCCTGTAATGCAAACGCATCACTCAATATGTAATCCTTAACCTGTTTTATTTCATTGGACCCAGTGCGTGTAGCCGCCTCGCCTATGGCTCTAACGGCTAAATAAGCCGCATAATCCTGCTCTTCCATCCAGCGCCCCGCTTTTTCTTTAAAGCGGTTTTGGATCTGCACAGCGCCCCATTGCTCATGTGTTCTATGCCATGCCGTGGCAATCAGCCCTTGAGTGCCAATAACCGGTCTTGGAATCCAGGTGCGATAGTCCAAATATTCGCCAAACTGGCCTTGCTCATCAGCAACCACCAATACATCATAATCATCATCGGTTTGGGTAAATACCGCCACATCCGATTGAGCCGTGCGTCTGGAGTCATAAGTGTGCTCCCAGGTTTTTTCCGCCACTATGTTCATACCGAACCGCTTGGCAGCTCGCTTTATAGCATCGGCAAATAAACGGTCTTCCTGATTAGGGCCAACGACCAGAAACCACTTATCCCAGCGTTTTTTCATCATGTATTGCGCCAGGGCATCAGCCCGCATGGCCCTGCTTGGCAACAAGTGCAAAACATTGCTTCGGCATTGCCCGTTGCGTAACGCATCATCGCTTGTGGCCACATCGAAGAGCAGCATTTGCTTTGCAGCGGGCAAATCAGCAAGCTGGTTCACCTGCTCTGAAGGCAGGTTAATCACAACATACTCAAATTTACCGGCCAGTTCTTTATTAAAGGTATCAACAAAGTTGCCATCCAATGGCACAATAATTTTTTTCAAATTAAAATGCTGTCCGGTAAATTCTCCGGTGGTATTGTCATCATCAATACCCAGTTCTGCCCCTATAACACCCTTGTTTTTAATGAAAACATCCAAATTTGATACAGGCGGCGGCGCGTTCTGCTCTTGCGTCAAATAAGCAATGTTAATGGCTTGTTTAGCTTTTGCATAAACAAGATTCACGCTAATTAGCGGAATAATGAATAAAACCGCTACGATTATTCGAAAGCCTATGTTGATTGATGGCATCATTTCCTGGCAATAAAAATTTTTGAATTTTCTCATTCTAACGGATTCACAAATTTTTTTTTAGATTTCGCAAAAATGGGTTTTGTCTCATTCACCATCGCGCAGCGGATTCGGTTATTCTATCCGTCTTTCAATAATAAGGTGTAACTCGACATGCTCGATACCAAAAGAATGCGCTTTCCGATAGCTATAATCTTGGCGTGCATTCGCTGGTACGCGGCGTATCCATTGAGCTTCCGGCATATTAACGGTGATCCAGAAAACGTCACGATGGATAAAAGTGAGGCCAATAAGGCGGCCATCGATGGGATTAATCATGATCGGGAGCGGGCTATCGAGGTTCGGCACATTACGTATCTCAACAATATCGCGAGCAAGATCATCGTGCCATCAAGCGTGACCAGTCCTATGCTCAACATTAAATCCTTTCGCTCAGCCCGGAAGGTGTGGGCCGGTATCGAACTGGTGCACATGATTCGCAAGGGTCAAATGATCATTTCGGAAGGAAATAAAATGTCTTTTGCAGAGCAATGTTATGTGCTGGCAGGATAAATCCGCCCAGTTTTAAGGATAGGCATTCTTACTCGTCCGAAATAGGCGTTTTGTAATGACTGCGACAGAACATTATTAGTGTTTCTGGAAGAACTTGTTATCATTCGGCCTCAAGCTTCTTACGCGCTTCAGCTAACATCTCAAGCTGCGCTTGGGTTACTTCGGGAAATTTTAAGTCGAGATCCCGCAGAGTCGAGGCGATAATATCGGCAATTAAGGCCCGCGTCGCCCATTTGTTGTCAGCGGGAATGATATACCACGGCGCCCATTTGGTGCTGGTGGCGTTGATTGCGTTTTCATAAACGTCCATGTAGTCTCCCCAATGCTCGCGTTCAGCAACGTCGGAGACCGAAAACTTCCAGTTTTTCTCAGGGCGGTCCAAGCGCTCCATGAAGCGTTCTTTTTGCGTTTTTTTCGAGACATTCAGGAAAAATTTCAGGATCACCGTGCCATTGCGTTCCAGATGACGTTCAAAAGCGTTGATGTCTTCATAGCGGTCTTCCCAGAAAGACTTGCCCCTTTTTCCGTCAGGCAGGTTCTGGAGTAGTTCAGGGTGGACTTTAACGACAAGTACGTCCTCGTAATAAGAGCGGTTGAATATGCCGATCCGGCCTCTCTCAGGCAGGCATTTCATATAGCGCCAAAGAAAGTTGTGATCCAATTCTTCGGCTGAGGGTTTCTTGAAGCTGAAAACCTGGCATCCCTGTGGATTGACTCCCGACATAACGTGCTTGATAGTGCCGTCTTTACCGGCTGCATCCATTGCCTGAAAAACGATTAACAGGGAGTAGCGGTCATCCGCGTACAGCAATTGCTGCATCAGAGTCAAGTCTTCCAGATTTTGTTCCAGAATATCACTGGCGCGTTTCTTTAAGTTGTCCTTGCCAATTTCTTTAAATTCTTCGGTTTGGGCCCACCCGGTATCATAGTCCTTAAGACTAATTTTTTTTCCGGGTTCCACTCGAAGAAGGTCAATGTATTTTTTCTTTATCATAATGAGTTCCGTTAAATTAGAAGGGGCCGCGTGCCGCCATGCGCTATTTTTCCAAAACGTTAAGCTTGTGAACTTACGCTGTAACCATGCCCGGTTGCCAGATCCACAATTTCCTTGCGGTAGCGGTCATATTCAGTGGAGCCAGGGGCGCTGTAGTTCCAATTCTTGTAAAAACTGGTCAGCTCGGTGAAGAAGCTTCTGGCTTCATCCTTGTCCTTAAAGTTATAGGCGGCATCAATGACCCCCTTGAGCAGATGAAAACTTTCAAGCTGCCGTTCCCTGGACATACAGGCGTCAATTTCATCGAAAGCATCCTGTTGGAGATAGACCATGTCGAGCAGCAAGGATTTCTGCCAGATGACAAAATCTTCCTCGGTGATGCCTTCTTCGCCCGTGACCTGCATCATCTGGTAGATAACGTCGCCTTGCTCAAGCAAGTCCTGCATGGACTTGACGTCGCGCACCCAGTTTACGTCAACATTTTTGGTAAACCAGCTGCTTAGTTGATCAAGATAGCGTGACCAGGAAATAAGCGGATCGATGGCGGGGTAAAAGCGCCGGTAAGCGCGGTCAGCTGAAAGGCCAAGAAATGTTTTAACCGTGCCGAGCGTGGATTGGGTAACCGGCTCCTCAAAGTTGCCGCCGGCTGGAGAAACGGTACCGATCATGGTCAGGCTGCCCGTTGAGCCGTCCGGGCAACGAAGAACGCCCGCACGTTCATAGACATTTTTTATCGAGGAATCGAGATAGGCCGGAAACCCCTCTTCGCCGGGTATTTCTTCCATACGGCCTGAGGTTTCGCGCATAGCCTGCGCCCAGCGGGAGGTGGAGTCAGCAATAAGCAGGGTGTGATAGCCCATCTGCCGGAAATATTCGCCTAGGGTAATGCCGGTATAGATCGAAGCTTCCCGCGCAGCGACCGGCATTGATGAGGTGTTACAAATGATGACAGTCCTGTCCATCAAAGTGCCGCCCGTGCGGGGGTCTTTAGTTTCCGGATATTCAGTGATGGTCTCAACCACTTCGCCTGCCCGTTCGCCGCAGGCAACGATAATAACGATGTCAACCGTGGAAAAACGGGCGATACAGCTTTGCAAAACGGTCTTTCCGGCCCCGAATGGGCCGGGAATGCAGCCTGTGCCGCCTTGAGCAATAGGAAAGAACGTATCTATAACGCGGGTCGCCGTCGTAATGGGTTCGGTAGGATAAAGGCGTTCAGCATAACGGCGGCGGATAAGGGCTTCCGGCATGGGCTTGCGTACGGGCCAGCGCATGGACATCGTCAATTCCCGTTCAGCTCCCTTGCCGGGCTTATATCGGGCGATAACCTCTTCAACCCCCAGAGAGCCCCCCTTAATCCAGGTGATCTCGACAGGTTCCGTTTCATTAAAGGGCACCATGATTTTGTGTTTGAACTGACCTTCGGGAACCGTTCCGATAACGCCCCCGGGCGATACCCTGTCACCTACTGCGACGCCGGGTTCAAACTGCCATTTCTTGCCCAGTTCGAGTGGCGGTATGGTGACGCCGCGGGGAAGAAAAAAACCATAGGTGCCGGCAATGGCATGCAAGGGGTTGAGCAAGCCATCGAAAACCTGTCCGAGTAAACCAGGCCCCAACACTGCCGAAAGCATTTCCCCTGTCAGCTCCACCGTATCTCCTATACGCACGCCGCGCGTGTCCTCGAAAACCTGCATGTCGGCGGTGCGCCGGCGAACGCGGAGAACCTCGGCTTTAAGGCGTTCATCACCTACGCAGACATAGCCCAGTTCGTTCTTCATAATCGGGGTGTCCTCGTCCACCTCGATGAGCACAAGACTTTCCTTGACCCCTATGATCTTCGCGGTTCTCGATACCGGTTGTTCAGCTGTCATTTTTTACCTCTTTGATCAATTCTTGAAATCGGCTCTTGGCTTTCTCGGCATCGCGTGCGAGCCAGGCTTGAAGGATGTCCCATTTGAAAAAGAAAGCAAACACCGCCTCAAATCCAAATATGTTGCTTTCTGCAATTCGGCTGAGCCGCTGCCAGATTACGCCCATTATTAGACGGTCAAGGCCGCGTGCATCGTTGGCCTCAAGAAAACTTCTGGCTTCGGGAATCCAGGGATACACTGCCGCCAGACCGAAATCGGGATGATCCCAGTGAGACGCAATAAAATTCACCCAGCGGCTCCCGCCATGTACCTGCTCTATAAATGACGATTCAAAGACCACGTTGCGCTGGCGTAAACCCGAAAGGATCGTTTTTTGATCCATCCTGAATTCGAGAAATTCGCGTAACGCGGGTTGGGTTATTTCCTGCATCCCCGCACGGTAGCGCAACACCATCTCTTTATCGGTCTTTGGCTTGGCAAGGGACATTCGCCAGCTTGCCAGCACTTCCGCTAACGCCAGTTGCCTGGCGTCGCCAGGCTCCAGGTCATGAAGTCGCTGTTCCAGACGCAGCCGCGTGATGGGCGACCGCTCGGCTTTTTCGAATGGCGGCAGGTAGGGAAGACTGGAGACAAGGGTAATGTAGGGGTCCGCCATAGCGCTTATTCGCTGCCTTCCAGTATTGATTGGAAACGGGGCATCATGCGTTGATAAAGCAGCTTGGAAATGGCCTTGTCTGAAAGGTCGATTTCCAATTTATCCTTAACCAGTCGCACGTTTGCCCCGCCTTCGATGTCGCTGGAGGGGATCAACTCGACGCCCTCACGCAGCATCTCGCTGGATAAGGTAAGAATGGTTTGCTTGGCGCGTTCACCCACTTTCTCATTTGGCTGGCCCGTAAGTATCATGTCGGAGATGAGAATCTGGATTTCCTTGTCCTCGATCAGTTCTTTTTGGACATGGCTCGCCAACACCAATACAATTGATTTGATAAACTGCTCATCACGTGTGGCCGATGTCACCAGCCGCTGTACAAACACTTCAAACTCCGATGACACCTTGGCTTTGAGCTGAAGCATCGTGTCGCGGGCCGAAAGCTTTAGCGCTTCCAACGCAGCCGCATGGTTAGACTCGATCTCAATGCGGGTGTTTTCACGCATCCGCTCCACTTCATGCTTGGCATCGGCCAGCATTTTTGCAGATTTCGCTTCGGCGTCCCTTAGAATTTTGTTCGCTTTTTCAGTCGCGGCCAATACGCCCTGATCACGGATACGGTCAACCAGGTTCTGTACGCCAGCGCCGGTTTTGATTTGCTCTTGTTCTGTCATGTTAATAGTCCCGTCGAGATTATTTCGGAATTCCCGCAGCCAGCACGAGAGCAAAGACGAAAGCGAAAACGGAAAACCCTTCAACCAGCGCCGCCGGAGCCAGAGATATGCCGAAAACCTCCAGTTTGCTTTTTGAAACATTGATAGATGCTGCAGAAGCATTGCCCTGCGCAATAGCGCCGTACAACATGGCCAGTCCGGCCAGGAGACCCAAGCCAAAAATTCCGGGGGAATTTTCGAGGGTCAGATCACGGCGCAAAGCCATGGTTACGACAATGCCGTAAATAGTCTGCGAGGACGGCATCGCCGCCACGCCAATATAACGGCCATAGCCACTTTCGACCTCCAGCAAAGCGCCACACGCAGCGCTGCCGGCACGGGCACATCCGATCATACTACCCACCGCGCCCAGTGCCAAGGGTGCGTAAAGACCTATCCAGCCCAAGGCCAAAATTAACGGTTCCATGAATTATCCTCCGATTGTTTAAATGGTTTGTACAGGGTTCCCTCTTCTTTGAGACCCCAATTGAAAAACTCGATCACGTTTAGCCGCAGTCCATGAATGACGCCGGCGGCAATGCCAAGAATTAAATTAACCCCGTGTCCGAGTATCAGTATCAATAGAGCAAAGAACATCCCGACTACTGGATATCCCTCACGAACGCCGGCCGCCATGCTGTTAAATTCGATAGCCAGCGATGCGGAGCCTAGACCCAGCGCGAACAACCGGAGATAACTCAAGACATCGCCTAATGCGCCGGATATCCGGGTGAGCTCCAATACGCCTTGAGTGAGACGCGCGACAGGTTTTTGCCGGGGAGCGGCAAACCACAGGATTAACAGCCCGCCGACGGCCATCAAGGCTATGCCCAGCTCGCGCAGATTAGGTACTGTTATTGAGCCGCTAATCGCCAGTGTAAAGCCGCCGCAAATTACGCCGATCCATCCCATTGAAGGCAGTCTGTCCAGCCAATGCGGGTAACGGTAGGCATTCATCACATTAGCCAGCACGATGTGGAATAAACCGATCACGACGGAAATCATCATCATCCGGTCGGTGTCGGTCAATTCAAGAATGTGGAGTTTTCCAGGCAAGGATTCATCCGGCGGAGTTACGCCAAAATAACTGCCGACCAGCGCTCCAAATCCTAAGGAGGCGATTACCACCGATAAAAGCAAAGGTCGAAAACGTTGGCCTGAGGACGACCGCCCCAGTTTTTTCCACATAAATAATAAAGCAAGCCCCAAGAGAGCGGCATAGCCGGCATCGGCGAGAATCATCGCGAAAAAGATCACAAAAGAAACGAAAGTCACCGCCGAGGGATCCCATGTCCGATACCCCGGGGTCATGTAAAAAGTCACCAAATCTTCGCCAGCTTTAAACCAAGACCGGTTTTGCATGAGCGTAGGCGGTTTATCTTCTAGCGTGGAAGCTTCTGATGAAAAGTAAAACGCCTGATTTTTTGAGTAATCCTGTAGTGCCGGTATACTGTCAGCGGGCGCCCAACCGTGTAAGGCAAAGGCTTTGTCGTTGCTATAGGTTTGCGCCGCCGCGCTATGACAGACGGCGAGATCTTCTAGCCGATTAATGTCATGACTGAACAAATCATGCCAGCGGGTTAAATATGCCCGCTCTGCCTGGGTGTCTTCAATGGCCAATTCCACATCATCGAGCCGGGCTTGCAGTTCATGCCGCGGCTTACCTCCGAGATGGATGCGGGGAACCGGCATCCCCAAAGGCTCTTCCTGGCTGACCAATATTACATAGCAAAACCGGTTATCCCGGCGGATAATTTCCCAAACGGGGGCCGACGCTTCGATTTTTGGCAATTCTTTATGCGGAACCACGTAGAACCAAAGCCGAAAATTACCCATTTCCTCCAGCGGCGGCAAGACAAACTCGCCCCAAGGGCGCATATCCTGGATGCGCTTGATCAAAAAATCCCGCTCATCTTTAAGATTATGCAAGCGATTTCTCACTTCCAGCACATGATGCTCCACTTCAACGGCATTAAAGCGTTGCAAATCCAGATCCTGGCGTCTACGCCGGGGATAATTGTGCAGGAACTTCAATGCCTCCCGTGCTCCGGCAACGGGCGCAGCCTTGGGGGTTGCCTCGCTTGAGGATGTCAGCGGAATAATCTGCACGCAGCCCATTTTTTGAAGATCAGCCAATAACCGGTCCCGGTCGGCAGTCATGCCGATTAACGTGATCTTGTGCATGCTTATAATGCTCATGACACTTCCTCCGCCTCCACTTTGGCCTCTGCTTCACGTAGCTGTTGCTGTTTCTGCTTGGAAAGCTTGGATGTGATCACACTGGCCCGTTCGGCATCGCCAAGAAAAATACGTATTTTTTGAATATTCTGTTTAGCGGTTGGGATCAGGATTTTTTCGAACAAATTCACCCGTTGCAAAATTCGCCTTACCGCAACTTTGAGAATACTCAGCCGCTTGCCAGCAATTTCTGCGCGCATCCGCTGCTCCGTCGCATCTTTCAATCGTTGCACCAGGGTATCGACCCAGGGGGGGGTGGCAAGCCGGGAATAATCGTCGACAGCACAGTCGATGCTGTCCAGAAAGGGTAATTTGACACCGACTACATTCTGTTCAGTGACTTTATAACTCTTTAAGTGGACAAGGCCGCCCAGGCGAAATTCCACGTCGGCAAGCATAGGCAGTTCATCGCCGATTCGGGTTTCCAACGCATCTACGGCAGACTGGGCGGCTGCATAGTCTTCCTCGGCCTTTTGCACTTCAATCGTCAACTGCCTGCGTTTCAGGTCAAGCGAAGGCAAGAGCCGCTGATACAGCCTCAGTTGTTCCTGCTGATCATGCAATGCGTGTTTGCTAAGTTTAAGCTTCGCCATAACTGTTTACGCAACTTTATCCACAACATCGCTTTCTTCTGCGACGTCCGGCGCAGGTTTCGGGTAATATTTATCTATCAGGTTTTGCTTCATGAGCAGCTCCTTGGGCTCGAAACACTCGGAAAGCGTCAGCCAGCAAAGATCAAGCGCTTCGATGACCGGCAATGAAACGCGTATGTCCATAAACCGCTCGCGGAATAGACGGCCAAACTTGAGCAGTTTCTCATCGAAAGGGGACAGTTCAAAAGCCATAGCCTGCTTTTTTTGCGCTTCCACCGCGCCGGAATAAAAACGGATCATGGTGTTCATAATCTGCGCGTGATCTTCGCGGGTAGCTATGCCAACGACATGCTGTTTTAGCCTTGAGAGCGAGCCGAAGGGGTCTATGAAGCCATCATGCAGATAAAACTGGCCCTCGGTGATATAGCCCGTGTTGTCCGGCACGGGATGCGTGACATCATCCCCCGGCATAGTGGTCACGCTGAGTATGGTCACCGAACCCGCCCCTTTAAAATCACAGGCTTTCTCATAACGCGAGGCGAGTTGAGTGTAAAGGTCGCCCATATAGCCACGAACGGCGGGAATGCGTTCCTGCGCGACGCCCAGTTCTTTCATGGCATCGGCGTAGGCCGTCATGTCGGTCAGCAATACCAGCACCCGCTTTTTGCCCTCAACAGCCATTTTTTCAGCTACGGCAAGCGCCATGTCAGGGATCAGCAAACGTTCAACCAGCGGATCAGATGCCTGATTGACAAACATTACGGTACGGTGAAAAACGCCATGTTCCTCGAATGCTGTCCGAAAGAAATAATAGTCATCAAAAATCAGGCCCATACCGCCGAATATGACAACGTCCGCATTGGCCTGAAAACCGATACGCGCCAGCAGTTCGTTGAAAGGTTCGCCCGCCACGGAGAAGATAGGGATTTTTTGACTTTCAACCAGGCAGTTGAACAGATCGATCATGGGCACTTTAGTTTCAATCATGTGCGACGGCATCACCCGCATTACCGGATTAACTGTGGGGCCGCCCACTGGAATGCGTGGATCAGTTGGAAGTTCAGGCCCACCGTCAATAGGCTCCCCTGAACCCCGGAAAACCCGGCCTAGAATGTTGTCAGAGTAGACAACATCAAGAGGACGGCCCAGAAAATTAACTTTGGCATCGGTTGAGAGGCCTTTCCCTCCGGCAAACACCTGCAAACTCACTATGTCGCGGTCGAGATCGACCACCTTGGCCAGGGACAGCTCACCGTCGACATTTTCAACCATGGCAAGGTCGCCGAAAGCAACGCCTTGCGCTTTCACGCGTATCAAATCACCGACGATTTCCAGCAGGCGTGTGTGAAGTATCAAACTTTGAAGGATAGACATTGATTAACTCACTTTTTTCATAGCGGTAGCAAAGTTGGCAGTTAAAGCACCAATTTTCATATAAAAGTATCACCATTACACAGCCACCGCAAGCACTATATAAACTGTCCCCATGTCACGGCTCATAGTGGTTTTCTTTCAAACCGATAATGTTTTTTTAAGTTAAAGCTACTGTTAAAAAATTGCATTCTGAAAGCTGTGTCGGATTTACCGGGCGGCATATTTGCGGTTGCGGTTAAAAAACAGTGATTTTGTTTTTAGATCAAAAACAATATACTAACGTTAGCACACATTCCAGTACTTCTTGGTTCCTCGGTTCTAGCTTTTTGATTACAGTGAGTGCTTCTGTTACCTCCAACCGCCTCCTAATGCCTTATAAATGTTTATTGTCGATAAACGTTTCTGCTTGGTCACATTGATTAATTCGAGATTGGATTGCAAGGCGCTCTGTTGGGCAATAAGCACTTCTAAATAACTCGCTCTGTTATATTTATACAGTTCGTTAGCCGTTGCAACGGATTGTTTCAGTACCTCGTTTTGTTGCGTTTTTAGATCATTTATTTGTTGTAAATTCTGGATTTTGGAGAGTTGATTGGCCACTTCAACGTAAGCATTAAGAACAGTTTTTTGATAGTTGTACAAGGCTGTCAGTTGGTTTGCTTGTGCGGTATTAAACTGTGCTTTCAATGCATTCATGTTAATGATTGGGGCAACTAAAGTTCCCATCACGGAATAGGCAATCGAGGCAGGCGACCAAAATAAAAACTCGGGATTGAAGGCTTGAAAGCCAAAACTTGCCGTGATGTTAAAATTCGGATAGAACGCTGCCTTTGCTGCTTTTAAATCAAACTTGCTGGCTTCAATTTGAAATTCCGCTTCACGAATGTCTGGTCGGTTAGCCAATAATTGCGAAGGAAAACCCGCTGCAATTTGTTGCGGAAGTTCTTTGAACAAGCTGTCTTTCGTCCGCTGAATGGGTTGCGGATACCTCCCTAACAAGAAGTTAAGTTTATTTTGGGTTTCGGTGATTTGTTGAAGTACATTTTTTTCCAAGGCCTGTGTATTAAGCAACTGCGCCTTAAATTCTTGCACCGCCAGTTCATTTGCTCTGCCGGCTTCTTTTTGAACCTTAACGACCTCCAACGCATCCAGTTGTTTCTGGATGGTCTGCCGGATAATGTCAAGTTCATTATCCAATACCACCAGTTCGTTATAATAAAGCGCAGCGTAGGCGACCAGTGATGAAATGACAAAGTTTGTACCTTCAACGCTTGCAAGATAGCTTGAAATAGCAGAGTTGCGTTGGTTTCGCAACTTGCCCCAAATATCAATTTCCCAGGATGACTGCAAGCCAATATACATGTCAGGTAGATTAACGGGGACGGTTTGACCAGGGGTAATATCGGTCGACGCGTTACCTGCGCCATCCATGGTGTATAAGCCATATTTGCGCACACCGCCGCCTAAATTGAAACTTACTTTCGGTAACAGTGCGCCGTTGGCAAGTTTTACGCTTGATCGTGAAATTTCAATTCGTTGCAGAGCTGTTTGTAAATCAAAATTATCGCTTAATGCGGTATCTATGAGCTTCAGCAGATGCGCGTCAGCAAAATATTGGCGCCAGTTGATGCTGGCAATTGAGGTTGAGGTGTATTTTTGGTTTTGGAAACTGGCAGGCATTTCCCTTTTTGGGATGGACAAGTCTGTATTGAGTGTTGTGCAGCCACTGAAGACTACCATCAAAAAAGCAATGCAAACGGGGTAATAAATTTTACGCATCATTAATTGTTAAAGAGATTCAGTCAATGCCGCTTCTTCATTTCCACCGCTGCGGTGACGCTTATCTGCCATGCTTGCAAACACCACATAGAGTCCCGGGATAACAATAACCCCGAAGACTGTCCCAAAAATCATGCCGCCTGCAGCTGCTGAACCGATGGTATTGTTACCGATCTCTCCGGCACCTGAGGCAAACATTAACGGAATAAGTCCAGCAATAAAGGCAAAGGAAGTCATTAAAATAGGGCGTAAACGCAGTACCCCGGCTTCAATGGCTGCTTCAAAAGGGGTTTTTCCTTGCTTTTGTTTCAATGTTGCAAATTCAATAACGAGAATGGCGTTTTTACCAAGAATTCCAATGAGCATAATCATGGCTATTTGCGCATAGATATTGTTTTCCAGGCCCATCACCATGAGTAAAAACAAGGCACCGAAAATACCAATCGGCAATGAAAGAATCACAGCGAAAGGCAACAGGAAACTTTCATATTGTGCCGCAAGAAGTAGATAAACGAATAACAGGCACATTACAAATATGTAAATGGCCTGGTTACCCGCGTTGGCCTGGTCTCTTGATGATCCTGCCCAATCGTAGCCAAAGCCTTTAGGTAATTTATGCGCGGCAACGTCCTTGATTGCCGCAATAGCCTGCCCGCTGCTGTATCCTTTAGCAGCCTGTCCGTTCATCATGGCCGATGGGTACATATTAAAGCGCATTAACTGCTCCGGACCATAGACTTTTTCAATGCGAAGAAAAGATGAAAAGGGCACCATTTTTCCTGCGTCATTCTTAATGTTTAGTTTCATCAGATCATCAGGTTGGGCACGATATTCGGGTGAGGCCTGTACCATAACCTTATACAACTGACCGAAGCGAATAAAGTTGGTCGCATATTCACTGCCGATGAATGTTTGCAAGGTACTCATGGCATTCTCGGCAGTAATGCCTTTTTGCGCGGCTTTATCTCCATCAATATGCAGTAGAAATTGCGGAAAAGTTGCGTTGAATGTGGTGAAGGCATTGACTATTTCAGGTCGTTGGTTAAGTGCTTCCACAAAGGCATCCGCCATTTTCTGCAATTGTTCGAGATTGTCCGAACCGGTTTTATCTAACAAGCGCATTTCAAAGCCGCTGGAATTGCCATACCCAGGCACCGGTGGCGGGGTAAAAAATGCAATGGTGGCATCTTTTATATGCCGGGTTTTTTCTTCAAGCTCACTGATAATTTCCTTATCAGAGGCTGTTCTTTTTTCCCAGTTTTTTAAGCTGATCAGATTCATGCCGTATACTGCTCCTGTGCCTTCAGAGAGTAGACTAAATCCGGCAAGGCTGGATACTGAATTTACGGAATCTAAACCCGATGCGATATGCTGTACTTTATCAGCTACTTTTTCGGTGCGTTCAAGGGTCGCGCCCGAAGGTGTCGTAATGTTGGCATATATTGTTCCCTGATCTTCCTCAGGAATAAAGCCCGAAGGCACCTTAGTCCCTAACAAGCCGGAGCCCGCAGAAAACGCCAGTATGATTCCAAATGTGATAATCCTTCGGTTGGCTATTGCGCCGATGAGTTTCCTGTAGTTATCGGACAGCGCGTTGTACCTTTTATTAAATCCGGCAAAAAATTTCTGAAGTCCCGATTTTTTATGCGCTGTAGCGGGGTGGCTTTTTTTAAGAAAAAGAGCGCACAACGCGGGGGTTAGGGTGAGCGCAGTGATACCTGAGAGGACGATAGATATCGCCATGGTTAGAGAAAACTGCCGGTAAAAAATTCCGGTAGGACCCTCCATAAAAGCGACCGGTAAAAAAACCGCCGACATCACCAGGGTGATCGCAATAATCGCCCCGCTAATTTCACGCATGGCTTGCTCGGTGGCTTTGCGTGGCCCCATGTCGGAATGCTCCATTTTTGCATGCACGGCTTCAATGACCACAATGGCATTGTCTACCACAATACCTATTGCCAGCACCAAAGCGAACAGGGTAATGAGGTTAAGAGAAAACCCCATTAATTGCATGAAGAAAAATGTGCCCAACAGCGATACCGGAACGGCAAGAATGGGGATAATGGTAGATCGGAAATCCTGCAAAAAAACAAACACCACCAAGGCTACCAACAGGAACGCTTCTATTAAGGTTTTGATCACTTCATGAATTGAAGCGTCCAAAAATTCAGAAACATCATAACTCAGTGTATAATCCATGCCCGGAGGAAATGAGTTGGCTTTAATATCGGCCATAAGCGCTTTTATATCTCGAATGACCTCTTTAGCATTTGAGCCAGGACGCTGTTTTAAGAGGATGGCTGCAGAAGGTTGGCCATTTTCCTTGGAGATTACCTTGTAATCCTGTGAATCAAATTCGATATTGGCTATGTCCTTGAGTCGAATTAACTCGCCCTTCACGTTGCCCTTGATGATTATATTTTCGTAATCCTCCTTGGTTTTATATTTTCCGGTATAACGTAAAACGTATTGTAGTGATTGACTGGTTTTACCGGAACTTTCTCCGATTTTACCGGGTGCGGCTTCCACGTTTTGAGCTTTTAGTTTTTCTATGACTTCTAAAGCAGCAATATTATATATTGTCATCATATCAGGCTTTAGCCAGACCCTCATGGCATATTCCCGTGATCCTAATATTTCTGCGAATCCTACCCCTTCAATTCGTTTAATCTCTTTAAGCAAATTGATGTCAGCAAAATTAAATAGAAATTTCTCGTCTATCTGCGAATCCGTACTCAGTACATTGATGTATAGCAACATGCTGTTTTGCACTTTTTCTACTACAACGCCGGCTTTAATGACCTCCTGGGGTAGTTCATCCAATACGGTTGACACCCTGTTTTGAACATTCACCGCAGCAATTTCGGGGTTAGTTCCCGCTTTAAAAATTATTTGGATTATACTCAACCCGTCGTTGCCCGAGACTGTATTCATATAAGCCATGCCGGGCACACCGTTAATGGCACGCTCAAGTGGAGTTACCACCGCTTTTACGCAGGTTTCTGCGTTAGCGCCGGTGAATTTAGTGGTCACATTGACCTCGGGCGGCGCAATATCGGGAAATTGCGTGATCGGAAGCTGAGTTAAAGCCAACAAGCCCAACAATGTAATAAGAACCGATATGACTATAGAGAGTACCGGGCGCTGAATAAATTTAACTGTCATCATGATGGTTATCGCCTTGATTAATCTTTATTGTCTAAAGACATGGCTTTTGTTAAATCAACATCAATTGCTTCTATTTTGGTGCCATGCTTAACATTTTCTACCCCCTCGAACAGTATCTTGTCGTCTTTGGACAAACCGGATTCCACGGCATAAAAATCCGTAAAGCGCATTTTGGGGATGATATTCCTTTGCTCCAGGACACCATCTTGATGGACAACAAAAATGTAAAGCTTGTCTTGAATTTCAAACGTTGATTTTTGAGGAATTAGTAACGCATTTTTAAGTTGCTTGTTGACAATGACCTTACCATTTGCCCCATGTTTTAAAATCCCATCCGGATTCGGAAACCTTGCCCTGAAAGCAATATTACCGGTTGCATGGTCGATTTCACTTTCAATCATTTCAATCTTTCCTTCGTAGTCGTAAAGAGCACGATTGGCAAGTTTTAAGCTCACGGTGTTGGTCTTTTTTTCTTCAGTGGTGATGTAGTTTAGGTAATCGACTTCAGATAAGTTGAAATAGGCAAACACCTCCCGATTGTCAGAAATAGAAGTCACCATATCGCCTTCTGCTATTAAACTGCCAACTTTGTTAGGAATACGGTTGATAATGCCATGGTAAGGTGCTTTGATTTGAGTAAATGAAAGGTGTAAAGCGGCAAGCCCTTTATGCGCCAAAGCTTCTTCCACATCTGCTTTTAGAGCATCTGTTTTTGCTTTTATGACATCAAGCTCCGTTTTCGAGACAATGTTTTTTTCGACCAGCAACTTTACATTTTTTAATTCAACTTCGGATACCTTCACATGTGAGATAGCATTTTTATAAGCGGCATCCGCTTTTTGTAATTCCTTTTCAAATTCTAATGAGTTAAGTGAAAATAGTAACTGCCCTTCTTTTACCGGCTGGCCTTCGTCCACATAAATTTTTTCAATGTAGCCCTTAACTTTGCTGCGCACCTCTACATACTTTACCGACTGAATTTCGGCGACATATTCTTTACTGTAAGCGGCATCTTTTACGATGGGGCTTACGACTCTATAAGAGTCGGCTTTTCTATCATCCTCTTTCTTGGGAGTACAGGCAAACATAATCAGACACAATGCAAGGAATAGGAGTTGGTTATTTTTCATTTCGAATAAATTAACAAATTGTGAAGTTAACAAGCGACTCATGCGGATTTTATTACTAGCGGGCGCATCAAAAATGTGCTTATTAGCAGATTTTGCACTAACAATGGGCGCGCTGTGGTTGCAAAATTCTTCTTGAACTGATGCACGGTTATGTATAGTAGATATTCGTGTCGAGGCCCGTTCCGCAATTTCAAATGAACGTGGCTCAGTTGGATGTCGCTGATGAAATCATTAATGACTGATTAATTGCAAGGGCTTTAATCGCAGCCAATCCGTAAAACGGCAATAACAAAAATATCAATGGAAGTATCTCATAGTTTGGGTTTGCGAAGAGTCACAATTATGTAAAGCAAATAACACTCCAAGCTAAAACCATCGACTCGCTTTACGACAGCAATTTTTAAACAAATTGCAAAAATCATTGGGAAAAGAGAAAAATGGACTGTTTTTATTATCCGATGGCTGTTGTTCTTGAGTTAACACAAATGTGTCAATGTGTAAAAGTCCTTAAACCACAGCTTCATCCCTGTCAATTCCATAATTTATTTTAATCCTTTGTAATTTGTCCGCCTAGGCTTCAACATTTATTGCATTGATGATTTTATGTTTTAACACCCTTAAAGCCTTATTATTCAATAAGACTACCTTGGCACCCACATAGAAATCGGGTGACAGGGACTGACCAACAGCAACCAAGGTATCCTGAATCATTTCGCCCTCCTGAACTTCAAATTCATCTATCCCGGTTTTTCGGTAGGCTAGGATATCTGCCCTCCACCGTAAGACAGCGCCACGCTGGCAAGCAGGTTACCTTCTGCCGTATTCATCTGGTTTATTGGCCAACCGGTAATCAGGTAAGCAAACGCTTCCGCTTCCGGCACTGCAGGCTCTGATGATATGCCCGTTTCCGGCTTGTGCAGTGAACCGGTTAGGCTGAGAATGACGATCACCTTTTTCTTTTTGAAAGGCGACTGGCGGGCATGTTAGCCGCAATGCCCAGTTTATGAACATCACTGCATTGAGAGTTTTATTTACTGCTGAGGGCAATCCTGTCATCAGCGTGGACGCCAAGAAAAAGGAACAGATAGGCAATCTGTTTCGCGACGGCAAGGTCTATACCACTAAAACGGTGGTGGTTTTTGAGCATGATTCATCTTATCCGCCGTACACGTCCAAAATGGAACCCCACTGAGCATCGGGTATTCCTTCATATTACCCGCGAATTATCAGGCATGATTTTAACCAGTCAGCCATCTATTTATGAAACAGTTAATAGAAAAAACAATAACCAAAGCAGGACTAAAAATCTTTGCCTCTTTTTCAACAGAGTTTATGAAACGAGCGGAAGAATTCTGGAGGTTTTAAAGAATCAATAATCAATGCGAATTGTATTTGATAAGCATCTGGGGGCAATAGAATTATGCTGCCATTCCCGTCACGTCAATTTCAGAAGTTGCCTAAGTTATTTTGTGCCCGTTCCTAAGTCAGCATGGCGTTCTAGTTGCCGGCCACCATACCGAAGAGATAAAGCATGTCCAGTTACTCCAAAGAATAAGAATGTAATGATACCCAGGGCAAAGATACCCGCTTGGGCAAGTTGTAACCCATAGGGTATTGGGGTGACACTCAACAGCAGCGCCAACACAACGAGAGACGGCACTAAACCAAACACAATAATCAGCGCAATAATAAAGACAGGTTGTTCCGCTCCAGAGGGCTTTGTATGTGCAAAACCAGATACGACTTTAATGATGGTTTGGCCAAATAGCACTGCCGAGCCAAATGATAATTCCGGAGATTCAATGATCGCAAACAGTGACCTGCTAACACTCACGTCTACAATTGAAATCACGACCAGAGGCAGCACGATAAACAGCAAATCCCCCAATATGGCATACAGCGCAGCTTTTCGATGATTCTTATGGATTTCATCGACGTTACCCGTTATGAAGGTATCTTTATCAATCATTTATCGTAACGCCTTTTCGAGACTCTCAAAAATTGCGAAAGTCTTAGGGTGATGTTGATATGCAGTCTCAACCATCAAAACCGTAATGATGAAGAAAGAGGCCGGGGGTTGGCAACACTTTACCTTTTGATTGCGACAGAAGTGCGCCCCACTGGCATGGCTGAATCGAACCTTGTTATAATTTCAGCAGCCAGCTCTTCTTGCTGGCAACAAGCAGGAGCACGCCGCCAGCCACTACCGCCACCACGCCGGCCCAAACAGGAACATCAACCGTCTGCGTATCTTTAACCGACAGCTCCAACGAACAATCTTGGCTCCCCGGGTTTCCCGTGTATAACTAAAACTGCATTACAACAGCCCCAATAAGCCAGCCATGATGAGGGCGATAGCTAACATCTTGATTGCATTAATTTTGTCACTTTTATAGGAAAGCATGGACACTGTCATTACGTTGTGCGATTGTACTTTGCCTGATAGATCGCTCCGGCGGATAGACAGCGTTGTATAAGCGCTTTCCTGTGTCGCTACAGGACGCGCCGGCCTTGGATGACACGCAGAATAATCACGATGACTGCGATAACCAAAAGAATGTGAATGAACCCGCCCAGTGTGTACGAGGACACCAATCCCAGTACCCAGAGGATGATTAGGATGATTGCAATACTTTCAAGCATGTGTGCTTCTCCGAAAGAGGCCGTCTTTTGACGGCGATATGAACTAGAGATAAATCCATGAAGATTACCGAAGGTTTAAGCGATACCCGCGCATAAACCGGTGAGTTTCATGATTATATCCCCCCTGTGAAAAATGTATTTGAGAGCATCTCGTTGTAACCGTGCAGCAAACCAGCTTAGCTGGACTCGGCTGCATGACCCGGTAATGCCCGTTTTAGATATCGTCAATATCTTTCTTAATATCTTCCTTGAGATCACCAAAGCCCGACTGTACCTTCCCGGCGTTTTTTTGGACATTTCCTTTTATCTCCATGCCCTTGTCGTCCAGTATCACGCCGGCGGCTTCTTTGACCTTTCCTTTGACTTCTTCGACTAAACCTTCTACTTGATCTTTGTTCATGAGTGTCTCCTGATAATTATTTAGTAGCCATAACAAGAAAGCCATGACCTAAGCGTGGAATAAGATTGCCCACCGCTTGATTAACATAATATACGCAAAACTGAATGCAGTCGGTACGGTAACGCACATAGTTCATGGATATTTCTTAGGGAAGATGATATTTTTCGAACAGCTTTATGCCGAAACAAATAGATTCGCAGTCTTGAGCGACACCTGTTTTGCGGACAAAGTTATCCTGCCAAAGCGATAAACTGCTTACAAGATAAGCTGAGCGAATTTTTACAATTAATGGTAAGCGCAGGCTGAATTCATCAGTAGCCCTCCAATCGTAGCGCATATTTACGGCAATGTTCCAAGTAGCCTGCCTCGTGGCTAGCCATTAGCTGCACAACATTTTTCCATAACCAGGCAGGTGTGTCGAGTGACTTGCTTCGGTTAAGCTTCAGTTCACTGCGCCAGCTTTTACGGGTTTCATCATCCATTTGCCTGGCATGTGCACAGCCAACAACGTACGCTAGATAACTCGACATACGTATTGCCTCCTCAATACTCATTTGTTCGAGCTCTAGCTTGAGATCCTGCGGCAAAAGCTCTCGAATAAACACGCCATGTTCCATGAAACGTTCTGCGATCATGCGCTCGCCCAAGGCAGGCGACATTTTGTGGGTACCTTCAATCACACGGCCTGCGTTATCGCGTGGCATGCCGACGCGCGGATAACGAGGAGCAACAGCCCGTACGGCCTCTTTTATGTCAATAAGGCAATAGTCGTCTCCACCCACGCATAACAACACTGCGTAGCGTAGCAAGCCCAATGAACTACAACCTTTCACCCAATAAGCAGCGTCTATTACCTCAATCTTAGTGTCATCATTGCGGGACTTCAGTGAAGTGACAAGTTCTAACATTTCCCTTTTTTCAAATAATTGCGAGATGCCATTTTTCTCGGATTTTGACAGGGGCCAGAAGTTCTTGCCCAGCGGAATTTCCGGTTGCGTATCGGCAATGCGTTCCTTAGCCAGTTTTTTCCATGTGCGCTTATGTGCGCCACGAATAACTATCTTGACCAAATCAGGTTTTTGCATGAGGGTTCGCTCTTCGCCTGTGCCGAGGGCTTGTTCATAACCCTCCATCAGGTGTTCGAGCATATGTGCGGTGACTACGCCTGGCAGGTTTGAGTCCCGTGCGGCTGTGGCTAGTGACAGGGCAAGCCGTAAAAGATCATGCGCAGGATTACCAATAACCGTCTGATCAAAGTCGCGTATTTGCACATCGACCTTGCCATCAGCGCCGGCCAACGGGCCAAGGTTGCCAAGGTGGCAGTCGCCACAAATCCAAATGGCGGGTCCATGTGGCAGGGAGTGGCCACGCTGGTTGTGCAGCCATTCGTAATACTGGGTGGTATTGCCACGCATATAGGCGTGAGGTGAAAGAGCCATTTTCTTGTTACGGCGTGCGATTAATATTTCGCGGCGCTTGTCAGGAGAAGGAATTTTCATTAATTAGAAAGTCCGATCAAAAAATGAAGCTAAATTGCTTAAGTAATAACTAAAGTTTCAGGGTTTAATAAAACAAATAGCCATTAATTGAAATAGTTACCCCAAGATGATGCCAGATAATTGAGTTGAATGCTAAAAATATAATTTCTTCAAACAAGGCCAATCCCTGTCTTTCGACAGCAGTGCTTGTTGATCCGTTAGAATCGACTATCCGCTTTTCCGGGGAAACCAGAAAATCAGTTATTGGTATACCCAACATGAAAACTTACTACCTGATTTAGAAAATACATCGCGTTGAATAAAAGGTATAATTTACGGTTTTCCTAGTAGATTCAGTAAATAAGGCATGACAGAAACTCATTCAGAACTGCAACGGCGCCGGACATTCGCCATCATTTCACATCCTGATGCGGGTAAAACCACCATTACCGAAAAACTCTTGTTGTTCGGTGGCGCTATCCAGCTTGCTGGTTCTGTAAAAGGGCGTAAAGCGGCGCGTCACGCGACATCTGACTGGATGGAAATGGAAAAAGAGCGGGGTATTTCGGTGACCACCTCGGTGATGCAATTTGAACATAAAGATTGCATTATTAATCTGCTCGATACGCCCGGCCATGAAGACTTCTCCGAAGACACTTACCGTACGCTAACAGCGGTGGATTCGGCGCTGATGGTGATAGACGTGGCTAAAGGGGTCGAAGAGCGGACCATTAACTTGATGGAAGTATGCCGGCTGCGCACCACGCCCATTCTTACTTTTATTAATAAACTGGATCGGGAAGGACGCGAACCGATTGAGTTAATGGATGAAGTTGAAAATGTGCTTAAAATCAAATGCGCGCCGATGACCTGGCCTATCGGCATGGGCAAGCGTTTTAAAGGTGTCTATCACCTTTATAAAGATGAAATTCATCTGTTCAGCGCGCAACATGGAGGAAAAATTGCCCAAGCCGAAGTTATCAAAGGTTTAAATAATCCCAAGCTGGATGAGTTGCTTAAATACCAGGCAGAAGAGTTGCGGGATGAAATTGATTTGGTTAAAGGCGCCAGCCATGAATTTAACCTTGAAGACTATCTGGCGGGTAATTTAACACCTGTGTTTTTCGGTTCTGCCATTAATAATTTCGGCATTCTTGAGTTACTCGATGCCTTTGCGGAATATGCGCCGTCGCCAAGGCCTCGGGCAGCGGAGCAACGTCTGGTTGCGCCTGAGGAAGACAAGTTCACTGGTTTTGTGTTTAAGGTGCAAGCGAACATGGATCCATCCCATCGGGATCGCGTGGCATTTTTAAGGGTGTGTTCGGGTAAATTCGACAAAGGCATGAAGATCTATCATGTCCGCATCGGAAAAAGCGTTCAGGTTGCCAATGCCATCACCTTCCAGGCTGACACCCGCAAAAGCGTGGAAGAAGCGTATCCCGGCGATATTATCGGATTGCATAACCACGGGACTATTCAAGTGGGTGATACGTTTACCCAGGGCGAAATACTTAAATATGGCGGCATTCCTTATTTCGCCCCGGAATTATTCCGCCGAGTGATCCTGAAAGACCCGTTACGGTCGAAAGCCCTGCAAAAGGGTCTGGTGCAATTGACTGAAGAAGGAGCGACGCAGTTATTTAAGCCCTTAAAAAATAATGACCTTATTTTGGGCGCAGTCGGTATTTTGCAATTTGACGTCACTGCTTTCCGGCTTAAAGGCGAATACAATGTTGAATGTGTTTATGATGCCGTGCCCATCTCAACCGTGCGTTGGGTAAGTTCGGACAAGCCCGCGAAACTTGAAGAGTTCAAGAAGAAAGCGTTTGATAATCTTGCTGAAGATGGCGGTGGTTATCTGGTTTATCTGGCCAATAGCCGCGTAAACTTGCAGTTGACCGAGGAGCGCTGGCCGGATATTAAGTTTAGCGCTACCAGAGAATTGTAGGACTGCCTTTTTCGGAAAGTTCAGATGTTCTAAAGTGAAATTCCCAAGACAGTGTTGCTTGGGAATTGATCACATTATTAACTCCCACAAATTGGAAATAAATACAAGTTCGTGCTATTAAGAAAAAGGTTTAATTGGCTAGGCGCTTGTTAATCCGGTTATAAGCATCTTTCAGCTCTTCGCCAACTATTTTGGCTTTGGCTATAAATTCCTCGGATGTTTCTTTTGACTCGTCTGCAATTTCAGCCGCTTTGTTCTTTAGGGTATCCCAATGTTTATCCGCCTCTTCAAATTCGTCTTTGGCTTCCATTGATGCCAGATGCAGTTTTAGTATAATTTCATCACGTTCGGATTTCAGTTTTTCGAATAAATTATCGAATTCTATTTTGACTGACATGCTTCACCTCTTTTTTGATTAAAAGTTCTTGGTCTTAGGGTAATAAAGGCATTTATCTAAAAAAGTTTTTACACTAAATTGATAATTCAGCGCTTTAATTAAGTTTCCTGATTTTATCATAAAGCCCGCGCCGGGTTTCAGGCTCTTTATTTTGAACCGTTCAAAACGGGTACATACATCTGTGTCGGCCGTTACTGCGCCCCCGGCTCACTTGAATTTTTCAGTTTTCTCATCTCGACAGGCGAAACTCTTCCTTTCGACGATACCTTGTCGTATACCTCGTCGAACGCTTGTTTACAAAACGGCAGCTGTTTCCGAAGCGAGTCATAGTCGCCATGGTCGAACATTATTCTGAAATCCTCCCTGCTCAGCGTTGTTTTTGCATACAAAGCCTGATAGCCATGATGATCAATCACAAATTTTTCCAGTAACGGCAAAGCCGAAGCGTTATCGAAATTTGCTTTAAGGGGCGTTCCATAAGCGCCAATATCGACATACATTTCGTCTACACTGCCATCCTTTTCCGGGAGCGGATGCACGAAGCCGAGATGCCTGTCGTTATCAAAAATGGCCATCGGAGAAAGCCATAACGGATACAAGTTAAAATGGTCATCGAAATACTGGATAGATTGTTTCAGGTACTTAATTGGCATAAGCATATCCTGCACAACATGAAATTTCTCCCTGAGCCGGCGGGTGGTTTCAGTTTCCGTGTATTTCAAGAGTTCAATCCGGGGCGGCAAAGCCCAACCCAAAAGCGCCCTGAAAACAGGGTGATTGCCAAAAGGAATGATTTCTTCCATCGTCCAAAAATAACTTCGGGTGTGACGGTGATAATAATCCCTCAGCGGAATATACTCGACACCGGCTTGCCCGTTTTTAAGATAAGATTCTACATGCTTGTAAAACCAGGGCTTATACCAGCGGCCGATAGCATTAACAGCACCATCTGATCCTATGTCATTGGTGAACGTGCCGCGCATGATCACCGCACTATCGTGGCTATAAACCAGGCCTTCGACAAAATCGTTTTCGTCCGTTAAGCGGGAGGCCTCCTCGAAAAGATCGACCATGTTATCAAGGCTATAAACCGGCTGGTAGTGTAGCCTGATAAATTTTTTTGCCGGGATAATTTTCAGCTCGGCGGCTACCAGAAAGCCCAGAGTGCCATAACTCCACGGTATCAGGTGGTATAAATCCGCATTCTCCGAAGGGCTGCATCGCATGCACCGCCCATCGGCGGTGACGAGGTCGAAGGAGGCGCAAATAAGCTGGAACAAGCCGTATTTATGGCTGCTGGATTCTATGCCAAAGCCCATAATCAGGCCACCCACTGTCAAATCGTCCAGTTCCGGCAGAACAGCCAGCGTCCAGCCTTTGGATATCAGATCGCGGGAAATCTGTCCCATCGTCGCCAATGGCTCAACCTTTACGGTTTCGCGTTGTTCAGAAATTTCAAGTATATCGTACAGTCCGACATCAATTTTGCGATGGGTGAGCTTGTATTTTGGCACCATTTCACTCATGGTTTTCCAGCCGGACCTTGCCGTGCAAAGCTTTTCCTTAGCACCAGAGTTTTTCCAATCCTCAATTTGTCGAACCACCTTTTGCACTCTTTCATCATGTTTGGCGGGGGCGCTTTTGAGGCGAAACGCAATGAGGTTGCGGGTGCTTGTGTAAGCGCTGTACAACGCTGAAGCAGGCAGGAGAACGAGCGTAGCGAACAGGCCACGGTAATGGGTCAGTAGGTGTTCGAATAAACGGCTGGTTTTTGACATTTGTTTATATCCTTATTTTTATCAAAGCAAAGTGGGATTCGCGCCATGTATCAATTTTGAACCTGATCGGGCAAATGTAGCGCCAAAAAGGATGATACCCAGGTTAACCGTACTAAAATTATTACTAAAGTTTCGGAGTTCGTTTTTACCACCATAGCCGTTACTCATCGTTGATTTCCAAGGCTTCAAGCCTTAGCGTCCTGGCGTCAAGTTGCAGGACTTGCACAAACAAGCACTCTATGTGTAC
>JAQTPT010000047.1 GCA_028712795.1 Methylococcales bacterium
GTCAATGGCGTTTATTTCAGCCTGTAAGTCTTGGATGTTCAAGGAACGAAAGAATCTATACTTTTTGATCTGCTGTCAAGACATTTTGGTGGCATTTGAATTTGCCATGGATTTTAAAGTAGATACACCGCCCGCTTGTTTGGCGAACAGACACTTTTACTGCTGAACACCCTGATTAAGGCGGTCTATGCGGCTCGGGAAAGACCGCCAGACCAGGCGCTGCCCATTACTTATCAAGGTGCTTTGTCAGATTACCGGTGTGCCTGTGAAGCAATGGGTGCTCACGCGACGCATACCAAGGCGCGCGCATTGGCCAGAGAAATGCTCAACGACTGGGATGCCATTTTTCAGGTCTTGGCACATCCGCATTTACCGCTGACCAACAATGAGGCTGAACAGGCATTACGTCATTGGGTGATTTTAAGAAGTATTTGTCATGGCACACGAACCGAAGACGGCACCAGAATTTTGGCAATTTTGATTAGCGTTATTGAAACATGCCGTGTTCGCCAACAGTCGCCCTGGATTTATTTGGCGGCGGCAATTCGTCAAAGGCGGGCGGGGTTTTCTGTGCCGAGGCTTCCTTTAGTTAAGGGGGTCTGAATAATTACCATTTTCCAATATCGCATAGTCGAATAAAAACGGCTGAATGCTGCTCTGCGTGGCACCTTACCGCCGGGTGTAGCCTCCTGCCATCGCATTAGCTTGTAATGATGGCTTTCGATGTTTTGCATGAAGTTAAAATGTAGTGCAATAACGAATAAAGGAATGACTACATAAAACCCAATCAACGGCACAGTTTGGTCGATGATAGGCATTTTCAGCCCTTCCGTCGATAACAGTAGATTCAAGTCGGTGGTGGAAAATACGATGGCCTGGACGTAAATTAATATGCCAAGGTAGGCCGCGAAGAAGTTGCGGTTTTTTTCCGATGAGTTTTCGACGATCTTTTCCAGCCGTGCCAACTCTTCAGCTCTTTTGGCTTCACTCCTCAGCATGGCGAGCCTCGCGCTTTTGGCGGAGTTTATCGGTAAAACTCGAACCAAAATTAATCATCTTTTTAGGCACATCGTCTCCCGAACAGTTTTTCATAGAGTCTCGATCTTGGAGTTGTTACCAGAATATCGCTTGTTTATAGTCTTGGGCGTAACCCGTGCCATGATGGTATATAATCTACTGCGCCTTTTATTGTGAATGACTTTAATAATGGGCAAAAAAATTATAAATCTTTTGAGTTTAATGCATTCAATTTTTTGGGGTGTCGGTCAACAAATTTTTACGCGTAAGGTGCAATCCTTAGGGCGTAATAGGCGATAGCCGTATTGCGCCGGATATTGAATCCTGCTGTTGGCGCAATACGCTGCCGCCGAGTTTGGGCCAGAAAAAGCGGGTTCCCCTGGTTCCCAAGCTCCAGCTTGGGAACCTTGAAGGCGAAGCTCCAGCTTCGCAAGTCTGGAAGCTGGAGCGTCCAATACCAAATTCCCAAGCTGGAGCTTGGGAACTATCAACCTGATTAATGAGAGTAAAACAATGGCAATATCAGAACAACAACGACAAAAAAAATTGGCGAAGAAAAAACAAAAAAGAGCGGCAACCGTTAAAACAATATCGCCGTCAATGAGAAAGGCTAAACCTTATGCAAGTTACCCCATCCACGAATGTTTGATACCCGATAATTTGTTTGATTCCGGACTGGGTGAACTGGTGGTAACGCGGCGCATTCCTAACGGCGATATTGCCATGAGTGCTTTTGTTATCGATGTCTTCTGTCTGGGTGTCAAAGACGCTATGTTTATGGTGCTGCCCGAAAGTGAATATGAGCATAAAATTAAAGTCAGAATGTCGGCAACAGGTGATAGAGGTTTTGAAAAACTGCATCAAACCTGTGCTAAAAAACTACTGGACGGTGTAGTGGACTATGCTAAAGAGCTAGGCTTTGCACCCCATCCTGATTATAAAAATGCCTACGAGCTATTAGGCAATATTGATGCAAGCGTATGTCCAGTGAAATACACCTATGGTAAGAAGGGCAAGCCTTTTTATATGAACGGCCCTTATGAATCACCGGCTGACATTGAACGAATTCTAAAGACCTTGACTAAAAAATGTGGCACAGGCGGATTTGATACCGTACTTAGACTGGATGACGGCATGGACGATGAAGATTTTATGTGATTTACCCGGCAAACGCGTAAGCTCCGTGTGGTTCCCTGCGCAACCGGAATCTCCAGCTTCCTGACTTTATAAAGAGCTTTAAAATGCCCGGAAGCCGTTAACATATTCTCAACTCATCAAATCCGAAGCGTAATGCGCCAGAAGCTTGATTATATCCACCAAAATCCGGTGAAACGTGGCTATGTCGATCTGCCCGAACATTGGCGTTATTCCAGCGCACGCAACTATTCAGGGCAAGGAGAATTAATTGAGGTAGTACGGGCAAGAGCGGAAATAAAGGAAGCTCCAGCTTGGGAGTCAGGGGAATAAATCAGCAACTCTGACGGACTGTCTAAACCTATCGATTTAAAAAATAATGGCAACGAATAAATGAACATGACTGTGCATATTTGTGATTTTATGGGTAAAAAATAAGAAACAGATACCCGAGAAACAGCACCAAGTGTACATGCCCTTGCAACACCGTGGTACGCCCACTCATAAGTGTAATAAGCACTGTGATTAAAGTGGCGTAAAGCATTGTCGAACTGCCGCCACCTATGCCCAAGACCAGCTTCAAATCTTGAAAACCCGCAGCAAGCATTACGGCGGGGACAGTCAGGGCGATTGAGGACAAAGCCGAACCCAGACAGATATTTACGGATCGCTGCATTTGATTGTTTAAAGCGCCACGATACGCGCTCAAACTTTCAGGTATCAGAACTAACGAGGCAATGATTAGGCCCCCTAGCTCAGCTGGCGCATGTAAGGTTTCTATGCCGTAGCTAATAAAGTCACCAAGAAAATCCGCCAGCAATACAATCGGAGTAACCGCGAAAATTAAACCTGTCGATGATAATAATACGGAGCGGGGCTTGTTATGGGTTGTTATGGATGATGGTTCGCTCGTGCCTGGTTCATTTGCGAAGTTGGTTAAATTCTCAAATAGTTCTTTGTGCCTGGTTGTTTGCATGAGAAGAAACAATAGATAAGCCAAAATACACAACAGTCCCAGAAAAATCTCCTGGGCAGGAATCAACGTTGGCCCCGATGACGACAACGTGCGGCTTGGCATGACCAGTAAAATTAACGATAGCGGCGCAATGAGATGTAGAAAAGATAATGCGCCACGCAAATTAAAGGTTTGTTCAAAATGCCGCCAGCCACCCGCCACCAAGGATAAACCGACCATTCCATTAAGCATGATCATTAAGGTGGCAAAAACCGTATCACGTAGCATGGATGGGGTTTGATTACCTGACATCATAATTTGCAGCATTAAACTAACTTCAATAGCCGCTACCGCCAGTGTTAATATTAAAGTGCCAAAGGGCTCTTTCAGCATTTCCGATAGCTGTTCGGCATGTCGATTGACTGCGAATACACAGCCTAACATGACGATAAAGATCATCAATGCAGCACCCGTCATGACGGTTAAGCCCATGTCAGGGCTTAATTCCGTATGTGTCATGGTCAATCCTGACCAAACAAGCCAACCCAAAAGAACAAAAATATTGCGCCTTACGCCGAGAACAAACTTCACTTAAACCTCGCCTCAAAGCGATAAGCCCAAATTAAAAAATAATTTAATAAATCCATAAGGTAAATATTCGGTTAACCCTGCGTCAGGGTATCTACGGTTGATTGATCATACCAGAAGTAACATAACTTATAGCGTTGCTGGCACTGATTTCCCGGCCACGAAATCAATGGTTAGAATCCAAAAACACGTTTAACTGCTCAAAGCAAGTACCGGACACTCCAATGTCTTGTGTCCATAACTTGCTTTGGCTCAGTCAAAAATGAGCATTACAGCTTCAAGAGTCCATAGGACTGCGTGACAAAGAAGCTTCCTAAGGCAAAAGTTCGAAGTATAACAAAGAAGAAATGGATAAGTGGCAATTAGATGATATTTATCAAAAAATATAAACATCAAGCTTTAGCCTAAACCATAGGAAAAGGAGAATCAAAACGGTTAAATCCTGACCATTGCTGAAAAATAATTTCCGTATATTTTCATAAATCCTTTTATTATCCGCTAGTTGATTAATTTAAAGCCTGTTAATAACGGCGTTTAACCTATATAATTAAAGCTTAAATTATTCCGGCTAGTGAGAATGCAATGGATATTAAAGAATATATGCTTGGCCTTGGCCAGCAGGCCAGAAAGGCCGGAAGGGAAATTAGCCGGGCTGAATCGGGTAAAAAAAACAGTGCCTTATTGAAAATTGCCGAAGCGATTGAGAGCAACCATGATTTTCTGATCACTGAAAACCAAAAAGATTTGGCAGCCGGCAAGCAAAACGCTCTGGATGCCGCGTTGCTGGACAGACTGGCAATTACATCCGCTGGCATTCAGGCGATGGTTGAAGGCTTAAAACAAGTGGCCGCTTTACCTGACCCGGTCGGTGAAATCAGCGAGCTAAGCTATAGACCCAGCGGCATACAAGTCGGTCAAATGCGCGTGCCCTTGGGGGTAATCGGTATCATTTATGAATCCCGCCCCAATGTGACGGTTGATGCAGCGGCCTTGTGTCTTAAATCCGGCAATGCCTGTATTTTAAGGGGCGGTTCGGAAGCCATCCATTCCAATCAGGCCATTGCATCGTGTATTGCCAAAGGCCTTGAGGCGGCCGGTTTGCCGGTGGAAGCGGTGCAAATTGTGGCGACTACGGATCGCGCCGCAGTAGGCGAGCTTATCACCATGCAGCAGTACGTTGATGTTATCGTTCCGCGCGGCGGCAAAAGACTGATTGAACGTATTTCCCAGGACGCGACCATTCCGGTGATTAAACATCTGGATGGTATTTGCCATGTTTATATTGATGATAAGGCTGATCTTGACAAAGCCATCCAAATTGCCATAAACGCCAAAACCCATCGTTATGGCGTCTGCAATACCATGGAGACTTTGCTGGTTGCCGAGAGCATTGCCGCAAAAGTATTGCCGGCATTGGCGACAAGTTATCTTGAAAAAGGCGTTGAACTGCGCGGATGCCTTAAAACCTGCTCTTTGATTCCAAAATGTTCAAGAGCGACCGAAGAAGACTGGCACACGGAATATCTGGCCCCCATTTTATCGATCAAAATCGTTCATGGCATTGATGAAGCAATGGAGCATATCAACAAATACAGTTCAAGTCATACCGAAGCGATTGTCACCGAGGATTACACAAAGGCACGGCGCTTTCTGCGAGAAGTGGATTCCAGTTCGGTGATGGTCAATGCCTCGACCCGTTTCGCCGACGGCTTTGAATATGGCTTGGGCGCGGAAATCGGCATTAGCACGGATAAACTGCACGCTCGGGGGCCCGTTGGTTTAAAAGGACTGACTTCGCTAAAATACATAGTGTTGGGCGATGGCCATATCAGGCAATAAATGATCGGCATTTTTGGCGGCACGTTTGACCCTGTTCATTATGGGCATTTACGCTCAGCGCTTGAAGTTAAAGAAATTTTTGGACTATCGGAAGTCCGGTTAATCCCCAGCGCGCAGCCGCCGCATCGGGAGCAACCCGCTGCATCCGCGCTAATGCGTCTGCGCATGCTGGATCTCGCGATAAAAAATCAGCCCGGGTTAATAATTGATACGCGCGAATTAACCCGGCACGGAGCGTCTTATATGGTGGATACGCTGAAGTCTTTGCGGCAAGAATTAAAAAACGAACCGTTATTGTTGTTTATCGGCAGTGATGCCTTTAATCAGCTAAATACCTGGCATCAATGGCAGCATTTATTCGATTATGCGCATATTGTCGTCATGACGAGGCCAGGCTTTGAAATACAAAATCTCGATGATTTTTTTAAAGCCAGACGGGTTTCCGAGATAACTGAATTGGCACACAACCGTGCGGGTAAGTTATACTTTCTGCAAGTCACCCAACTGGATATTTCGGCAACGGCCATCAGGAACATGTTTGCGGAACAACAAAACCCGGGGTTTTTGCTACCCGATACCGTCATAGCTTATATCAAGAAACACAAGCTTTACCAGAGACCCAAGTCTCATCATTTACACTAGGAATTTTAATGCAAGTAGAAGATTTATTGAAAACTGTCCAGGAAGTTTTGGACGAGCGCAAGGGACATAACATAACGACATTGGATGTCCGGGGCAAAACCAGCTTTACCGATTACATGGTGGTAGTGACAGGAACATCTGACCGTCACCTGAAATCTTTATGCGATTACGTCGTAGAAAAGGTCAAGGAACAGGGCGTTAGACCGTTAGGGATTGAAGGTGATTTGGGTTCGGACTGGATTCTGCTGGATCTGGGCGATGTCATTGTTCATGCGATGACAGGACAGGCACGCGCCTTTTATCAACTGGAAAAATTATGGTCGGTTGATCAGTCGAATATGACGGAGCAGGACGCCAGCCAAGAAACAGCCATGAAATAAGATTACTCCGTTTAATACTCTACGACGCGACCGCTTGGAATTTAAAACAACACCAGATTATAAAGATGCTTCAGCGGCAACGTCATACCGGCATGGATTGCCGGTATCCAGTTTACATGGATGTAATGTTTACAAGCCTTCCCTGGCGTCTGGGTTCCGGCAATCCATGCCGGAACGACGAACCTTTTATATTAGCTGAAGCATCTTGCTAATCAGGAAACAGCTTGACAACCAAGCGTCAGACATCAAACCCTCTCCTACCGGTTCTCTTGGCTGACAAGACGGAGGGAGGCGAATTATAGATGCGCTTGCGCAATTAAAATAAGGTTATTTCCTTACGATTTTATACCCGCAAAAAAGCTACCCATAAGCGGGTAGCTCTTTTTAATACTGAAATAGGGTAAAGCCTACTTTTTGTTCTTCTTGTGCTTTTTCTCTTTTCCTGAACCGGACTTCTCTTTCAAATGGCTTGATTTGGCTTGCTTGCCTGAAGAAAGCGCAATCATCGGATTCGCGGCGGAAACCGTGACCGTAGCCGTCGATTCTGAAAGCTCTTTCTCAAGGGTCCGGACGGTTCCGTCGAATGAATGCTTACTGTCGGGCTTGATTTCCTTCACCTCGGTAGGCAGGCCGATGCTATCAAGAATTTTGATAAACGGCTCCGGATCAAGCTCTTCGACATTGACCATTTTCTTCGTATCCCAGACTCCGTCGGCAACCAGCATCGCGGCGGCAACGGGCGGAACGCCGGCCGTGTAGCTGATCGCTTGGGACTCAACTTCCTCGTAGCATTTTTTATGGTCCGAGACCTGATAGATCAGTACTTCGCGCTTTTTCCCTTCCATCCAGCCCTTGACGAAAACACCGATACAGGTATTTCCTGTATAGCCGGGGGCAAGCGTCATCGGATCAGGAAGGAGCGCCTTGACGAGCTTGAGCGGCACGACTTCCTGGCCGGTTGTCAGTGTCACCGGCAAGTGTGAAAGAAAACCGAGGGTGCGGAGGACTGTGAATACATTAATATAGTGGTCACCAAAACCCATCCAGAAACGGATACTATTGGCATCAATATTTTTTGACAGGGAGTGCAATTCATCATGACCGTTCAAATAGACCGGCTGTTTTCCGACAACCGGAAAATCATATTCCCTTTTTACTGAATGGGTTGGGAATTCCTGCCACTGCCGGTCGATCCAGGTCCAGACCTTGACGAATTCCCGGAAATTGATCTCGGGATCAAAGTTGGTAGAAAAATATCTACCATGGCTTCCTGCATTGACATCCAATATGTCTATGGTATCGATCTTGTCGAAGTAACGTTTCACAGCAAGGGCGCAGTAAGCATTGACCACGCCTGGATCAAACCCGGCACCGAGTATTGCAGTCACTCCCTTTTCCTCGCATCGCTCTTTCCGTTTCCATTCGTAATTTGCATACCAGGGCGGTTCTTCGCAGACCTTGTCCGGATCCTCGTGAATGGCGGTGTCGATATACGCCGCGCCGGTCTCAATGCACGCCTCCAGCACCGACATATTGAGAAAGGCTGAACCAAGGTTAATCACAATTTTAGTTTTGCTTTTTTTTATCAATTTTACTATTGCCGGAATATCCAGTGCGTCGAGTTGGGCTGAATAAAGCCGTCCTTCCGGATTCTTAAGGTGCCCTTTCCGGTTTACGCTTTCGATGATCGCGTCACATTTGGCTTGCGTCCGCGATGCGATGCAAATATCGCCCAGCACATCATTGTTCATCGCCGCCTTGTGGGCTGCAACGTGCGCCACTCCGCCGGCGCCAATTATCATTACGTTCTTTTTCATTTTTTAAGTTCCTCTTTATGATAAATTGCTTAGGTAATCTTTATAGTCAAAACCGCGCACGCATTCTACAGTGCCGTCCAGCCGCCGGACTGCAATCGAAGGCATCGCAATTCCGTTAAACCAATTTTTTTTCACCATCGTATATCCCGCCGCATCGGCGATACGCACTTCGTCGCCAATCTTTAAGGGCGCGTCAAGTTCGTAGCCGCCGAACAGATCGCCAGCGAGACAGGTACGCCCGGCGATCAAAATCCGGTGAACGCCAGGGCCAGGGGATGAAATTCCCGGATTTGTCCGGTAGATCAGATGGTCGAGCATATGCGCTTCAACAGAAGCGTCGACGATAGCAATATCGACTTCGTTATGGACGACATCAAGCACTGTAGTCACCAGTTCGGCGCTACAAGTGACAGCCGCCTCGCCCGGCTCAAGATAGACCTGCACGCCGTATTTTCCGGCGAAATCCTTTAATATCCGGCAGAATTCTTCTATCGGGTAGCCGTCTTTTGTAAAATAAATGCCGCCGCCGAAACTAACCCATTCCAGCTTTTCCAGCAGAGCGGCGTACTTTGCGCCGATCTGGTTTATTGCCGCGGCAATGTTTGCGACATCGTCGTTTTCGCAATTGAAATGCAACATTATCCCGTTGATTTGATGGGCCACTTCATGGAGCTCGGATTCCCGGCTGACTCCCAGACGCGAATACCGGCAAGCCGGGTCAGCCAGGTCAAAGTGGGAATAACTGATGCCAGGATTCACCCGAAGCCCTACGTTTAGATGGCTCACGCGGTTGTGGAAGAGTTTGAGTTGAGAGATGGAATTAAATATCACCTTGTCGGCAAACTCTCTGACTTCTTCAATTTCTTCAGCAGAATAAGCGACGCTATAGGCATGAACTTCCTTACCGAATTTCTCGCGGCCAAGCCGCGCCTCAAAGAGAGAACTGCTGGTTGTGCCATCCATGTACTGCCGCATCAATTCGAACACGCACCAGGTTGAAAAGCATTTGAGTGCCAGAACAGACTTTGCTCCAGACTCCTCGCGAATGAGCTTTATGATTTCGAGATTTTTTTGCAGCCTGGTTTCGTCGATCAGATAATACGGAGTGCGCAAATGCGGCATCTTTGAAGTCTCGCAGGAAAAGTGATAAAAGGGCGGAAAAATAAGGTCATTGGTATCTCATGTCTATCCCGGCTGGCTATTTTAATTGGCATCTCTGAGTTTGACATGGACGATTCATCCTGCAATTCGCGCAGTAGAAAATAATTAAGCGCTGTACGAATGACAGCGATTGCAGCCAGTTTGCCAATTTGATCCCAGCCAGGGGACACGGCGGTAGAAAGGATGTCGGCTCCAAGTTGAAGCTCAAGGGCCAAGGCCAGATAGCGCGCCAGTGTCAGACGTGTTCCGGTGAAGATGTCCTTGCTGCGTGTCCGCAGGCAACGAACCCAAGTGGCTATGGCAGCAAATAATCCTGCAACAATCACCAAAGCGCCAATGGCTTCGACCATCAGTTTGAGCCAATTAACCGTATGCGTCACAAGCTCTTCAGCCTGTGTAATGTCAGGTACAATTAGCATATCGGGCTCCAGCGCGATCAATTCGATCGGATCTCACAAAAGACAAGCAAGAATAGACATCAAGCGGGGCAAAATCACAAGCAATCTGATGACCCCCGTCTTATTGCAATACAGGGGCGGTATAGACATAATCGTGATCTTTCATCGGGGTATGGCAAGCAAAACAGGCCGCTGATTTTTCCTTGTCGTTCATCACCAGCGTATTACCTTCCCAGTGGCCAAATCCCCAGCCGCCGGTTTCTGGAAATTTCTTGCTGTCCTTGACCATGGCCTCGGCGCCAACAAACCCGCCGGGAACTATTGCCTGCGGCCAGTTGGGATGCGTTTTCTCTTTCCATGACAGCTTGGCAATGATGGCGCCGTCCGGCCAAGGCATGGTTTTACCTGATCGCGCCGCACCAATAGCCACATCGTTGCCGACAATGGCCCGTACAAATTTCTTGTCCAGCCGGTGGGAAACACCTAATACCCGCCAATCCTTATATTCCCCGTAAACCGGCTTTTCCGCCGCCGCAGGGGCTTCGGCATGTACGGTTGCATTAACTATTATCAACGCCATTGCCGCTATCGTCCATTCCATGCGATTTTTTTGCAAAATTTTCATGTCGCTACCCTTTGCCCAACCTCAAGAATTATTTACTAAAGGATACAAATCTTAACAGCTTATTTCACCGCCGGCTAATACAAAGAACGCTGGTTTCGACGAGTACGGCAGGGCTTATGGCCTTATCCGCTTAAGCAGTAAAAACCCACCCCACAACAAGGACAGCAACATGATTAAAGAGCCCATCAAAAAAGCTGCTTTGGCCATAACTTGGTCATATTGCAAAAGACCTGACTCGGTCAATAGATAGTGCCAGTCGTGAAAACCATAGGGGGCCGAATGACCAAAATTGCCGCCCAACAACGGCAACTGGCCTGCCCGCGCATCATTAATGTACGGCGCGATATCCAGAAAGTTTTCAGCGAACCACCATAATGCGACCGAGGCGCCAAAAGGATCGCGTGTTTTGACCAATAACACGCCCATGCAAATTAACGGCATTAATAGCTGAGCCAGCGTCCCTCCTAATGAGGCGATAAATGCGCCGAAGGGTCTGAAAACGATATGACCCGCCTCATGAAAGGGCAGATTGACCAGATGTAAAAAAGAGTTGCCAGCCGCATTGCTATCGATGGACGATCCCACAAGTTGCCAAGTCCAGATAATGAGGCCTAAAAAAATAAGCAACCTGCCCCAAAAATATATCATGGGACTTTGCTGCGCCTCTTGAAACAGCAGTTGCCTCAATGAACCGGCTTTATCTTCTTCAACCACCGTCACCACCGGCGACTGGGCATTCTCCCGTTCATTACGTTCGGGATGATACTTAAAATATTTCTCGAATACGATGCCGCAATGAGGACAAATTTCACTTTGTACAGTCAATTCAAACCGGCACTTGGGGCAGTTCATGGATTCTTTCATTCGCCTTGTAGGCTTTTGACGTCCGGGCGATCTTCTTGCAAACTACGAGGATAAAGACACCAACGATGATTAGATATTATTTGGCAACGCCCACTCTATCTTCCAATTCTGCCTGGCTTAAATGGCGCACATCTTCGCCTTTGATCATATAAACCAAATGTTCGCAAATATAACAGGCATGATCGCCAATTCTTTCCAGTGCGCGAACTGTCCAGAGCACATCTAAAGTCCGGGTGATATTTCTTGGGTCTTCCATCATCCGGGTAATCAACTGCCGGAGAATATTGTCATATTCCCGATCCACGTTATCATCCAGCGCGGTGATTGCCGGAACATCCTCTATGGACATTCTGGCAAAGGCGTCCAGAGCGTCATGAAGCATTCCCATAACCAGTTCAGCCATGTGCTCCAACTCATGATGAGGAAACCTGCTATCGGATCCTGCTAGCTTGATGGCCATTTCGGCGATGCGTTCAGCCTTATCGCCGACCCGTTCAATCTCATGAATCACTCTAAGCACCGTGATCAACAGCCTTAAATCAAATGCCGTGGGCTGCCTTAGCGCCATTATCTGCGTGCATTCCAGATCAATAGCCAATTCCATTGCGTCGACCTGATTATCCCCCTTGATAACCTGCTCAGCCAGCTCCATATTACCCGTCGTGTAAGCCTCCACTGCGTTCTCTATTTGCTGCTCAACCAATCCACCCATGGTTAAAACTTTATTGCGTATGTCTTCCAGTTCCTTATTAAACTGTTCGGATATATGATGCCCTAATTTACTGTTGTCCATTGTCTGCTCCTGATTATCCGTACCGGCCGGTAATATAATCTTCTGTTTGTTTTTTTACGGGATTAGTGAACAACTCGCTGGTGGCGCCTATTTCAATTAATTCACCCATGTACATAAACGCGGTGTAATCGGAAACGCGCGCGGCCTGCTGCATATTGTGCGTGACGATCACTATCGTGTATTTTTCTTTAAGCTCATTAATCAGTTCTTCAATTTTTAACGTAGAAATGGGATCCAACGCCGATGCGGGCTCGTCCAGCAGCAACACTTCCGGTTCAATGGCAATTGCCCTGGCAATGACCAGCCGTTGTTGTTGCCCTCCAGACATACCCAAGGCATTATCATTCAAACGGTCTTTCATTTCATCCCAAAGCGCCGCGCCACGTAAAGCGTTTTCGACAGTTTCTTCCAATATCCGCTTGTCATTGACGCCCTGGATGCGAAGGCCGTAAGCGACATTTTCAAATATGGACTTAGGAAAAGGATTGGGTTTTTGGAAAACCATGCCGACGCGTCTGCGTAAAGCTGCCACTCTAACCTCTTTATCATAGATATTTTCACCATCCAGTAAAATTTTACCGTCAATCCTTGCGCTATCCACGAGATCATTCATGCGGTTAATACAACGCAACAACGTGGACTTACCGCAGCCGCTGGGACCAATATAGGCGGTCACTCTTTTCTTGAGCATTTCCATATTTATGCCATGTAATGCCTGCTTTTCTCCATAGAACAGGTTTAAATTTTCCACCTTGATGCAAACTTCGTTAGTGTGTTCCGAGGCCTCCTTCCCGCGCAAAACTGAACTCATATCAATTGAGTGTGTACGCTCTTGTTGTGCTGACATTTTTTAACCTTCCAGTGCCCGATATTTTTCCCGCAGATTATTTCTGATGAGGATTGCGGCCAGATTAAGCCCTACAATCACCAAAACCAGTAATAATGCTGTCGCATAAACCAATGGTCTCGCCGCCTCGACATTAGGGCTTTGAAAACCGACGTCGTAAATGTGAAACCCCAGGTGCATAAATTTTCTGTCCAAATGCAAAAAGGGGAAATTTCCATCCAAGGGTAATGCGGGCGCCAACTTAACCACGCCCACCAACATCAACGGCGCCACTTCCCCCGCTGCCCGCGCCACCGCCAGAATCAAACCGGTCATCATGGCGGGGCTTGCCATCGGCAATACGGTCAGCCATAACGTTTCAAGCTTGGTGGCCCCCAAGGCTAAACTGCCTTCGCGTATTGAACTGGGAATTCGCGCCAAACCCTCTTCCGTCGACACGATAACAACAGGCAACGTTAACAAGGCCAGCGTGATTGAAGCCCATAACAACCCTGGCGTACCGTAAACCGGCGCCGGAGCTGATTCAGGAAAAAACAACCGGTCGATGTTGCCACCCAAAATGTATACAAAAAACCCTAATCCAAATACCCCGTACACTACTGAGGGGACACCCGCAAGATTGTTGACGGCAATGCGGATCAGCCGCGTAGTAAAGCCTTGTTTGGCATACTCCCGCAAATACACGGCCGCAATCACGCCAAATGGCGTGACAAAAACCGACATCAGCATAACCATCATGACGGTACCGAAGATAGCCGGAAAAATACCGCCTTCAGTGTTGGCTTCACGCGGATCATCGGTTAAAAACTCCCACACCTTTGCGCCATAGTGGATGAGTTTATCAGACAAGCTCATGGCATTAGGTTGGAAAGCCCTTACCACCTTGGTCAAAGGGATTTCCAGCGTGCTGCCGCTTTCAGTCTTTGCCACCATACTATTGCGCCGCATTTTCTGATATAGATCGGCTAACTGAGTTTGGTATTGTTTGTATTCAACTTCAAAACCGGCTTTTTCTTCGGCAATCTGTTGTTTTGCCGCGTCGTCCAGGCGATTTTGCAATTCCAGTTTTCTTTGTTTAAGCCTTAAGCGCTCCAAAGCATAGTTTATCGCGCCAATTTCCTTTTTTTCCAGATGCGCTATTTCCTTATAAACACCTAAGGCATCCGTGATCTTTGCCTGAAGAACAGGCCAAGCCTGATCCCCCGAGGCGATCATTTTGCCGCCTTCTTTAACTTCAAGCAACTGCCCATAAAAATTACCCCACTCCCGGCGCTCCACGACCATCATGTTAACCGGATCGCTGTGCTCCTTCACATTACGCGCCTGTATCCAGAGAAAATCCGCACCCGTTACATCCCGGTTGCCGGTTTTGATTAAATACTGCACCAGAGTCTCTTCATCATCGGCCATTTTAAAGCCTGTTGCTTTAGCCATCGCAGCCGGCGTGATACTGGTGTCAACTTTCTCGCCAATGATTGTGCGGGGCTGCTTGCCTTCTTCCTGATAACTGAACCGTGTCACTTGATGCGGCCAGAAATGCCCCACCCCGCGGACGGCGACCAAACCCAGCACCCCCACGACCATTATAAGGCAGGTACTGACTGCCGCCGCATTGAGCCATATCCAGGGAGCTCCACTTTTAAACCATGACGTCATCATAATGAGCTGTATTTTTCGCGTAAGCGCTGGCGGATAATTTCCGCCAGGGTGTTAAAAACAAAAGTAAACATAAACAACACCAGAGCCGCCAGGAACAAAACCCGGTAATGCGTGCTGTCCACTTCAGATTCCGGCATTTCCACGGCGATATTAGCCGCCAATGTACGTAGCCCCTGAAAAACGCTTAGATCCATCACCGGCGTATTTCCTGTCGCCATCAGCACAATCATGGTTTCGCCCACTGCACGTCCCAGACCGATCATCACCGCCGAAAAAATCCCCGGACTGGCGGTTAACAAAACCACCTTAATCATGGTTTGCCAGGGCGTCGCGCCCAATGCCAAAGAACCCACCGTCAAATGCTTGGGCACGCTAAATATGGCATCCTCGGCAATTGAAAAAATACTGGGGATTACCGCAAAGCCCATCGCAATGCCCACTACCAGTGCATTGCGCTGATCATAACCGATGCCCCATTCGGTTTTAAACCAATCGCGTAAGGTGCCATGAAATACCATGGCCTCAAACGGCACGCTCACGGAAAAAGCAAACCAGCTGCTTAACAAAATAACCGGTATCAATATGGCGGCTTCCCAACCCTCGGGAATCTTTTGCAGAATTGCTTTCGGCAAATACTGCCAGGCGAATGCAAACAACATGACGGCAACCGGAACCAGCATGAACAAGGCAAACAACCCCGCCAAATACTCTTCAATAATCGGGGCCAGCCACAACCCGGCAAGAAAACCCAAGATAACCGTAGGCAACGCGCCCATTAATTCAATGGTGGGTTTCACATATTGGCGCATTCTTGACGTCATAAAATAGGCGGTATAAATGGCCCCCATCAGCGCCAAAGGCATCGCCACTAACATGGCATAAAATGCCGCCTTAAGCGTGCCAAAAACCAAAGGCGTCAAACTGTATTTAGGCTCAAAGTCACTGTTAGCAGAAGACGACTGCCAAATATAATCCGGCTTTGGATAACTTTCGTACCACACTTCCTGCCACAGGGACCGTAAAGACACCTCGGGATGTTCATTATCCACTTTCCAGAAGCTTAATTTGCCATCGTCAGACTGTATTAACACGACATTGGCCCTGGGGGAAATCGCCGCTGCGACAGGATGCAAATTTGCCACATGCTCTTTAATCATTTCCCGTTCAGAAGTCGAATGATAAATGCCTAGCGTGCCATCAGCATCAAGCGTCATGAAGCCTTTGCGGCGCTGTTCCGGATTGATTGAAATGACCGCTGTATCTGAAACCTTGAACGACCTGATTTTCTGCATGCTGAAGCGGTTTAGCTTATCCCTGACTTTGCTCCACTGAGTTACCAATCCGCTGGAATCGCCAATCATCAGGGAAAGGTCGCCATTCAAAAAGGCGACGCTAGTGATCTTTTGTCCCGCATCGACCACATTTTGTTCTTGGATAAGCACTGGCGCGCTTTTATCGGCTATATCAACCAAGCCCAACCGCCCGGCGTCACTCAGCAAATAAAGATTATGTTCATCCTTATCAATCAGAAGACCGGTTACATCCGCGGCAGAATAGTCTAAAACGGAATCTGTCCGGGTTAGGGCCGCCTCATCAGCAAACAAGGACTTTTCTTTTTCAATATGGCTTAAGCGAATTTTACCCGCCGATTTCGCAACTATCGTGCTTGCGTCATCACCAATTTTAACGGCAATTTTTTCTAATGGAGCCCCAGATTCATCTATCACCAGAGGCGCTTCGCCCATTGGATAAGCTAATGAAGGCGTGATCAGGCGCACATTACCGGGATATGTGATTTTGTATTGATGCTTTACGATAACCGCTTTACCATCGGATAAGCCGTAAATAACCGCGCCTTCGTTATTTGGGCTACCTTGAGCAAAGCTAACGATATGACTGCCTTCGGGTATTTTGACGGCTTCCGTCAAAATTATTTTGCCGGTCGCCGCCGCAAAAAAACTCACCTGCCCGGTGTCCGTAAACCGCACTGCCACTTCATTTTGCTCTTCCACTGCCAACAATACGGTTTTGCCCAGCGCCTGTTCCGGCACGGCATACCGGCTAATTGATTCTGCTGTCGCAGGAATGAACAAGGGGTAAACCACATACAGCAAATAAAAGAAAATCAATACGATGGCGAATATCACCCCAAGACCGCCTGCAATAACCCCGTACCGGGCCATGATATCTTTAATCAGCCGCCAGCGCTCGTGAACTCCACCCGATGTTTGATTAATCGCTGATGAATATTTTGTTTGTTTGTTTATTTCAGACATGCGGAGGTTTTTTAGTTGAAATGTGACTAGGATATAACAAAAACCAAAAAGCGGCTGAAATCCGGAATTCAAATCCCAACCACAAGTTTATCCGCGTTATCACATGCACACCAGGTAGAAAAAAACGGGTTAATCCAGAGCAACATTCCTGTCCATGCATTATTGCACAACAGTTAAAGCGCGCTTCCTTATTTGCCTGGTTATTTAAGCGTCCTAATTTAAAGCGGTGCAATTTACAAATAACATCCCTTGACGGGATGCTATTTGTCTCAGCTCGGGTTATTAGCTGTTATTTAAGCAAGGTAAGTGCTTTCTCAACTATTTTTGCAGGTAATGGAATGTAGCCATCTTTTATGACTACTTGCTGGCCCTCTTTAGAAAGCACCATTTTTATAAATTCGTTTTCTAAAGGCGCTAACGGTTGGTTAGGTTTTTTATTTACATAAACATACAAATACCGTGTTAAAGGATAAGTGCCCTTAATGGCATTTTCAGGTGTCGCATCAACAAAAGGCGTACCTGCTTTTTTTGCAAGCGGCACCATTTTAACGCCTGACGTCGTATAACCCATGCCGGAATAACCAATGCCATTCGTTGATGTTGTCACCGACTGCACGACTGACGCTGAACCGGGCTGCTCATTTACGTTACTTTTGAAATCGCCTTTACATAAGGCATGCTCTTTAAAGTAGCCGTAAGTGCCGGAAACCGAGTTACGTCCGTATAGCTGGATGCTTTTTGCGCCCCATACCGCAACACCTGCATCGCCCCAGGTTTCAATATCAGATGCATAACCGCATTTTCGGGTAGAAGAAAAAATGGCGTCAACTTGCGGAATGGTCAACCCTTTAATCGGGTTGTCTTTGTTAACCAGCACAGCCAAGGCATCAATCGCGACTGGGATTGCAGTAGGCTTATAACTGTACTTATCTTCGAAAGCCTCCAGTTCGTCATCTTTCATCTCGCGGCTCATAGGGCCAAGATTAGATGTGCCTTCTGTTAACGCTGGCGGCGCAGTGGAAGAACCCGCAGCCTGAATCTGGATATTAACATTGGGATAATTGCGGTTAAACTCTTCAGCCCACATCGTCATCAAATTTGCCAGCGTGTCAGAGCCCACACTGGATAAGTTGCCGGCAATACCACTGGCTTTTTGATACCCGGGCACGCCCGCATCAACTGTTTGCACCGCGCCAGCAGTGCCGCTGACCAGCGCAGCAGAAGCAAAACCCATTGCTGCCATTAGCGATTTCGTCTTAAAAGATAAATTCATTATCAAATCTCAAGTTAATTAATGTGTAATTATTGTGCATATATAACATTACAAGCATATTAATAAAATATGACAGGATTATGACAGCGCCATAATCTTATCCGCACCCCCTGCGTTGAACACGGTGGAACACTCTTATTCAACAGTATCTTCAGGTTCAACACCGTCTTCGGGTAAATGCTTGGCGTAGGTAATAGACAATAGCTCGGCACTACCCGCATCCAAATCCGTCCAGTCCTCTGGCATGTTCAACCTGACCAGGGTCGCCGTAGGCAATAATTTATCGGTATCAGGCAATTTAGACACGCCCACCAGATGTATCAACAGGTCTTCCAGCTCCGGATTATGCCCCACGAGCAAAACCCGCCGGGCTGTTACAGGACATTCAGCCAGCACTGTTTTCAAGCGCTCAATCCCCTCTTGATACAAACGCTTATCCAGATTAACATCCAACGAGTCCACGGCGAGGGCTTTATGAACTATTTTCGCTGTCGCATACGCTCTTTTTGCAGGCGAACTGACTATCCAATCAGGTATAAGATGCTGTTGGCGCAGACCTTCCCCAATGTACTGAGCCGCTCGTTTACCGCGTTTTTTTAAAGGCCTGTCAAAATCATCCACAGCAAGATCGCGGTCTGATTTTCCATGCCTGAGTAACCATAATTCTTTTCGCATTTTACTTTTACCTGTCATTTTTTATACGATAGTGTCTTAAAGTTGAATACCATAGCCGGTAATTATTACATTGTCATTAAATGTTAACACTACCTTATTATGATAAAAGGTTTTAAAATAATCACAATCCCACCTGCGTACTCCTCAATATGTTCTTACAATTTGATTTTCCCGCGAACTTGACAGCTGAAAAATTTATTGCACAACTTGGTGATAAGGTAAGCCTCGAAGCGGTTTCCAGACAGTTTTCCCTGAAAACTTATTACGACAGCTTTGACTGGCGGCTTTATAAAAAGGGTATCACCTGCGAATTTAACCGTTCAAAGGCCTCGTCAACCTTGCTGTTAAGAAACCTTGAAAATGACCAGGTCGTCGCAAGCTCAGAAATCAAGGACGTACCTGCATTCAGCCAAGAGTTCCAATCAGAAGAGATTCGTGGCACCCTTGAACCTGTATTGGAAATGCGTGCGCTATTGCCTGTATGCAATCTCGATTATGAAATTTATCATTTAAACGTCATCAATAAAGATGAAAAAACGGTGCTTCGCTTAATTTTAGAAGAATACGATCTGTTCAATAACCGGGTCTCATTGCAACCGATCAAGGGCTATGACAAAGCCGCTGGTCAAATGATCGAAATATTCACTACAAAGATGGGCTTAACACCCGCCAATAAGCCCTTGCTGCTTAACGCCTTAAAAATCCAGGGCCGCAAACCTAACGACTATTCATCAAAAATGAATGTCAACCTGGATCCTGATATGCGTGCCGACATTGCCTCCAAGTATATCTTCAGCCACCTGCTTAAGGCCATTAAAGATAACGAGCAAGGGACGATTGCCGATACCGACAGCGAATTTTTGCACGACTTCAGAGTCGCTGTCCGAAGATCCCGTGCCGGGCTCAGTCAACTCAAAGGCGTATTACCCGATAAAATCAACGCCTACTACGCTGAATTTTTTTCCTGGCTGGGGCAAATCACCGGCCCGACCCGCGATCTGGATGTTTACCTGCTAAATTTTGCCCACTACAAAAGCAGCCTGCCTGCTTCAATCCGGGATGACCTCAATCCGTTGCATGAATTTCTTCTTGCCAAACAGCAAAAAGCGCAAAAGGAGCTTGCAAAAAAGCTGCGCTCCCCTAAATATCTATCCACTATATACGAATGGGAACAATACCTTAAAGCCCAAGCGCCCCTAAATTCGGTTGAGCCCAATGCAAAATTGACTATCTCGGAATTGGCGGATCGAAGGCTATGGAAAAATTTTAAGCGTGTTTTGAAAGAGGGCAATGCCATCGCCGATGAATCCCCTCATGAAGCCCTGCATGAATTAAGAAAATCCTGTAAAAAATTACGCTACTTATTGGAGTTTTTCCAAAGCCTTTATCCCGAAAACCAAATAAAGCACTTCATTAAAAACCTGAGAGGGCTTCAGGAGGTGTTAGGTGATTTTCAGGACTATTCCGTGCAGGAAAGCACCCTAAAAATGTTCGGCGAAGAAATGCTGAACAACAACGTACATGCCGATACGCTCCTGGCCATGGGCGTATTAATACAAAACCTGGATATTCTCAGAGACAACGCCCGCAAAGACTTCGCGTCAAGATTTGCAACCTTTAAACATGAAGAAAACAAATCAGCATTCAAATCACTGTTAACGGCTAAGGTCTAGTACAACAAACATCATCTTGCTTGATGACGAAGGCATGACGGTTAGCGCTATAGCGCCGGAACTTGGTATTGTAAAAACACCGTCATAAAGTGGCTTGGCGTTGGAAAGTAAGTCCGGAATTAAGCGTTGCTGAAAGACTTAAGGATCTCCCACAACACGCATGGTGTCTGGCTTCACTAGATTGTTGTGGTCAGAGCATGAACAGACTTGAACTTATCGAATGAGATTTTAAATAATTCGGGTGACAGCTTATACCAGTAATCCAACGCATCAAAGGGTGTCCTTACTTTTAATTGTTATTATTGCGCCGCAGGCATTTTGATATTCCAATATGCTTGCTGTGGCGGAATGTGGTCAAAGGGTGAATCAGCTTACTCACACGTTCCGAAGGAAATTCACGCTTTGTCCCCATGGAGTCATCGGGTCAGAGGAGGCCGCAGCCTCCGTCTGCCCACAGAACCGTGCGTACGGGTCCGTACACGGCTCCTCATGCAAGGCGAATCCATTGGGAAACTTCAAACCAATGCGCCAGCTTTCGATCGGATCGTATTTTCTGTCCTTTCAAGTTAATAAATCAACTGTTAGGGTATGCTCTCGTCACCGCTCTGGCGTTTGAAAGCACCCACCGTTTGTTGTTTGAAAAGACCGTTTTTGATGCTTGTTTTCGTGGTTGAACATGCGCTACGTACCTCTACCTATGCACCTCAAATCCATTCGGCAGTTGCAACCCCGTTATGCTTCGCATTAATTAATGGCGCAACGCTCTAATAACGTCCGAAAATTCGAGAGGCGTTTTGGTTGCGTATGGCCTGCCTTGTTGTTGCTTCTGTTGGGGTTGATGGGATTTTATTTGGGTTCCGGGAGTTTTGTTAATTTAACTTATAACTATCTTGAATGCTCTCGGCCTGGATCGGCTGGCGAGTAAGAGCTGTTCCCAATCAGGCGCGTATTAATGCTACCATAGTATGTATTTACATTCGCTTCCAAAAGGCAGTTCTCGAAAGGTTAACTCGATATGAAGAATATTATTGTGATGTCAGGCGATATTGGCAGCGGCAAATCCTCCGTGGCGACGGCGCTGAAACAGTTGACTGGCTTTGACATCATTGGTACGGGAACTATACAGCGTGCCATCGCAAAAAGACGCGGCGTAACAACCCTGGAGCTCAACAAGATATCACAAACAGACCGCAGCATTGATGATGAAATCGATTCTTATGTGATTGAACTGGGTAAAACCCAAGATCACTTAATCCTGGACTCCAGGTTGGCCTGGCACTTTATACCAGAGTCCTTCAAAGTTTTTTTGGCGGTTGATCCTGTGGTGGGCGCTGAACGTGTATTCAACGCATCGCGTAATGACGAGAACAATCCCTCCCTGGAAGTGACGCTTAAGAATAACCTGAAACGTCAGGCTATCGAGGACCAGCGATTTCACAAGCTGTATAACGTCAATTTTAGAAAATATGGCAATTATGACTTAATCGTCGATACTTCCTATACTTCGCCTGAAGTGATTGCCAGGAAAATAAAAGACTGTTTTGATGCCCGGCTAAGCCATAGCCCGTATTCATCATTATGGATAACCCCAAGGAAGCTATTACCGACGCAGTCCATAAAAGAGTTTACCGGCCTCGATTATGAACTCACGAGCGATGGCCTTCAACAAAATCAGCCTATAGCCGTATTTGTGTGTAACGGATTTATCTATATCCGGGATGGACACCAGCGGACAATCGCTGCGCACAAGGCTGGCTGTGATTTGATCCCTGCAAAAATTTTAACCGAGGAACTTTCCGATGAGTTAAGTCCAGGGTTAAGCACCGGTAAGCTTGCCAGTGAAGTTACTTTATCAATGCTGCATGACTGGGAAGAAGCGCTGGGCTTTAAATACGCAATGTATCCTGAGAAAATTCCGGCGTTCCAGTAAATGATTGCATGCCCCTTGATCTGGCAAGGGTTAACGGAATTGTGCCCGTTACCTTTCCAGGCGTGATGTTTTAAAGCGGTAATTTTCGCAACCGTAGAGCATTCATGATGACTGAAACCGAACTGAAACTCATCGCGGCCGCCGCAATCATCGGTGACAGCAACAGGCCGAAGAAAGGATACAGCACTCCTGCGGCAACAGGAATGCCGACGGCGTTGTAAATGAAAGCAAAAAACAGGTTCTGGCGGATATTACGCATGGTCGCCCGACTTAATAGCCGCGAGCGGGCGATTCCACGCAGATCGCCTTTGACCAGCGTGACGCCCGCACTTTCCATGGCGACATCGGTGCCCGTACCCATGGCAATACCTACATGCGCCTGCGCCAATGCCGGCGCATCGTTAATACCGTCACCCGCCATAGCCACGATATGACCTTCGGCCTGCAATTGCTTAACGATTCCGGTTTTCTGTTCGGGTAATACTTCCGCTTCAACCCGGTCTATGCCAAGTTTTTTTGCCACGGCATTCGCTGTGGTTTTATTATCACCGGTGAGCATGACGACTTTTATCCCCGCTTCGTGCAGGGCTTTCAGCGCTTCCGGTGTTGACGATTTGATGGGGTCGGCGACACTGATAAATCCGCCGAGCTGCCCGTCCACGGCAACAAACATGACGGTCTGCCCTTCCAGGCGAAGCTCGTCAGCCTGCTTTTGTAAAGGCGTAGAATCGATATTCCGGGCTGCCATTAATTTGGCATTTCCCAGCGCAACCTGGCGGTCTGAAATTCTGCCACTGACACCTTGACCGGTTACCGATTCAAATTGTTCTCCGGCAGTCAGCTTGATGCCTTTTTCTTCAGCTCCTTTAACAATAGCGGCGGCTAATGGGTGTTCGCTGGCTCGCTCCAGGCTTGCCCCGAGATACAATACTTCTTCTTCGGAAAAATTTCCGCAGGCGGCTACTGATATAAGACGGGGCTTTCCCTCGGTCAGCGTGCCGGTTTTGTCGATCACCAGAGTATCAATTTTTTCCATGATTTCCAGCGCTTCGGCATTTTTGATCAATACCCCAAGCTGAGCGCCCCTGCCGGTACCGACCATAATCGACATTGGCGTGGCAAGGCCGAGTGCACAGGGGCAAGCGATTATGAGCACGGCTACCGAATTAACAATGGCATGAGCCAAGCGCGGTTCCGGCCCCCATAACCACCAAGCGGCCAGGGTAATAACGGCAATAATCATAACGGCCGGTACAAACCAGGCGGCAACCACATCCGCCAGTTTCTGGATCGGCGCACGGCTGCGCTGTGCTTCACTGACCATTCTCACAATTTGGGCCAGCAGCGTTTTGCCGCCGACCTTCTCGGCGAGCATCAGCAGACTACCGGTACTGTTGACAGTGGCGCCTATCAGGCGATCGCCTGCATTTTTTTCAACCGGAACAGGTTCGCCGGTCACCATGGATTCATCGACACTGCTATAGCCTTGATGCACAACACCGTCAACAGGGATTTTTTCGCCAGGCCGGACGCGCAATACATCGCCCGGCTTTACCTGCGCCAGGGGAATGTCCTCTTCCTTGCCGTCGCCTGTCACCCGGCGAGCGGTTTTCGGCGCCAGTTCCAGCAGCATCTTGATTGCCTGGCTGGTACTGCTTCTAGCCCGTAATTCCAGAACTTGCCCCAACAGCACCAAGGCAGTAATGACAGCGGCGGCCTCGAAATAGACGGCCACCCTGCCCGCCGGGCTGCGCAGGGTTGGCGGGAAAATCTCCGGCGCAACCGTTGCTGTCACGCTGTACCCCCAAGCGACGCCGATACCCAATGCAATCAGGGTAAACATGTTTAAATTACGAGTGATGATAGAACGCCAGCCGCGCTGAAAAAACGGCCAGCCGCCCCACAAAACGACCGGCGTGGCTAAAGCAAATTCAATCCATTGAAGCCAGCGGGTAAAGAAAGCGCCAGAGATCAAATCCGGCATCAGGTCATGGGCCATCGCCAAAATGAACACGGGTACCGAAAGCGCAGCGCTGATCCAGAACCTCCGGCTCATATCGGTGAGTTCCCGGTTTTCCTCATCAATCGCTGCAACATCCCGGGGTTCCAGTGCCATGCCGCATTTGGGGCAGGAGCCAGGCTCACTGCGGATGATTTCAGGATGCATCGGACACACATATTCAGTACGAATTTCAGGCGCCGTATCCACCACTTCCTCTAACGTCATTCCACATTTTGGACAGTTTCCTGGATTTTCCAGGCGAACTTCAGGGTGCATGGGGCAGGTATAAGTTTTATTGCGGACGTAGTTTGTCATTGTCTTATCCTATAGTTTTCGTGACACGATAAAATCTGAAATCCGGTTTTGCGCTGGTTCCCGGCCTCCAGGTTGTAAACCAACTGGGGTAAACCCTAGCTTGCCTTGCCATAGTCTGGGAAGCTGGAGCTTCCCGCCGCATTCCTAAGCTGAAAGCCGCTTTATCGCCTCATTGTTCTTGTCAACATGGGCGCCCTGAAACTCGGCAATGCCAGCTCGTATCAAATTTTTGAATTTTCATTATTGCGATCTGTGTTTTCAGGCAGACGGCAAAATCCTTGCGCAGGCAAATCCAGGGCGCTGTTAAATTTGCTGGATAAGTTCTGAAAGGCGATAAGTCCGGTTAGTTCGACTATTTCATCTTCGTTAAAGTGTTCATACAGGCGCCGAGTCAAGTCGTCATCAACCTGCCGATCGGTATACGTTATAGCCTCGACATATTCCAGGACAATCCTTTCCTTGGTATCAAACAAGCCGCTTTCTTGCCATTGGTCAAGCGCTTCCACTTTGTCCATGGAGCCCGTTCTTTTTGCCAGCACAAAGGAGTTAATATCAATACAAAAACGGCACACGTTTATTTGCGATACTCTAACCGTAATCAAGGAGCGTAGAACGGGATCGATAGGACTGCTTTTTCTATCCAGCACCCCATAAAGTATGGCTATCGCTGCAAACAACCGGGGGACTCTGGCCCAAATCAATGCAGGCTTGAGAATTTGTCCGTATTTTCTTTTTTGATTCCAAAAGAATGGACGAAGGTACCACGGATAACTGGAAACGGCTTTTTCTGTGACTCTCATATTTATTTGGTTAAAATACCGCTACATTTCGGCAAGAATATCCAGCGCCTCGGAAAGCGTAGACACTGCGTGAATTTCCAAGCCCTTAATAGGTGTTTTCGGGGCATTGGCCTTGGGAATCACGGCTTTTTTAAAGCCGTGTTTCGCCGCATCATTTAAACGTGCATGGCCATTGGCAACGGGCCTGATTTCCCCGCTCAGGCCGATTTCCCCAAAAAAGAACGCATCATGCGGAATCACTTTGTCCCTCAGACTGGATACAATCCCGGCAATAACAGCCAGATCAGAACTGGTTTCCGTCACTTTAATGCCACCCACAACATTAGCATAAATTTCATCCTGCGCGGTAAAAATACCGCCGTGCCGGTAAAGCACGGCCAGCAGCATGGCCAGACGGTTTTGGTCAAAACCGACCGCCAGCCGCCTGGGATTGCCATACTGGCATTCAGTGACCAAGGCCTGAATTTCCACCAGTAAAGGCCGCGTGCCTTCCCACAACACCGTAACCACGCTGCCCGATGAAGGCTTTTCCGCCCTGTTAAGAAACATGGCGGAAGGGTTTTTGACTTCTTTTAGCCCGGTACTGTCCATGGCAAAAAAACCCAATTCACCGACACTGCCAAAGCGGTTTTTATCCGCCCTTAACACCCGGAACCGGGCATCATCGGTGGAACCCAGCATCACCTGAGTATCCACAATATGACTCAAGGTCATCGGCCCCGCCAGGGATTGGTCCTTGGTCACATGCCCGACCATAAAAATGGACACATGATGCTTTTTTGCATATTGAGTCAGATAACTGGCCGACTCCCTGACTTGAGAAACCGAACCGGGCGCGGAATCCGCCGCTTGTGTATGCATCACCTGAATCGAGTCAATCACCAGAATTTGAGGTTTAATTTCATCCAGAATATCGCAAATTTGCTGCACCGACGTTTCCATCAGCATCATCATTTTAGCGGCTGGCAGCTTCAACCGGTGCGCCCGTTCAGCAATCTGCTGCAGCGATTCCTCGCCTGACACATACAACACACTGATCGATCGATCGGCAATATTGGCAATCGCCTGCAACAAGAGCGTACTCTTCCCCGCCCCCGGCGCGCCACCAATCAACACCACGCTGCCCCGGACAATACCGCCGCCTAAAACTCGGTCAAATTCTGAAATCCCGGTCGAAATGCGTTCAGCTTGCGACAAGTTAACGTCGGATAATAATTTAACCTCGGACCGGCTCCCGGCATAACCCGTGCGGCTGGTTCGCCCGGTGGATGCTGACCCCAGCCTGACTTCCTTGATCGTATTCCATTCGCCGCAACTGGTGCATTGTCCACCCCAACGCGGATAATCCGCTCCACATTGGTCGCAAACAAACGCCGTCTTTATTTTTTTACTCATTGTTTGATTAACTTCCGTTTTTTAATTGATTTCCGGGTTTAGCAAAATAACCTCAATCTCTTCGGTAATGTCTTCCTGACGATAAATCTTTGACTTATAGCGCGGATTTACAGATTGAATTCATACTATAAATGCCGAATCTCCGCTGTATATATTGGTATTTATACGTATTGAAATTGTTAGTAAATTATGGAACGATTGTATCAAAAAATAGAGCGTTGGGGCTTATGCAAAAAGAGTTTAGCTCTTAATGGCATAGGGTTTAAACACGCCTCCTATCCAAAGGCAGGCTTTAGAATACAAGAATTTGTCCGTCATTTAATAGCCCGCGCGTAGCTGATTTTTTTACTGATGCTATCGAACTTCAACTCAAGCTAAAACAGCTTAAGGTTAAGCCGTACGTAGTGAGTTCTTTGGCTTAGTCCGGGAGAGCCTTGTCGAACTATAAACAACCAAAGCAAAACGTTAGACAGAATTTGATCAATCAAACAGGAAAAACCCAAGGCAATTTATCTTTCACAGGGCCGGTAAAGCAACATTACCTTCCCTGACCAGCTACACACAAAACAGGTGTATTGAACATGGCATTATTAAAAAATGAAGACAATCCCGAACAACGGTTTCGCTTGGTTTTAGCACGAAATTTAACCCTCGCGTCCGCAGTTGGCATCGTTTGTTTAAGCATCGTTATAATCTGGAAAGGCTCAACTGTGGCTGAGGCGCAATCGGTGCTTAATTCCGTGCTGCCGCTGTTCGGCAGTTGGGTGGGCACCGTATTGGCGTATTATTTCTCCCGCGAAAATTTCGAAGCGGCGACTCACAGTGTCAATGAAATGGCCAAACAGCTCACCGTCCAGGACAAGCTGCATGCGGCTAAAGTTAAAGATATTATGATTCGGCGCGCTGAAATGCATGTTGAAATCGTAAAAAAAATGCCGGATGGAAAATTGAACGCTGTGTCCGGCGATCTTAAGCTTAAGTCCATTCTGGATAGGCTGGAGAGCTTCAATAAAGACTTCTTGCGCATACCGATTCTCGATGAAAACGATCATCCTCTTTATTTGATTCACCGTAGCAATATTGACCGATTCCTTGCTGCCACAGCTTTAAAGTCTATGAATGTTGCTGACCTCGATTTGAATGACCTGCTCAATGATCATGATATCAAAGAAATTTTGGATCACGGTTTTGCTCTGGTGCGACTGGATGCGGATTTGGCAGAAGCCAAAGACAAAATGGATGGTACGCAGATGCGCAAAAATTGCCTGGATGTGCTGGTAACCCAGAACGGCAGGGAGCAGGAACCGGTACTTGGCTGGATAACCAATGCAGAAATTGAAAAAGTGGCGACGGTGTAATGTCTCTTCACCCGATATAAAGCTCGCACCACTTATCTCTATCAAAAGTTTTTTAACTTAATTTGGAGTATCAAAAAGTGAATAAACACCCGCTACTCATAGTTAACCTTGTCAAAGAACTTTTAGAAGTGAAATCTAAAACGACTAAGAAGCTTGTAGTTCCATTCATAGGAGCTGGTCTGACATCAACCGTAGATGAGACTATCAGCACATTCGAACTTATTAAACACCTTAAAGAAATAAATGAAATCCCAACGTGGGCTGAATTCAAGCTGGATAAAGTCAGTCAGTATTCTGATATTGAGCCATTTGCGCTGCTCTGTAGCCCACGATTCACCTAGTCTCCAGCCGTCCCTAAAAATCGTTTACCCTAAATCTTCACGGTAGAATCAGAGTTTGAGGGATACGATCACGGTTTTTTACGGATTTTCACCCCAAGATTTATCTGGTAGATAAAAGCGGGCTATTATTAGTAACTTCTCATTAGTTACAGGCAGCGCCGTAAAAATCAGGTTAAAGTAGCCGCATGGAATTAGTCAAACCACAATTACCCAAAATCAGTAACGAAGATCGCACACCGCTAGTTGATATGCTGTTGGAATTGCTTGCCTGGCAAGATAAACGGATAGATCAGTTGGAGCAGGAAATACTCAAACTCAAAGGCGAAACCCTCAAACCCGAAGTAAAGCCGAGTAAAATGGATAAGGACACCGCTAAGGACGGCGATGGGACTGGCAACGATACTTTAAAACAGAAAAAAGGGCCAAAGCGCAACAAAACTGAACAGCTTAAGATTGATGCCACGATCGACATCCAACCTGATAAAATCCCGGCGGGCTCAACCTTTAAGGGTTATCGGGAAGTGGTCATTCAGGACCTTAAATTTGAGACCTTCAACACCTGCTATCGCCTGGCTCAATACCAAACACCGGATGGCAGCTATCTCTCGGGGCAGCTCCCTGATGGGCTTAACGGCTGTCATTATGGCAATAACCTGATCAATTTTATCCTCTACCAATACCATCATCAACATGTTACTCAACCACTGCTGTTGAAACAATTGCAGGATTTGGGGGTTGCTATTTCCAGTGGCCGGTTAAGCCAGTTTATCACCGACGGTTTGGACGTATTTCATGATGAAAAGGAGCAAATATTACCTGCGGGATTGTCCGTATCCCACCATATACATACCGATAACACCGGTGCACGTCATGATGGCAATAATGGTTATTGCACACATATCGGCAATGAACTGTTTGCTTAGGTATCAGCAGCACGGAAAGCAAAAGCCGCATCAACTTTTTAAGTTGCCTGGGTCAAGGCAGCGACTCCCATTATGTGCTGAATGCCGGAGCCTTCACGTACATGGAGCAACAAAAACTGCCACGCCCGTTGTTAGCCCGTCTTGAGACGAAAGCGGTAACTTGCGTACCGCTAGCCCATTTTGAAGCGGGCACGATAGGTATCGAAACGGCGCACGATTGGGAAAAATGGCTGGATCAACACGCTATCAAAAACAAACGGCGTCGGCGAATCATCACCGAAGGCGCTTTAATGGGCGGTCTGTTAGCCCGAGGCATTCCCGTGAGCTTGAGCATTGTCAGCGATGATGCCGGACAGTTTAATGTTTTTGACCATGCGCTATGCTGGATTCATGCCGAGCGCATTATCAAATGTCTTCTCCCCTTGAACGACGAGCATGTTCAAGCCGTTGACGCCGTGCGCGATCAACTCTGGCAGCTATACCGCGATTTGAAAGCCTATAAACTTGAGCCAAGGGTAAGCCAAGCCGAAGACATTAGATGCCGTTTTCAACTGATGTGTAACACCCAATCGGCCCATGCAACACTTAATCAGGTTTTAAAACGGATGGCTAACAATCAGCACGAATTACTTCGTGTTCTCGATAAGCCTTATTTGCCGCTCCATAACAACCTGAGCGAGCGAGATATTCGCGATTACGTCAAAAAACGAAAAATAAGCGGCAGCACACGCAGTGAGGCGGGGCGAAAGCGTCGAGATACTTTCGCCAGCTTAAAAAAGACCTGTCTAAAACACAAAGTTTCGTTTTGGCATTATCTTAAGGATAGGCTGCTGGGCGCGAACAATATTCCGCCGCTACCTGATTTGATTCGGGCTGCGGCTACCTGTGGGTAATGAGAAGTTACCGCGCTTTTTGAAAAATTTGTTCGTCTTCAGCATCACGTAAATCCAGGTCGCGTAAGGCATAGGCTTCCACATTAAACGTCTGGTTAAGCCAGCTTGCCAATTGAGGCGGCAGTTGCGCATCAATCCAATAGATCATGCCGCCAAACGCTCCAAATTGGCCCGGCGGGCGGCGTATAATAGACAAGCCTGAATATCGAGCAACTCCAAATCGGGAAAATCTTTCAAAATCTCCTCACTGCTGATGCCTTCACCCAACATTTGCAAAATATCGCTGACGCGAATTCTCATGTTACGGATGCAAGGTTTACCTCCGCACTGAAGTGGGTTATAGGTGATTCTAATTTCTAAGCTCATGGTTCGTTCCTCTTCAATAAATAACTTTACTTTAGCATAACAAGTAACCCGTATGAAGCCTCGCCGAATAAGGAAAGTTCATAGTACGCGACTTCTCCTATTTCGTTTCATCTCCTCCGCGCTTGCTCAATTACCGATCACTTTGACAGAATTTGCCGGTTCCGCAATGCCAGATAAAAAATAAACGTAGCGAACGCGGCGACCAGGTGTTTCAGCGAGTGGCCGCTGACCACCCCCAATGCACTGTAAATCCGGGCATCGAAATGTTCCATGATCTTCGAAACGGCATAAGCGCCAATAATACCCCATATATACT
>JAQTPT010000105.1 GCA_028712795.1 Methylococcales bacterium
GGGCAATCAGTTTTTCTATGTTGGGGAATACATAAAACGTACCGTCGGTTTCTAAACACTCCACGCCATCAATACTGTTGAGCTCAGCAACCACATAATCATGACGTTTTTTAAATTCCACGCACATATCGGTTATAAAGCTTTGATCGCCTGTTAAAGCGGCTTCGGCGGCGTATTGTGAAATAGATGTCGGGTTGGAGGTGCTTTGCGACTGAATGGTACACATTGCTTCAATCAGATCCGCAGGGCCTGCGGCATAGCCGATACGCCATCCGGTCATTGAGTAGGCTTTTGACACGCCATTCAAGACCACCGTGCGGTCATAAAATTCAGGATGCGCATTTAAAATATTAACAAACGAACCTTGATTCCAAAGAATATGTTCATACATATCATCGGTGGCAATGACAATGTCCGGGTAATCGGCAAGCACATCACCCAGAGCTTTAAGCTCTTCCATAGAGTAGGCTACACCGGATGGATTGGACGGGCTGTTGATAAAAATTAACCGGGTTTTATCGGTGATCGCGGCGCGTAGCTGTTCAGGCGATATTTTAAAATGTTGCGCCTGGGTGGTTTCAATAATAACCGGCACGCCTTCAGCCAATAATACAATGTCAGGATAAGACACCCAGAATGGCGCGGGAATGATCACTTCGTCGCCCGGGTTAATCATCGCCTGGGTTAGATTGTACGAGCTTTGTTTGCCACCACAGGAGACCAGGATCTGTTTGGGCTGGTAGTCAAGGCTATTGTCATTTTTAAATTTGGCGATAATCGCTTTTTTTAAACTGGCGATACCGTCGACTGCCGTGTATTTGGTGAAACCGCTATCCATCGCCTTAACAGCGGCGGCTTTAATATGGTCCGGCGTATCAAAATCGGGTTCGCCTACGCCAAGGCCGATAATATCTTGACCTGCGGCGCGCATTTGAGCGGCTCTGGCGGTGATCGCCAAGGTGGGTGAAGGTTTAACTGCCTGTACTCTGTTAGAAAGTGTGATGCTCATGTTCCGCCGTGTAAAATCAATGTGTGAAATGACAGCAATTATACGCTATGTATAATGGCTTGCTAATAACCCGATGATAAAAAAAGCCCCCTTTAATGAGAAGTTAAGTGAAAAAACAATTTAAACTCCACAGCCGGTTTAAACCGGCAGGTGATCAGCCTACTGCTATAAAAGCGCTGGTCGAAGGCTTGAATGATGGCGAAGTGCATCAGACGTTACTGGGCGTAACCGGCTCGGGTAAAACCTTCACCATCGCCAATGTCATCAATGAAGTGCAGCGACCGGCGATGATTATGGCGCCCAATAAAACGCTGGCCGCGCAGTTATACGGCGAGATGAAGGAGTTTTTCCCCGAAAACAGCGTCGAGTATTTTGTCTCGTATTATGACTACTATCAGCCGGAAGCCTATGTTCCGGCATCCGATACATTCATAGATAAAGATGCGGCGATCAATGAGCATATCGAACAGATGCGTTTATCAGCGACCAAGGCGTTAATAGAACGCCAGGATTCAATTGTAGTCGCAACTGTTTCAGCCATTTATGGTTTAGGCGAGCCGGAATCATACTTTAAAATGGTGTTGCATCTGGTCAAGGGCGACATCATAAATCAACGTGACATCCTGCGCCGTCTGGCAGAAATGCAATATACGCGCAATGATACTGAATTGCGCCGGGCAACCTACCGCGTGCGTGGCGAGGTGATTGATATTTTCCCTGCCGAGTCCGAGCAGGAAGCGTTGCGGGTCGAATTATTTGATGATGAAGTGGAGCGTTTGTCTCTATTCGATCCACTGACCGGTGAAATAATCCGGCGGCTGGCGCGCTATACCGTTTATCCAAAGAGCCATTACGTCACGCCTCGGGAACAGTTGTTGTCAGCGGTTGAAGCGATCAAGATCGAACTGATAGAACGTTTACAGCAGTTGCGTTCATTGAATAAGCTGGTGGAAGCGCAACGACTGGAGCAACGGACCTTGTTTGATATTGAAATGATACTGGAGGTGGGTTATTGCTCCGGCATTGAAAACTATTCCCGTTTTTTGTCGGGCAGAGGGGCAGGGGAGGCGCCACCCACCATGTTTGATTATTTGCCGGATGATGCGCTGGTTATTGTTGATGAAAGCCACGTCACCGTGCCGCAGATTGGCGCGATGTACAAAGGCGACCGGTCGCGCAAGGAAACCCTGGTTGAATACGGCTTCAGATTGCCTTCGGCTCTGGATAACCGGCCATTAACGTTTGCTGAATTTGAATCGAAATCACCGCAACGGATTTATATCTCCGCGACTCCCGGCCCTTATGAAAGGGAGCATTCAGGCGTATTTGCCGAGCAGGTTGTCAGACCCACCGGATTGCTTGATCCTGTCGTGGAAGTGCGACCTGCAACCACTCAGGTTGATGACTTATTATCAGAAATCAATTTGCGCGTCAGTGCAAAAGAGCGGGTACTGGTTACCACCTTGACTAAAAGAATGTCGGAAGATTTAACAGAATACTTATCGGAGCATGGAGTGCGCGTGCGTTATTTGCATTCCGATATTGATACCGTGGAACGGGTCGAAATTATTCGGGATTTACGGCTCGGGCAGTTTGATGTGCTGGTCGGCATCAACCTGCTGCGCGAGGGTTTGGACATACCCGAAGTGTCTCTGGTTGCCATACTGGATGCCGATAAGGAAGGTTTTCTGCGTTCAGTCGTGTCTTTGGTGCAGACGATTGGACGGGCGGCGAGAAATATTAACGGTAAAGCGATTTTATATGGCGACCGGATTACCCGTTCCATGCAACAGGCAATAGATGAAACCGAACGACGCCGGGAAAAACAACACCTGTTTAATATTGAGCATCATATTGAACCCGCCACCATCCTTAAATCCATCACCGATATTTTACAGCTTGCAATACCCGGCTCAGGCCTTCCTTCCGGAGATAAAAAAACCGGCAAAGTGGCTGAATACACAGCAGACTATAAAACCATGACGCCCAAGCAACTGGGCAAAAAGCTCAAGCAACTGGAAGACGATATGTACCGCTATGCAAAAAATCTCGAATTTGAGCAAGCCGCGAGAATCCGGGATGAAATAAAGGTCTTGCAGGAGCAGATGCTGGTTTAGACTGTATTGTCAATCATGCATACGGTGTTGACGCCGATTGAAAAAAGCCCGTGACTATATCAGCCGGCCTTCTTTTTTCCGCTTATTTTCGATTTTATTTATAAGTTGAATGTAAGTCCGGATCGGCAGCCTTAGCCGATTTGAGAAAATATAATGTTCTTGTGATTGGCTCTGGATTTTCATTCCATAATCTTAAAGAATTTTTTGCGCCATCGACACAAAAATCACAAGCCATGAATGAGAACTTTGAAGAATGGCTGATCGACAGTTGCTCCAATAGACAGATTACTGAAAAAGAGCGGGAGCAAAGGCTGATTAGTTGGGAGAGCGCCCCCTCTGCAAGATTCTGCCATCCTGGAGAGGAGCACTTGTTGCCCCTACATGTTTGCTATGGTGTCGCCGGAACAGCGGAAAAAAGAGTGTTCGAATTTGAAATAATGGGAAAAATGGCCAGTGCTTATCTTTGGTAAATTGAGTTTATTCAAAACTGAATCACCTTCTCCAAAAAACTGTAGACTTAGATTCTATTTTGACACTCTTGATATACTCAGGCAGGCAAGTCACATTTGATGACTAGACATTTACGCATTTTTTTGTTAAACCCATGCCTTTTTTCAAACTGTTATCTTTCCGCCTCCTGATCGTACTCGCTTACCAAATAATGGCGATCGTTGTAGGCTGGCACATTTACGAGCTGACGCATGACACGCTTGCCCTGGGTTTGATTGGACTGGCCGAGGTCATCCCTTACTTCTGCTGCGCACTGTTTGCAGGTTATGCTGTGGATCACCATTCCCGTCGTTTGTTCGGCGTGTTCGCCTGCCTGATGCTATTTCTCACTGCGCTAACACTGGTGCTGGTATCGACTGGCTGGCTAGGCGATAGCCCAGCATTGTGGATTTACGGGTCCATCGCCTTTACCGGGGTCGCACGCGCATTTATCGGTCCGTCATATAGCGCGATGTTCGCCTTGATCTTGCCGCGTGACCAGTATGCCCGAGCCTCTGGAATCGGTAGCTCAATATTTCAGTTTGGACTCGTGGCTGGGCCTGCATTAGGCGGCATTCTGGTCGGCTGGGCTGGCAAGACGGCGGCCTATGGCGTTGCTGCCGGTCTGTGTCTATGCGCCGCAACGGCATTACTGTCTCTTCGCGTCAAGGAACCGCCTCCAGCGACAAGCGCGCCTATTTTCACCAGTATCGCCGATGGCTTGCGCTTCGTTTTCAGTAACCAGATCATCTTGGGCGCACAGTCGCTTGATATGTTCGCCGTGCTGTTCGGAGGAGCAGTTGCCATGTTGCCTGCGTTCATTCACGATATATTTCATTACGGCCCTGAAGGGCTTGGAATACTACGTGCCGCTCCGGCAATCGGTGCCGTGATGACTGGACTTTTCCTCACCCGCTATCCGATCAATTTGCATGCTGGATATTGGCTGCTGGGAGCTGTGGCAGGTTTCGGCTTGTGTATGATTGGCTTTGCCCTGTCAGTCAATTTCTGGGCTGCAGGACTTCTGTTGATGCTTTCGGGCGTGTGCGATGGCGTATCGGTAGTTATGCGCACGACCATTCTTCAACTGGCGACGCCCGACGCCCTGCGTGGCCGGGTTTCTGCAATCAACGGCATTTTTATTGGCTCATCCAATGAGCTGGGCGCTTTCGAGTCAGGTATTACTGCACGCCTGATGGGACTGGTGCCATCGGTTGTTTTCGGAGGAGTGATGACACTGTCGGTAGTTGCCGCAACGGCAAGACTGGCACCGAAACTACGTCGGCTGGAGTTGCACCAACTGCATTGATGATTCAAGCCTTGCAAGCCGGTTAAATCGTATCACCCTGGATTTGGAATGACGTCATGTCTTGGCTCTGTTTGAGTAAAAATAGCCCCCCCATAAAGACAAAAATACGTTTTTTAAAATGGGCAAAATTACGAACCTCGGGCCCACATTTCACCTTGGTTTTTACAGTAGGGAGATTTCAGGGTATCAACCCTGTTTTTTGTCGATGGCCTTCATTAAACCTAGCATTTATAATGGCTACAGAGGTTTTTCATTGTAAAATATTGCCATGAAATACTGAGCCAACTGTATGATTTGAATCGTGATGCTGCTTCTAAAACGCAGGTGGCGGCACGGGTTCTATCGCTGCTTGATCAGCTGAAAAAGAATGCTGAAACCCTTCAAGCCAAAGACCTCAAAATCCAGGCATTGATCCTGGAATTGGCCCATCTGAGACGCATACGCTATAATGAAGAAAGTTTGGCTGCTGAAGATGATATACCCTTGTTTCCGGTTCGACCTTTATAACCTTTTGGGTATTTTTCAGAAACTCGGACTAATCCTACGATTGAGTTAGAGAAAGTTACATTGTTTATGGAATGCTGATTTACATAAACCTTCCGCCTTCACTCGTCGTTCGTCTTGCTATTGCAATATTGCAATATGGCGGATTGCAGGGCCAACAAACTCAAATCGAAAGCTGTATTTAACATGCGGCCCTTTCGAATCTCCACGAGTAGAAAAGACCGGCTGGGCTCCAGGCAGCTTTTCAACAATAGATTTTGCCAACTCAGGTGTTAATGTCATATTGTTCAAATCCGTTTAATCATTGAAATTAGGTCCCAAATTCAATGCTGTAAGCGTCCCATTTAGAAACGCAATAGTCTTTTATGATTTTGGGCAACTCTGTCGGTTCTTTAACTACCACATATTGCCATAAACCAAAATTGCCAGCTTCGTTAACTGCATTTACCCAACGCTCGGCTGCTTTAGCTTTAATATCGGCATTGTCGTTGTATTGACCTTTGGTTTCGATGATTAAATTTAAGCCAATATCCAGTTCGGCAATAAAATCGGGGATGTAAGTCGCCGGTACACCATTTTTACGATAAGGAATTGTGAACCCCAAATGCTCATTTTTAACCCACTTGATCACACCAGGATGGGCATCCAGTGCAAATCCAGCACTTTGTTCCCATTTTTTTGTATCCGCCGCCATCAAGTTTAAATGGCACTTGGTAACTTGATACACATTCTTAGTCGTATGGTAATCAACGTATTCCGTACTACCCTGACCGGAGGCGCCTTTAGCGATACGAGGAAGTTCCAAATTTCCGCAAACGCCGCCCTTACGGATGGCTTCATATAAAGTGTTTACGGCTGCTTGCTGATACTTGCCCACCAACAACACATCACAAGGTTGCGCTGTGCCTAAGCATTTGATTTTTTCTAATAAAAATCGTTTAGCAGCATAGGCCACTTTAGGAAACAAAACTTGTGGAGTAATGGTTGAGTTATTACTCTCAAAAGAACCTTGTTCAGTCTCCCAACGCTTACAAACCTCTCTGGCGAGACTAAATGCCACTTGTTGCAATCGGAATTGTTTGCGCCATTCAGTAAGAGTAAGGATAGGTTTTTGCCCCGGCCCAAATTTAGCCAAAGTGCCGTCAAAAGAAGTAAGTGAGTTCAGTTCTACTTGATCGGGAATTTCTTTTGGATCAATAGTCACTTGCGCGATCTGATCCCAAACGATATTAACCTCAAAAGTTTGCGGACTGAAATAGCCTTCAACGATTGGAAAGATGATTGCAAATTGAGCCTTTTCAGGATCGCTGTAAATATGATGTGGCTCTTTTGGCGGTGGTTTATCTTTGCCTTCAGAAACTTTAAAGGGTACCAATTCATGCATATTCTGGCTCAACCTGAACACCCATTCTGAACCAATCTGAACACCTATTCTGATTTAAGTTGAACACCGATTCTGGTTTCAAGCTGAACACTTTTCTGGATTTTCCAGAATTGGTGTTCAA
>JAQTPT010000048.1 GCA_028712795.1 Methylococcales bacterium
TTCCTGAGTAGTATGCTTTCTGGTTTTTGACAGGACGCTCAATGGGCTGCTCCGAAACATCAATGACCAAGGTGGCTACCGGATCTTCCAATAGTACTTTGCGGTTGGGGAGTTTTTCGACTTTGGCCAATGGCCTTGCAGTGCGGGCATAAACCTTATGGCAATACGACTCGCTGATACCGAAGATCGCCGCGAGATTTATCAGGATCGGGTAGTGGCGAAGATAATAAAGTGTCAGCAACAAGCGGTCTTCCGAGGTCAGCTTGGAATCTTTTCGCCCCCGTCTGGTCAGCGGGTTGAGGGCCTTTTGTTCGTCCGGGTAAGCCGCCAGCTTCCCGTGAAGATGCAGGAAATTTTCATGTGACAGGCCGACAATTCGCATGAATTCTTCAGGCTGGTGTGTGGGCAGTTGAGCATAAGGGGTCATGGCTATCCGTGTTTTCAAGGTAGGGCTGCTATTCTAACCCTAACAAGGTTAGTCCTATAGCGATTATTTAGGAAAGATGTCTATTATCGAGCCGGTGGCTGCGACCACGTTTCTGATCGGCGACGTCCATTGCTGGAAGTTGTAAGTTGCTGATACAGAGAGGCCAAAATTACAGAAAAATCCCAAAATACGTTATTGCATTCAGCCTTCAAAACCGGTATTAACGTGCGAATACCAGACCCCTATTCACCTTTCCCTCGTACGTCGTCAGTTAATTCGCCAAAAGATAAAGGCTCATTGCTCGAAGTCGCCAAGCATCAAGGTATGCTCCGCTATCTGGGTATCCGGCAGGTCGGCAACAATTTGCCTGTGTCTATCCGCAGCCATGACTATTTGTCCGGTTGTAGTCTGGCCCTCAGTTTCGGTTTGCCGCTGACTTTACCGCTAAGGCCGCATTTGGCTATCGGCAGCCAGACCCAAGTGTCGATACGCGCCAAAGACATCGCCCTGTCGCGTAGCTATATCAACGGCATATCAATACAAAATCAAATCAGGGGCCGAATCTGCGCCCTGATTCCCAGCGGCGAAAGCCTGATTGTGCAAGTCGATTGCGGCAGTACGCTACTGGCCGAAATCACTCCCGGCGCTTGCCGGGATATGGCCTTGCAAGAAGGCGAGGACATCTATTGTCTGATCAAAACCCACTCCATAACTTACCTCGTGGAGCTTGACGCCCAGCCTTACCATAGAGTGGTCAGTCATGGCGGCGGTCACTATTATCTCGATACCCCAGGATAGACTCAAAGTTTTAATTACTGTGATACCCGTCCCATTTGGTCGTCACCCCGCAAGCTGATTGCCTGCGTCCTTCCTGCACTTCTCAGTTTTGTTTATCCGTCAAATACATAATCTGCTTTCAGCGTCGAATACCGGACATTTTGGGCGTGGGGCAAAAATGTGCCACGTTTTAACCGGTTTACCAAAATCAGGGTGCCAATTATTTCCCAATAAACAACATCTTGTTTCATATTCGCTATTTACTTTTATATATAACGATTTATACTGGAGTCGATTTTATTACAGAGACTTATCCGAATAAGATTTGTACACATTGGTGAAATAACGTCAATGTGACTTCCAACATGTGACTTCCAACTTACACTACTGGTGATTTGATGAAACAAAGTAAACATCTAACAGGGGCTGCTGCCAACCATGCGCTCTACCTGATTGCCGCAGGCGGTTTTTACATGTGCAGCACTGATGTTGTTCAAGCTGCGGAAAAGAAAACTTACACCCGGGTGCCTTTTGCTGCCTTCTCCAGTCAAATGGAGGATGCCTTGTGGGGATCAGATAAATATGAAAAACCGGTCTGGAATCTTCACGACGCACTAAAGTTGCCGAGTTGGTTGTCTGCAACACTGGAACAGCGCACCCGCTACGAAACCATGTCCGGGTCTTTCAAAGCCGGCAGTAAAGGCGGTGATCAGCAAATCCCCCTGCAAACAACACTTTGGCTTGAAGCCCGCTTGAGTTCATTCCGGCTAGGGACCGAGTTCATGGACGCCCGCGCATTGAATTCCGACAGCAGTACCGGCGTGAATAACACCATGAGCGATACTTTGGATTTTTTACAAGGTTATGGCGCCTGGTCTGACCAGAATTTCTTATACAGCGGTTTAGGCACCGAGGTGGTTGCCGGCCGGCAAACGCTGAATTTCGGCAGTCGGCGGCTGGTGGCGAGAAATACCTTCCGCAACACCATCAACAGCTTTACAGGGGTAAAACTGCGGGTGATTGATTACGGTAACTGGCAATTCAACGGCTTTGTCAGCACGCCGGTCAACCGCCTCCCGGGTTCCTCCACAGCCCTACTCGACAATCAGCAGGTTTTCGACAGGGAAAATACCAACACCTGGTTTTCCGGTGGATTTCTCGAAATGAACGAACTGGCCTGGGGCATCAGCAGTGAGTTGTATTTGTATCATCTCGACGAAGGCAGCAGCACTAGAGTTCCAACCCGTCACCGGCGCTATTTTACGCCCGGTACGCGCTTTTTCAGCAAACCCGCCAAGGCCGCAATTGACTTTCAACTGGAAACCATCGGCCAGTTCGGCACGGTTCAGGAAACCACCGCACCTAACAGCAAAAATCTCAACCATAATGCCTGGTATCAGCATGCTGATGCCGGTTATACCATTGATATGCCATGGTCACCCCGGCTGGGGTTGGAATATGATTACGCCAGCGGCGACAAAAAGCCAAAAGATAATCAAGACCAGCGTTTTGATACCCTGTACGGGGCCCGCCGTTTTGACTTTGGCCCCACCGGCATTTACGGCGCCTTCTCCCGCGCCAACATCAACTCGCCCGGCTACCGGATCAACCTTGCGCCGCGTTCCGATGTATCATTACAACTTGACCATCACATATTCTGGCTGGCACAGGCAACCGATTGCTGGGGCGGCGCCACCTGTAGCGGCAGTAGTTTTATTCTCCAGGACAAAACCGGTCGTAGCGGCAATAATATCGGCTCACAGGTTGATTTGATAGCGCGTTGGGATTTTAACAGCAGCCTGAATTTTGAAACCGGTTATACGCATTTATTTAAAGGCTCTTTTGCTAAGGATGCGCCCAAGGCTCCTGCGCCTGTCGGCGTCGATTACGTTTATATTGAAAGCATGCTGCGATTTTAAGGCACGGCTTATGAAGTTGTGCAGGACCCCTGATTGGCAAGGCCTGCCATCCCCCTTTTTTAATTATCTTGGAGATAGATCATGTTGCTCACTACTTTTTCTCGCGCAGTTATATTGTCAGTGTTGCTGCTGGCCGGCCAAACAAGCTGGTCCGCTTCGGTTCTGGTCGCCGTCGCCGCAAATTTCAGCAAACCGATGACGGAAATAGCTGCTGAATTTGAAAAGGCTACCGGCCATACCGCGAAATTATCGTTTGGCTCAACCGGAAAATTTGTCTCGCAACTGGAACACGGCGGGCCGTTTGAGGTGCTGTTGTCGGCAGATGGAAAGGCGCCGCAGCGGTTAGTGGAATCCGGTCTCGCTGTAGGAAACAGCCAATTTACCTTCGCGATAGGCAGGTTGGTGCTGTGGTCAGCAAAACCGGGCTATGTCGACGATCAGGGCAAAATTCTGGCCACCGGCGGTTTCAAACACATAGCCTTGGCTGACCCGAAACTGGCGCCTTACGGCGTGGCGGCAGTGGAGGTATTGAAAAAGCAGGGCCTGTTCGAGAAATTGCAACCTTTATTCGTCCAGGGTGAAAACATTGCCCAAACTTTCCAATTCGTCAGTACCGGTAACGCCCCCTTGGGCTTTATAGCCTTGTCGCAAGTGATAGAAAACGGCAAAATAGCTAAAGGCTCAAGCTGGATTATTCCACGCGATGAGTATTCGCCAATCCGGCAAGACGCGGTGCTGATGAAAAAAGGTGCCGAAAATCCGGCTGCACCAGCGCTACTTGACTATTTAAAATCTGCCCCGGCATTGGCGATTATCGAAAAGTACGGCTACGATTTGCCAAAAAAATAAACGAGGCACTATCATGCTAACTTCTGCCGATCTCGACACCCTGCTGTTAACATTTAAAGTGGCCAGTATATCTACTGCATTGATGATGGTATTCGGCACCCCTTTGGCCTGGTGGCTTGCCCGAACCGATTCTGCATGGAAAGGCATCATCAATGCTGTTGTAGCGCTGCCATTGGTGCTCCCGCCTACGGTACTGGGCTTTTATTTGCTGGTTATGATGGGGCCGGTCGGGGTTATTGGTGAGTTCACAACCTGGTTGGGCTTAGGCACGTTGCCGTTTACTTTTGCCGGATTGGTGGTGGCTTCGGTGCTATATTCGATACCGTTTGTCGTGCAGCCTTTACAGGCCGCGTTCACCACCATCGGCAAGCTGCCTTTGGAAGCTGCGGCAACCCTGCGTGCCAGTCCGCTGGATACGTTTTTCAGCGTGGTTGTGCCGCTGGCAAAACCCGGATTCCTGACCGCCATCATTTTAGGATTCACCCATACCGTTGGCGAATTCGGCGTAGTGCTGATGGTCGGCGGCAACATACCCGATAAAACCCGCGTCGTGTCGGTGCAAATTTACAACCATGTCGAAGCCATGGAGTACAGTGAAGCGCACTGGTTAGCAGGCGTGTTGTTGGTGTTTTCATTTGTCGTCCTGTTGGTTTTGTACACGGTGCTAAAAACCCAGCCCGTTACCCACCAACTAAAATGACCCAACTCATCACTGTCAACTTCCGGCTCAATTACGCCGAGTTTCAACTGGATGTCAACTTGCAGCTGCCGGGTTCCGGCGTCACCGTGTTGTTCGGGCATTCCGGTTCCGGCAAAACAACGTTGTTGCGCTGCATCGCCGGTCTGCAGCACGCCCCACAGGGATTTCTGGAAATTAACGGCAACTTATGGCAAGACAGCGGACAAGGTTTGTTTTTGCCAACCCATAAAAGATCCTTGGGTTATGTGTTTCAGGAGGCCAATCTGTTTCCGCATTTGACGGTGGCAGGTAACTTGCGATTTGGTTTAAAACGGATACCTAAGTCGTCGAATACTGTCGATCTTCAGCACATCCTGGAATTGCTGGGCATTGATCATTTACTCAAACGTAAGCCGGACTGTCTCTCGGGCGGTGAACGGCAGCGGGTAGCCATCGCCCGCGCTTTAGCGCTTAATCCGGAGATCCTGTTGATGGATGAGCCATTGGCGTCGCTGGATTTCAAGCGCAAACAGGAAATCCTGCCGTTTTTAAGTCGTTTGAATCAGGAACTGAACATCCCCGTGCTGTATGTGACCCATTCCCAACAGGAAGTGGCGCAACTGGCCGATAATCTCGTCATCATGGCAGACGGCAAGACGATTGCCTCGGGGCCTCTTTCAGAAACCCTGAGCCGTCTCGATGTACCGCTGGCGCATGACAGAGAAGCCGCCTCGGTATGGCCGGTGACTGTCGTGGAACATGAGGCAGACTATGAACTTACCCGCGTCGCCTTTGCTGGCGGCATGCTCAGCCTTCCATTAGTCGCTGCCGCGATCGGCACGCCGCTTCGTGTGCAGATTTACGCACGCGATGTCAGTATTGCCCTTGAGGCACCGACTGCTACGAGCATTCTTAATGTGCTACCGGCAACCATCACCGGCATCACCGATGATCAGGGTGGCTTAACCGTGGTACGATTGCAAGTAGGGACTCAGGCGCTTATGTCGCATATCACTCGGAAATCGGCACTATTGCTTAATTTTCAAATCGGCATGGCTGTTTATGTTCAAATAAAAGGTGTATCAATATTGAATTGAGCTTCGCTGAAGACTAATCCATAAGCGGTGCTCTGATTTTTTTCCAGCAAGACTATATCTCAAGAAAATCTTCAAGTTGTTGCCATGAAACAAAATGCCCAGGCCTCTTTCTGTAAGTGCTGGCACGTCTCAATGGTTTTGAACAAGCCGCCCCGTTGCGCCAGGCAATGTCATCACTGCCGTATTAGCCTCTTTTTGCTTGGCAGTGAACAAATTTTTAATCCGGTTGGGTTTTAAGGGGATCGGTAAAAGCGGCATTGAGAATGGCGGTAAAAATTTTGCTGCCGTCCCTCGCTGGAAATTGCCGCATTGGAATTGAGCGGCTTGAGTATGTCCAGATCGGTAAATGCTCATCGTAGCACTTACTGGTTTTAGATTGCCAATATCTTGCATAAAATGGTACGTGGTTCGTCGGGATAACTACAAAATTCGGCACGGATTTCAATGCGGTCACGGTCGCATACAATCAACAAGGGCGAATTGTCGAGCTGGAGCAGGCTGCATAAATCCTCGAAAATGGATGGGCGTCTGCTTTTTTGGGTAGGCCGTTTTCAGTTCACGCAGTTTAAAATTTCTATTTTCATGGCACTTTAAGGGACTTTGTCTAAAATTTTATCAACTCCGCCATTTATAAGGGTTCGATATTGCCGCTTTCATAAACTTGGGCGTTGGGTGAAGTATTAATTTTCCGGTCATAAGAAAATTTCGGGACTGTCCAAATGGGACATCTTGATTTGATCTGGCTAATGGGTCAATTAAATTCTGGGAACTGTTTAAATGCCCGGTATTAAGGATTTGCGATATGATAAAAAATACGAACATAGTGACTAATAACATCGTTGATGGCAACTTTATCAATAACGATTTTAATGCTTCCATCTGATTTTCTGCCGTTTGGCAATTCATGGGGATTTTATACTTATTCTTACAACTTGTTTTCATTGCTTTATTTCCTTATTGTTATGTTAAAAAGTCGAACATATCTACCTCTGTGTTATGTATATACCATCACATAAGATAGGCAAAATCTATACGTATAAATACCTATATTCTGAACCAAGGAATTTTATTTTTGAATAGAGGTTTATTTATCCAGTAAAAAAACTTTTCCAGGAAAAAGATGAAAATAATTTTTAGATGTTAGCCCATACTTAATATCCATATTTAAAACACCTTTTATTTCAATTAATTAGAGGTAAAAAACGCCGTAAGGCCCTACACGCTTGTAAAGCGGATGAGTTTGGATCAAACGAAAGTCTTTTGCACAGCTCCCGGCAATGGATCGAGATTCAGGGTTTGGTAAATGGCCGCCAGCTCCGTTTCCGGACGCGTGGCTTTGCGGATATATGCACTGGCACCGCCATCCGTTCGCTGGAAGGACGCTGTGACGCGCTGTTGCACGGACAGAATCTCACGTAGTCTTCTCCAGCGACCTTGAATGCCGTGCTCTTGCAGTTGCTTGCGAATGATTTGCGCGAATTGATAGACAGGTACGGTGATGAACAGGTGACCATCAACGTAAAATTCTTTATGGTGGTAGACGGGGGACGGGGGCGCAGACTGATTTATTAGCGACAAAAAGTGCCCCTTTTTTATGGTGGTTATTGGCCGTTCTACCGGATAATTTTAAAATGGGACAAAACGGGGGGCATAAATTATGGGTTTCGGTAGTTTTGTATGGGAGTGTCTTAGAATAAAAAACCCCGCTAAGCCAAGTTACTTGCGGGGTTATGAGTCTGCGCGTTAAGCAGGCTTAAATGTCACAGGCTGTAGTACATATCGTATTCAACTGGATGTGTGCTCATGCGGATACGGGTCACTTCTTCCATTTTCAAATTGATATAGCCATCAATCACGTCATCAGTGAAAACACCCCCTTTCTTTAAAAATTCACGATCTAGGTTCAAGGCTTCCAAGGCTTGATCAAATGAATGGCAAACCTGGGGGATGTTGTTGGCTTCTTCTGCGGGTAAGTCGTACAAATCTTTATCCATAGCATCGCCAGGATGAATTTTGTTTAGTATGCCATCCAGACCCGCCATCAACATGGCTGAGAATGCCAAATAAGGGTTTGCTGTTGAGTCAGGGAAACGCACTTCGATACGACGCCCTTTTGGATTATTGACAAAAGGGATGCGGATGGAAGCTGAACGGTTACGTGCAGAGTAAGCCAGCATTACAGGTGCTTCAAAGCCTGGAACCAGACGTTTGTAGCTATTGGTTGAGGCGTTGGTAAACGCATTAAGCGCTTTGGCATGCTTGATAATGCCACCTATGTAAAACAATGCTGTTTCAGACAAGCCACCATACAAATCTCCCGTGAACAGGTTAACGCCGTTTTTGGCAAGTGATTGGTGAACGTGCATTCCGCTTCCGTTGTCGCCCACTAACGGTTTAGGCATAAAGGTGGCGGTTTTGCCATAAGCGTGAGCTATATTGGCAACCACATATTTCAGTTCCAATACTTCATCCGCTTTTTTAACCAGTGTATTGAATTTTACCCCGATTTCACATTGACCAGCGGTTGCTACTTCGTGATGATGAACTTCGGTAACCATGCCCATTTCTTCCAGCGTCAGGCACATGGCGGAACGAATGTCCTGGAATGAATCGACGGGTGGCACAGGGAAATATCCGCCTTTAATGCCTGGACGATGGCCTGTGTTGCCATCAGGATAGACTTTTTCCGAGTTCCAGCCTGCTTCTTCTGAATCGACTTTGTAGAATGAACCACTCATATCAGTGCCCCAACGGACATCATCCAATATGAAGAATTCATTCTCAGGGCCGAAGAATGCGGTGTCTGCAATGCCGGTTGATTGTAAATAACCTTCAGCACGTTTGGCCAATGAACGTGGGTCGCGTTCGTAACCTTGCATATTTTTGGGTTCAATGATGTCGCAACGCAGTATCAGGGTGTTGTCATCAAAGAAGGGATCCATTACTGCTGTTGATGGATCAGGCATCAAAATCATGTCTGATTCATTGATGTGTTTCCAGCCGGCAACTGAAGAACCATCGAACATGTTGCCTTCTTCAAAGGTGTCTTCATCAATAGAATGAGCAGGGAAAGTGACGTGTTGCTCTTTACCACGGGTATCACAAAAACGGAAATCGACGAATTTTACGTCGTTTTCTTCGATCATTTTAAGTACTTTTTTTGCAGACATCTGAATGGTCTCCTAAGGATTTGGTTATTTAATTTTTGGATCTATGTTTTGTGCCAAACGATATAACGATACCATTATTTTTGATAAATTAGCCACTAAAAAAAATGTGGCCATAATTGTCCTGTTTTGATGCAGTCATTCAAACAAAATTTGAAGGTTATCCTTTTTCAATGCATGTCACCCGGAATAGCTAATTTCATCGGGTTGAGTGCAAAATAGCTTTGTTAGCAGTTTTGCCAGTAACCCAAAAATGGGGGTAAGTTGCACTTTTTAAATTCAAAGAAATACTTCATGCGCACCATAATAGTGCTATCGTGAAGTGCAAAGGGCGTTAAATTTTTCAACCTTATGTTTTAAAACAATTTAATAGAATGGCATGCTAACTGCTTGTCATTTTAATGTGTTGCATGCCGTGCTAACAGTTGTTGTCACTTGACAACAGGGCAACTTTATCAAAGCTTTATTTAAGAAGAGGAAGTAAAATGAAATACATACCAAAGCGCAATAATCCCATGTTTATGGTGGCTGCGAGTGGTCTTTTATCAATGACAATAGGAGCAACTTCAGCATACGCAACACCGGAAGTAGCGCCAGAACCTTCAGAAGTGGATATTAACGCGAAGCCCGAGCAGTATGAACCAACGCCGGAACCTGCAAAAGGAGCGATTAAGGCGCTGACAAAGTATGATATTAACGATGCCAAGTTTTTAAAAAATAACGGTATTGTCATAGGCGGATGGACCAATGCGGGGATAACCTATAATGCAAATTATCCATCGAACGGCTTTAATGGCCCGGTTACTTTTGGCGATCGCGCTGGCGAATTTCAGATGGATCAGTTAAATCTGTTTGTGCAACGCGCTGTGGCGACGGAAGGCGATAAGTGGGATTTCGGCGGCCGCTTCGATTTCATGTACGGTACTGACGCAATTTTTACCCAGGCTTATGGTGTTCCGTCATTCGATATAAATTCTGCGGAGCCCAAAAGCAGGAGCAATTGGGATCTTAATATTAATGGGACAGCGGGTAATCGCTTCTATGGCATAGCACTGCCTCAGGCCTATGCCGAAGCTTATGTGCCTGTCGGCAACGGCCTTAATGTTAAGGCCGGTCATTTTTATACACCGATTGGGTATGAAACGGTTCCTGCTCCCGACAACTTTTTTTACTCTCATGCTTACACCATGCAATACGGCGAACCGTTCACGCATACCGGCGTTATGGGTAACTATGCCGTCGATAAAAATTGGGCGGTTATGGGTGGCGTAATCACCGGAAGCGCTACCGGTGGTTGGGACGGGGGTTGGAATAAACAACTGGGTAACTGGGGCGGCCTATTTGGTGCAACCTGGACCAGCGACGACAAGGGAACCTCTGCCAATATCAGCGGCACCTACGGCGGGACTTCAGAGCAAAACAGCAGCCCATGGGCGCTGTATAGCATAGTGCTCAAGCACAATATTACCGATAAAACGCACTTGATCCTGCAGCACGATCATGGTTGGGCTAACAACACTTTCGACTTTGCCACAGGAACTCCGAATGCCATAGATGCCCAATGGTATGGCATCAACTCGCATTTATACTATGACCTCAAAGACAATTTGTCGATAGGTATGCGGGCTGAATGGTTTCGTGATCAAAACGGACTTAGGGTCTGCTCTCCAGGTCGTGTAGCCGCTGCTACCAACGGCATAGGTTACAGTTACGCCATGCCTGGCGGGGTTGCTGCCTGTAATGCCGCCAGTTATTACGAAGTCACAGCGGGTTTAAATTGGAAGCCCACGAAATGGCTTAACTTGCGTCCGAACGTCCGCTATGACTGGGTTGATGGAGCTAATGGCGCTCCAGGTACTTTCGCCGACGGCAAAGGTGCTCAATTTCTGTTCTCTAACGACTTCACAATCACTTTTTAATCAGGTAGCCAGATTAAATAATGGTTTAAAAAATGCGCCTACGGGCGCATTTTTTTCTTCAAAAGCGCCCAGGCTACCGCTGGATTATTTGATATGCACCAATTTGATATTAAAGCCTGTTTCTTGCACTGAAAATGCCCGCATTTATGGAGACCGATGGGTGAATACACCCTATCGCTTACCTGTATTGCATGCCTGAGTGTTAACTGGAATTAAATATAGATTTTGGATCGATTATTGCTTTCTTCTGACTGTATGAACCATTAATATCAATCAAGGGGAATTAAATGACTGGAAATACTGCCCGCGTTCAGGCTGTCCAAAACATCACCAATCGTCGACCGATGCCAGCCAAAGCGCCGGAATCACTCAATAGCCTATGGGCGAGTGATGTTTTTACATTGAGCAAGATGAAGGAAAGTCTGCCTAAGGAAGTTTTTAAATCTCTGAAGAAAACCATTGAAGCCAGTGCGGAACTGGATGTTTCTGTTGCTGATGTGGTGGCATTAGCAATGAAAGACTGGGCTTTATCGAAAGGTGCATTGTATTATGCGCATGTCTTTTATCCGTTAACCAATGCGACGGCAGAAAAACACGACAGTTTTATTTCTGTGCAAAGTGATGGTTCTGTTATCTCTGAATTTAGCGGCAAAGTGCTGGTACAGGGCGAACCGGATGGCTCGTCCTTTCCGAACGGCGGCATCCGCTCCACTTTTGAAGCGCGTGGCTATACGGCATGGGATGTCACTAGTCCCGCCTATATAATGCCCACCGATAACGGCGCAACGCTTTGCATCCCCACAGTGTTTGTTTCCTGGACGGGCGAAGCGTTGGATAAGAAAACGCCGTTGTTGCGGGCCAATGCAGCGATGAATAAAGCCGCCCAACGGGTCTTGTCTTTTCTGGGCCATGCCGACATCGCCCCTGTCAATTCCAGTTGTGGTGCTGAACAAGAGTATTTTCTGGTTGATGCCAATTTTGTCAACAGCCGGCCGGATTTATTGCTGTCAGGCCGGACACTGTTTGGTGCATCAGCGGCCAAAGGCCAGCAATTTGATGACCATTATTTTGGTGCGATCCCTGAACGTATCCAGGTGTACATGCAGGATGTTGAAGAGCAGTTATACCGTTTGGGCATCCCGGCCAAGACCCGGCATAACGAAGTGGCGCCAGGACAATTCGAGATTGCGCCCTTTTTTGAATCAGCGAACGTGGCCACCGACCATCAGCAGTTGCTGATGACTGTGTTGAAAAATACCGCGAAAAAACACGGCCTGGTCTGTCTGCTGCATGAAAAGCCGTTTAAAGGCATTAACGGATCAGGCAAGCATGTCAACTGGTCAGTCGGCAATGCCACGCAAGGAAACCTGCTGGATCCAGGCAGCACACCGCATTCAAATTCACAATTTCTGCTATTCTGCGGCGCGGTTATCCGTGGCGTCCACAAGTACGGCCCACTGTTGCGCGCAGCTATTGCAACGGCGAGCAATGATCATCGCTTGGGAGCCAATGAAGCACCGCCCGCCATCATGTCCGTTTATCTGGGTTCGCAACTTGATAATGTCTTCGAGCAAATCAGTAACGGCAAGATAACCGGTTCACTAAACGCGGGTGTTATGGATTTGGGTATCAATACCCTGCCTGTTTTTAATAAGGATTCCGGCGACAGAAACCGCACTTCTCCTTTTGCCTTTACCGGCAACCGCTTCGAATTCCGCGCTGTTGGCTCCGGGCAGTCCGTAGCAGGCCCCTTGGTAACAATGAACACCATGCTGGCGGATTCCCTCAACTGGATTGCCGATACCCTGGAAAGCAACAAAGCGAAGGGCGATGATCTTGATACTGCAGTACTTAACACGCTGAAAGAATTGATCGATCAGCATGGCGCTGTTGTATTTGGCGGCAACGGTTATTCCGCCGAGTGGCACAAAATGGCGGTTGAAGAACGCGGTTTGGCAAATCTTAAAACATCAGCCGATGCGTTACCGGTTTTGAAGGAAGCGTATATCGAGGAATTATTTGACAAGCTCGGCGTGCTTTCGCCTGTTGAGCTTGCCAGCCGCTTCGAAATCTATTCCGAGCAATACATACTTGCAATAGAGGTGGAGGCCAAGTTGGTGGTGAGTATGGCAAAAACCGGTATTTATCCTGCCGCTGTCAAATACTTGTCTGACCTTTCCAGTACTATAACCGGTCTTAAAAACACGGGTGTAGAGCTTGGCAATGAATCATTGGCACTGATAACGGCGCAGCTGACGTCAATGATGAAAACAGTCGGCACGCTAAGTGCCGCGCTGGCAAAACATGATTTTGCAACGCCCGAAGAACACATGCAGTTCTGTGCAAAAACTATCCGTCCGCTTATGGATGAAGTCCGCGAGTATGCAGATGCGCTTGAAGGCGAAATTGCAGATGAATTGTGGCCATATCCAACCTACCAGGAAATGTTGTTTATCAAATAGCTCCTTTCTTCCGGCGCAATGCCGGGAATCCTCCAAGTTACGGTATGGCAGATGTTGTCATGCCGTTCTCTTTTGTCAAATTTGTTTTGGTACCTTAGACGTTAGGTCTTTAGATGCCACGGTTTGCAAATAAATCGGGTTGCTTATAACTGCTTGAGTTTCAGCAATAAAAGAAACGCCGCTAAAAAACTCAGATACCTGTCAATGCATAAATCCAAAGAGGTGATAAAGCGGAACATTTCAATCAATAACCTGATTCAATACCTTAGCGTAACGTTCATTTCCGGGCAGTAACACTTTTAGTTGAAAAATACCTAACTCATTTCCCTATCAAGGTTTTTATTTGAAGGAGGTGTTAACTAAGAATCGTGTTGTTAAATAGCGCACCAGTGTGGGGCGTTTTTTGTTACTATAGCCAATATGATTGGAACAGTTTTAAGTTAATCGTGCTTTTAAAGATAGTTGGCCTATAAATTGCTGTTCATACATAAAGCTCATAACAAAAATAAATGATTTAAAAACTATGTATAAACGCATACTGGATCATCTCAATACCGCCATTTTATTATTTGATCGTGAATTGATACTTACCTACATCAACACGACAGGGGAAATTCTCCTCGCTGACAGTGCGCATCACTTGGTGGGGCATAGTGCAGAGGAATTATTCAAGTCTTCCGATCCTGCGTTGACCAACAATTTGAAACAATCCCTGGCAATGGCAGAGCCCTTGGTAGATCGGGCTCTTACGCTGAACCGCATGACCCATAGCGTTACCATTAACTTTAGCGCAACCCCGTTGCTAGTCAATGAAGAGGTTAGTGAAATATTGGTCGAACTCCAACAGGTCGACAATCACCTGCGTATATCCAAGGAAGAACAGTTATTAACGCAACAGAATACGGCGCGATTGCTTGTCAGGGGCTTGGCTCATGAAATCAAAAATCCGTTAGGCGGATTGCGCGGCGCAGCGCAGCTACTGGATCTGGAATTAGATGACCCGGATCTTAAAGAATACACACAAATCATTATTGATGAATCGGATCGTCTGCAAGGGCTGATGGATAAAATGCTGGGGCCAAATAAATTGCCCAATAAAAAGGCGCTCAATATTCACGAAGTATTGGAGCGGGTCAGGCAATTGGTGCAAGCTGAATCCAGCGGTAACCTTATTATTAAGCATGATTACGATCCCAGTATCCCCGACATCTGTGCGGACAAAGACCAGCTTATCCAGGCTATTTTAAATATTGCCAGAAATGCGGTGCAGGCCATGGATGGAAAAGGCAATATTATCTTCAAAACACGTATTCACCGGCAGATGAGTATAGGCCGTAAACGCTACAAACTAGCGGTGAAGTGCGATATTATCGATAACGGGCCAGGTATAGATGCCGATATGATGAGTCAGATATTTTACCCTATGATCACCGGACGGGCTGAAGGTACCGGACTGGGTTTATCCATTGCGCAAGCTTTGATTAATCAGCATAACGGCCTGATTGAATGTAACAGTGAAGCTGGTAATACGGTGTTTTCAATTTTTTTACCTGTGGAGACTGACAATGGTTAAGCGCGATACGGTCTGGGTCATTGACGATGACAAATCGATACGCTGGGTTGTCGAAAAAGCCTTGCAAAAAGCCGACATTATCACCCGCTGCTTTAGCTCCGGAAAAGAGTTGGTGGCAGCATTACAGAGTGACTTGCCTGATGCCTTGATTACCGATATTCGCATGCCCGGAATGGATGGCCTGGAACTTTTAGATAAGGTTCAGCGCAGCAATCCAAATTTACCGGTTATCGTCATGACCGCCCACTCCGATCTGGAAAGCGCGGTTTCGGCATTTCATGGCGGCGCTTTTGAATATTTACCCAAACCTTTTGACATCAAAGAAGTTGTCAGTCTGGCGCAACGTGCTTGCATTCATGGCCGGCAACAGCAAGACGATGCGCATCGGGCCGCTACAGCCACTAATGAGCCTACCCCGGAAATTATAGGCGAAGCCCCGGCGATGCAGGAGGTTTTTCGTGCAATAGGAAGGCTGGCCCGTTCACACATTACGGTACTCATTAATGGTGAATCGGGAACGGGTAAAGAATTGGTGGCTAAAGCCTTGCACCGCCACAGTCCCCGGGCAGAGAACACCTTCATTGCTTTAAATATGGCGGCTATCCCTAAAGATCTGATGGAGTCGGAACTGTTCGGCCATGAGAAAGGTGCTTTTACGGGCGCGCAAGTGCGCCGTGCCGGCCGCTTTGAGCAAGCCAATGGTGGCACTTTGTTTCTTGATGAAATAGGCGATATGCCTGCGGAAATGCAAACCCGCTTATTAAGGGTGCTGGCTGATGGCGAATTTTATCCTGTAGGGGCGCATCTTGCAGTAAAGGTAGATGTGCGCATTATTGCCGCCACTCATCAGAATCTTGAAATATTAGTCGAACAAGGCCGCTTTCGGGAAGATTTATTCCATCGCTTGAATGTCATTCGCATACACATCCCGGCCCTGCGTGAGCGTAGACAGGATATACCCTTACTACTGCGACATTTTTTACATCAAGCAGCTTCAGAACTCGGCGTGGAGAATAAAATCCTGAAACCAGAGGCGGAAGCTTATTTAAGTACGCTGGATTGGCCTGGAAACGTAAGGCAATTGGAAAACAGCTGCCGCTGGTTAACTGTCATGGCATCGGGTCGAGAAATTCATCTGCATGACTTGCCTCCCGAGTTACTGACTTTACCGGCCGGAAAAGAAAATGCCGGGACTGACTGGGAAACCTTGCTCAGAAGTTGGGTTGATCAGCAGTTACTGACAAAAGAAGCAGAAGTTGCCAAGCAAACCATTCCAACGGTTGAAGCCATTTTAATTAAATCGGCTTTGAATTTTACCCGGGGTAAGCGTCACGAAGCGGCAATTTTATTAGGCTATGGACGAAATACCCTGACTCGGAAAATAAAAGAATTAGGGATAGAGGATTAGTATCCTGCATTAGTTGACGATGCCTCTGGTTCTCTCAAATTAAGGGCAACGCATCTAAATCCCGCTTTATACAGAATAAACTTTTAGACTCTATTTATTCATCCCCTTATCTTATTCGGGTTATTTACGGATAAACATCTGTTCATTTACCTATTCTCCATAGTTATTCTTGATGCCCGTATCGAGTGAGCCATTATACTCGCTGCATTTCCTTAATATAGCTAAAGGAAGCGCCAAGTCTTTAGCCACTCAATTTTTAATTCCCCTCACTAAATCACTACCGAGTCAACAAATTAGAAATGTTTGACCCAAATTGCTAAATCATTCTTTAGAACTCAATTATCCCGCGAAGACATGGTGCCACAGTCAATCAAGCGATGCGATTTTACCCATGTGTCTTGTAGCAAAGGGCCGGGGGTGTCAGTAAACGGCGAACAAATTTTCCCATCCAGCCCAATGTCTTATTCTGGCTTCCTGCCCCCTCTCCAACTACTCACTGTCTTTAGAGTTAAATTCCATGCAAGATTTCTGTCCGCACCATGGAGGCCCATACTAAATGTTATTGTGCCAATATGGTGCGCTATTTTGTCAGTTCCATAAAATATTTTTAGCCAACTGGCTTTGATAGCAAGTAAAGAATGATGGAAATTATAGGTGTTTATCACTCTTTGCAAAGCCACAAGTTACATAAGTAAATGGTAACACACGTTTTTATCGTGAGCCGCAAGGTAAACGGATTAACTTTAGAACTCTACTTGGCACAGTCCATGCTTTAGGTAATCTTGAGTCGTTACTTTAAAAAGAGAGAGGAACAAATGAAACTTATAACCGCAATTGTTAAGCCTTTTAAGCTGGATGATGTCCGTGAGGCACTTTCAGAGATGGGGGTTTCTGGTGTAACCGTTACCGAAGTTAAGGGTTTTGGTCGCCAAAAGGGTCATACCGAACTCTATCGTGGAGCTGAGTATGTTGTTGATTTTTTACCTAAAGCCAAGGTTGAAGTGGCGGTCGCGGATCAATTGGTTGGTCAGGCGGTAGAGGCCATCACCAAGGCGGCTAATACTGGAAAAATTGGTGACGGTAAGATTTTTGTAACTAATTTAGAGCAGGTTGTCCGCATTCGTACCGGTGAAACCGGCGACGAAGCGCTCTAGTACTAGTATTAAGGGGGAAAATATGAAACAGTTATTAAATAGCTTTATTTTGATTGGTTTGTTGGGTTTTGCGGGAGTTTCCATAGCAGAACCGTCTGTAGAAACCCCGGCGGGAAATGCTGTGGAATCAGTAATGGTTGAATCTTCCGGATCTGCTCCAGGCACAGGCGCTGAATCTATTACAGTAGCGGTTGCGTCACCTACAGTCAATAAAGGCGATACAGCCTGGATGATCGTGGCAACTGTTCTGGTTATTCTCATGTCCATCCCTGGTTTGGCATTATTTTATGGGGGCATGGTGCGCGCCAAAAACATGCTTTCAGTGTTGATGCAAGTCTTCGTGATTTTCTCGATGATGGCTGTATTGTGGGCGATTTATGGTTACAGCATTGCGTTTACCGAAGGGAACGCCTTTTTCGGCGGGTTCAGTAAGCTGTTTCTCATCGGCATTACACCGGACTCACTGGCTGCCACTTTCAGCAAAGGGGTTGCCATCCCAGAGTATATCTACGTTGCCTTCCAGCTAACATTTGCTTGCATCACTCCAGCATTGATCATTGGTGCATTTGCAGAGCGCGTAAAATTTTCAGCCATCTTGGTGTTTATGCTGATTTGGTTTACCTTTTCCTATTTGCCCATTGCGCACATGGTTTGGTATTGGGCGGGTCCAGATGCTTACACCAACGCTAAAACGGGCGAAGCGGCGGCGGCAACAGCGGGCTTCCTGTTTCAAAAAGGCGCGTTGGACTTTGCGGGGGGTACGGTTGTACATATCAATGCCGGTATCGCTGGATTGGTAGGCTGCTTGTTAGTAGGCAAACGTATCGGTTTCCAAAAAGAATCCCTTGCGCCGCATAGCGTCACACTGACGATGGTGGGCGCTTCTTTGTTGTGGGTCGGTTGGTTTGGTTTTAACGTAGGCTCCAATCTGGAAGCTAACGGTCTTTCAACTTTGGTTTTTGTCAATACGTTGCTGGCCAGCGCAGCCGCTACACTGGCATGGTCTGGTGCTGAATGGATAATACGTGGTAAACCCAGCATGCTGGGCGGCGCGTCTGGCGCTATCGCCGGGCTTGTTGCCATTACGCCTGCCTGTGGCTGGTCAGGCCCTATGGGTGCTATTTGCTTGGGGTTAGTCGCAGGTGCTGCATGTTTTGGAGCCGTCACCAGCCTGAAAAGCATGCTCGGTTACGACGATTCTCTGGATGCTTTCGGCGTACACGGCATTGGTGGGATTATTGGCGCATTGGGTACCGCTGTCGTTGCAAGCCCTGCGCTGGGGGGAACAGGCGTATGGGATTACGTTGCCAATGGGGTAGCGGATTACAGTATGTCCACACAATTCATTAGCCAACTTTGGGGTGTGACGGTATCTATAATCTGGTCTGGTACGGTATCGTTCATCGCCTTCAAGTTCGTGGATATTATGATCGGACTTCGGGTTAGCGAAGAAACCGAACGTGAAGGTCTGGATATTTCCGAACACGGCGAAACGGCTTATCACCTTTAATTCAACTCGGCGCTTAAACGGAGCAGAACTATTTATTATTTTTGATCAAAGAATCGGGTGCTAAAGACACCCGTTTTTTTTCCTGAAAAACTCTTCAACCCGAAGGGTGGGGGCTTTAGTCACCGTAAACTCAGCGGGCACTTAAATTCTACATTCAACTTATAAGCGTTGAGCTCTCAGGCATTTTCAAAATGAGTGGCGATTGCTTCATAAAAGTTAACTATAGTGTCAATGCCACTTAGATTAACTCACGCCCTATATGACGCTTCAATATTGCCAGCGGGCTTGAATTTGTGTCATATTGATTCGATACGGGCAAATGAAATGTTTGCTCCATCATGTACTGGCCTGACATTGCCGCATGTGAGGCTTGATCCGAAAAGCACACCCACACTGAACCCGGGGGGAATGGCATTGTCAATTGGGGGCAATTGCGCTGATAATTTAAGTCTTGCTTCATTGCGTCGTGTAGCTGGAGCATTAAATGATCATACTCGCTACGTAAGGATTTTGTGATGCCGAACAGGTTTAATGTTTTTGCACGCCACGCCGAATAAGGCGCGGTGTTGTCAAGAAACCGATCCACGACCGCTTCAAATGGTTCTCCAATGCGCCAAACGCGCGGCACGTTATTCGGATTTACATTGATAAAGACACGCAATATGCGTTCTCCATAAGTCGGCCGGGTTGGGAATGCGTCTACATGCAAGCGTCTGTCATCGGCACGCCAGGATTGATTTCGTGTTTCTATTCGATTGGGGCGAAAACTCGTTGGCCCTAATCGCAAGTGGTCTTTGTAGCAAGGAAAATGACTGTCAACAAGCATTTGTGACTGGGCGCGAAAGCGCGTCATCATCGCTCTTAATCCAGTCTGAACTTGTTGATTAGCTGTGGCGCCTTTTAAGTTTCCTGCATCATCCAAACTTATATTCCGTGATTTTGGATTACGTATATCGGGGGTAAAAAAGCTCGATTCAAATGCAGAAACAGGAAACTCAAGACTTGTGAAATGAAGCACTTTGCCCGCTTCCAGGTCAGTGACCCACTTATCTTGCGCCGGGCTGGCTATCCATTCGGTACAATTGACATCAACAATCTGCTTGTTCATTTTGATATCCTACAGCCTTCTTGGTTTCCGGATAGGGGCATTAGAAAATAGGGCGTAACAGGGCGGTTGAGGTACGCCGGATTATAATAGGCTATCACGGAATAACCCTACGCTCTATGCCTAATATTCCCAGGAAGCGCTGACTCGGGATTTCAGTATTGCCTACCCTACAGAAAAGCTCTCGCCGCATCCACAGGTGCCCTTAACATTGGGGTTGTTGAATTTAAAAGCTTCATTGATGCCTTCCCGCCGATAATCCAGTTCTATGCCATCTACAAATTCCAGATCACTTTTCGGTACGATAACCTTAACGCCGAAACCCTCAAACACGGCGTCATTTTCAGCAAGCAAGTCGGCATAGTCCAGGGTATAAGCATAACCTGAGCAACCCGATTTTCTTACGCCCAATTTTAAACCAATCCCTTTGCCGCGTTTTTCCAACTGCTTTTTTATTTGACGAGCAGCACTTTCAGTTAATGAAACAGACATAACACCCTCTTTATGCTTGGCAAACCAAGGCTTTTAATTGATTAATGAATTTATAAATTTCCGCTTGAGTATTACTGACCCCCAAACTGATGCGGATTGCGCTTTTTGCAAGCCTCTCTTCCACGCCCATTGCTATAAGTACCTGGCTGGGTAGGTTGCCATCACTGGCACAGGCCGATCCACTGGACACGGCAAAGCCTTTTTGATCTAGTTTCATTAGCAGCATTTCGCCATCGATTTCAGGTATGCCAAATTGGACAGTGTTCGGTAACCGGTCTGCCTGCCTTGCAAAAATGGTTAACCCTGGAATAGTCGTTAAACCGTCCTCCAGCAGTTTTCTTAAAGCAAGCAGTTGTTCAAAACGCTTGGCAAGTTCGGTTTTAGCCAGTTCCGCTGCTTTGCCAAACCCGACGATGGCGGCGGCATTTTCAGTTCCGGCTCTTAGACCCTGTTCTTGGCCTCCACCCAGCAAGATTGGTTTTATTTCTGTACCTTTCTCAAATATTAGTGCGCCACAGCCTTTAGGTCCGTAGATTTTATGGCTGGACAATGACATCAATTGAACGCCAAGCCGGTTAAATGATACCGGGATTTTACCCAACGCCTGAACGGCATCCGTGTGAACAGTGATGTTGTTTGCTCTTAACTTTTTGACATAGGGCGCTAAATCCTGGATGATCCCGGTTTCATTATTTGCCAGCATGATCGAAACCAGATCAGGCTTTCGTTTAATATTGTCGTCGATAGATTCTGGCGTGATGAGTCCGTTGGCGTCCACATTGATAATGGATAATATGGAGCCAAGGCTTTTTAAGCGAAGGGCGGGTTCAGTGATAGACGGATGCTCAATAGCAGAAATAGAGAGCTTACCCTGAAAAGGCAGCGTTGCTAGTGCCAGGTTATTTGACTCAGTGCCACTGCTGGTGAAAATGACTTGCGAGGGTGGGGCGTCAACTAGCGCTGCAACTTGCTCGCGGGCGGCATCAACAGCGCTGCGAACGATTCTGCCGTGACGATATAAACTGGAAGGGTTGCCGTAGAACGATTTAAGGAAAGGTAACATGGCTTCCAGCACATGATCATCAATAGGCGTTGTTGCATTGTGATCAAGGTAAATCATTCAGAGTAGACAGTAATTCCGGATGGCGATGAATTTCAATAACTTGATGAGTATTTTGATCCTGTTTTTTGGCCTCTTCCTGAATGCGATGCTTTTCCAGAAGCTGGGCGAGGGTGATACTCTTTAAATAATCTCTGATTTGTTCGCTCAAGCCCATCCAGAGGTCGTGGGTTAAACAGGCTTTCTCATTTTGGCAATTTTCCTCACCGCCACATTTTGTGGCGTCGATGGGCTCATCGACAGCAGCGATAATATCAGCGATATTGATGTCAACTGCCTTGCCGGCCAGCACATAGCCACCGCCTGGCCCACGAGTGCCTTTTACCATATTAGCACGACGCAAGCGTGCGAATAATTGTTCCAGATAAGACAGGGAAATAGTTTGCCTGGCTGCAATATCAGTTAATGTAACAGGTTTTATTTGGCTGTGAAAAGCCAGATCAAGCATTGCCGTTACTGCATAACGGCCTTTAGTTGTTAAACGCACCAGATTATCCCTCAGAAAAACAAGTTAATTATTGTAACTATACTTAACCCACCAAAATAGTCAACAACTATACTGCCTCAAAAGGTAAGCGCTAAGTCAATTCGCATGGATTTCAGGGTGGCGGCTTTCATTTCCAGCACTGATTAAGCGGAAGGATCATGTTCGAAGACGAGGCTGTATATTCATAAGTTGATTAAACGTTAATTCTTCCTTTGATGATCTTGAGACATTCTTAAAATTCCCCTGAGTATGTCCAGTTCTTTGGTATCCAGTTGAACGCGGTTATAAATACGCCGCAAACGGCGCATGATAGATTTTGATTTATCAGGATGCATAAAGCCAATATCAGTCAATGCCTGATATAAATGTGTGTAAAAAGATTCCATTTGAACGGCTGACGCTATCGGAATTTTGCCTCTATCACCAATAACTACGGATTCGTGCAAGTCTGCTGTAATAAATAGCTCATAACACACAACTTGCACGGCGGCGGCAATGTTCAAAGAGCTGTATTCTCTGTTGCAGGGAATTCGAAGCAGAAAATGACATAAATCCAGTTCATGATTTTTTAACCCCGAATTTTCCCTGCCAAAAATAATGGCAACTTTATTGTCAGAACCATTAGACACTACATGCTCTGCACATTCCCGGGGCGTCATTTCCGGCCAACTAATGGTTCTGCACCGCGCACTTGCGCCTATAACTATTTGGCAGTCAGCAATGGCTTCCTGGAGGCTTTGGCATACAGTGGCTCTGGCTAAGACATCATCAGCGCCTGAAGCTCTGGACGTTGCATCTGCGCTGGGGAATATTTTAGGCGAAACCAGCCAAAGGTTTGTCATAGCCATGTTCTTCATTGCGCGCGCAACAGCACCGATATTACCGGGATGCGTTGTTTCGACCAGAACAATTTTTATATGAGACAGCAACGGAGGTGTCCTATGTTAAAAATAGCCAAGTCTACCAAAATATTTGCTATCATTGGGGTTTTATCTGCTCATTGTAAAACACGCTTATGCAACCCATGTTAAATATTGCCGTCCGTGCCGCCAGAAGCGCAGGCGACTTAATCCTTCGTTCAGCCGATAATGTTGGCCGTCTGCAAATCGACCAAAAAGGTAAAAATGATTATGCCAGCGAGGTTGACCGCATGGCTGAGCGGGAAATTATTAACATCATCAGGGCAGCCTTCCCTGACCACGCTATCCTGGCTGAAGAAAGCGGTAAACATAAAGGCAATGACTTTGTTTGGGTGATAGACCCGCTGGATGGCACGACCAATTTCTTGCATGGATTCCCTCAATACGCTGTTTCCATTGCCTTAAAACATAAAGGCAAGCTGGAAGTCGGCGTTGTGTATGATCCTTTGCGCGATGAATTATTCACCGCCAAACGGGGCGGCGGCGCCATGTTAAACAATCGTCGCCTTAGAGTCACCAATCAGATCAGTTTAAAAGGCGCGTTGATTGGCACGGGCTTTCCTTTTAAAACGGATAAACACCTGGACGCATATTTGGGCATGTTTCGCGCACTAACGACCGATTGCGCGGGAATTCGCCGCGCAGGTGCAGCCGCGCTTGATTTGGCTTACGTGGCCGCTGGCCGGCTGGATGGTTTTTGGGAGATCGGAGTCATGGAATGGGATGTGGCGGCAGGTATCTTGTTAATAAAAGAGGCGGGTGGCGTTGTAACGGATTTTTCTTTTAATGACAAATATCTGGAATCAGGTAATGTGATCGCAGGCAGTCCAAAAATGCACCAACTTATGTACCAGATCATTGAGCCGCATGTGACCGATAATTTGAAATAAGCCATGCAGGCTGCATAGAACGCAGTACATGCTGAAATAATATCACCACGAAGACTCGAAAGGACACGAAGTTTTACTTCAGACTTTTTTCGCGTCTTCGTGGTGAATAAAAACTTTTAAGCGCAAACTTAAAATAACTCCAATGCCAGCATAATAGCATCTTCGCGGCCATTTTCGGCGGGGTAGTAGCCTTTCCGAATACCTATTTCATTAAAGCCTACATCTTCATAAAGCGCGATAGCGGCAGCATTCGTCGGCCTGACTTCTAAAAAAACCGTTTCTGCGCGTCCCCGGGCAACTTCGATCAAGTGTTCCAGCATTTTACGGCCAATTCCCTGATTCTGTTCGGCAGGGTCGACAGAAATATTGAGTATATGTGCTTCGCCAACCGCAATTGAAAGCAGGCTATAGCCCAACACTTTATCTTGCAGTTCACAGACCCAGCAACTGTAACCCGCTTTAAAGCAATCTGTGAATATGTCTTCTTCCCAGGGAAATTGATAGTTTTTTCGTTCAATTTCCAGCACACTGGGCAAATCAGCGTGCGTCATTATCCGCAGGCGCAGCAAATCTTTTTTAGTCACGGAATCGGGAAATACTTTGGCATAAAATTCCCTATCGGCATCATAAATCACCGCGTTTTTTATTCTGTCTAATAATCCCCGCATAATTAACCTTTATTTTTTTTAATTGTTTGCACTGCGTACATTAAATCTTGCCAGGCTTTGCGTTTCTCAGGTAATGACCGTAGCAAGTACGCTGGATGATAAACTACAACAACCGGCGTATTATTAAAAGCATGCACTTTCCCTCTTAGCCGTCCTAAGGGCTCATCGGTTTGTAACAAAGTTTGTGCCGCAATCCGGCCTACAGCCAGAATGATTTTTGGTTTGATTAGCGCCTGTTGCCGCTGTAGATAATCGTTGCAGCTTTCAACTTCATCGGCATGGGGGTCACGGTTATTGGGCGGTCTGCACTTTAGAATGTTGGTGATAAACACGTCTTCCCGGGCCAGGCCTATAGCTCGTAACATTTCGGTCAATAATAAACCGGCGTTGCCGACGAAGGGAAGACCTTGTTCATCTTCGTGCTGTCCGGGCGCTTCCCCCACCAGCATCCAGTCCGCCTGTTTATTTCCAGAACCAAATACTGTTTGGGTGCGTGTTGCACACAACGCGCATTTTGTGCAGTGAGCGACTTCGGCTTGCAATGAATCCCAGTTATCGGTTGCTGATTCTTGAGTTTCCGGTTCATCATTGTCAATGACACTATCAGACGACTCCTGTTGCTCATTTTGCGTTGAAGCTCTGGGCACCCAGACATCAATGCCCATTGCCTCCAGATACTGCAAGCGAAGCGCGTTATCCATAGTCAATCTCCATGCTTACAATAGGCAAAGCTGTAGGAATGGCTTTGTCGCCGTTGGAAACCGAAGTTGTCCCCACACTCAATCCTTGCACCTTTAACCTTTCGCCTTGTACCTGACTTCAAACATCCCCTTTCTGAGGGTGTCTGCGTTGATCGGGGCTGTTCAGCTTGTTTACCGCATTGATATAAGCTTTCGCCGAGGCAATAACTATATCGGTATCAGCCCCCAAGCCATTGACTATCCGGCCCGCTTTTTCAAGACGCACAGTGACTTCGCCCTGGGCATCGGTGCCGTTGGTGATGTTGTTGACCGAATAAAGCTCTAAGGTAGCATTGGTATTCACCAGTTTTTCAATGGCCTTCAAGCTGGCATCCACAGCGCCGCCGCCATCAGAGTTCCCTGTAACTTCCTTATTGTCCACCCGCAAGGTTATTTTTGCGTTGGGTATTTCACCTGTTTCTGAACACACATGCAAGGAGATAAGTTTGACATACTCATCTTCCGATTCAAAACCGGCTTCTGAAATCAGCGCCTGTAAATCTTCATCGAAAATTTCGTGTTTTTTATCCGCCAGTTGCTTAAAGCGTGAAAAAGCGTCATTGAGCTCTTCTTCCGAGGTAAAATCAAAACCCAATTCAGTGATCCGGCTTTTAAAGGCATTTCTGCCTGAATGTTTGCCCAGCACCATGCGGTTAGCAGACCAGCCCACGTCTTCGGCACGCATGATTTCGTAGGTCTCACGGCTTTTTAACACCCCATCCTGGTGGATGCCTGCTTCATGGGCAAAAGCATTTGCGCCGACAATCGCTTTATTGGGCTGCACAGGAAAACCGGTAATGGAAGAAACCAGCTTTGAGCAAGTCAAAATTTCGCGGGTATCTACGCCTGTTTGGCAATTAAAAACATCATGACGGGTACGGACAGCCATCACCACTTCTTCCAGGGATGCATTGCCGGCGCGTTCCCCCAAGCCATTAATGGTGCATTCAACCTGGCGCGCGCCGTTCATCACCGCCGACAAAGAATTGGCGACAGCCAGCCCCAGGTCATTATGACAATGCACGGAAAAAATCGCCTTATCGGAATTTGGTATGCGCTTAATCAGATTGGCAATGGTCGCGCCGAACTGCTCCGGCACGCTATAACCCACCGTATCGGGTATGTTTAGCGTGGTAGCGCCCGCATCAATAACGGCTTCAAGTATCCGGCACAAAAAGTCTTCGTCAGAGCGTCCGGCGTCTTCAGGCGAAAATTCGACATCATCGGTGTATTGCCGCGCGCGTTTGACGGCTTTGACGGCGTGCTCAATCACCTGCTCCGGCGTCATTTGCAATTTCATTTGCATGTGTATCGGCGACGTGGCAATGAAGGTATGAATTCGTGAGCGATTAGCGCCTTTAAGCGCCTCCCCGGCGCGGTCTATATCTTTATCCAAAGCTCTGGACAAGCCACAGACTATGCTGTCTTTGATCACATTGGCGACGGCCTGGACGGATTCGAAATCACCTGGGCTTGCAGCAGGAAAGCCCGCTTCGATCACATCAACTTTTAACCGTTCCAGCGCTTTTGCAATCCGCACTTTTTCATCACGCGTCATGGATGCGCCGGGGCTTTGTTCGCCGTCACGCAAGGTCGTGTCAAATATCATTAACTTGTCTTTCATAAAAACTCCATTCTCGGCAATTGCTCCTGCATTGCTTTATCGGCTGAATCCATGCAGACGATGAAAACATATCAACAGCAACGTTGATATAAATATATAAGGGGATTTAACTAAATGAATGAAAAAGATTGAATGCCCATCAGGGCAGGAATCTTAAAGATAGGCTTAACCACGCGCGCAAACCTGATTTGGCAGACATGGCGCCAACAAGCGTGTTTTCAAAATGCGGGGTGTATTGATTAGTCATATTAGTGACTATACGCCAATGATAATTTGCTCTCAAGCAGATTTTACAATTTGCGCCCATGCAAGCGGCGTTTGCGCATCACCAGGGTAACAACCGGCCCCGAAATCGCATAACCTAAAAACAATAAAAACAGCATCGTTTGCGGTTGCGCCATCACAAAAGCGATGCCCAACATAACGGTGATAGTCACAAAAAAAGGCACTTTGCCTTTTAAATCGATTTCCTTAAAACTGGAATACCTGAAATTACTCACCATCAACAAGCCCGTGCTGATGGTTAAAACTATCGCAATATATTTTACGATTTCAATATCATAGCCATGCTCAATACTAATCCAGATAAACCCGGCAAGAATAGCGGCGGCGGCAGGGCTAGGCAAACCCTGAAAATAACGTTTATCGGCAGAAGTTAATTGCGTATTAAAGCGGGCAAGCCTTAAAGCGCCGCCCGCCATGTGGACAAAAGCGGCAAACAAGCCTAATTTACCCAAGCTTGAAAAAGCCCACAAATACATGACCAGTGCAGGGGCCGCGCCAAACGAAACCATATCCGACAAGCTATCGTATTGAGCGCCGAATTCGCTTTGCGTATTCGTTAACCGCGCCACGCGGCCATCCAGTCCATCCAGAATCATCGCCACAAAAATGGCTATGGCAGCCGTCTCGAAACGTCCGCCCATCGCCGAAGTGATGGCATAGAAACCGGCAAACAGGGCTCCTGTAGTAAACAAATTAGGTAGTAAATAAATGCCGCGACGGCGTATGGAGCGTTTTTCCGGAGTCATATGTCAATTAATCCTTAAGTTATAGACAGTAAAAACTTGAGGCTTAAATTATACAATGAGCCTGTATCTGCTCCTATCGTTTCATTGCTGCGATGGCTTTTTGCTACCACTGCGGCGGCGGGACAAGTGGGCGTAGGCCAGAAAAAGACCTTCTCAGCGTAGCGAGTAGTGGCGTTTCGGGCACTATCAGCAGTTACCTGCGAAATGCCGGTTCTCGCAATTGCTCAAATCCGCTTATTCCTGCCTACCGGCAATCGTTAAGAACCGGGCTTCTTTTACTGGATTTTGGCGCCAAAATAATCCAGGCTTTCGATAAGCGCAAATTTATTTAGCTTAACTATATTCAGGTGGGTGAAAATGTTCTTCATAGTCATTTTTTTAATCCTTTCAAGAGAGCCATATTTGAGAGCGAACATTTTGTTCTTCTTACCCGGCGGATAACGCGCCATAATTTCAGCGATTTTTGCATCAATTTGGTCACGGGCTTCTGTTAACAATCCGCTGACTTCTTCATTCAGCCCAGAGGGTGGAATTTCACTACGTTGCAAAGCATTTGTTTTAATCGTTTGCAGTGATTGTGACCGATTTCGGAAGACGGCCAATTTTTTACTCTTCGCCATGGGCACCAGCAAGCTGCTTTCAGAAATAGCAATGCTTTCCTTGGCGCGGCAGATTTTTCTGGAATTTTGCGGATTATTTAATTTTTGTTTTGACAGCCCTGACTCCCTTGTTTACTAGAAGATCTCGAAGAAAAGCAGTTTGCTTCGCGTGAAGAAAAACGCTCCCAATGGTTTCCATCAAGCTGAGTCTTGGGAGCCAGCGTCATATTTTTTTGGAAGTATGGGCTTCCAATTTAAATCGGGACAAAATTAAGGACACCATCTTCTCTGCGTATTAAAAAAGTTACCAAGCTGTTGCAACAGAATTTTCATTTCATTCCCTCAAACTCATTCAATATGTCGTCCGGCAAGGATTAAAAACTGGCTGGAATCTCAAACTGCCCTTTTGCCAAACCGATAGGCTGCTGGCGAATAGTCTCTGTTGGTTTTTCCTGAGCTAAACCGAGCCTGAAATAATGAATCAAGTCATAAATCCCTGCCAGTTTTTCATGGGGAATTAATTATATTTCTTCGATCAGTTGTTCTTGTAACATGGGTTTTCTCCGCTGACGTTATAAATACAGTTTCAAGATGGCTTCATTAGGACTGCTTAAATAAGCAGCCTTCCAAGCACTAGAATGGTATTCACCACACAATTTGCACGGGGTAATCCACAAAAGCATGATCAATACTGATGATGGTCATGCCCTCAATAATAGCCTGGGCAATAATAATGCGATCAAACGGGTCTTTATGATGCGAGGGTAATTGCTCCAAATAGTTAATATGCGATAAATCTATCGGCAATAACTTGATGTTATTTTCTTGAGTATTTTTAATGACTAATTCTGCAATGGGCATGGTTAATGATAACTTGCCCAGTTGATGTTTTATTTGCATTTCCCAAGGAGAAGCCATACTTAAATAAAACTCATGCTCACCAGAACAGCACAAATCTTTGACTGTCTGGGTGAGTCGTTCAGACTCATCGTTAAGCCAAAGAAAAGCATGGGTGACGAATAGTAATTTCATAACTGCCCTGACAACCAAAAACTGTCGGGCAAGGGTTCATTAAAGTCATCGCTTAACTGTATTTTTCCTTTGAACAAGCCCAATGTCAGCGGCTTCAACGGCTGTTCAATCTCTTCATACATCACAATCACTTTGGCTTTATGGGCATGAATGGATTTAGGCAATTGCAAATGAATTTGCTGATTTTGGTCAATCTCTGCAGATAATTCGATGGATTGCATGGTTTTTTCCTATAAATACGATTTCGAGGGGGCATATTTTTACTTGCCAACTCATCACACTTTTTTGTTGGTATTGATGCCGTCTTCCGGCGGGCTATTTCTACAAAGCCACTCGTTTGGCGATTTCAATGTCCTTGCGTAATAAGTCGTTGACTAATGTTTGCAAGCTTTCCTGCTTAGTCAGGCATTTTTCATTCAGGTATTGAATGACATCCTTGTCCAAGTAAATTGGGGTGTGAATGTTTTCGGCAGGCACATAAAATTTACCCTGTTCGGCATTGGAAAAATCGTATTCTTCTTTCATTTTGTAAGCCTCTTCATATAAGTTGTTGTTTCATTAGCCGTTGCTTTTCTGGCGGAAATAATCCTGATGATGTCATCATATCG
>JAQTPT010000049.1 GCA_028712795.1 Methylococcales bacterium
TTGCATGTGTTAAGCATACCGCCAGCGTTCAATCTGAGCCATGATCAAACTCTTCAGTTTAAATCAGTTTGCCACTCAATAAGATGAGTAGCCAATCTTGGCTCGACGACAGAACACAACGTTAAAATTACTTCTTGCGTGTTGTTCTTGTGTCGATTATTTGTTAACATCACTCACAATCAGCACAAGCACCCACACAAATTATTTTGATCGAGTTGTTAAAGAGCGTGGGGCGGAGCCCCGTTGAGTCGGCCTATTATACAGAGCCAACCCGACTTGTCAACACCCTGTCGACGATTTGTTTTTCCGTTCAGCTTCGGGGCAAAACTGCCTGACCCCGAACAAGCTCGCCATTTTAACCTATCCGGCCAACTTGTCAACCGAAGGCGCTGACTTTATTTCTGAACGTCAAGCTTCCCGAAAATACCGCCTCCGAAAGAACTGCGTATTATACAGGCTCGGCTAATACCGTCAAGCGCATTTTGTAATCTGTTCACGGTAAATCTGTTCTCCATCCACCGCTCTCATCCTGAGCAACCAACAGCGCAAGAGTTTTTCGTCATCTTAAGGTAATCAAAAAACCAGTCGCGTGTTTCGGACCAGTTCGCGTATTTTTTGCGCCACGCAGTCAGCACCTTTGGATTTGATGAGGCCGACGGCGAATCGGCGCAGCCGGGTGATGTTCTCGGAGCCGTGTCCGGTGCGAATGCGGCAGCGGTCTTCGTTGTAGTTCCAATCAATGACGTAATGGCAACTATTTTCTATACTCCAATGCTCGCGGTTTGTCTTGAGGACTTTTTCGGCATTCGCCTTTTCCGGCTTGCAACGGGTCACTCCGTAAACGACTTCGCGGCTGTATTCGCCGGTTTTCTTTTTAATGCTTTCCCGTTCAATCACGAAGGCCTGGCCGACGTGGGGGAAATCCAGGTAACCGTTAAGCGCTGTGGTTGTCCGGATTTTGCGGCTTTCGATGCGACCGTGATCGGCTGGGGCGATGCCGGTGAAGTCCGGCTCTTGCCGGTTCTCGAAGAAAAGGGCACTATCCTGGCGTAACGTGGGCTGGTTATTTTTGACGGTGAAGTGATAATCGGCCTCGCGATTGACCAACATGTGCATTTTTTAACGAGTTGAAAGCAATTGCGCCGCAATTGACTCCTTTGCAATGCTGGTATCGAATTTTAAGTGAAGCAATGAAAAAATATCAGAAGAGGGCCGTCTTAAAACCGCCCGATTTGATAAGTAGCGTGAGCTAAACGCTCAACATAACCCAATTTTCCATGTCAAGTTTATGCTGATTTTTATTGGCAGGGATATACTCAACTAAGGTTTTTAGGATAATTTACGGCCACTTTTTTTCACTTGGGAACGCACATGGTTTAACTTGAGCAGGTTTACACTTGAAAAACCCGTCAGCGGTTCAAGTTGCTCAACCTATTTCATGCGCGTTCCTTATCATAAAGTGCCTATTCAGGAATCAGCTCAATTTACCATGACATAGCTTGTACTTCTTTCCTGAACCGCATGGGCAGGGATCATTACGTCCTACTTTATTGCCGGACCGTACAAAGGGTTGATGCTCTGATACCTTTTTTTCTTCTTCTACTGCTGAAACCTGCGCCCCATCAAAATCATCCAAGGCGGGTGCTGCCGCATGTTCAAAACGCATTTCCCTGGGCGCTTGCATTTGTTCATCAATAGCCTGAACATCTTCTTCTTGCCGGACCTGGACTTTGAACAGAATGCCAATCACTTCATATTTGATATGTTCAAGCAGGCTGGTGAACATTTCAAAGGCTTCGCGCTTGTATTCCTGTTTGGGATCTTTTTGCGCATAGCCTCTAAAGTGGATACCCTGGCGTAAATAATCCATCGCTGCCAGATGTTCTTTCCAACTGGTATCCAACACCTGCAGCATCACTGATTTTTCAAAATGCTGTAATACTTCTTTAGTAATCTGATGTTCTTTTTCTTTGTGGTTCTGTTCCAAAATACCAATAATGCGGGTACGCAAGGATGCTTCTTGCAGATTATGATCGTCATCCAACATTTTCTGCACGGGAATTTGCACATTAAATTCCTGATGTAGATGCTCTTCCAGACCTTTAATATCCCATTGCTCAACCATTGTTTTTGCCGGAATATACTGGGTAATCACATTGTTGACGACATCTTCGCGTATGGCTGTAATAATGTCGGAAATTTCTTTGGCCGCCATCAACTCATTACGTTGCGCATAAATTACTTTACGCTGATCATTAGCGACATCGTCATAAGCCAGGATTTCTTTACGTATGTCAAAATTGCGCCCTTCAACCTTACGTTGCGCATTTTCAATAGACCGCGTCACCCAAGGGTGCTCTATGGACTCGCCATCACCCATGCCTAGCTTCTTCATCAACCCGGCTACACGGTCAGATGCGAAAATACGCATCAAATCATCTTGAAGGGACAAGTAAAAACGTGTCGAACCAGGATCGCCCTGCCGGCCTGAGCGGCCTCTCAATTGATTGTCTATCCGGCGTGATTCATGGCGCTCAGAACCAATAACATGCAAACCGCCACTGGCTAGCACTTGATTATGCCTATCCAGCCAGGCTCCACGCACTTTTTGTTTTTCAGCATCACTGGCATCTTCACCTAAAGCCTTCAGTTCTGCATCCAAATTGCCGCCGAGCACAATATCAGTGCCTCGCCCCGCCATATTGGTGGCGATAGTGACTGCGCCCGGCATGCCTGCCTGTTCGATTATATGGGCTTCACGCTCATGTTGCTTGGCATTAAGTACTTCGTGTTTAATGCCCTGTTTTTTCAGCAAGTCAGAAAGCCGTTCAGAATTTTCAATGGATGTAGTCCCCACTAAAACAGGCTGGCCACGGCTGACACAGTCTTTAATATCTTCCGCAACGGCGATATATTTCTCGTCGCTGGTCAAGTAAACCAGGTCGCCTAAATCCTTGCGGATCAGGGGGCGATGGGTTGGAATCACAACGACTTCAAGACCATATATATTGTTCAGCTCAAACGCTTCAGTATCCGCAGTACCCGTCATACCTGAAAGTTTATCGTACAAGCGAAAATAGTTCTGGAATGTGATTGATGCCAGTGTCTGGTTTTCACTGTTAATTGCGACATGTTCTTTCGCTTCGATAGCCTGATGCAAGCCTTCAGACCAGCGCCGTCCGGGCATTATCCGACCCGTAAATTCATCAACGATAATCACTTCATTATTGGCGACGATGTAATCGACGTCTTTCTTGAACAATACATGACCGCGCAATGACGCATTCAGATAATGCATGAGGCGGATATTAGCCGCATCGTAAAGGCTGGAGCCTTCAGCCATTAAACCATGTTCAAGCATCAAGCGTTCAACGCGCTCATGGCCCGCTTCGGTCAAATAGACCTGGCGAATCTTTTCATCAACCGTATAGTCACCCGGCTGCTCTTCGTTTTCCTGCCTGGTTAAGTACGGGATGATTTCATTGGCTTTAATGTATATTTCAGTGCTTTCTTCAGTTGGCCCGGAAATGATCAGCGGAGTCCTCGCTTCATCAATAAGAATGGAATCCACCTCATCAACGATAGCAAAGCTTAAATTACGCTGGACTTTTTGCTCCAGGCTAAAAGCCATATTGTCACGCAGGTAATCAAAACCAAATTCGTTATTGGTGCCGTAAGTAATGTCTGCCGCATAAGCGTCCCGCCTTGGCGCGTGTTCCATCTGACTGATGATGACTCCCGTCGTCATCCCCAAAAAAGAGTAAAGCCGGCCCATCCATTCAGAATCACGCTTGGCCAGGTAGTCATTCACAGTAACAACATGGACACCGTTACCTGGCAAAGCATTCAAATAGGCAGCCAGGGTTGCCATCAAGGTTTTCCCCTCACCCGTTTTCATTTCCGCTATCTTGCCATCATGAAGGATCATGCCGCCTATCAGCTGCACATCAAAATGACGCATGCCAAAAACCCGGGAAGAGGCTTCTCTGACCGCTGCAAACGCTTCCGGAATAAGGTTATCCAGCTTTTCGCCTTGCGCCAGACGCTCACGAAATCCCTGAGTTTTTGCTTTTAATGCCTCATCAGATAATTTTTCGTATTCAGAAGCTAAGGCGTTGATCTTCTTGACAAGCTTCATTTTCTTTTTTACCAGCCTATCGTTACGGCTCCCTAAAACTAATTTAACCAGCTTACCCAGCATGTTTTTTTCCGGTGTGAATTTAGTAAATGATTGAATCAAAACGACTGATTATATACCGTCTAATGCTTTAGTTACAGATAAAACAAACGAAATTCATATATTCGGCCTCAATAAAGGAATGTTTAAACGATTACCGGCGGCCGGCGGACCGAAATTCATGAAATACATACCAACCGAGATCCCCAGTGAAATGCCGCCACACACTATTCTTGCAACCGCCTTAAGGCAAACAGAGCCAGTGCTAAAACCGTCAGGCTGGGAATAAAGGCCATTAATGGAGGGCTCAGGTTATAAATTAATCCGAGGTGACCGACAATTTTGTCGATGATATTAAAGCCCATGCCAATAACAACCCCTATCATCATCCTTTCTCCCACGCTGACACCCCGTTTGACCCCGATAACAAAGGGCGCTGATAATAGCAACATAATGAAAGTGACCAAAGGATTGACTAAGCGGCCCCAAAAAGCCAACTCAAAAGCATGGGACTTTTGATGATTTTTCTTTAAAAAACTGATGTAGCCGTCCAAATCCAATAAAGACAAATTATTTGGGTTAACAACAGCAATTTTTAATAAATTGGGGGCAACTGTTGATTTCCAGAGCAGGTTATCTTGTGAGCTTGCAAGCATTTGTTGTGTTGAAATTTCTGACTTCTTGATGCCCTTCATGTTCCATTGCTGCTTACCCAGAAAAACAGCTTGATCGGCATGCAGCGATTGGTACAGATGTTGTTGATCGTCCAATTCATAAATACTGATATCTGCCAAATTAACGTCATCCACTACTTCCCGGACATTGATAAATTTCTTGCCTTCACGCAGCCAGAGTCCATATTTGGCATTCATAAGAACCTGCTCATTATGGGCAGTGGCCCTAACAATTTGCGCCATTCGCTGGGTCACAGGGGCCACAAACTCACCGATAAGGATTGAAATGGTGACTAAAATAGCGCCCGCCAGCATAACGATCCTGATAATTCCAAGCACGGACACTCCCGCCGCACGCATGGCAATAAGCTCACGATTGTTACCCATCGCGCCCAGTACAAACAGACTGCCTAATAATGCTGATGCAGGAACCAGCTCATAAATGACTCCAGGGGAAGTAAGTGCAATATAATAAAAAACTTCTTTTAAGCCATAGCCTCCTCCTAAATCCTTTAACTCGTCACTAAAGGTAAACAAATTAAATAGGGTCAATAATAATAACAGCGCTACCAAAGAGCCTTTTAGAACCTCTCTGATGATATAGCCAGTCAATACCCGCATTAAGACACCTTCCCGCTAACTTTCATTAAAAGCCACTTCCAGCCATACAATCTTGCCAATAAAATACTGCCAATCAATAACAACATGATATTAACGCCTAAACCACCCAGCCATGGAGAAATAGTCCCACTCATCACCCATCCCTGGCTGACCCGGATAAGATTTCCATAACTGAAATAGATTAAAAAACCCACCAGCATATTTCCGTAAACACCCCCGCGAGGCGAAATCTGAGCCAAAGGCACGGCAATAAAACTTAACAGCAGTGCGCCCAGAGGAATGGAAAAGCGGCGCTGCAATTCAGCAATAGCAAATGCCGCGTTGGTTCCCCACAACTCATCGACGGCAAGCGCCTGTCTATTTAACGTGGCGGCAGATGCTTTTGTTTCTATTCTCACGGCATATTCAGCGAACTGCTCAATTACATAATTTAAGGCTCCAGGCAGTCCTTTAACTTGTTCGCCATGTTCAAAAATTATATATCGCCCGTCAGGCAAGTCTTTGAATCGGGCTGCTTCAGCATTAATAATAGCCACGTTTCCATGCTGTCTGTTTTGAACAAAGACCTTGTGCATTTTTTTATCAGCCGTTATTGTTTCCACATAAAAAACCAGATCACCCTGACTATATTCACTAAACTTTCCGGCAGCGATGCCTCTCAAGTCGGCAGATTCTTCGCCCTGTTGCATTAACTTATCCACCCTTGCTTCGGCCCAAGGCGCCACATAGAGAGACAGGCCAACCGCCAAAACACTTAATGGAAAAACCAATAAAAACACCGACCGGTAGAGAGCCCCAGCTCCGCCTCCCGCCGAAGAAATGGCCGCCATCTCCTGATCCCTGTACATTCTTCCCAGAACCATCAATACCGCCATAAATACTGCCACAGGCAAAAACTCCACACTGGCTACAACCGTTTTTAATCCCAGAATACTGAGTAAAGTTTCATTTGACACTTGCCCTGCAATCGCATCGTCAAGAATCCTGATAAACTTCCGGCTGACAATAATAACCACGATCACCATCAATACCGACAGCAGTGTCTTCAGCAAATCCTGGACAATCATTTTGTCAAGGATAGTAACCAGTTTACGCCGTCCCATTTTGTAGCCTTTTGGCCATTCTGCTTCCAAGCCTGTCTCCCCAATCAAAAATCAATAGATTTGAATATAAAATACCTTAGCCTAAGATCAAGGCGCGTCGTACATTTTACCACAACGGCGACAAGCAAACCCTTACGTCCCATATAAGAACCTTCTAAATTCATTGCCCCATAAATTGGCACATAAATTTATACATCTTAAAACACGTTGTGTTTTAATCCGCAGAAAACCATTCAATAACAGCCTGATGCTCCTATCATTAAAATCTGGAATCAACTTGACAAGCGCTGCTGCCATTCGGCTATTTTTGCTTTTAAATCACCAACATTAAGGGTCATAAGCTGACGTTTTGTTAATAAGCGCTTCCCGGCTACCCACACATCCGTGACTTGCTGCCGGCTGGCTGCATAAACGATTTGCGAAACCGGACAATATAAAGGTTGGGTTTCCAGAGTGTTTAAATCAATAGCAATAACATCCGCGGACTTACCTGGGCTCAGTGAGCCGCAACAAGCGTCAAGCCCCAAGGCTTTAGCGCCATTAATGGTGGCCATGCGTAACGCTGTCATGGCCGGAACAGCGCTGGCATCGGCGGCAATCGCTTTACCGAGCAAAGCGGCCGTGCGCATTTCTCCGAACATGTCCAGGTCATTGTTACTGGCCGCGCCATCCGTGCCTAATGCGACATTAATTCCTGCTGAAAGACACCGGGCAACCGGGCAAAAGCCGCTTGCCAGTTTTAAATTGGACTCCGGACAATGCACGATATGGGCGCCTGATTCCGCAAACAGGCTAATTTCCTCACCGGTTAACTGGGTCATGTGTACAGCAATTAATGAGGGGTTTACCAATCCCAATTCATGCAACCGTTGCAAAGGCCGTTGCCCGCTTTGTGCTTGTGACTGTTCAACTTCGTGATGTGTTTCGTGTAAATGGATATGTACCGGCAACTCCAGTTCATCAGCCAATGTTCTAATTTTTTGCAAGGGCTCATCAGATACTGTGTAAGGAGCATGTGGAGCAAAAGCGGTGGTGCATAGACCGGAAAGACGCAGCTGGTCATGCAGAGCCAAGCCTTTTTCAATATATTCTTCAGCGTCTTGTGCCCAAGCTGAGGGAAAATCAATAACAATCAACCCGACTTTGGCACGTATGCCATGTTGTAAGGCCTGCGCTGCGATGATTTCAGGAAAAAAATACATATCATTAAAACAGGTCGTTCCTCCAAGAATCATCTCGGCAATCGCCAAATCAGTGCCGTCCTTGACGAAGGCTTCACTCATCCACTTTTGTTCCAGTGGCCAGATATGGTTTTGCAACCAATCCATTAGCGGTAAATCATCGGCAATACCACGCATTAACGTCATCGCGGCGTGAGTATGGCAGTTGATCAAACCGGGCAGTAATGCGTGATTTTCCAGATTTTCGGTAATCGTCCCCTGATATTTTTGTTTGGCCACAACAGTAGGCAGCAAATCAATGATTTTGCCGCTATCAATCGCTAAGGAATGGTGTTCGTAGGTTACGGATTCCGGTTCAACGGGTATAATCCATCGTGCATGGATAAGGGTGTCGACTATCATAGGTTGTTCCTGTGTTTGATTGACTTGACCATAGCGTAACCAACTATGGCTGGTGACGGAATTATAACTTTTTAGGAATGAGTTTTTTAAATAATGACACAACCAAATAAAAAAACGGTCCAAGCGCTGCAATGGACCGGCGCTTTGTTAAAAGTGCTGGATCAGCGCCAATTGCCGGAAGCCCTTGTTTATGATGACTACCACGATGCGGCAGGCGTAACCGAGGCCATCACAACCATGCGGGTCCGAGGCGCGCCAGCCATTGGTATCGCGGCGGCTTATGGCGTGGCGCTTTCTGCTATCCAGCATTGTGCAGAAGACCCAATACATTGGCAACAAAAAGTAACCGCCGATATTGCCATGCTGGCAAAGTCCAGGCCAACAGCGGTCAATCTGTTTTGGGCGCTGGACCAAATGAAATCCTTACTTAAGCAGCCGCTAACGAATCCTCCGGCGGCATTTATTGCACGCTCTGAAAAAATCCATGCCGATGATATTGCCGCCAACACTAAAATGGGCGAGCTGGGCGCCAATCTGTTAACAGGCGCAAAAGGTGTCATGACGCATTGCAATACCGGCGCTCTGGCTACGGGTGGTTATGGCACTGCGCTCGGCGTTATTCGCAGCGCAACTCAACGACAGCCATTAAACGTTTACGCCGGCGAAACCCGTCCCTGGTTACAGGGTGCAAGATTAACTGTTTGGGAATTGGCGCAAGATGGCATTCCCGTCACGTTACTGGCCGACTCGGCTGCCGCATGGCTAATGAAATCAGGCGCTATCGATTGGATCATAGTAGGCGCTGACCGGATCGCAGCCAATGGTGATACCGCCAATAAAATAGGCACTTATTCGTTAGCCGTGCTGGCTAAACAGCATGGTGTTAAAGTTATGGTTGTCGCCCCTACAACGACCATAGATTGGGCTATTGAAAATGGCAGCCGGATAGAAATCGAGCAACGCAATCAAAATGAATTATTACCCGCATGTTATATCAAAGAGGGCTCATTAGTCAGCGCCTGGAATCCGGTGTTTGATGTGACTCCGGCTGAACTGATTTCGGCGATTGTGACCGAGCGAGGTGTCGTGTTAAAACCAACTGAACAAGGTATGGGAGATTTAAACCATGATATTAGATAAAAAAGGGAATAATCCGGCTTTAGCTGTGAGCTATTTATTTAAAGGCCTTAAATTGCTGGCCAGCACCCCATTGCGTTCGTTTGTCATTATTCCGGTTTTAATCAATATCGTATTGTATAGCGCCGCCTTACTGTTGGGTTATTACTATATCTCCGATTTGATTGATCAGTTTATTCCCGGCTGGTTGCATTGGTTAAACTGGATTTTATGGCCGTTGTTTTTTATCAGTTTTTTTATTGCCGGATTTTTTACCTTTACGGTATTGGCCAATCTGCTTGCTGCCCCTTTTTACGGCAAGTTATCTGCCAAAACCTTGGCGGTAATCACCGGACAAACTGGCGCAAGCGCTGAGCAGCCATTGGCAAAAGTCATCCTTGCAGAAGTAAAGCGTGCCGGTTATTTGCTGAGCAGAGCCTTGCCGCTGTTAATCCTGTCCATTATTCCCGGCCTTAATGTACTTGCGCCATTTTTGTGGGCCTTGTTCGGCGCGTGGGGCATGGCGCTTGAATACATGGCGTATCCGCTTGAAAATGCAGGCGTGTTGTTTTCTGAACAGAAAAAGATGGTCAGAAGCATTCGCCTGGGTGCGTTAAGCTTTGGCGGCGTTGCAGCACTGGGGCTGACGATTCCCGTGTTAAATATCATCGTCGCGCCAGCGGCTGTCATAGGTGCGACGATTTTTTTTAATGAAGTGAAGAAAGAGGGTTAAGTTTATGAGTATGAATGAAATAACTTCATAGCGTAGGATGTTAAGCGAAGCTTCATATACTACCTTGCTGGGCTGATGTCACCTAAACCGAATCTGCCTGTAACCGAAGCAGATCGCTGTTTTCAATCCTGACTGGGAGGGACTGTTTGATGATATTAATACAAACAAAACGCGAGTGATGTTGTTGGAAACCTCGTCACGTTCCGTAAGAGCCGCCTATGCGCGAGTCAGTGGTTTTTTTAATGATCTCAAAACATTGTGCCGCAACTAACCGTGCTCCAATGGCGGGCAGCGAAATTCTGAGCGAAGCGATAAAAAAATAATTACAGGATGCTATTTAAAACCTCGAGGCTTTATAAATATGCACTTTATGATATTTGCGGCAGAATCGACGTGTGTTTTCGGCTGCGCCGATATTGGCGCCGTCGAGCTTGAACTGCGCGCTTGAGACGCCGACATTATCAAAGGTGCTGGCAGAGAGCGTGGCCGCAGTGCCTCTGCACTGCGGTGATGTCGTTGGCGGGGTCGGGCCGTGTAATGGAACGGTAACTTACCGTGAAAGTGTGTTGTTGGTTTCGTTCGACTCCGCAAAGCGGTTGTTGGTATCGGCTTGAGCCATTATCGTGTGTGCCAGCCGGAATGGAGTACCATCCACCGTTGCTGCCAATGGCGGGGGTAGGAACCTGCAGCCAAGGGGCCGTTTGCGGCCCCCTGGTTTTAGCGGTACCATCCACCGAATTGCTTACGCCGATTACTCCGCCTGCCGGGGCCGCTGCGTTACTTGACCGTTACTGTCACGGCCGAGCTCGTCGTTGTATTTCCCGCGCCGTCTCGCGCCACTGCCTTGATTGTGTGCGAGCCTGTGGCCACAGCCGTGCTGTCCCAGGCGATAGAGTAGGGTGCTGTTGTATCTTCAGGAGGGGAATAGGCGCCGCTGATCAGGAACTGCACCCCGGCAACGCCGACATTGTCAGCTGCGTTGGCAGAGATTGTGACAGCAGAGCCAGTAACAGTGGCACCATTGGCGGGAGCGGTTATTGATACAGTGGGAGGTTGGGTGTCGGTTACTCCACCTTGAATCGACATGGAAAGCTTGTTGTTGGTTTTGTCCAACTCCGCAAAGCGGTTGACATCATTGACCCAAGCCGTAATCAAGTGAGTGCCAGCCGGAATGACGTAGGGTACACCGTTAGTGCCAATAGTGACGGAGGTGCCAGCGGCCAGAGGCCCCGTTACGGATCCCCAGGTTTTACCTTCACCATCCACCAAATAATTTACTCCAATATATATGCCTGCCGGGGTCGCTGCGGTACCCTGGTTCTTCACCCTGCATAAAAAGGTGCCTTTGGAATACCAGAGCGCGGTGACAATGACGTCGGGGAGTTTCTTGGTATTGTTAACCGTTATACCCACGCCAACACTTGTTGTCTTAAGCCCGGCGGCATTTCGCGCGACTGCGGTGAGCGTGTGCGCGCCATCGGTGGCGATTGTGCTGTTCCAGGAGATGGCGTAGGGAGCAACGGTATCTTCGGCGCCGAGATTGTTGCCGTCGAGCTTGAACTGCACGCCCGAGACGCCGACATTGTCAGACGCATTGGCCGCGACTGCAACAGCAGTGCCTCCAACAATGGCGCCATTGGCGGGGCCGCTCATAGATACCGCCGGATAGGGGCCCGCGCTGATCTTGACGAACTTGGCCACGGACGGGACGCCGTTTCCGTTTAGAATAAAGAGCATGTAGTAGCCGGGGGGCGCAACATTGCCGCTTGGAGGAGCCAGGACACTGAGGCCTCCTGTGGTCCGCGTAAACTGCAGATTGTTGATGACCTGACCCTGATTGAAGGCGTGGGTCACCGAGCCAATTTTCAGCAGGGTGACCTTGGTGACCGCAGCGGCGTCCGGTGTTCCAACGCTAAAAGACTGCCCGTAAACGATGCTGGCCGGCGCCGACGCGATGGCCGGCCGGGCTCCCTTGAACAGATACGGCGGTGAGTATAGCTCGACATCCGGGTGCCCGTTGCCGCCCGTGCTGAAAACCCGGCCGTCCGGCAGAAGGAGCGCTGTAGAATGATACACGCGGGGAATTCCAGAGCTGCTGGCGAGCGTCGTCCATTTTTCGGTGGCCGGATCCCACAGCTCGGCCGCATCCACGTGGCCGGTGGGGTCATTGAAGGTGGTCGAAGCGGTGCCGCCGGTAACCAGTACCTTGCCATCGGGCAACAGCGTTGCATTGAGATGGCGCCGGGCATATTGCATTGCGCCGACGGCGCGCCAGCTCGGGCCGGCCTGGTTGAGGTCGATGACTTCAGCCTTATTCACCGGCGGATTGCCGCCGCCCACCACCAGGATTTTGCCGGGGGCGTACATCACCGCCGATCCGTAATCCTGGTATACGCCAAGCCGGGTCGCGACGGGACTCCAGAGGCCAGACCCCGACGTGTCCAGATAGCGGGATGTCGCCGACATCCCGGCATAAAAGACCTTGCCGTTCGGCGCCTGGAACATCCGCGGATAATCGTCCACGGTGAGCTGGGCACTGGTCAAATTCCGCCAGGTTCCCGTCTTCACCTGCATCACTTGCGGCAGCGGGTTGACTCCGACCGTGGTGTCGATATCGCCGGAAATCGTCAACACGTCGCCGTTGGCTAAAGCGGTGGTAGTCGGGTACCATCGGCCCGCGTTCATATCAGGCAAGCTGGTCCACGTGTTGGTTACATAGTTGTACTTGGCGGCCCGCGACAGACCCACGAAATTCGAGATATGGCCGCCGGCCACGAAGAGAGAGCCGTCAGCCAGGAACGTGTGCCCTATGCAGAACATGTTGAAGCCCGGTTTGCTGAGAGGCAACACGATCTGGGTGGCGGGATCCCAGGTTCGTGGATCGTTACCGGATATCCCGAGGTCACCCGGCCAAATCATGACCTTGCCGTTGGGCAGAAGGTTGGCGTGGACCGGAAAATAGGGCAGCGGCGCAACTTTCGTCCACTGCCCGGTGACGTCAGGTAAGGCAAGCGCCGGGGTAGCGAAGCACAACCCGAACAGGGCGGCTACGGTGAGAGAGAAAAGCGGATTTCGGTGCGACATTGACATTAGTGAGCCCCTCCGGACGGGCGCTTTAAACGGAAGATTCGAAGTGGAAGATCATGCGTCTCATGAGAGCTCGCAGCGGTATGTATAACTTTATCGTGACCGATTGCGACGATAAGACCCTGCGCACTGATCGCGATGGCGTGGGTAAGCTCGAAGCCGGAGTTCGACGTCAGCAGGTCGTTCAGGTCCTGCAAGCCGTCTTTCTCCGTCCACAGGAACGCGTGTTCCTTGCTATAACCATCAGAAGAAACACCCACCACCTCCTGGTTATTATTGACCGCGAGCGCTTGGCTCCATCTCCGGTTTGAGAGGGCGCCGATACTCTGGATAGCGCCTCCGGCCGGCCAGATGACGGCGTGATGCACAGCCTCGGGATTCCCCGAAGACCCGACGACATCACCGCGATCATTAATGCCCAACGCCGCGCTCTCATAATCGCCGGGCAGCGTGCCGAGATCCTGAGCCGTGCCGCCCTTCCAGAGGACCGCGCGCGGCCCTGAGGTGGTGTCGCACGCGCCCGCAACATCTCCGCGATCGTTGATTGCCTGGCCTCGACAGGCACTGCTGTCGGGTAGCATCGGCAGCGCCTCAATGGCGCCCTCGGGACTCCAAATGACGGCATGAACGCCGTCGGCTCCGCTCGACCAGCCAGCCGCCTTTCCCGGCGTGTTGATGGCCGACGCCGAACTGCTGGTGTCGCCTGGGAGCGTTCCGAGCAAATCGATTCCGCTGGTCTGTCTGGAGCGGAAGGCGCGCATCCCCGTGGCAGTGTTCACTGAGCCCACGACTTGACTGTGTTTGTTGATGCCCAACACGGTGCTGTAATCGCTGCCGGCCGGCAGTCCCGCGATCTCCTGCAGTCCGTTGCCGCCTATAAAGAACCCTTGGTGGCCCTTATTACCTTGTGCGGTTCCTACGATCTCGCCACCTTCGTTCGCCGCACGCACCACGCGGGTCGACCCTGTGGGCAGGACCCCCGCCTCCGTGGCTGTGTAGACGGCTCCAGCCGCTTCTGCGTGTCCAGGAGCCAACGCGAGCCCCGCGCAGAGTATCAGCACAGGAGCGGCAAGGAACGGAGTTGGCCACGGCAAGCCAAGGTTCTCCTTCTTCTGGAGTGATCCATGCCGATTAACGTACGATGATATGATGGCGAGTCTCCACGGCAGTCCGAGACCACGCCTCTGGTGTAGTGTTGTGATTTTTTTGTTCATAATGGTTACAAAATAGCTAGGGCTTCAGGGTGAACTAAAAGTATAGTGCATTTATTTACATATACAATTATCATGACAAATAGACTTACGATGTTATGGAGACGCGACTTTCTGATACAACCTTGCGATAAGTATTGTTTATTAGTTCGCTTATTATGTCAATACGTATAAATACCTGCTTGGCATTTATTAGGCTTAACTTAACATCAGAAAAAAAATGAATTCTCTTAATGGCATAGTCACTCACTTCCTAAAACGGCATCAAAAGCGCCAAAGTGGCTATTTACGCAAATCCACAAAAAAATGACTCAAATGAACATTACGAAAAGGAATCGATCTGGCAAATAATGTGTTCCAGGTCCACGGCGCGGATGACCGTGGCATGCCGGTATTGAAAACAACTAAATCACGCCCAAGTGGTGGCTTGTGTTGTCAACCTCCTTCCGCCGCGCCTGATCGGGATGGAAGCCTGTGACGATGCGCATTGTTGAGAAAAAACCTTGAGCAACCAGGGCCAAGCGGTCAAGCTAAGGGCACCGCAGTTCATCAACCCAAACGTGAAGAGAAACTAAAGCGATGCGGCGAATGCAGAGCACGTAGCTGCTCTGTTAATTCATAGGGTAATAACCTTCGAATTCTCTTCGGTTACGAACAGGGCAGGATTCGAGGTGAAAAAACAACCGCCTACCAACCAACAACCGCTATTTTTTGATATAAAGATCAGTAATCGTGCCGGTAATCATTTCAGCGGCAAAGCCAAAGGTTTCTGACAACACCGGATGCGGGTGGATGGTTAAACTGATGTCTTCGGCATCAGCGCCCATTTCCAATGCCAGAACCGCTTCAGAAATTAATTCACCGGCATTTGGGCCGACCATGCCGGCACCAAGCAGTCTGCCCGTTTCTTTTTCACATAAAATTTTGGTTAAGCCTTCTTTACGCCCCAAACACAATGAGCGGCCACTAGCGGCCCAGGGGAAAACAGCTTTATCGTATTCAATGCCTTGCTGTTTCGCCTGATTTTCGGTGAGTCCCATCCAGGTGACTTCAGGATCTGTGTAGGCAACTGAAGGGATAGTCAAGGCGTCAAATGCAGACTTATGCCCAGCCACAACTTCGGCTGCTACCTTGCCTTCGTGTACGGCTTTGTGGGCAAGCATGGGGTTGCCGACTATATCGCCAATGGCAAAAATGTGGCCGACATTGGTGCGCTGTTGTTTATCTACAGTAATAAATCCCTGTTCATTAACTGCAATGCCCGCCAGATCAGCGTCAATCAACTGGCCATTGGGTCTGCGGCCTACCGAAACCAAAACGGCGTCGAAAAGCTCTGCTTCAGGCGCGCCTTTGCCGTCAAAAAAAACTTTCAGGCCTTCGCTGTGCGATTCAATCGAGGTAACGCGAGTTTCAAGCCATATATTGGCATATTGCTTTTTTATGCGCCGAAATAACGGCGCGACCAGATCTTTATCACAGCCAGGAATGATTTGATCCATCAACTCGACCACGCTAATTTCTGATCCCATGGCATGGTAAACCGTTGCCATTTCCAAACCAATAATGCCGCCGCCCACAATCAACAGCTTTTTAGGAATTTCTTTTAATTCCAACGCATCCGTTGAATCCCATAAGCGGGGGTCATCATGTGGGAAAATCGGTATTTTAGTGGGCCGAGAGCCTGCCGCAATAATGGCCTGATCAAAGCGGATGGTTTTTATACCGCCCTCAGTTTGCACGGACAGAGTTTCAGGTGACGTAAATTTTCCGGTACCTTCAATCAAGGTGACCTTGCGTTGCTTTACCAATCCAGCAAGTCCTTCATTTAAGGTTTTGGTGATGCTTTCTTTCCAGGTCCTGATTTTATCTATATCAATCGCCGGTTTGCCGTAGCTTACTCCGTGTTGTTCAAATTCTTCTGCTTCATGAATTATCTGCGCGGTATGCAGTAAGGCTTTAGAGGGAATACAGCCGACATTAAGACAAACACCGCCCAGAACGGGATAGCGCTCAATTAATACAACCTGTTTGCCTAAATCAGCCGCGCGAAACGCCGCGCTATAACCGCCAGGGCCGCCGCCCAGCACCAATACTTCCGCATGTAAAACTTCTTCATTCATCTTTAGTATTTCCAGTGTTAAAGTAACAAACGGCGAATATCGCTCAAATTTTGTTTAACGGCAGCCATAAAGCGTGCGCCTTCCGCACCGTCAATCACACGGTGGTCATAGGTTAAATCGAGCGGCAACATGAGGCGCGGCAAAAATTCCTTGCCGTTCCAGACGGGTTGCATTTTTGCACGCGTAACACCCAATATGGCGACTTCCGGTGCATTGACTATCGGCGTAAACGCGGTGCCTCCAATTCCTCCAAGACTGGAAATGGTCATGCAGCCGCCTTGCATTTCACCGGGCAATAATTTTCCCAGACGGGCTTTTTCGCTTTTCTCTGCCAATTCGGCGGCCAGTTCATTGATACTCTTGTTGTTGACATTGCGTAAAACCGGCACGACCAAGCCATTAGGCGTATCAACAGCAATCCCGATATTGAAATATTTTTTTAGAATTAAACTTTCGCCATCGACGGATAAAGATGCATTAAAGCTCGGAAACTGCTGCATTGCTGCAACCAGGGCTTTGACGATAAACATCAGCCCGGTGATTTTTAACTCGCCTTTGGCTTTTTCGGCATTGAGCGCGACACGGAAATCTTCCATGTCGGTGATATCAACCTCTTCATGGTAGGTCACCATCGGCAAGTTCAACCAGACACGACCCAGATTTTGCCCGGTAAGCCGTTTAATCTTACTGAGCTTCTGGACTTCTGTTTCGCCAAAGGGAGAGAAATCAACGGCGGGTATGCTTGGAATGCCGGCCCCAGCGACTACGATGCCCTCAGTAAGGACTTTTTTGACAAAGTGTTTTACATCGTCTTTTAAGATACGACCCTTTCGGCCGCTGCCATTTTTAATTTTGGCGATATCAACGCCAAGCTCGCGGGCAAAAAGACGAACAGAAGGTGATGCATGCGGTTTTGCAGCGGTGGCATCACTTTCCTGCAATACCTCTGCTATTTTCGGTTCAGGCGCTGGCCTTGCGGGAATACTTACAGTCTCTGAAACCTTTTCAGAGACTGGTGCGGGGGCTGGTGTTTCGGCTACGGCAGCGGCGGGTTGAACAGGTTCCTGAGTGCTGACCTGCTCATCGTTTACCAACACGGTTGCAATCAGCGACCCTTCCGATACTTTATCGCCGGGCTTAATATAGACCTGCTGCACCGTTCCAGCAGCGCTGGACGGCAAATCCATGCTGGCTTTATCCGTTTCAAGCGTGGCTATGGTCTGCTCAAGCGCTACCACGTCACCCGCTTGAATCAACACTTCAACGACATCGATTTCAGCGACATTACCTACATCGGGAACTTTAATCTCTATTAAAACGGTCATTTCAATATCTTCCTAACAAGGTAACGGGTTGCAATACACAAAAGGACATAACAGTCGCATGCTTGTGTTCTATTAAAACAGTCATGTGCGCCCCTCCGTTAAATCAGCCAGGGAGCTTTAATATCCGTAGCGATGCCGTATTTAGCGATGGCCACATCTACTTTAGCAGGATCAAATTGACCCAGGTCAGCCAGGGCTTTTAGTGCCGCAATGGCGACATGATACCTGTCCACTTCAAAAAACCGCCGCAAGTTTTCACGGGTATCGGAACGGCCAAAACCATCGGTTCCCAATACGGTATAAGGCGCCGCAATATAGGCGCGAATCTGTTCGGCAAAAGCACGGGTATAATCGGTTGCAGCAATGACCGGACCGGTTGCATTGCCCAAGCAACTGGCAACATGGGATTGTTTTGCAGGTTCTGTCGGATGCAGGCGATTCCAGCGCTCGCAGGCTTGACCGTCTCGGGCCAATTCTGTAAAGCTGGGGCAGCTCCATAAATCGGCTTCCACGCCCCAATCATCACGTAGCAAACCCGCTGCAAACTCGACTTCACGGAAAATGCTCCCCGAACCTAATAATTGTACTCTGGGCGCTTTATTTTTAGCGCCTTGGCTGAAGCAATACATGCCTTTGAGGATATCCAGCTCTATGCCTTTCGGCATGGCTGGATGACTATAATTTTCGTTCATCACGGTGATGTAATAGAAAATGTCTTCCTGCTCGACATACATGCGCCGCAAACCGTCCTGAATAATCACCGCCACTTCATAAGAGTAGGTTGGATCATAAGATACGCAATTGGGAACAGTAGCCGCCATCAAGTGACTGTGTCCATCTTCGTGCTGGAGTCCTTCGCCATTCAGGGTGGTTCGCCCCGCCGTGCCACCCATCAAAAAGCCACGGGTGCGTTGGTCGGCAGCGGCCCAGATTAAATCACCGACGCGCTGGAAACCAAACATGGAATAGTAAATAAAAAACGGGATCATCGGCACGTTATGGGTCGAATAAGCTGTACCGGCTGCTATCCAGTCACACAAACCGCCCGCTTCGTTAATGCCTTCCTGCAAGACCTGGCCGTGCTTGTCTTCTTTATAAAACATCAGTTGATCAGCATCTTGCGGCGTATATAATTGCCCAACCTGCGACCAGATGCCCAGTTGTCTGAACATGCCTTCCATGCCGAACGTTCTTGATTCGTCAGGAACAATGGGGACGATGCGTTTGCCGATATTTTTATCTTTAACCAGTATGTTAAGCAAGCGCACAAACGCCATCGTGGTGGAAATCTCCCGGCCTTCCGCGCTCGCTTCCAGCAAGGCTTTAAAATCACTTAATACCGGCACATCCAGGGCGTATGATTTGGCTCGTCTGGAGGGTAAATGACCACCCAATTCAGCTCGGCGCTGCTGCATGTACAAAAGCTCTTTTGAACCCTCTTCAAAGGTCAAATAAGGCAGTTTTTGCATTTCTTCATCGGTGACAGGCAATTCATAGCGATCCCGGAAATGGGTTAGCGATATTTCGCTCATCTTTTTCTGTTGATGAGAAATGTTCTGGGCTTCTCCGGATGCCCCCATGCCATACCCTTTAATGGTTTTGGCCAAAATAACGGTAGGTTGTCCCTTATGATTCACAGCGGCATGAAAAGCGGCATACGTTTTGGCCGGATCGTGACCGCCCCTGTTCAGTTCCCAGATGTCCCGATCTGACCAGTCTTCAACCATCGCCTTCAATTCGGGCGTATTAAAGAAATGCTCGCGCACGTAGGCGCCGTCTTTCGCTTTGAAGGTTTGATAATCGCCATCGACACACGCCATCATCCGCGCCGCCAGCAAGCCGTCCTTATCGCGAGCCAATAATGCGTCCCAGCGTTGTCCCCAAACCAATTTAATGACGTTCCAGCCAGCGCCGCGAAATTCACTTTCCAGCTCTTGAATAATTTTACCATTACCGCGCACAGGGCCATCCAGGCGTTGCAGGTTACAGTTAATTACAAAAATGAGATTATCCAATTTTTCGCGCCCGGCCATGCCGATTGCGCCCAATGATTCAGGCTCATCGGTTTCGCCATCACCCACAAAACTCCAGACTTTACGCCCTGAAGTGTCAGCAAAGCCGCGATCCTGCAAATAATGCATGAAACGCGCCTGATAAATTGCCATAATCGGGCCGAGCCCCATTGAAACTGTCGGGAACTGCCAGAAATCCTGCATCAACCATGGGTGTGGATAAGAGGACAAGCCATTGCCATCGACCTCCTGGCGAAAGTTATCCATTTGCTCTTGCGTAAACCGTCCGAGCAGAAACGCACGGGAATAATCACCCGGCGTCAGATGGCCTTGGGTAAAAATCAAATCGCCATCATGTTGATCTGAAGACGCGCGCCAAAAATGGTTATAACCAACGTCGTAAAGCGTCGCCGCTGAGGCAAAACTGGCAATATGCCCCCCGACGTTAGTGTGCTTGTTGGCCCTTAATACCATCATCATGGCATTCCACCGCACGTATGAACGAATTTTTTGCTCTATGGCCGGATCGCCAGGGAACTGGGCCTGCTGGGCTACAGGAATGGTATTTAGATAGGCGGTGTTGGCACTAAAAGGAATATCAAATCCTGAATGCCGTGTTGCCGCAACCAGCTGTTCAATCAGAAAATGCGCGCGTTCGCTGCCATCTTGTTCTAATACCGATTGCAGCGCTTCAATCCACTCTTTGGTTTCTGCCGGATCAATATCATTGTGTCCGGTAATCTCTGAAATTAAGCTGTTGTTCATGTGTGATCCTGTAGGGACGGGTTATGCATGGCTTAAAAAAACAATTTTTACTATTAAATTCAGTTCAGTCATTTTTACCGCGTATGGACACGGTTTGCAAGGCCACTGGGAAACTGCCTTTATCAAGGCGGTCAGAATGCCGTGCTACGGCACATAGTATATACAAATGAAGTGGCGCAATACACCGGTTTTAGTAAATGCCGTAAGAGACAGACTATAAAAAAGTCAGGAACGGCAAGGTATTATCTTTAAATTCGCCGGCATGGCTTATTTGAAGAAAAGCAACCCAAACAAGTTGCTAATGATTATCGCCGCGAAAGAAAGACAAATATCCCCACCTCGCTGAAGACATTCTGTTCTCGCTTGAGATTTTGTTTTTCCGCTTGAAATTAATAATCACTAGGCAAACGCTCCACCAAATCGTCCCATTGTATAACGATATCCGGCAACACGCCTACAGCGGTTTCACCGCGTAATTCATAGAGCTCCGCCTTACCGTATTCACCGTTGACCAATCGATAAATCGTCAAAACGCGGTCAACAGGATGAATCAACCAATATTCACGAACGCCATGGTGTTCGTACAGCTGGCGCTTTTTAATTTGGTCGTGACCGGCAGTGGACGGCGACAAAACCTCCACCACCCAATCCGGCGCTCCCCGCACCCCCCTACGGTCTAATTTGTTTGAATCACAAACCACTAAAACGTCCGGCTGCACGACCGTATCAATACGTTCGTCGGCTTCATCCTGTTTCGGCAAGCGCACGTCCACCGGTGCGATTAGAGCCCGGCACGGCCTACCAAGCAAAGCGTTAGCGGCTTGCCGAAAAATTTCACCCACCACGTCCTGATGCGCCAAATCAGGCGCGGGAGCCATTAAATAGGCATCGCCGTCAATCAGTTCATAACGAATATCTTCCTGCCAGTTTAAATAATCACCGTAACAGTGATATTGATTATCTTTTAAGGCTAGGCCCATAACTTTCTCCTCATGTACTTTAAATGCACGACAGAATGGACAATGCCCAGACACAAAAGTGGAGTCGTTAACATATCATAAATAAATATCTGTTTTTTTTAAACATATCTCTATCCAGCGGCAACTACAGCACAAACAATAAGCGGAAAAGCTGAAGCACAATAAAAACCATACCTTATTAGAGCTGCTTCCATCCTTCAGATAGCAAGTTGATTTCCTTAGCGATTAAACCTGGAAAAAAGCCAATCCCAAGCAATGACTTGGGAACAGACTAAAAAGCTGTAAAATAGCCGTTTTAATTCTTAGCTTCCTACACCGATCATGCGCACGACTCAATTTCCCCTTAATACCGTAAAAGAAACGCCCGCCGACGCTGAAATCCCCAGTCATCAACTGATGATACGCGCCGGACTTATCCGCAAACTCGCTGCTGGCCTTTATAGTTGGTTGCCTTTGGGGCTGCGCGTATTACGTAAGGTTGAAAAAATTACGCGCGAAGAAATGGAAAAAGCAGGCGCTTTGGAAGTGTTGATGCCCGCCTTGCAGCCCGCTGAACTCTGGCAGGAAACGGGACGCTGGGAACAATACGGCCCGGAACTCGCCCGCTTAAAAGACCGTCATGACCGCGATTTTTGCTTAGGCCCCACGCATGAAGAAATCATTACCGATTTGGCGCGAAATGAGATCAAAAGCTACAAACAGTTGCCGATTACTTATTATCAGATCCAAACCAAATTCCGCGATGAAATCCGTCCCCGCTTCGGTGTTATGCGTTCGCGTGAATTTATTATGAAAGACGCCTACTCCTTTCACCTGGATCAAGAGTCATTACAAGCAACTTACGATGTCATGTATCAGGCTTACACCAATATTTTTAACCACTTTGGACTTAAATTTCGCGCCGTTATCGCTGATTCCGGCTCTATCGGGGGCGCGGTGTCGCATGAGTTTCATGTGTTGGCGGACTCCGGTGAAGATGCCATTGCGTTCTCAACGGGAAGCGATTATGCGGCTAATATTGAAAAAGCCGAAGCAGTTATGCCTTCCGGCTCTCGTGGAACCTCAACAACCCACAAGCAGTTGATCGACACCCCCAACCAACACAGTATTGATGAAGTTAGTAACTTTTTAAACATTTCCGCTAAAGAATGTCTCAAGACACTGATAGTTAAAGGCGAAGAGCAAAACCTGGTGGCGTTATTATTGAGAGGCGACCATGAGCTGAATAAAATCAAAGCGGAAAAGCTTGACGGCGTCGCTTCTCCGCTGGAATTTGCCAGTGAGGAAGATGTTCAACGCGCCTGTAACTGCAAACCCGGATCTATAGGCCCGCTAGGCTTAACCATACCGGTTATTGCGGATCGCAGCGTCGTTGTTATGTCGGATTTTGTCTGCGGCGCGAATGACGATGGCAAACATTATCAAGGCGTCAATTGGGAGCGTGATCTGCCTCTTCCTGGCCATATTGCCGACATCCGCACTGTCGTCGAAGGCGATCCCAGCCCCGATGGAAAAGGTGAAATCACGCTGGCGCGGGGAATCGAAGTCGGCCATATCTTTCAGTTGGGCACTAAATATAGCGCATCCATGAAAGCGGGCGTCATTAATGAAGGCGGCAAAAACCAAATTATGCTGATGGGCTGTTACGGCATTGGCATTTCCCGTGTTGTCGCCGCCGCTATCGAACAAAATCACGATGACAAAGGCATTATCTGGCCTGCCAATCTGGCGCCTTTTCAAGTTGCTCTTTGCCCCATGAACATGCACAAGTCCGAACGGCTGAAAGCCACTTCGGAGCAGCTATATCAAGACTTGCTGGCTGCTGGTTTTGAAGTGTTGTTTGATGATAGAAAAGTACGGGCTGGTTTTATGTTTTCCGATATGGAGTTGATCGGCATTCCGCATTGCATTATTGTTGGCGACCGTGGCCTCGATACCGGCACAGTTGAATATAAAGGCAGAACAGCTCAAGAAAATGAAGAAATCGCGTTTACAGATATAATCAGCTTCCTGAAGGCAAAACTGGTTTAAAGCTGGCCAATCAGGAAACGTGTTGAATTGTTAAGCGTTGTTTAAAACTATTGGCGCCCTGATATGAAACTGGCAGGGCTGCTTTTGTGTCGTCCAGGACATCGATAAACCTGGCAGGCTTCGGCTCATATTAGCGGACACTTAGCAAATGGATTGTTAAGGGCAAATTTCGACCCTGAGCAGCCATACAATCCAGATTTTCGACTGGCAGCAGTCCCACAGAAAGCGGCCATTCAGTCAAATACAGCTCATGATGTCTTGGCTAAATTAGACTATCTCTGCGTATGGGTGAACTGAGTCACCTAATCAGCTACAACCCTTAAAGGAAAGCGGCTCTTAACCTAAACCTATGGGAATGAAGACAATCATTACCGAATAGGATTAAGGCTGCGGTGACCTGTAACCAACCCACGCCGAAGAGCGCGCCGGGTACTTCGGCTTATCGGCGCCGACAGCCGGAGCGCAGCACGGTTTATCAGGTGATGCAAGGTCATCTGAAAACCTGGCTGGCCGGTTGCAGGCAAGCAGATGAGGCCGGTTTGCCGATTGCCGGATACATCGAACAGGATTTCCGCAAGTATCTGGCGTGCGGCATTCTGGCCCATGGTTTTGCTCGAGCTCGATGTGCCGGTTGCGGTTATGATTTTCTCACCGCGTTCTCCTGTAAAGGGCGTGGTATTTGCCCCTCCTGCAATACCCGGCGGATGGTGGAGACAGCCGCTCATTTAAATGATCAAGTCTTTCCGCAAGTCCCGGTGCGCCAGTGGGTGCTTTCTTTTCCCAAGCGGTTGAGATATTTTTTTTGCCCGTGATGCGGACCTGCTTAATCGTGTTTTACGGATTTTTCTGAACAGCGTTGAGAAAGTGCTTCTGTTGTGCAGTCTGAATGCGCCTGACCATGCCCGGCTGGGAGCGATGACTTTTGTGCATCGGTTTGGTTCGGCACTGAATGTCCACATTCATTTCCACTGCTGCGTGATCGATGGCGTATTCAGTGCCGAAGGCGAAGCGCTTCGGTTTCACCCAGCAATCGTTACTCGTGAAGTCGTCGCGAAGGTGCAGGCCGAGGTCAGGGAACGGGTACTGCGTCTGTTCAAGCGGCGAGCGCTGCTGTCGCCGGAAGCTGTCAACGCGATGCGCGAGTGGGGGCATGAAGGCGGCTTTTCCCTCAATGCCGATATCACTGTCGCAGCGTGGGACCGCGTCGGCTTGGAACGCCTGCTATGCTACTGCACCCGTCCCATCTTCGCCAGCAAACGCCTGCACTGGATCGAAAAGGATCAGCGGCTGGTTTATCATCTGCCCAAACCCCGGCCCGATGGACAAACGGTTCTTTATCTCACACCCCTGGCGTTTTTGGATAAGCTCGCTGTGCTGATACCGCCACCCCGCAAGCATCGGCATCGTTATCATGGCGTGCTGGCGCCAAATGCGCCACTTTGCCAGGCCGTGACAGCCTATGCCGGGTTGCCCCTGGGTGATGAAGCCGTCTTAGCCGATCAAGCGCCGGTTACCCATGAAGACCGATCGGAGGCTGGAGCCAAAATGCCTTTCTATGCCGTATCGCTTTGGGCGATGCTGATTGCGAGGATCTACGAAGTTCTTCCGTTAGTCTGTCCCCAATGCGGTGGCGAGTTAAAAATCGTTGCCTTCCTCACTGAGACGGTTCCCATTCAGCGTATTCTGATCCACATCGGTGAACCGGCCACGCCGCCTCGCATCGATCCCGCTCGCGCTCCACCCGATTGGCCGAACGCGGATATTGATAAAACGGCCCCGAATGAATCAGAAACCGCGGAGCCCATACCGGAATTTGAGTTTGATCAGACCATGAGCTGGTAACCTCGCGGTGCCATTGCCAGTCAACCATTTTGACTGGGAGAGGTTCCCTTGCGCGCACCTTTCAGATAATGGGCTCAATGTATCGTTTTCTCCCTAAAAAACCCCGCAAGAGCTGAGTTTGTAACCTCAGAGAGAGCAGCTCAGCATTAAGTCTTGCAAAACAACTCCGATTTGTGCTAAGTTCTGCCCAGAAATAGTTAGGAAAAGGCGGTTGAATTTCCTATCCATTAAAATGAATTCATGTTAATGCCTGTTTTACTCCCAGACCTTCTTGGTGCTGCCGAACATAACCAAAGGAGCGTATTATGAAACAGTTCACAGATCTAACTCAATATAAAGGTGTACTTCCATACGCCTCCGAGATATTCGGGGTCTACCAACCGCTACTAGGTTGGAAGTCGAAGCGAACGGTTGATCGGTTTCAGAGTGGTTTCAAAAACGAACGCTTGTCCGTTTATGGGAAAGTCATTAGCCGCTTCAAAAGCGACGTGCACATCGCAACAGACGCACGATCGATCCAAATACCACGTCTTGGTTTCGGACCCTACGCACCAGAACCCGGGACAGCATTCAGCAGCGTGTTGCTTGGGGAGTTGGCTAAACTTTTTCCGTCAGACGATGATCCACGCAGTTGGGAGAAACTAACTCCAGAACTGATCCAAAATGTATTGGACGGGCCGGTAAAAAGTTCCGCGATCAGTCAATATCCAATATTGTGGGATAGTCAGCAGCGTCAGTCCGTTGCTCGGTTGTCACCGGACGCCGAAAATACAATCCGTGACCAATTGGCTCGTGAATCTTCATTGGCTGGATTGATATTGGAATTGAAGGTCCAAGGTGCATACACGGACCTCCGCCATCTTGTGCACGCCGGTACCAGCCTGATGCTGGCAGGGGCCTTGGGGACTCTGGGTTACAGCAACCCGCTGGATAGCCTTGACCCTCACAAAGACATTAACCGCGTGGGCCTGTCCCCCGTCGGAATTGTGCACCTCTTTCGGCAGTTTTTTTTCGAATTAGATACCTTTCTCGGGACTCCGATGAGCCATGTGTGGATGAGTCCCGGCGCTACAGTCGAACTCATTGAAGTCAGCACCCGAAAAACGATTATTGAGAAGACCCAGGAATCGTCGCTGTCAACCAGGAGTTCGTCCGAGCAGTCTACTTCTGCTCAGGACGATCTTTCCGATGCCGTAAAAGAAGAAAACCGGTCCAACACGAAGTTTGGAGCGTCCGTAAGCGCAAGTGAGAGTTGGATCTGGGGAAGTGCCAACGAGTCGGCAAGCTTCGATATGGGGACTACCCAACAAACGGCCCGCGAAACTGCCCATAAGCAGATGCGTCAACAATCGGCAAAACTTTCGGAGGAGATTAAGAAGGACTTTAAGAGCACCTTCAAGACTGTGACCGAGGTCATCGATACGTCCAGTAAGCGCTACGTACTGGCGAATACCACCGACCATCTGATCAACTATGAGCTGAGGCGGAAGATGCGCCAGGTTGGTGTCCAGGTTCAGGACATCGGTTCATATCTATGCTGGCAGACTTACGTCGACGACCCAGGTGCGACTCTCGGCGTTGCCAACCTCGTGCACATTGGCGAACCTCCCCAGTTTCAAGGTGATTCAAATCCTGAGGCAACTCCGACGGCACAGCCGATCAGCGATAAACCAATCCCAATCAAATTTACTTGGCCCTATGACGACGACACCCTGGTCTTCGGATTCGTCTTGGCCACGGTGATTCAAATATCTCCGCCCAAGCCGCAGTACGTATATGACAGATATCAGATAGACCTTCTCTCGGGCCAGCAGTGGGGTTTCGTTGCGTTGCCACAAGACTACCACGACATTGACGATGGCGCAGGAAAAAAGGAAAGTGTCCCGAACTCGCTAAATATCGGGATACAATGTCCACCAAAAGGTCTTCAATCCGGCGATGACTTTCCGGAATTCACGCTGCAAATCACCATCTTCTATAAGCCGTCCCAGGCACTTCTTAAGGAAACAGACACAGCGAACGCCGCCAAGGTCGCTGCTGCCAACAATGAAAAGGTGCGTGCATACAAGGAGGCGTTCCTGAAAGCTTCACGCGATCGCATCAACGCCGCTAGCGGAGTGAAGGCGCGTCCATACGAAGACTTACGCGAGGAAGAGCGAATTGTGGTCTATCGCAGCCTTGTTCAGAATTTGCTGACCAAGGGCCTCACTATACCAGACGCTAGTACAAGGCACATAGTCGCAGAGCTACTCAGCGAGATCTTCGATGTAGATAAAATGCTTTACTTCGTGGCTCCTGAATGGTGGTCTCCGAGATTGCATTCCAGTCACCAGAGCTTTGGCAGCAAAAAGCAACAATTGAATATTGACGGCACGCCGACACTGGACAAGTATGGAAATCCTATTTTCGTACCCGAAAGCAGATCTAGCATCAGTGTTGATGAGATCGCCAATTGGAGTGGTGGCCAAGCCGCGAGGGACGCCAACTACTACATAACGGAGGACTCAGCTTCTGCCAAGCTTGGTAGTTCGCTAGGGTGGTTACTTCAGCTTGATGGGGATAACTTGCGCAACGCGTTTCTCAATGCACCTTGGGTCAAAGCCGTCATCCCCATCCGGCCTGGAAAGGAAAAGGCTGCTCTCAATTGGCTGCGGCACGTCGAGGGAATGAATGGCATTGGACCGTCCGACATATACAGCGGTCCGGAACAGGACTGGCAGGGTAAGCCGATGATTGAGGTGCTGAACCATCTCGCTGAGAAAGTTGCCGAAAAACATGTGGAATCCAGCAAGATTCGTGATTTCATAGACCCAGCCGCACCCGGAGACCCGGCGAGCACGGTCACCGCGACCCCTGTCGATCGCGTGTGCGAGCACGGTTTCTATCCGTTGCAGGGTGGTTTTCGAATTACTCCGGGTACAGATCCCGGCGCACCGCTGCCCCACACCGGGAACTTCGAAGTATTCGACCAGTGGATCGAGATTCTGCCCACTGACCAGATCGTGCCGGTGGAGGTGAAATACGATCCGAAGACTGGGCGGCAGGTGTGACCCGGCTGCCAAAGTGATCCGCCCCACCCCGACTCGCTCGCTCGATAGGAGGCCGAATTGACGAAGCGAATGAGCAGCCCGCGAAACACTTTCATCGACCACTTCTATAACGACGAGGCCGACAAGAGTTTCACGCCTCCCCCGCAGACCAATATTTTCAACAATGGACAGTTCACCTTTCAGATCGATCAAAAACAGGCAGACAATCCCATCGAGGCGGCCGAGCAGGCCAAATTGAACTTGCCGTCCCGAAAGGCAGTGGATGCGAATTATTACATCTTCGTTCCGGAAGGCACACGGAAGGCGGCCGAGAAGGAAGCGGAAGCCGGGGAGAAGCTCACGGTGATGGTGTCACTGCTGTTCGCGGTGCGCGATCAATTCAATCGTGCGGGGCTGCGCAGCTTTTTCGCTAAACGGGACGATGCGGTGCTCATCACCGTGCCGGGGCGTGAAACCGGCAACAAGCGGATCGCCTGGGGCATCGGTATCAGCGATGCACAGATCGAGAGCCTGTTGAAGCAGGCGTTCGGAAGCACGGATGTGCTCTACGAGATCGCGGTGATCGCAGCCTACAGCACAGGCTATCGCGGGATGCAGGGGACGATTCTCGAGAACGCAAAAAACAAGTTCATCACGCTCACGCATGTGAAAAAGATGATCTATTACGATTGCCTCTACAAGGCGGACGGCAAACCGCCGGGCGGATATCCCCCGGGCGAACGAACCGAGGACGCGGTCAGGACGCTACTGGCGGCAAACCCCGCGGCGAAACTCAGCATCTATGAGGTGACCGACGGGGGAACGATCCGATACGGCAAGTCTCTGGCCGTGAACGTGCAAGGGCAAAACGTCATCAACCTCAAACCGTTGGCGCGCGAGCTCACCACCCTGCAATACGCACGCCTGCTGGACGAAGCCCAGCGCGACGGAATCATCACCAACAAAGACGTGCCGGCCACGATAAAAGCGCTGTTTCCGCTTCCTGCCCGCGGTTCGGTTACCTCGGACCGCCAGTTCATGGCGCCCGGCAAGGTGATGCTGCGGGATTGGGCGAGTAACAACGCGATGGCGGTATCCAAAGCGCAGGCCGACCTCGCGAGCATCGATCAGATCATCTACAACGAGTTTCTCATGGGTTGGCACCCGCCGACGGCGGGCGACGTTCGCGCGGAGGCGCGCCACGATCAGTTTATGCCAGAATTTTCCTGGGAGCTGCTGCCGCCGTGAGGTCGACCGGGTAGGAGATGAGTGAGATCGTGCAAGGATTGTGCCCGGGTCGGTGGCTCATTAGCCTGGTAAGGCAGCGACAAAGGCATTCTTACCGGAGGGCTCCCATGTCGAAGGCTGATGGTCCCCCCACAGCTTTCTCATAAAAAATTAACTTGCTCAAGCATGGAAACCAAGGCTTCTGGGGATAATACTGCTACCTTAAATATTTAATTATTGATAATCATAGTATTGCACATGCTTCGCGCCTTGGAATCATAAGCAAAGGATAAGGTTTTGGACGACGTTTTATGGCTCTGGGCTGGTTCTTTCGTT
>JAQTPT010000050.1 GCA_028712795.1 Methylococcales bacterium
TGCCGCCTATAAAGAACCCTTGGTGGCCCTTATCACCTTGTGCGGTTCCCACGATCTCGCCACCCTCGTTCGCCGCTCGCACCACGCGGGTCGATCCTGTGGGCAGGACCCCCGCCTCCGTGGCTGTATAGACGGCTCCAGCCGCTTCTGCGTGTCCAGGAGCCAACAACGCGAGCCCCGCGCAGAGCATCAGCACAGGAGCGGCAAGGAACGGGCTTGGCCACGGCAAGCCAAGGTTCTCCTTCTTCAGGAGTGATCCATGCTGATTAACGTACGATGATATGATGGCGAGTCTCCACGGCAGTCCGAGACCACGCCTCTGGTGTAGTGTTGTGATTTTTTTGTTCATAATGGCTACAAAACAATTAGAGTTTCCGGATGAATAAGAAATTTAGTGCAAACGCATATACAAATGAACATCGAACTAATTTATCAACGAGTTATATCAAGCATAAATTACGCCAATATCTTACCGTCAAAAATATATTTTATATTTTTTATCAAAAACACTATGTTATTAATTTTACACGATGTGATTGATATAAAATTGATTGCTTAATGTTTTAAAAATTACGGCTATTACGCTTAAAACATGTGCAATGGCATTTACTTTTGCACCAATAATGCACCGTTGACATTCAGTAATGTTGGATAACTGAAGTTTCAGAGTTTTTAAACAACGCCAATCACGCTGGCTATGCGGGATAGAGATTTAATGCAGGGTTTGCGTAATGTATAGCATACCCCACATTAATTGATTTTCCTATGTACGTCATAAGCATAAAAAACTGGCAAACTTCAGATATAAAAAAATCATAACGTCCATATTACCGTTTTCATTAAACCTTCTCTCGCTGAATATGTCAAGCCAGCAATTCTCCTGAGCCATTTGCGCTGAAACGCTTTCCAGATTCACTGGCGAAAAAGGGCCGGATATTTCGTCCAAAAATATTTTTTTGGCCGACTCACTAACGCAGCATTTGACGATTTTTGGTGCTTTATGTCGAAAAAAACCATTGTGGCCTTTTTTTCGGCAATAGAGGCCCTGGCCGGGGCCATCGGCTGTTGTTCGGAAACGCCTCAGTATGAATTTAACCCGTTTGTCGAATCGGCTGAACCAGTGAGCGCACCTGCTCGATGCGTCCCGCCTGCACATGACCAAGCGCCATAGCCATCATAACCGCCAGCGCCAGCCCCATGCGCGTTTTCATTTTCGCCTGCCCCCGGATAAAGTGCTTTTCAAAACCGAAGCTATTGTCGATGCGGTTGTTGATTCGTTCCAAGGCGCTGCGGCGTGCATATCCTCGTTGCCAAGAGGGGCTGCCGTGAGGCGTTGGGACGAAGATGCGCCGATTCTGTTCAGTGATGTCGATGCGGACAATGCGGCCATAGTCGCCCGGATTTACTTGCCCTGCCGCGTGGCATTGGGCTTTGCATGGGCAGTCCAGGTCATAAGCCGCCGCCGGACAGCGATATTTCAGGGTGTTCCGATCGGCTTCGAAACCCTGAAAGGCTAAATCGCGTTGGGTACCGGTGACTAAGCAAACACAATGAACCGTCCCTTTCTCGGTATGCACTATAGTGTCAGCCCGATCGGGATAGAGAGGACGCGTAATAGGTTGGCCAGGGTCATAATTGGGCTCCTGTTTTTCTGATCGCCACAATTCACGGGTGTCGATAAGTGGACGGATGTGATGCTCATCCCATAGCTTAGCCTTGGTTTCGGCGCAATCCAAGCCTCGATCCGCACTAAAATCCGCGCAGCGCTCGGCCAGTCCGGGCGTTTGCTGGAACAGTTCATCAAGCATAGCCCGCAGTTCAACCTGCTCAGAATGAGAGGCTGGGGTCAGATGAAACGCCACCGGAATTTCGTAGTGGGTGTCGGCAATCAGGTGCAGACCATAACCAAACCAGTTCTTCACTTTCTTCCAGGAAGCGCCGGTTTTGGTATTAACTCCGGCTGTTTCGTGATGGCCCCAATCGGCATCCGGGTCTGAACAGAGTCCACTCTGGCTATCGACTTGCCCGGTACTATGGCTATCGATCGGTTTACCGTCATAGCCCAAGTGTTGACCAAAATCCGGTAACACCGCCATCAACTGTTCACGCAAGTCGATTAGCATCCGGTTAATCAGTCCTTGTTCCGTTTCGACGGCAATGAGATTGCTGAGAAAGCGCGAAAAATTCCAGCTATTGGGTACCGCATAATGGGGGGCTTCGGGTTGTGGCCAAACCACCTCCATCCGTCCGGTGAGCTCATTCTTCACCAGTTGTGCCACCGGCTTTTTTTTGCAGCGGTAAAACATTAAAGCCACAAGCCTGTAACAAGGAAGGATTTCGGGACAGTTCTCGCTGCAACAATTCAATCGATTCATGTTGAAAAACCACGCCAGCTATTATTGCATTCCACTTAGGAATCACCGGGTAGTCATCACGACTCAGACCACGTTTCGCTTCCAATGCTGCGATCAAGTCGCGGTCCGGCAGATGACCACGGACCAGATAAAAACGTTCCAGGTCCGAACGGGCTTCGACGGCATCCCAAGCAAATAATGCGGCGGCTATCTGAGTCATAAAATACCTCTATTTAGCTTTATTATCAATGAGTTATATAACATAGCCCGTTTTTATCTACCAGATAAATCTTGGGGTGAAAATCCGTAAAAAACCGTGATCGTATCCCTCAAACTCTGATTCTACCGTGAAGATTTGGGGTAAACGATTTTTAGGGACGGCTGGAGACTAGGTGAATCGTGGGCTACAGAGCAGCGCAAATGGCTCAAAATAACAATACACCGCCAAAACTCAGCAATTCTCATTATGACTAATACCTATCCGATTCCAGGCTTGGGAAGTCGGATGCTTCGGCTTTCCGGCGTATAAGACCATCCTTCCAACATAAAATCGAGCAGATGCTCCCAGCTATCAAAGCATAAATACGTCGTTAGGGCCTTCATGTCATCAAACAAACGTCTGCGTGAAGGCAGCTTCTGACGAAGCAGACAAAATTTGTCGTCCATTAAATCCAGCAGCGTATGCAACAAGTAGGCGAGCAAGATCAACGTCGCCAGTAAAGAAGACAAGAACTGTTGACCATGACCGAAGTTGTGCTCGAAGTGATAGCCCTTGGTCTTCAGCGTATTATTGTTTTCATTTTCAATCTTCCACCTTGCGCGGCCCGAGGCAACCACCGCTGCAACGTTGACATCGTCAATCGCCAAGGAGGTGGCGAAGGCATTTCGATACAGTATCTTACCTTCTTCTGTGCGAGTGGTGATTTCGCACCAGTTCACGAACAATGCGTCATCAGTATCGCGCAATGGCACAGTACCCACATAACGATAGCTATCTATTTCATTCCGTTTGCCTGTCCAGCGTTTGCGCACCCCCGTTTTGACCACACCATTTCGTTCCAGATCATCAACCCATTCGTATAACGTCTTGTGCGAGTCGGGTTTGCAGACCAGGATGAACTCAAGTCCCTTGGCCAGCAACGCTCGACAAAATGGCTCGTGACAGTAAAGATCATCGCCAAGTAGTGTCGTACCCGGCACGGCGAACTGGCTACCCTGTCTTTCTAGCCAGCGCAGTGAGGCATTGATCTCGCAATCCTGTTTTTCATGACCCTCCTGCGGGCACACAAATTCCGGAGCTAATGAAATGACCTTGTCGTTACCCGACTTAACCAATACAGGCGTCACTACTGTGTGTGAATAGTTGACGGTACCCTTGCCGTGGGTTTTGCATGAACAGCATGAACCCTGTAGCTTATGTGATGAAAAGTATTGCGTCCCATCCAAGGCCAGCAGTAATCGATTGTCTGCCGCCCGAAAGGAGTCGACTACGCAAGCGCGTTGAAAACCCTCAAATACAAAATCAAATAGCGGATACACCAACGCCGGTTCTACCGGATCAAGCAGGTTGCGAATGTGATTGTCGGTCGGGATTTGAAAAACATTAAACAGCGTTTGCGCGTTGTTTTTCCCTTGCGTCTCCTGCATCGTCCGCTGAAAATCCAAAAATGAGGGGCTTTGCATAAAAAATACCGAAAACGCACTCAGTGCGGCATCAGTCATCGTGTAGCTCGAATTTTTTCCAGTTCGCCGATCGGTGAAGGTTTTGAAAGTGGTGCGCAACTCTTTAACTACTCCACTAAAGGTCAAGGCATTTTTACCAAAGGGGCCGCTCATATACTGGTCTCATGGGGAATCGGTCTGCCATTTTAGGCGATTAGCCGTCATAATGAGAATTGCTGTTTGAAAGACCTGTTTTGCCAAATCTATGCCTATTCGTTTAATATTCATGTCGGACTCCTCCGCTAGTTTGTCTGATGCGTTAATTCTATCAGTCTGGCACATCGATGCCGATAGGTAGAAGGAGTCCATACCATTGCCTTACAAAGGTTCACTTTCGTTTAGGTGACCGGTTTGGCTAAGGCTTCCTTCAGATTCCGCATTGGCTCTCAATAACCGTGTTTCTCTGTTGGGTAGCTACTGGGAGTTTCTTTGGACACCCTTGCTTTCGCCTACATTTTCCCTTCTCACAGGGCAATGGCTGGACTTCCAGCAGCTAGCTGACTACCATGCCAGTCGCACAGCATGAAAAAGCGGGCAATTCATTTGCTACAAACCCGGACATCTCTATTTGTTGCTAACAATACGAATTGTAATAATCAGTAATCTATGGAAAAATATTAATCAACGCTAAACCTATTGTAAGGCAGGGACAGAAAGTTATGGGTCCTAATTCAGGATAGCCGAACTGCCGAGAGTGACATTGTTAAAGTCATAATTTCTTAAAATTATTATAAAGTTAACATGTTGATTGTGAAATACAAATATCAGATTTGCAACAAAGCTTTATCGCAGCACGTATTGAAATGAGTATAATTTTTATCCTGGGCATCGGCATCGCGCAGAAAAACAGAGGTTATTATTTAACACAGTTAATTAGGGGATAAAGTATGAATCCAGTTACAAGACTATCCGCCATGCTATTGGTGTGTTTGTTATACAGCTCCGGCACCGCCTATGCGCTTGAGGCCAATACCGTTTTCATGTGTGACTTCGTCAACCAAAGTAAGCTTTACCGCATCAGTACGACGACCGGAAAAGTTCTAACCCCTCCCGGCGCCAAACCCATGGGCATCAGCCTATGCAGCGACCTCGCCTTCAGGAACTTCAGCCTCTATGCGACAACATACACCCGGTTGTATGCCGTCAACACGAGTACTGGCCATGCAACCGCGAGGCCAAACACTTACGGGCCGGGAATCAACGATGTAGTCGCTTTAGTGGCGCAACCGGGCACAGGTAAGATATTGGGTGGTGGAATCAATTTTCCTGGCAGGTTCATCGAAATCGATCCTACCACTGGCAAGGCTACTCCACGTGGCAACATCGGTTCCTCCCGCGCATTTTGGGGGGACATGGCTTTCCTGAACGGCAGCCTTTACGCCACCATCCGGAAAAATGGGCAGGGGGATAGAACATTCCTCGCCAAACTCACTTTGAACGCTCAGGGTAATATCGGAACGGTTCAAGAGCTTGGTATGATTAGAACGACCGTAAATGGAACACTATATTATCTTAAGCAGGTATGGAGCCTCACAGTAAGGAACGGAATCTTGTTTGGAGGTAATAGCCAAGGATACACCGTGAGGATTAATCCTGCGAATGGAGTGGTTACATACCCTAGTGGCTTCGCTGGTATAAACTACTTGCCTATGGCGGGTTTCAGCACGTCGCCTTGACAGCGGCCTGCTCCCCTTGACAAAGAGGTGCATTAAACCGGTCGGTCCCGTCCAGTTTAATGCTCCGGGGTACTATGGAGCGGTTACGTTAATGCAGCCGCTCCCTCCGGCCCAATCTCATGATTCCTCGTTCAGTGGTGGCTCAATTTCGGCCGGGTGGAAATAATCGCTCCGCTTCCCTGCTGACCGAAGGATCGGGATCGGAAAGGGCGCGTTCGGAAAGTTTCTGGATATCCAGGTTGGGATTTCGCGGCCCCTCTGCGAGGTACGCGAGCGCTTCCAGTGCTAGGCGACGGATCGGCGGCGACGGGTCATATTCCGCCAAATCGAGCAGCTCATCGGTAGGCAATGTCACTCCTGCGTTCAGCGCCACATCAAGCGCTCTGTAACGAACCCGCCCATCGGTATCCTTCAATGCCGCGGTAATGTTGTCGATGGCGCGGTCACCGAATCGGGCAACCACTGTTTCCAGTGTCTTGATTCGTATATCGGGATCATCATTCATCAAATCGAGCTCGAATTCCTGCGTACTGTTTCCCTGTTGTGCTTCAGGCGGAAAAGGAGCCATGGCACGCCCTTTACCGGCTGGATACACCCAGATGCTGCGCAATTTTCCTTGGTCCTGGTTGTCGGAAAAAAAGAAAAACGCGTCCCATGGGCTCAGGAGTTGCCGCAAACCTTGCGTGAGCTCAAGCTCCGTGAAGCTGGACGTAACGGAGGCGCTCTGTAACTCGGAAGCCACGACGATGTTCAGCCCGGTTTGCCTGGCGATATTATCCATTACCCACGATAGTGGCCTATCCTTGAGTTGCACGCTAAGCAACCCAGCGGTCCAGCTCACCACCTGATCGGCGGGCTCTTTCACGGAGAGGCCGTTTCTTGGTTTAGAGTGGTCAGCGAACGCGGTTGGTGGATCGTCGCTCCTTATTGATACTGCCTGCCGCTTGTCCGCTTTGATAGCGCCCTTTTCAAGTTGTCTTGCCACCAGTTCCCGAACTTCACCAATCGATGCGTTGGGCTTGTCAGATTGAAACTTTATGTAACTGGCGGCAACCCCAATGCCGACTATGCAGAGCAGCAGCCACTTTACCAACGGTGTCATAAATGAGGAGCCTTCTTGAACATCAATGCTATAGAAATTTTGGTTTTGTCGCAAATATTCATAAAGTGCAAAGCAGCGTTAATCTGCGGATAGAGCTATTTATATTATATCAGTATTATATGGAACTTGACCCGAAAATGGCGAGGACAATAAGGGCAAACTCATTAAAAATCATTAGCAGACAACACCTTGTCACGAAACTTTTTCTTCGTTAACTTTATGGAGATATGCCTTATGTTGATGCGTGTGAGCACGTTTCAATGCATACCCGGCAAATTATCAAAGCTTGCATAAAACGCCCCGCTCCATGCCATAAACGGCATCGACCAAGCCCAATCCGGCTTCACGGTGAGTCACCATGACCACGGTTTTATCCCTGGCAAAGTCCGCCAGCGCCTTGAATACATTTCGTTCTGTATCGCTGTCCAGGCCTTCGGTGGGTTCATCCAGAATTAATACCGGCGCATTTTTAAGATACAGCCGCGCCAAGGCGATACGCCGCGCTTCACCGCCCGACACTTTCACGCCGCTTTCACCTACCCAAGTCTCAAGACCTTCCGGCAAATAGCTGATAAACTTCTCCAGGCCTGCGGCTTTAATGGCAGTATCCAGCTCTGTTGCCGAGGCATCCGGTTTGGCAATTAGCAGGTTTTCCTTGATACTGGCCGCAAACAATTGACTGCGCTGGGACAACACCCCAAAACATGTCATTAAATCATCAGCATCAAGATGCCTCAAATCGTGTCCGGCCAGTAGAACACGGCCTTGGCCGGGATCGTAATATCGCATTATCAAGTGCAACAAGGTGGTTTTGCCTGAGCCGTTTGCGCCAACTATGGCAATTTTACCGCCCTGCGGAATAGTCAGGCTGATATTTTTCACCGCCCAGTCCTGCTGATCCGGATAACGAAAGCTCACATCGTTTAGCTGCAAATCATAACGGCTTGGCAATGCCAGTGCCTGTTTTGGCTGGCATATTGCCGGCATCATTCCGGTGACTTGTCTGATACGCTGCGCGGCTTTTTGGGTTTTTGCGAGCATTTGCAGGGCTTGCGGCAAGGGCATAACCAGCTCAAAAGCCGCAATCACGCAAAAAACGACCAGGGTTAAATCCGATCCTGATAAAAGCCCCTCTTTAAATGAAAGCGCCGCAAGCGCCAAGGCCAGTAATAAGGTTGTTTGCGACAGCAACAAAGTGAGCGCTAAAGAAATCGCTGACAAGCGGTTATTCTGGCGTTGGGTGTTGATCATCACATCGGAAAACTGCTCAAGAAAACCGCTGAATCGCCCACAAGCCTGATTGGCTATTAAATCCGCCAAACCCTGTATCATGTCGATTTGCCTAATCCGGAAATTGGCCGCCAATACGACAATTTCTTCCGCGCCGGCGCGTCCCAAACGATTAAAAACCCACGGCACAAACACCGAGGCAATAATCAGCATCATGCCTGTCGCCAAACTGATTACCGGCGCATAATAAGCCAAAAAGAGCGTCACCGCCGTTACGCCAAAAACCGCCACTATGGCAGGGGCAAGCAAACGCAGATACAGCGCGTCCAAGGCATCAATATCCGCCGTCATACGTGACAGTAAATCACCGCTGCGCATGACCGGCAAACGCCCAGGAACCAGTGGGATTAGTTGTTGAAAGAACCAGCTGCGTATCCCGGCCAATACCCGGAAAGTCGCTTCATGGGTCACTAAGCGCTCGCCATAACGCCCCAACGTGCGGGTTATTGCAAGGGCGCGTATTTGCGCGGCTGGCAGCATGAAATTGAAAGCCAGCACATTGCCGTCAAGCACGGCTAATCCGGCTATGGCGGAAGCGCTGATAAACCAGCCGGATAGGGTCAATAAGGCGATGGAAGCCAGTGCCGTCAGTAATGACAGTATTATTCCGCCTGCTAACCAAAGACTATGCGGTTTAAATAATTTCAGGAAAAACCACACGTCTTTCATAACGCCAATCGTCCTTGCTGTAAGGTTATCCGCCTGCTCATTCTATTTATCACTAAAGGATCATGCGTGGCGATAATCAGGGTTTTACCGATAAATAACTGATCGATAACATCCAGCAACAGCGCTTTATTGGCGGCATCAAGATTAGCCGTTGGCTCATCAAGTAAAATAATGGCGGCATTTTTTAGAAATGCCCTGGCCAGCGCGATTCTTTGCACCTGCCCACCGGACAAGCCATAACCCCGCTCGCCAATCGGCGTCAGTAAACCTTCAGGCAGTTGTGCGCTGAATTCCGTTACGCCAGCCGCTTGCGCCGCATTGATAATGTTTTGTCCGGACGCATCAGGGTCTGCCAGCGCTATATTGTCTTTTATAGTGCCATGGAAGATGTAGGGGTTTTGACCCACCCATGCTATTTCTTGCGTGGCGCATTCACGGTTAACAGTTAGTCCATTAAGCAATACATTGCCTTCGGTTGCCGCCTCAAAACCTAATAACAGGTTTAGCAGCGTCGTTTTTCCAGCACCTGATTCACCGGCCAGGGCGATTTTTTCACGGGTTGAAATGTGCAGATTAATAGCGGCTAAAACCCGCCGCTCACCGTAATATTTGCTGACATTTTGAAACTCGATCAGGTTCTTGTTACCCTGGAAATCACCGTAGGATGATGCTGACGACTGTATGGAGCGATTGCCGGGAGCCATTGCCGAGGCGCGAAGCGCATCATTTGCGATTGATGCGCTTCCTTCACCGGCACATCCTGCGGCATTATCAGCCGCTTCTGACATCCCGGCATCTTGCTCCAGTATCGCGAGGATAGCATCCGAAGCGCCCAGGGCCGCAGCGCGGTCATGATAATTAACGGCCAGTTGCCTAAGCGGCATAAAAAACTCAGGGGCCAGCAGCAGAACGAACAACGCTTCACTTAAAGTGATATGTTCAGCCGGACCAAAATGAATCTGTCCCAATAAGCCGAGCCCCACATACACGGCAACCAACGCAACCGCAATAGCACTGAAAAACTCCAGAATCGCCGATGATAAAAACGCTATACGCAACACCGCCATGGTTTTCTCCCGGAAACCATCAGCAATTTTGTTGATGTTTGCCAGCTCCTGAGTGGCTTGACCAAAGAGTTTAAGCGTTTCCAGCCCTTGCAAACGATCGAGAAAATAACCGCTCATTCTTGCCATCGCCAAAAACTGGCTTCGGTTTGCCGAAGCCGCGCCCATCCCGACCAATGCCATAAAAACCGGCACCATCGGCCCGGTCACTAAAAAGATCAACCCAGCCACCCAGTTAACCGGCATCACCACGATAATCATGATGACCGGCAATACGCCGACGATCATTTTCTGAGGCAAATAGCGCGAAAAATAATTTTCCAACGCGTCAACCTGTTCCAAAGTAACTGCGGCCAATTCACCGCTTTGGCGTTGCTTGATTCCGGCTGGCCCCAGCTTTAAAAATTGGGTTAACAGCCGCTGTCTTACCGATGCTCTGACTTGCGCCCCCGCTTCAAAGCCCCAGGTCTGATGCAGATAAACACATCCGCTGCGCAGAATGAAAACGGTTGCCAGCACCATTAAGGGCATAATGAGAGCGGCCCACGGCAGCTTGTCAATAATGATGGCTTGCAGTATAAATGCCAGCGCCGCCGATTGGACAATCACTCCCAGCCCGTTAACAATACCTGCCATAGCGGCAAATAAAACCGGTTTACGGACGGCTTTGTCCTGTTCTTTTAACCAGACTGCACAAATTTTTTCCCTGGCTTTGTTTTTATCAAAATAGGCTTGATTATCTGTTTCTGTTAACTGCACCGTGACCTGCCACTGGTTTTAAGGTCAATAGGATAACACAGGGTCTTGGGTAAAACCGTTGCTGAGAAAATTGGCCTGCTTTACTTTGGCGTTATAATAAACCCAACCGATAAATGCCCACTGCACCCGCAGTACTCCCCCAAGGTTGACCATGTCCGGCAAAAAACTCACCACTTACCAGCACAACGACAAACGCAAGAATAATCCTCCGGTGGGTTTGGTCACGCCGGAAACGGATAGCGTCGAAGAAAAACAGCAATGGCGCTACGACCCGCATATCGATCCGGCCTTGCAGTTTGACAGTTGTCGGACGGTGGTGGAAAAACTGATTGATGATGCCCTGCAATGCGGCGATCAGGACAGTATGCGTACTGCATTGGAAACCCTGAAGCAGATGCAGTCGCCGTATTTGAACTGGACAGGCAAAGCCGAAAAAACCAGCTTTGAAGTGGATACCGTATCCTTGCATGTGCATGAACGCATTGACCCTGCCACCATTTTGCAAGCCTTGCGGCACAACCTGGAGGAAAAACAGGCGGCCGGCGACTTGGGCGAACAGGCGGACTTGTTTGATAATGCAGTATTTAAGACTGAACCGTTGCGTGAAGCGCTGGAGTTTTACAAGCACGAAAAAGGCTGGGCCAACCGCATGATAAGCGGCGATTCGTTGCTGGTGATGAACAGCCTGCTGCAAAAGGAAAGCATGGCAGGACAAGTGCAAATGATCTACATCGACCCGCCTTATGGCATCAAATACGGCAGTAACTTTCAGCCGTTCGTAAACAAGCGCGATGTCAAAGACCGCAGCGACGAAGATTTGACCCAGGAACCGGAAATGATCAAAGCCTTTCGCGACACTTGGGAGCTGGGCATCCATTCCTATCTGACCTACTTGCGCGACCGGATGTTATTGGCGAAGGAATTGCTGGCCGACAGCGGCTCGTGTTTTGTGCAGATTTCCGATGAGAATGTGCATCATGTGCGGGAGATTATGGATGAGGTGTTTGGGGATGGGGAATTTTGTAAGCATAATTTCGTTTCAAACCACATCGGGATTTGCAGAAACTAATGGCCTTTCTCGAATGGGAGATTATCTTGTCTGGTATGGAAAAAATAGAGACAAAACTCTCATTCACAATTTGTATGAAGAGCAGGAGATTTTTGTTGGTACATCCAACGCCAAATGGGTACTGATGCAAAATGGAAATTACAGAGGAATTACAGCAAAAGAAGAGTCAGGGAAGACATCATTACCAGTTGGAGCCCAGCTTTACAAACCCGACAATCTATTGTCTCAAGGCGCAGCTAGCGCACCACAACCTTTTACATTCCAAGACATACAATACCAACCAAGCGGCAACAATCATTGGAAACCAAATTATCCGTTAGGCATGGAGCGACTGGCAAAAAGTGGCCGTTTGCATGTAGCAAGCAATAGTATTCAGTATCGTCGTTTTGCTGACGATTTTGCAGTGAAAGCGCGTGGTAACCTTTGGACAGATACGTTGACAGGTAGCTTTACGGAATCCAAACAATATGTTGTGCAAACAAATACTAAAGTGATCCAACGTTACCTCCTTATGACCACGGATCCCGGCGACCTGGTGCTGGACATCACATGTGGCTCAGGCACCACCGCGTTTGTCGCCGAAAAATGGGGCCGCCGCTGGATCACCTGCGATACCTCGCGCGTTGCTATTACGTTGGCCAAGCAACGTTTGATGACTGCCCAGTACGATTATTATCCGCTTAAATACCCCCGATGAAGGCATGAAATCTGGTTTCATCTACAAAACCGTACCGCACGTCACCTTAAAAGCCATTGCCAATAACCCGGAGATTGATGACATTTACAGGAAAATGCACCCGGCGGTTGAAAAAGCCTTGGCGGAGTTGAATCAAGCCCTTGTAGGGGCGAATTTATTCGCCGAGTCGAGCAGCAAAAAAGCCCAAGGGCGAATAAATTCGCCCCTACAGGAATGGGAAATCCCCTTCGACTTTCCCAATAACTGGCCGGAAGCCGCGCAAAAACCGTTTGCCGCATTTCACCAGGCCCGGCAGGCGATGCAAAAACGCATGGACGACACGATTGCCGCCAATGCCGATCAGGAAATTCTTTACGACCAACCCAAAATCGACAAAAACAAACTGCGCGTTACCGGGCCATTTACCGTGGAGGCGGTGCCGTTGCCCAGCGTGTTGAGCCTGCAAAAAGCGCAAGAACCCACCGAAGCCACCACTGCCGTGGCGCGTTCCGGCGCGTCATCCCGTCAACAGCAATGGAAAGACGAACTGCTCAAAGCCGGTATACGCGGCAAAAACCGCCAGAAAATCGACTTTGCCGAGATCGAAACCCTGTCCGGCACCCAATATCTGCATGCCAGGGCGATCACCAAAGACGACGGTGAAGCCGTGGTGATTTCCTTCGGCCCGGAACACGCCCCCTTGGAACAACGGCAAGTGGAGTTTGCCCTGCGCGAGGCGGAAAAATTGCGGCCCGCTCCGAAAATGATCGTATTTGCCGCGTTTAACTTTGACCCGGAAGCCGCCAAGGACATTGATGAAATGAACTGGCCGGGCGTGACGCTGTTAAAAGTGCAGATGAACACCGATTTGCTGACCGAGGATTTAAAGAAAAAACGCGCGAGCAATGAATCATTCTGGATGATGGGTCAGCCGGATGTGCGCATAAGAAACGCGTGGACGGCTTGTACAGCATAGAAGTGTTTGGTTTTGATTATTTCGACACCCAAAAAAGCGACATCGTCTCCGGCGGCAAAAACAAAATCGCCATGTGGCTGCTGGACACCGATTACAACGAACGCGCATTGCTGCCGCGTCAGGTATTCTTTCCGATGGCGGGCAGCAAAGACGGCTGGAACAAGCTGGCGAAAAACCTGAAAGCGACGCTCAACGAAGAACGTTTGGCAGCTTATCACGGCACAGTGTCCTTGCCGTTCGCCGCAGGTTTAAATCGCAAGGTCGCGGTCAAGCTGATCGACGACAGGGGCATTGAGTCATTGAAGATTTTGCCGTTGGCTTAATTTAATAAGTAGTTATAATAACCACCATGAACAGTAAGGAACTGATTAAACAACTGGAAAACGATGGCTGGACGCTGCGAGGTGTTAAAGGTAGCCATCATATTTTTGTGCATCCAGTTAAACCGGGACATTTAAGTGTGCCGCATCCCAAAAGTGAGTTGGGTAAAGGCTTGCTGAACAAATTGTTAAAACAAGCGGGGTTAAAGGTATGAGATTTGTAATTGCTATTGAGCCAGGCGATGAAAATCATGCTTTCGGTGTGGTAGTGCCTGATTTGCCCGGATGCTTCTCGGCGGGCGATACGCTGGATGAAGCGTTCGAAAACGCCAGAGAGGCAATTGATTTATGGTGCGAAACGGTGATTCAGGATGGTGGGATGGTTCCGTCCGGCAACACTTTAGCGCATCATCAAGCCGATCCTGAATTTGCGGGTTGGGTGTGGTCGGTAGTGGAGGTGCCGGTTGAGCGATATATGGGGCCGGCGGAAAAAATCAACATCACGATGCCGAGGATGTTATTAAGCCGTATTGACGATTACGCCAAAGCCCACGGAATCAGCCGCTCGGGCTTTCTGGCACAAGCCGCACAGCAAGCGATGCGGCAATGACGTTAACCGGCAAACCGAGTTCCCTCATCATCAATACGCCCTATCTTAAACCAGAACAGCATTGGGGCGATCCGCAAAAAAATGGCTGTTTGCCGATTGTGCTGGAGCGTCGTCGTGCCGGTTATGAAATTTTCGACACCCGTAACCAGACCCGGCGGTTTATCGAACTGGAGCAGGTGAATAAAATCCGCAAACGGGTTGATGACTGGCGCGAGGCGGGTTATCCGGGGGTGAGCAGTGTTACCCGCCGTTTGCTGGACCATTGGCATGGACCCTGGCCAACGGGAGTTGCCGTTTTATTATTGCCAATTGGAAGCGATTGAAACCCTGATCTGGTGGGTGGAAGCACAGCCAAGTTTTAAGCAAGGCATCGTCTTGCAAGGTGACGGCGGTCTTTGGGAACGTCTCTGTAGCAAGATGGCGACCGGCACCGGCAAAACCACGGTGATGGCGATGATTATCACCTGGCAAACCTTGAATGCGGTGACCTTTCCCAAGCGCAAGGAATTTTCCAGAGCGATTTTTATTGTCACCCCGGGCATTACCGTTAAAGAGCGCTGGCGGGCGTGACGGATTTGTCCAAGCTAACCATGATTGACCTGGAACAGCTTGATCGTGAATTCCGTTTACAAAGTTTTATTTTCCGTGCCGCACGCAAGGCATTCGACGGTTTGCAGGGCAAGCATTTCAACGGCGACCGCGATTATCTGGCTTTGCAGTTGATTCAGTTGGTCGAGCAGTTTCTGACATCCAATAAAGTCATGATCCCCAGTCTGTTTCATCAGGAAGATTTACGCAAGCGGGTGTTGTTGTCGCTGAATACCGATCAGATTGTGCAGCATCTGGCGCGGCATATCCAACAACAGAACGTGGAGCGCATTGAACCGATTTTTGATACCGAGTTCCCTATTGGATCAACTGAAAACATGCGTATCTGGTACACCTCAAAGCCTAACCATCCGACGCTTAAATCGCAGATCAGTCATGTCGTGTTTGATAGCACTTGGGAAGCCGCAGAAGCCTATCATTTGGAACATAGTGACTTGGTGAGGGCTTATGCCAAAAATGATCATCTGGGTTTTTATGTGCTGTATTTGTATAACGGTGTGGTGAGAAAGTTTTTCCCGGATTATATGATTCGCTTGAAAAATGGCAAGACCTTGATTCTGGAAGTGAAAGGTCAGGATTCAGAACAAAACAAGGTCAAACGCCAACATCTGGATCAGTGGGTGCAGGCTGTTAATCAACACGGCGGTTTTGGGGAATGGTGCGCCGACGTGAGTTTTAGCGCGTCGGATATTGGCGATAAGTTGGCGAAGCATGGACAAGCCTGATTAGAAAAATGCTTCAGTCAGCATCGTCATACCGGCATGAATACCATGGACATCCATTTGGCTGAAACATCCTGCTAATCAGGTCAATAGATGCTGGAGGTCTTGCAAAGCTTGGAGCGATTGCAGTGAAATATGGATTCCTCCCTTAAATAAACAGCAATTAGAAAAAACCGGTCAGATAATGGTTTTAGCCTGAAGATCGGCATGGTAAGACGATCTGACCATTGGCGCACTGGCCACTTGCTTAAAGCCTAATTGTCTGGCAAAAGCCCCATAATCATCAAACTGATCCGGAGTAATATAATCTTTGACCGGCAAATGCGATTTGGTTGGCTGAAGATATTGGCCCAGCGTCAGCATTGAACAGCCGTAAGCTAACAAATCTCTCATAACCTGATGCACTTCTTCCCGTTCTTCTCCTACGCCCAGCATGAGCCCGGATTTAGTAGGCGTATTCGGCTGCGCTTTCCCATACTTGCCAAGCAGTTCCAGTGAACCCTGATAATCAGCGCCGGGGCGCACTTGTTTATATAATCGGGGCACTGTTTCCAGATTATGATTAAACACGTCGCAAGGGTCTTGGGCAAGTATATCTATGGCTTTATCCATGCGACCACGAAAGTCGGGAACCAGGATTTCAATTTTTGTAGCAGGTGTTTGCAGGCGTATTTTTTTTATGCACTCGGCAAAATGTCCGGCTCCACCATCTCTTAAATCATCACGGTCTACAGAAGTGATGACCACATATTTTAATGCCATTGCCTGTATGGCATCCGCCAGGTTTTGCGGCTCATCTTTATCTAGCGGCAACGGTTTTCCATGCGCCACGTCGCAAAATGGGCAACGGCGGGTACATAAATCACCCATTATCATGAAAGTAGCGGTACCGTGCTGAAAACATTCAGACAGATTTGGGCAAGCGGCTTCTTCACAAACCGTGTGCAGTTGATGTTCACGCAACAAGTTTTTGATTTTTGTGATCTCGTCACTGGCTGACAGTTTAACGCGTATCCAATCAGGTTTACGCAACACCGTGTCCGCATGTTCGACTTTTACCGGGATACGCGCCAGCTTTTCAGCGCTGCGCTGGTGAGATTCAGGAGTGGCTCGTGAAGGTGCTTGATTAGTCATGTGGTTAGTGCCGTAGTGATAGCCTGAATAACGGAGCTTGCAAGTTGTTTAGTGCTGACAGCCACCCCCAGATCAGCCAGTTGGGTGACTTTAAGCCCTGAATAGCCGCAAGTATTAATGTGGTCGAAAGGGCGTAAATCCATGTTGTTATTGAGACTGAGGCCATGGTAGCTACAGTTTTTTTTAATCCGTAAGCCGATAGAGCCGATTTTTTTGTCATTAACATAAACGCCAGGCGCATCCGCTCTGGAAACGGCTATAATGCCATGCTCGGCCAGGGTGGTGATCATGGCAAACTCTAAGAGAGTGACCAATTCGCGTATATTAATTTTTAAGCGTTTAATATCCAGCAAGGTATAAATGACCAGTTGTCCGGGGCCGTGATAAGTGACTTGCCCTCCCCTGTCCGAATTAATGACTGGGATGTTGCCGGCATTCAACAGGTGCTCGCGTTTGCCGTTCAAGCCTAAGGTGTAAACCGGAAAGTGTTCTACTGACCATATTTCATCCGGCGTTTCATGACTGCGATTTTGGGTAAATTGCTGCATGTTATGCCAGATCGATTCATAATGTTGCAAGCCCAGATTTTGTATCACTGCCATAAGTCACAAATAAGTTTATGGTCAAAACCGCTTAGGTTGAAGCTATTGGCATCCACCCATCGGCAAGAATATCCTCAATTGACCATGGACATGTTTCAGGGAAATTATCCAAACCGGTTTCTTTTGATGCTTGATAAACAGCATCACCCCATATAATTTCCAGCCATTCCGAATCGTTTAGTTTTGATTTTAAACTAGGCACCTGCTTTAGGTGCAGCAAAATTGCCCTGCGTTGGTTACGAATGGTAATTTTCCAACTTATCCCCTGCCGGCCTGCTTGAAACTGCCATTTGAGTAAATGGGCTATAAGCAAAACCATACGGCTTGCCAACTCGCGTTGTTCGCTTTTGCCCACGTCCTCTATTTCCTCTGCGATGTGCTCAAGATCAAGCAGCTCAAACTTCCCTGACCGAACCAACTGTGCCTGTTCGTTCGCCCAAGCGACAATATCTGTTTCGTAACGGGTTATCGTCATGGCTATCTCCACTCTCTAAAGTGTTTTTTAATGTTTCACTAAAAATGACTAAACAACAAGGTTTGAAATTTTAAATACCCGCGAAATCCAACGTTTATCGATGTCCGTTTAATTAATGGATATCCGGATAATAATAATCTTGTGAAATAAACACGTAGAGAAGTGATGAGTAAAACTTTACAGCGCCATCAAAACATGAGGATGATCGGTTAAGTCCTGATAAATGGCATCCAGTTGCTGCTTGCTGGAGGCTTCTATTATGACCGTCACTGCCATGAAATTTCCATCCTTGCTGGGGCGCGAAGTCACCGCCTCGTCTTTAGTATCCGGGGCATGGCGGCGTACAATTTCCACCACCAATATATCCAGTTCCAAGCCCGCTTTTCCCATGGCTTTAACAGGAAATTGACAGGGAAATTCAAAAAGTGTTTCTTCGCTTATCACTTCACTCATAACAGAGCTTGTTTGTGCGCTTGAAAAAGCTGGTTCATGGCTTGCCAAACGGGGCCTGGCTTGCCATCCGAAATTGGCATGGCGTCGAGCTCAACGATCGGAATAATTTCACGGGTGGAGCTGGTTACCCAAATTTCGTTGGCTTTTTGTAGCGCTGCAAATGGAATCTTATCTTCACTGCAAGGAATATTATTTTTTCTCGCAAGATCCAGAATCACATCACGGGTAATGCCGGGTAAAATATCATGGCCCTTAGGCGGTGTGCACAAGACACCATCAATAACCGCGAAGACATTACTGGCTGCGCCTTCTATCACGTAACCGTCTTTTATCAGGAGCGCTTCGGCGCAACCCTGGTCTATCGCCTCTTGCCTATGCAGAATGTTGCCTAGCAACGTGATAGCTTTTACATTGCAAAATTTCCAACGGGTGTCATCCATGCTGATCGCTTTTACCCCATTACTTAAACCGGCAATGGGCACAATAGCCGAGCACATCGCAAACACGGTGGGGGGTATATTTTCAGGGAAAGCGTGATCTCTTTTGGAAGCGGCTCCACGGGTAATTTGCAGATAAATATACTGGTCAAAATTGGCATCCAAAAGGGGCGTCAATATATCCAGCCATTGCTCACGGGTATGCGGGTTAGCCAGGCTAATGCCCGCCAGGCTGTTTTCCAGGCGCTGTAGATGCTCTTGAAAATGAAATAAATGTCCGGAATAAGACGGGATAACTTCATAAACACCGTCTCCAAATAAAAAACCGCGATCCAGAACTGAAACCTTTGCCTCATTAAGCGGCAGATATTGGCCGTTCAGATAGACTGTTTTATTTTCCATCTTCTGATTTTTCCATCATCATCAAAACGCTATCCGTAAGTCTATGAAAAATGTTCCCTTCCTCTACGGATTTAAGGGCAATCAAATCTTTATCAGCAATCTGCTGGTCTTTAAGGGAGACCTTTACGGAACCAAGCTTTGCCCCTTCTTTAACAGGCGCAATAATTTTTTTATCTACGTTAATAACGGCTTTAAGATCGGCATATTGGCGGCGCGGTATGGTCGCGTAAAGATCTTCTGCCAATCCTAACGGGATGGTTTTACTATCGCCCTTCCAGATTCTGGCTTCATTTAAAGGCTTTTTCCCCTCGTACAAGCGATGGGATTCAAAAAACCGGAAGCCATAATTAAGCAGTGATTGATTTTCGTTGGCTCTGGCATTAGGGCTTTTTGCGCCCAGAACGACAGAAATAAGCCGCATGTCTTCTCTTATCGCTGAGGCAACCAGACAATAACCTGCGTCGTCAGTAAACCCGGTTTTAACGCCGTCGACAGATTCATCACGCGAAAGCAATTGGTTACGGTTATGCTGAGTGATTTTATTAAAGGTAAATTCTTTTTCCGAAAACCAGCGATAGTAATCAGGAAATTCTTTGATTAAGGCTGCGGTAAGAATGGCAAGATCGCGTGCGCTGGTGTAATGGTCATCCATAGGCAGGCCATCACTGTTTTTGAAATGGCTATTGGTCATTCCCAGTCTTGCAGCATGCTGATTCATCATGTCGGCAAAGGTGTCTTCATTTCCCGCGACGTGCTCAGCTAAAGCGACACTTGCGTCATTACCGGATTGAATGATGACGCCTCTTAGCAGATCTTCAACTTTGACCTGATTGCCAAGCTCAACAAACATGCGCGAACCGGGTGTTTTCCAGGCTTTTTCGCTGATAGAAGCCGTATCTTCCAAATGTAAGTGGCCGTTGCCAAGCTCCCTGAACACCACATAAACCGTCATTATCTTGGTGAGACTGGCGGGGGCAAGTTTGGCATCCGCGTTATTTTCCGCCAGAACCCTGCCGGTATGAAAGTCCTGCAGGATGTAAGCAGTGGCATCTATGGTGGGTGCGGGAGGGGTTGCAATTTCGGCGCTTTCCGCGGTTACCTGAAAGGAAACAACCAGCAGGCCAAGAAATAAAAATAGGGGTAGTTTTTTAAACGGGTTCATGGCTCATTAAAATCGAATGTAAAACAATATTTTTTTACATTGTAACACGCGGGCCATCAGATTGCTTGGATTCAGTGACAAATTGTGTGTCTGTTATGCCAATTTCTTCCAGTTGCTGATTCAGTTCATTAGCTTTAGCGGTTGAGTCAATCGGCCCCATTTGCACCTTGTAGAGGGTGGATTTTTTGTAGGTGGAAGAACGAATATCAGGCTCGGGTAAATTATTTGCGGCAATTTTATTTTTTAAGTTCATGGCTTTTTTCACACTGCCAAAACTGCCGACTTGCAGATAGACTTCCTGCGCCTGTTCTGCTGCAATTTGTTGTAATTGCGGCAGTGCCTGGCTGTCTGAAATAACCTTGATTTCTATTGATCCTGTACCGTCCTGTTCCATATCCAGGTGCTTTGCGGCAGCGTAAGACAGATCCATATCCCGGTTACGGACAAAAGGACCCCGGTCATTTATTCTGACAATAATGCTGCGGTTGTTCTCAAGATTGGTCACCTGGGCGTAAGATGGAATCGGCAGTGTTTTATGGGCGGCGGTCATGGCATACATGTCAAATATTTCGCCGGTAGCGGTTTTTTTACCATGAAATCCGGGGCCGTACCATGAAGCAACACCCTGCTTTATATAGCTGATATAGCTGGCAATACGCGGCAACAGCTTATCCTGTTGGGCAATTTCATTGGACTCATCATGATTCTTTTCGGGCGGTATTGAATGATGCTTAACTTGTTGGCTGGCTATTGCACGAGAGGCTTGATCGATTGCGACCGGGGGCTGATAAGTCGCGTAGGTGGTTTTTGTTTGCTGCGTAGAGCAGGCGTTTAGGGCAATCATTATAATTGCCAAGAAAAGTTTAATCATGGGAATGTGCCTTTTTTAGATAAAATAGATTGGCTTAACTGATAAACAGCCATGGCGTATAAAGGACTGTGGTTGTAACGGGTAATGACGTAAAAGTTGTCCAGTCCCGCCCATAGTTCCTCGCCTGGTTTTTGTCCTTTTGGATCCTGTTCAAAAGCAAGCAGCTTTACTTTAGTGTTTAAAGGTAGTGGCCTCGATATTTTTAAATTAAGGGATTCTAACTGGTCAAGTCTTAAGTCCGGCTTAAGGTTGCCGTTTAATGCGCCTTTGTAACCGTCCCCTGCCGCATTGACAGGAAGGGCGATAGCCTGGCCTGCCTGCCAATGATGCTTTACAAAGTAATTGGCGACACTGGCGATAGCATCGCCGTTGTCATGCCAAATATCCCGATGGCTATCGTTATCATAATCAATGGCATAAGCGGTGAAACTGCTAGGCATAAATTGCGGCATTCCCATTGCGCCTGCGTATGAGCCAACCGGTTTCAATGGGTCAATGCGTTCTTCGCGGCACAGCAACAAGAAGCTTTCCAGTTCGCCGAGAAAAAACCGGCTGCGCGGCGGATAGGCAAAACCCAGCGTAGACAACGCGTCGATGACCCGATAGTTGCCAGTCTTTTGTCCATAGGCCGTTTCAACGCCAAGAATGGCAACAATAATTTCCGCCGGAACCCCCGTTTGTTGTTCAACAGCGGCTAAGGCGGGTTTATTTTCCTGCCAGAATTTTACGCCGCCATTGATACGGGCATTGGTCATGAATATTTTGCGATATTTATACCAAGGCATTTTCTCGGCGGGCGACGAAATTTTTTTGAGAATATCGTCTTTTATTTCGACAGCCTGAAACAGCTTATTAAGCTGGGATTCATTGAAATGGTGCGTAGCCACCATTTTACTGATAAACGTATTATAGGATTCCGAGTCTTTGATATTGCCGGTACATGAGACGATTACAAGGCACGAGGCGCAAGTTATGCATTTGAACCACAATACAAGGTTATTTTTATTTAATTTTGTCCTTGCACAAAAGATCGTTGGTAGCGATCTTAACGTCACCGCCGCAAGAAGTTGAATTTCTTTGCCTATGCGTTGAAATAATATATATCTTGATCCTTGAACCTTGATCCTTGAACCTTGAACCTGTTTTATCTTCATGGGAGTTATCGAAATTTCTTATGCGTGTGAATTGACATCAGAATGCCAAAACCGGCCAATAGTGTGACAATGGAAGTGCCGCCGTAACTGATTAAAGGCAAGGGAACTCCGACCACAGGGAGAATCCCGATAACCATGCCGATGTTGACAAATATATAAACAAAAAAAGTAAACGCCAGACTTCCAGCTAATAGTCGGCTGTAGGTATCCTGAGCCTGGGCCGCGATATACAGGCAGCGAGCAATAATTAACAGATACAGAGCCAACAAACCCAAGCAGCCCGATAAGCCGAATTCTTCGGCAAATACGGCAAATATAAAGTCTGTGGAACTTTCCGGCAAAAAATCCAACTCCGATTGGGTGCTGCCCAGCCAGCCTTTCCCATAAATACCGCCGGAACCAATGGCAATTTTTGATTGGATAATATGGTAGCCCCTGCCCAGCGGATCAGCTTCCGGGTTTAGGAATGTCAGCACCCGATCACGTTGATAGCCACGCATAAAATGCCAAATGATAGGCGTTAACGAGGCCAATGCGGCAACAATAGCCACTATGAATCGCCAGGAAAGGCCGGCAAAAAACAGTACGCCGGCGCCGGAGCTGGCCACTAACAATGCTGTGCCCAAATCCGGCTGTTTGGCAATCAATAAGGTCGGGATAACAATAAGAACCCCGGCGATTAAAAGCTGTTTGGATTTTGGCGGTAACGGATGTTCCGCCAAATACCAGGCGATCATCATCGGCGTAGTAATTTTTATCATCTCTGACGGCTGGAAACGAAAAATCCCCAGCTCCAGCCAACGTTGAGCGCCTTTACCTATCTGCCCCAAAATCAATACGGCAATAAGCAGGAATATACCCATGCCAAATAGCAGGGTGGAATAACGCTTAAATTGATAGGGATCTATATGAGCCAGGACGGTCATTAAAAGAAAAGCCAATCCAACACGGCCCGCCTGGCGCATCAGTATGTCCATCTCCTGACTGCCTGCGCTGTAAAGAATCAGAAAGCTCAGCAATGAAGCAAGCAATAAGCCGATAAACAGGGGAATGTCTATGTGTAGTTTTCTGAGGACATTGCCGAGTATTGAGGGCGGTTCAAATTGATCATGACGGGTTTCAGTTTTCATTATTTTCCTGTAAAAATTGCTTGATAACCTGTCCTGCAATAGGCGCAGCAACCGAACCGCCATGCCCGCCATTTTCAACAATGACTGCTACGGCAATTTTAGGATCATCTGCCGGGGCAAAAGAAATAAATAGCGCGTGGTCACGAAATTTAAAGTCGATGTCGTTTTCGTTATATTTAGCGTTTTGCTTAATGCCCAGAACCTGGGCAGTTCCGGTTTTACCAGCGATTTGATAGCTGATATTTGTATTAATGCCTTTGGCGGTGCCGTGAGCACTATGAACAACATTGATCATCCCTTCGATAACTGTTTTAACGTTATCCGGCTTGAGTGGAATGGTGTAATCATGAAGCTCGTGACCTGGGCGGGCGCCGTGTGCGCTGACAATTTTATCGACCAGAAAGGGAGTGACAACTTTACCTTTATTCGCCAAGGTAGCCGTGGCTCTGGCTAACTGTAAGGGCGTAACCTGATAATAGCCCTGACCTATTCCTGTGATGAGTGTTTCCCCGGGGTACCATGCCTGATTTTTTCGAGCAAGCTTCCACTCGCGCGAGGGCATTAATCCTGATTTTTCCCCTACCAGATCAATACCGGATTTTTCGCCAAAGCCAAAATTTTGTAAAAAACTGTGCATATGGTCTATACCCAGCGCCGCCGCCAGACGATAAAAATACACGTCGCAAGATTCAGTTATGGCTCTGTTTAAGCTAACTGAGCCGTGGCCCCCTTTTTTCCAGTCCCTATATTGATGACTTACCCCGGGTATCTGATAATAGCCGGGGCATAAGATAGTTTGCTTGGGGCTGATAGCCTCATATTCAAGACCTGCCAGCGCGAGGAACGGCTTGATGGTAGAGCCCGGCGGATATAAGCCGCGTAGCGCCCGATTATAGAGCGGTTGGTTTTCCGATGATTGCAGCGCTTGATAGGCATCATTGGCTATGCCAACCACAAAAGGATTGGGATCAAAGCCCGGACGGCTGGCGAAGACCAATACGCCGCCGGTTTTAATATCAATGGCCACGACCGCGCCGTTGAAAGTACCCAGCGCATCGTAGGCCATTTTTTGTAAATCAATATCCAGGGTTAAATAGAGATTGGCGCCGGGTTCCGGACTGACTTCTTTTAAGGTATTTAGAAGCCGGGCCTGAACATTGGTTTCTATTTCCGCATAACCGGTTTTGCCATGCAGTTCATTTTCGTATGAACTCTCTACGCCCAGCTTGCCAATATGCGTGGAACCTCTGTATTCAGCCAGGGGCAACTCCTTAACTTCCGCCTCGTTAATACGGCTCACATAGCCAATAACATGAGCGGCCAAATCGCTGTAGGGGTAATGTCGAACCAACTGCGTATGGATATCGACGCCTGGAAAATAAGGCCGGACAACGGCAAACTTTGCCAGCTCTTCATCAGTCATGCCTAATAACAGCGGCGTACTCACGAAGCGTTTTTGGCGATTGCGCAATTTTTGATATTGCTCGATTTTTTCATCGGGTATATCGAGCACTTTTTGCAAACGCAACAAGGTGTCATCCATGTTGCTGATTTGCTCCGGGATGAGCTCCAAACTATAGGACGGCGTGTTTTCTGCCAACACTTTTCCATGCCGGTCAAAAATCATGCCTCGGGTAGGGACCAGGGGAACAATTTTGATGCTGTTGTCTTTTGCCAGTGAAGAATAATGTTCGTGACCGACAATTTGCAGATAAATGAGACGGACAATCAGGCCCGACGTCAAGAGAATAATGGCAATAAAAGCGGCAACAATACGATTTAGAAACAGGCGGTTCTCTACCGAATGGTCTTTAATGGCATAGTTATCAGACATAAGTTGCAGCGCGCTCTAGCTAAGGCGTCGAGACAAACGGACGAAGCGCAGTACGCCATAGACCAGGGGCCAACATAACGTACCGGTAAAAACAGGCAGCCAGAAAGAGGCATGAAGTTGTGCAGGGTGCTGAAGGTTTTTTATGAAAAAAAGCAATAGTTGGGACAATAGCAGGCAGAAAAAGACAAATAATCCCTGTTGTAACATGGGAAATCGACGTAAACGTTTGTGCAGTTTAATGCAAATATAGATAACCAGTGAATAAGCCAAAGCATATTGGCCGAGTAACCGGCCAGTCAATACATCGGTGAGCAAGCCAAATATCCAGGCATGAAAAATACCTACGCGATCAGGTATGGCAAGTGACCAGTAAATCAGAACCAGGAGCACCCAGTCAGGATTGAACGCCGCCATTTCTCCCGGCCAAGGCGCTATTCTCAAACACATCGCAAAAACGAGGGTTAGAATAACTCGAAAAAATCCTGCGTAGTTATTCAGCTGCATTGGTTTTGGCCTCCGCTTCGCTTGCTGTTGGCCTGGAAATGAGCGGTACCGGCGTTGATTTGCTCCAGACTATCATTAACTCCCTGTTACGGTCCAACAAGGCTTTTGGGGTAGCCGTAATACTGGCGAAAGCTTTATTAGGTTGTGAGGTGAATTCATCCACGACAGCCACGGGATAACCTTGCGGAAAAGTGCCGCCCAGACCCGAAGTGATGAGTAAGTCACCCGGCCGAATATCGGCATTGCTGGGTAAATAAGGCAACACAAGCCGGTTTATCTGGCCGCTGCCCACGGCAATGGTTAATAAACCGTTGCGGTTAACCTGAACGGGAATCGCATGATTCGGATCGGTGATCAACATGATTTCGGAGGTGAACGGCAACGCCCGGAAAACCTGCCCAACAACGCCGTTTGCATCCAATACCGGTTGTTGCGGATGGACGCCAAAACGAGTGCCTTTGTTGACTATGACAATATGTTCATAAGGCGCCATATTAACTGAGAGCAATTCGGCAACCAGCACCTGCTCGCCCAGTTTAAAAGAGTTTTCCAACAACGCCCGCAAGCGTATATTTTCTTTTTCCAGCGCAGCAAACTTAAGCAGCCTCGCTTGGTGCGCGAGTTGTTCTTCACGCAGCCGCTCGTTTTCCATTTTTAATGTCCGGTAGGAACTAACGGATTCAGCAGCCTGTTCCGCCAGTGTAGCGGGCATATCGACCAGATATTTTAATGGGTCAACAAGAACGGATAAGGTAGCGCGTAATGTGTTCAATTCCGGGCTTCTGTGTTCAGTTGCAAGTAAAGCGGTAGAAGCAAGGACGGCCACCAATAGACGTGTATTGATTGACGGGCCGGTGGCAAATAAAAGTTTTATGGCAGATGCCTCTTATCAGTTAAAAAATACTGTAGCCCGAGCCATGTGGACCTGGATCACAGCCACAATAAACGATTTAATTGAGGGTCATGATTATTCTAACGAAAAAGTTGAGAGTCCTTTTTTATCCAGCATTTCCAGAACCATCCCGCCACCCCTGGCCACGCAAGTGAGCGGATCATCGGCGATATGCACAGGCAAGCCTGTTTCTTCAGCTATCAGGCGGTCAATATCCTTCAATAAAGCGCCGCCGCCGGTTAAATAAATGCCACGGTTCGCAACATCAGAACCCAGTTCGGGAGGGGTTTGCTCCAACGCCACTTTTACCGCGCCGACAATACCGGAAAGTGGTTCTTGCAGGGCTTCCAGAATTTCATTGCTGTTCAGGGAAAAGCTTCGCGGCACGCCTTCTGCCAGATTACGTCCTTTAACTTCGATTTCCCTGACTTCGCTTCCGGGGTAAGCCGTGCCGATTTCAAGTTTTATTCTTTCAGCAGTGGCTTCACCGATTAAAGTGCCATAGTTCCTGCGCACATAATTAATGATGGCCTCGTCAAACCGGTCCCCCCCGATACGAACCGAGTTTGAATAAACAATGCCGTTTATTGATATGACAGCCACTTCAGAGGTGCCGCCGCCTATGTCAAGCACCATGGATCCGCAAGCTTCATCGACGGGTAAACCGGCGCCAATGGCTGCGGACATCGGCTCTTCAATCAAATAAACTTCACGGGCTCCAGCCATCGCCGCGGACTCCCGGATGGCGCGGCGCTCGACTTGCGTTGATCCGCAAGGCACGCAAATCAAGATACGCGGACTCGGACGCAGCCACCGGTTTTTCTTGTGAACCTTTTCAATAAAAAACCGTAGCATCCGCTCAGTAATCGCAAAATCGGCAATGACGCCGTCTTTCAACGGACGGATCGCAGTAATATTGCCCGGCGTACGGCCCAGCATCTGTTTAGCGTCGGCGCCGACAGCAGCGATGGTTTTTGCGCCACGGACTTTATCCTCCTTAATGGCGACAACGGATGGCTCATTAAGCACGATCCCTTGTCCTGGAATATAAATCAATGTGTTGGCAGTACCCAGATCGATCGAAAGGTCGTTGGAGAAAAGACCTCGAATTCTTTTGAACATCTTTATCTGTTTCCTTTAAGGAATTTAAAATACCGCTACTTTATCAATCAAGCGGGTATTTGAGCAAGATATAAGTAGTATATTTGTAGTAATATACGGTGCAAAGGTAAAAGGTACAAGGCAATAGGTTCAAGGTACGAGTCTTGTAGGGTGCGCATCGCGCGCCATTGAATAACTGAATTTTAAATACGGAGATCAAATATGTCGTTGACGGCAGATGATGTGAACAAAATTGCGCACTTGGCCCGCTTGGGAATTGATAACCAGGATATTGAATCCTATGCGAAAGATTTGTCAGGCATGCTGGATTTGATGACTCAAATGAGCGAGCTGAATACCGACAATGTCGAACCTATGGCGCACCCGATGGATCAGGCGCAACGGTTAAGGGCTGATGTGGTCACAGAACCCAATAACCGCGATAAATTTCAGGCTATAGCGCCACAAGTCGAAGCGGGGCTTTATCTCGTGCCGAAAGTGATTGAGTAAAGGGAACACAAAATAATGCACACTAAAACATTGCTCGAATTAGCCCAAGGCTTGCGTTCAGGTGACTTTTCCAGCGTAGAACTGACCCGGTCGTTTTTGAATCGAATCAAGCAATACCAGAACCTTAATGCGTACATCACGGTCACCGAAGAGGCCGCATTACAAAATGCCGAAGCCGCCGATGCCCGGCTGGCTAACGGCACGGCAGAAATGTTGACCGGCATACCCATTGCCCAAAAAGACATTTTTTGTACCCTGGGTGTTAAAACCACCTGCGGCTCTAAAATGCTCGATAATTTTACTGCGCCTTATAACGCCACGGTGGTGGAAAAACTGAATCAGGCGGGCGCCGTGATGTTGGGTAAACTCAACATGGACGAGTTTGCGATGGGCTCATCCAATGAAACCAGTTATTACGGTGCCGTTAAAAACCCTTGGAATATCAATACGGTTCCTGGCGGCTCATCCGGCGGTTCGGCAGCAGCGGTCGCCGCACGGTTAGCCGTCTGTGCAACCGGCACCGATACCGGCGGCTCCATACGCCAGCCCGCGGCTTTATGCGGCATTACCGGATTAAAACCCACGTATGGACGCGTATCCCGCTATGGCATGATTGCTTATGCCTCCAGTCTGGATCAAGGCGGCCCCATGAATCGTAGCGCTGAAGATGCGGCTATTCTGTTGCAAGCGATGGCGGGGTTTGATGAAAAAGACTCAACCAGCGTCGACTTGCCTGTTCCCAATTATCGCGCCGGGCTGAATAACTCCCTTGCGGGCTTAAAAATTGGCCTGCCCAAAGAATTTTTTGGCGAAGGTTTAAACGGCGGGATGGCGGCAACCCTCGAAACAGCTATCAATGAATTTAGTAAATTAGGCGCTGAAATCAAGGAAATCAGTATGCCTGCTCTCAAGCTTGCGATCCCTGCTTATTATGTCATTGCGCCCGCTGAATGCTCTGCCAACCTGTCGCGCTTCGATGGCGTCCGGTATGGCTATCGCTGTGAAAATCCGGTTGATTTAACGGACCTCTACACCCGATCCCGTGGCGAAGGTTTTGGCAAGGAGGTTAAACGCCGTATTCTCATAGGCACTTACGCGTTATCGGCTGGTTATTACGATGCCTATTATATAAAAGCGCAAAAAATCCGGCGCTTGATCAGCGACGACTTCAAAAATGCGTTGTCGGAAGTTGATGTGCTTATGGGCCCTGTCACGCCGACGACCGCTTTTGGCATCGGTGAAAAAATAGACAACCCGATCGAAATGTATTTATCCGACATTTATACCATTGCCATCAACCTTGCCGGTGTCCCTGCCCTGTCCGTTCCTGCCGGATTTGTTGCAGGAATGCCCGTAGGCTTGCAAATAATCGGCAATTATTTTGCAGAAGATAAGTTATTGAACATTGCCCATCAGTACCAACAAGTGACGGATTGGCATTTACATACCCCTAAAGGTTTTGAGTAAGGAGATAGCGATGGAATGGGAAACGGTTATCGGCCTGGAGATTCACACCCAACTGGCCACCAAATCAAAGATTTTTTCCGGCGCGTCCACGGCTTACGGCGCGGAACCC
>JAQTPT010000051.1 GCA_028712795.1 Methylococcales bacterium
CTTACGCATTAAATGCGCCCAGCAACGAAGGCGCTTGAGATAATAACGGTAAACCTGCCAACCGTCACTCATAAGCCAGCCTTGAAAAGCGCTGCCTAATACGTTTTTCAGTAATTCTGAACCTCGGCTGGCGATCCAGTAAACGACTACGCCTTGACCGCAGAACACCCATAACCAAAGCAGCGTGTTCAGTTCCCGCCAGGACGTTTCGTCCACATGCAGCAAACCACTGCTTTGTACCGCTTCCACCCATTCGTCTTCAACGGGCAAGACCGCCGCACCGCTTTCATGCAAGGTGGCGTGGAGAGTGCCAACACTGACCGCCAAGCCCAGCCAATCATTCAGGAATTCCTGTATCCGCGCCCGCGACAGGCGCATCCGGTAAGCCAGGCAAACAATCAGTGCTGCAAGTCCAGGGCCGACAAGACGCCATTCCGACAACCAGATGTTTGGTGTTAAGTGGTGTGATACCTGCCGATGCGGGGCCTGTTGTGTGCAATGCCCACAGCTACAGACCGTTTCATAATAGGTGTGTTTGGTATTGGTCAAATTAATACCCGGCTTGTCCGGGTCAGCCCACTCCAAATCAACTGTTTCAAAGGCGGTATAGGCTTTTGCGGCATCTGGCTTCAATTCACGGTCACAGCGCGCGCAAACTGCCGGATAATGATGCGCTTCTGCCGTTACCGCCAGCTTTTGCTCTCGCCCGTAGCCGGGTGCCCCAGGTTGTTTGCCGGCTTTCCGTTTATTGCTTGCTTCATCTTCAAATGCTTGGCTTTGCCGTGTATCGTTCGCCATGTCCTGTTCTTTTTCCACTGGCCCGGTTTTCGATTCTTCGTCGGCGTCTATCGTGTGCTCATCCACTCCCGCACATTCGTCCGGCTCTGGGTGGCACGGCGGGTCTTCCTCGTCGGCAACAGTCTTGTCCCACGGCAGGTCACTACTTGGTGGCCGCGAACTATTCCGTGAGGTTTGCCTCAACCGCTCCCGCGCTTCTTTTAAGTCGTAAAGCAGTTTGACGGATAATCGGCGCAGAACTTCCTCCGGTAATTCCAGCAATTCTTCTTCGGTCAGTTGCAGCAGATCGTGGTCGCTTAGTCTCATGGAGATTAATGTACAACTTTTTTAGCCAACTTTGTATGTTTTTGGCGTAGGGGGGTCTGAATAATTACTTCTTTTTTATCCGGTGCTGACTCAAGCTTATACTTGAGTAACTCGGTGTAGTAGCCCAATACAGACTTCGAAAGCCGGCTAAAACTTGTTGGTGCAGGGGTACGAAGGGTTTGAGTTTTTTATAGTGCCGGGCATCGTGAATCAAGCACAGATAGAGAAATAGAGTGAGCAGTTTGAATTGTGGCGCATCATCGGCCATCAGCCGTTCGATGATTGGAAAGTCGGTTTGTTGCTGGTAAAAAGCAATGGCGCAGGCTTCGGTAAGATGAACGCGTTCGCGACTACCCAAGGTGTCGATGCGTGTCAACTGCGCGTTGAATTCGCTTTCATTCATCACCACATCAGCCGGTAACTGCGCGTCTATCGCAACACGGGCTTTGCCGGCCAACCTAAAGGTATCGGGCAGCCGTTTGGCCGGTTCATTATAAAGATAGTGAGGGGGCATGAAATCAGTCAACACGGACAATGACGTCAGACGGTCTTGCTTCGGCGTGGTGAAATAGGCGGTAAACAGCGGACTACAGACAATCTGGCAATACTGGTTGGTGCCGTTGACGCGCGCATGGGCGTCATCGATTTGGACATAGTCGCTCGCGGTAATGCCCTGCGGTAAAGATCGCTTTTTTCCTGGTGAAAAAGATCATAGCCGCCCGTCCATTGCTGGGAGATATAAGTGGCTGAAACCTCAATGCCAAAGTTTTGAAAAAAGACTAATATCCGCTTTTCCGACATGGAATTTTCGGTTCACGCTGGTGTTTCTTTTTCCCTTCTGAATTCTCACCTGATTCGTTATTGTCTTTATTGGCATTGGCTTCCTTGCGCTCGGCCTCGGACGATAGTTTGCCGTCTTTCTTTTTATTAGCCTTAATAATACCAGGTTTGCCCTGCTCGCCTTTCAGTCGATTAATCTCGTCACGAAGCTGTTGGCGTTCAGTTAGCAGAGTATTATTTTCTTTAACGACCCGCTCGATGAGGCTCAGTAGTTTTTTTGACAAGCGCCTGCGACGCGCTGTTTTCCAGTTGCGCGATTTCTTGGTCAATGGCAATAATTTCAGCCTGCAAGTCTTGGATGTTCAAGGTGGGGAAGAGTCAATTTTATTGGGCTTTCTGTCAAGATATTTCTGTAACTTTTATATTTACCGTGGTTTTTAAAGTAGATACACGCTGACCGCGATTTGATTTGGGTGCGTAAAAGCATGGAGCTATTATTAACGGCATACCAGGAAGAGTTGCTGTCGCTTGACGAACTTCGTGTCAGAATGCCGCCTTTGCTGCAACGAGAACAAGCTATGCAGGCAGAACTTCAAGCGATCAATCACCAAACAGAGGATCGCGCGGCGTATTTACAGCTTGTCGAAACCCTCACCACGTTTCTGGAACGCTTGCGCATATCAATGCTGATACCCTCGATATGGGTCAACTCCAACGAATTATGAGACTGCTGGTCAAAGAGGTGATCGTGGGCAAAGATTTGATTACGATTAAGCATTCGATACCAGGACAGGCTGCGCCAACAGGAGGCAATCCGCAATCGGCGAAACCGCCTACCCGGCACAATACGGCACAGATCGATAAAAGTTATCCTTTGTGTAAGGGGCGTGACAGGCTTGACTTGTGGCAGCGGTCATGTGGAAAGCGCTATACGCCGGGTTATTAATTTACGGCTAAAGGCTCCCGGTACGTTTTGGCTGAAAGAGATGGCCGAGTGCTTTTTGTTTTTGCGTTCCCAAGTTATCTAAGGTCGCTGGAAAATTTTTATGGAAAATTGATTAGCCATGGCACGACGGGCATTTCAGACGTTTATTATGGCTGCACCGGATCAGTTAAAAAAACACGGAGGCTCCATGAATACTGGGTTTCAAGCGTGTCATATTTTGGGAATGCACCCGGAAGCGAGACACAAGGCTAATGGTAGTTTTAAACCCTTAACGCCACCTAATGCGGTGGTTTTCAACCAATCTTTTTTCTACATTCCGTAACCTATTGATTTTATACTTTCTAATACATGGCATTAATTTTGCTTTTCTTTTAGAACACATGTTACGCAGCTGGAATAAATGCCTCACTATTAGCCACTGTTATCGCTTTACAAAGATTAATTAATGAACAAGTAATACCCCGATCTTTATGTCGCTCTTTCAAATGGCGCAATGGGTTATCAAGCGCTAGTTAATGGGCTTATTTTTACGTGTGTTTAAAGTGAAAACAATGACTAGTCTCACTTTATTCACCTCAGCAACAGACAGGATAAATATGTTGGTTATTCCGAATTTTTGTGCAGTTCCAACCCTAAGCACCATAAAAATGATCACTAAAGCATCTGTAGTTCTAGGCTTAATCGCCACTTTATTAAGCGGATGCAATCAAGCAGAACCCGAAAAAAAGGAAGAGTCCCCTACGCTGGAGGCGACCACACCCTTCCGTGAAGACACTTCGGTCACGAAAGAATATGTTTGTCAGATCCATGCCATCAGACATATAGAAGTCCGGGCATTGGAAAGGGGGTATTTGCAGGATATCTTTGTGGATGAAGGGCGTTTTGTACATAAGGGACAGCCCATGTTCAAAATCATGCCCAACATCTATCAGGCGGAACTGCTCAAAGCAAAAGCCGAAGCCAATAACATGAATATCGAATACCTTAATACTAAAGGTTTGGCTGATCAAAAAATTGTATCGGCCAATGAATTGGCGTTGGCAAAAGCAAAGTTGGATAAGGCCAATGCGGAAGTGAAAATGGCGGAAACCCATTTAAGCTTTACCGACATCAATGCGCCTTTTGATGGCATTATGGATCATTTGGCGGTCAGAACCGGAAGTCTTCTCGACGAAGGCTCTTTGTTAACCACTCTGTCTGACATCAGCCAATTGTGGGTCTATTTCAACGTCCCGGAAGCCGAATATCTCGATTACAAAATGCACAACTCTGGAGATGACCGTACCCGAAAGGTGCAGCTAAGGATGGCAAATGGTCAGGTTTTCAATCAAACGGGTGTTATTGAAACCATAGAGGCTGATTTTGATAATACCGCCGGCAATATCGAATTCCGTGCCACGTTCCCTAATCCGGACAAACTACTCAGGCATGGCGAGACAGGCACGATATTAATGCTCAAGCCATACAAAAACGCTATGCTCATCCCGCAAAAAGCGGTGTTCGAAATTATGGATAAAAACTATGTCTACATCGTCAACAAGGAAGGCAAACTGGAGCAACGGCTGATCAATATTGAAGCCGACATACCGCAAATGTTTATCATAAAAGAGGGGTTGAAAGACGATGACAAGATCTTGCTGGAAGGATTGCGCAAAGTGCATTCCGGAGAAGAGGTGAAAATCGATTTAAGACCGCCCGAAAAGGTTCGCTCAGAGTTGGAATTATATACCGAGTAACCTTTTAATCAGAGATTAATTATGTTTAATATTTTTATCAAAAGACCCGTGATGGCGATCGTGTTATCGCTCGTGTTTCTGTTCATGGGGGCATTGGCGATCCGGACCTTGCCCATTGCCCAGTTTCCTGATATTGCGCCGCCGCGGGTGACGGTTGCATTATCGTTTCCCGGCGCCAGCGCCGATGTGCTGGTGAAATCGTCCCTGATTATGATCGAACGCGCCATCAACGGCGTGCCCGGCATGAGATACATTACCTCGGATGCGACCAGCGCCGGCGAATCGACCATTCAAGTGTATTTCAATCTGGGCGTTGATCCCAATATCGCGATGGTTAACGTGAAGACGCGCGTGGATCAGATGATGAGCAGACTGCCAGAACTTGTGCGGTTGGAAGGCGTGATTGTGAACTTCGTCCAGCCCAGCATGCTCATGTATGTCAATCTCTACAGCAAAGACAAAAACGCCGACCAGAAGCTTTTATTTAATTATGCCTACGTCAATGTTCTTCCGGAAATTCAGCGCATCTTTGGCATCGCCCAAGCAACAATATTGGGCGCCCGCCAATATGCGATGCGGATTTGGCTGAATCCGGACCGGATGCGGGCCTATAGCGTCTCGGTAGACGAGGTGATGGATGCCATCGCGAGCCAAAGCGTTATCGGCCGGGCGGGCCGGCTGGGCCAAAGCACGGGCATGACCGCCCAGTCCAAAGAATATGTGCTGGTCTATAAAGGGCGTTTCAACAAGCCGGAAGAATACGAGGACATTATTATCCGGGCTAAGCCGAATGGCGAGATCTTGCGCATTAAAGACATTGCCAAGGTCGACCTAAACAGCGAGTTTTATAATATTTACTCCGATAAAGATTCGTTCCCTTCGGCGTCGATCGTGCTTAAGCAAAGCTACGGCACTAATGCCAGCAAGGTCATTGAGGACGTGAAGGAAAAATTGAAAGAGTTGAAAAAAACTTTCCCGGAAGGCATGGACTACGAAATCAACTACGATGTATCTCGATTCGTTGATGCTTCCATTGAAAAAGTTCTGCACACCTTGGCGGAAGCGTTCGTGCTGGTCTCCTTGGTAGTGTTTATTTTCCTGGGCGACTGGCGTTCCACCTTGATCCCGATCCTCGCCGTACCGGTTTCACTGATCGGAGCCTTCGCTGTTATGTCGGCGTTCGGACTTTCGATCAACCTGATTACATTGTTTGCCCTGGTGCTGGCCATCGGTATTGTGGTTGACGATGCGATTGTCGTGGTCGAAGCGGTGCATGCGAAAATGGAGGCTGAAAATGTTTCCCCTTATGTCGCTTCGAAACAAGTATTGGGGGAAATCGGCGGCGCCATTGTTGCGATCACCTTGGTAATGGTGTCGGTGTTCATCCCGATTGCGTTCATGTCAGGGCCGGTCGGCGTATTTTATCGACAGTTCGCTATCGCCATGTCGTCATCGATCGTCATTTCGGCAATCGTGGCCTTATCGCTTTCTCCTGTGCTGTGCGCAATGATCCTTAAAAACACCCATGGACAACCGAAACGAAAAACCCCGATAAGCCTGTTCATCGATGCATTCAACGCCATTTTTGAAAAGGTCACAGGGCGATACATTAAAATTCTAAATGTCGTCGTTATGCGGCGGTTGCTAACGATTTTGGTTTTGGCCGGCTTTTGTTTCGGTATTTATTCGGTCAGCCTAACGTTACCTTCCGGCTTTATTCCCGGTGAAGACCAAGGCATGATTTATGCCATTATTCAAACACCGCCCGGCTCAACCATCGAGGTGACCAACAAAGTAGCGCGGCAACTGGAAGTGATAGCCGAAAAAATTGACGGCGTGCAATCGGTTTCTTCCTTGGCCGGTTATGAAGTGCTGACCGAAGGACGCGGCTCCAACGCCGGCACGGTTATTATCAACCTGAAAGATTGGTCGCATCGTAAACATTCCGTGCTGGATGTGATCCACGAACTGGAGGAAAAAACCCATGACTTCGGCGCGGTCATCGAGTATTTTCAACCCCCGGCAGTGCCGGGCTATGGTGCGGCATCCGGCTTGGCATTCCGGTTATTGGACAAGACCATCGACACGGATTACTTCGAGTTTGACAAAATTAACCATACGTTCATGGATGCGATGCGCAAACGCAAAGAGCTGACGGGCTTATTTACCTTTTATGCGGCCAATTATCCGCAATACGAACTGATCATCGACAATAAACTTGCCATGCAAAAAGGGGTTAGCATCGAAAAAGCGATGAATAACCTGGACATCATGATCGGCAGCACCTACGAGCAGGGTTTTATCCGCTTCAATAACTTTTTTAAGGTCTATGCCCAATCCCTGCCTGAATTCCGGCGCTTCCCTTCGGATGTGTTGAAATACTTCGTAAAAAATGACAAAGGCGATATGGTGCCGTACTCCGCCTTCATGACCATGGAGAAAAAGCAAGGCCCCAACGAGATCACCCGCTATAACCTCTATAACTCAGCCGCTATCCGCGCCGAGCCGGCAACCGGTTATACCACTGGCGACGCCATCGAGGCGATCCAGGAAGTCGCTGCTGAAGTGTTGCCCAAAGGGTTTGAAGTCGCCTGGGAAGGCTTATCGTTTGATGAAGCCCGCCGGGGTACTGAAGCGATAGAGATCTTCGTGGTCGTTATAATATTTGTCTACCTTGTGCTGGCCGCGCAGTACGAAAGCTTTATGTTGCCGTTAATTGTTATATTTTCGCTGCCTCCCGGTATTTTCGGCGCTTTCTTCCTGCTGAAAACATTGGGTCTTGCCAACGATGTCTATTCCCAGCTGGGGCTGGTGATGCTCATTGGTTTGCTCGGCAAAAACGCGGTATTGATCGTGGAATTCGCGGTGCAGAAACAAGCCCAAGGTATGTCGGTTAAAGAAGCGGCAATTGAGGGCGCAAAAGCGCGGTTCCGGCCGATTTTGATGACGTCCTTTGCCTTTATAGCCGGCTTGATACCTTTAGCGATGGCAACGGGGGCTGGTGCAGTCGGTAACAGAACCATCGGTACTTCTTCCCTAGGCGGGATGCTGTTCGGCACAGTGTTTGGGGTCATCATTATTCCAGGACTTTATTATATATTTGCCTCAATGATAGAAGGAAAAGATTTAATTAAAAACGAAGACCTTAATCCGTTAACAGAAACTTATCACTATAACTTGGGCGATGAAAGCGATTATGATTAAAATTTTTCATCTTATGGCGTTAGGCGGGGTGGCACTGATGCTGCAAGCGTGTGGCATCCCGGTAATGACCAGCAAAATGGCCGATTCGCATCTTCCTGACAGCTTTAAGCATGGGGCCTCGCAACCGACCAGTACGGCCACGGTGAAATGGAAGGATTTTTTCGAAGATCCGAACTTATTAAGCTTGATCGACACGGCGGTCGCCAATAACAAAGAAGTCAATATCATGATGCAGCGCATTAGCGTTGCGCAAAATGAGATTCAAGCGCGTAAAGGCGCGTATTTGCCATTTGTTAATTTTGGCGCTGGAGCTGGAGGTGAAAAAACCGGTAAATATACGCAAGGGGGCGCTGTTGAAAACAGTCTACAGTTACCCAATGGCCAGGCATTCCCTACCTTCGTGGGCGATTATCAATTTGGGCTATTTTCAACCTGGGAGATTGATATTTGGAAAAAGCTGAGAAATGCTGCGCAGGTGGCAGTGCTGGAGTACATGGCTTCAAGTGAAGGTAAAAATTTTTTAGTGACAAACCTGGTCGCTGAAGTTGCACGTTCGTACTATGAATTGGTTGCTTTGGACAATCAGCTTGAGAACTTAAAGCAAAACATTAGTATTCAGCAAAATGGTTTGGAGATGGTCAAGCAACTGCTGCTGTTTGCAAGGACAACGACACTTGCGGTCAAACGTTACGAAGCGGAAGTGGCAAAAAATCAAAGTAAAAAATTTGAAATACTGCAACAGATTACGGTGACTGAAAATCGAATCAACTTTCTGTTAGGCAGGACGCGACAGCCGATCCAGCGTGCCTCAACTGGTTTTATGGATGTTAAACCAAAACTGGTTAAGGCAGGTATTCCATCACAGTTGCTACACAACAGGCCTGATATTAGGAAAGCGGAGCTTGAGCTATCGGCGGCAAAATTAAACATAGCGGTGGCAAGAGCTAATTTCTATCCATCCTTTGGCATAAAAGCCGGGGTGGGATTTGATGCTTTCGCGCTTAAATTTCTGATTAATACGCCAGAATCATTAGCTGCCGCTATCGCTGGAGAGTTAGTAGCCCCATTGGTCAATAAGAATGCCATCATAGCCGAATATAAAAACGCGAATGCCAAGCAGGTTCAGGCTGCGTATGAATATGAGCAAAGCATTATCAACGCTTATGCTGAAGTAGCCAATCAACTTTCAAACATAGATAATCTGGATAAAAACTATCAGCTAAAGATAAAGCAAGTGGACGCACTCGTCCAATCAATTGATGTTTCAACGCAATTATTTAGATCTGCCCGTGCAGACTATCTGGATGTGTTATTGTCTCAAAGGGATGCCTTGGAAGCCAAAAAAGACCTCATTGAAACGAAACAGAAGCAAATTATAGCAATGGTGGATCTTTATAAATCGTTGGGTGGAGGTTGGCAGTAGTTGTAGATACAAACTTACCTTTTAGTAACTTTTTGGCAGAGGATGATATTGCCGATATTATCGAACATACGCCCCATAAACGAAACTCCGTTTTCACACCCCTGGTAACACTCAAAGCCTTTATCTTTCAGGTTTTAGGTGATGATAGCTCTTGCAAGCAAGCAGTTGCCAGTGTGCTGGCGGATCGAGCCTGCGGCAAATCCCACTTTAATTGGTTTTCCAGTAATCGTCACGAGCATAAAATCCGGGAAACTTCAGTTTAAAATTACTGGCTGTTAGATTGCAGTATTTAAGGATCATTAATATGATTTTGAACTCTGCCTATAAAATCCTACTTCATGCGCATTTTCAACCCTGCACTGCAAAAAAACACCTCATCACAATGGCGCCCCATCAACTGTGCGGCTTTGCCCGACAAATCAACAAACTGGCGTGCTAACTGATTATCAGCAATGACACCTAAACCAACTTCATTGTGTACCAAAACCATATTGCACGGTAGCTGTAGCACTGCCTCCAATTCCTGCAAAATATCGGCTTCAGGGATTTGATAATGCAGCAGGTTATTTAGCCACATCGACACACATTCAATCAATACAGGACGCTGGCAATTTTCGAGGGTATTAAACAGTTTTACGGGCTCTTCCAGTGTTATAAAAGAATCTTTACGTCGTTGTTGATGAATGTCCACTCGAATTTGTATTTCATTATCAAAAAATTCGGTTGTTGCCAGATAATAAGGTTTATCTATACCCGCTTGCCCTAAAATATACGCTTCCGCCAAACGGGATTTTCCGCTTTTTACGCCGCCTATAAACAGTGTTTTCATGTCATTAATGCCTCTGAGAATGAAAATCTCAAAACTATCAATTTAATACCTACTACCGGGAAACTCACCAAAACCGTGTTAATGAAATACACTAAAGCGGCTAACTCAAACACTGTCAATCTGCCTGTAGCGCCTGCAAAATAGCGTTTGTATCCAAATTTTCCGACACCATGTCGGTGAAGCCCTGTATTTGCGCTCCGCGATATGCTGCATAATCAAAACCCTGATATAGTGAATTAATAGCTTTAAAATAATCGCCTCTGAAAGCATCATCATCAAAAACCCCATGCACATGCGTGCCTGTATGATGTCCGCTTTGAAAAAATAGGGGATGCTTGTCCATGCGTCCGCAATGAATTTCATAACCTTTGATTGCCGTATATGAAAACAGTTGATAATAGCCTCTCTGAAGTATTTTAGGATTCTGATACACAACAATATCATCAATAAAGCCCAACCCGGTTTCAATAATCGCGTTGTCATGTTCCAGCGCATCTGGATCATGCAGGCTTTGGCAAAGCATTTGGTAGCCGCCGCAGAGTCCGAAAACAGGCTTATTAAATTGCTGAAGCTCATTAAATAAACCCTGATGTTTTAGCCATTGCAAATCACGGATTACGGTTTTGCTGCCCGGTAACAACACTATGTCAAAGTCAATCAGCGGACGATAAGTATGAATTAATTCAACATAAAGTTCAGGATCAGCCATCAGAACATCAAGATCGTTATAATTGCTTAAACCTGGATAAGCAATAACTGCAACACGGATTTTTACATCGTCCAGGCGCTGCTGATAGTTTGACAAAGACTGGGAATCTTCCATATCAATATTCAAAGGCTGAAAAGGGAGAACACCTAATACGGGCACACCGAAACGATCTCTGATAATTTTTTCACCTTCATCAAAAAAACGCCGGTTACCACGAAATTTATTGATAACTACCCCAATCAAATTGCTGCGCATAACCGGATCCATCAATGCCATTGTTCCGTATATTGAGGCAAACACTCCTCCCCGCTCAATATCCGCTATTAAGATATTTTTTGTGTTGAAGGTATTCGCGACAAAAGTATTCGACAGGTCTTTATTTAACAGATTTAATTCGACGGGGGATCCTGCTCCTTCGGCAATCACCAGATCGTAATCTTGCTGCAAGCGAGAAAATGCCTGTTGTACATGAAGCTTCAATTGATCGAGTTCATCATAATAATTTGTTATTGTTTGTTTTTTAAAAACCAGCCCATTCACTATCACCTGCACAGCCCCATTACCATGTGACTTAAGTAGCACCGGATTAAACAAATAACTGGGTTCTATGCGGGCTGCTTCGGCCTGTAAACATTGAGCCCTGGAGATTTCGCGGCCTTCCTGGGTAACAGCTGAATTATTGGAAACATTTTGCGCTTTAAAGGGCGCGACCTTTAAATCCTGGTCGGCAAATATTCGGCACAAGGCCATAACCAGACTCGTTTTACCCGCATCCGAACCAGTACCAAACACAGCTAATGGCTTCATAATTAAACTCTTTTAATCGTTAAATAAAGATACTGTGTTGCATTGTATTCAAGGCAACCCTATCACAGCTAATATTGTTAAAGTTAACACGGATTTGTTCACTAAACTTGAGACACATCATATCCTTCGACAGGCGTGATGTGTTGGGCCAATCGAACAAAACACATAATTTATCCAAGTGGCTCAGCTATGTTACATAAATCTGCTCAAGTAATTCAGACAAATTAACGAGCTGATAAATATTACCGGCTGATTGTAGTTACAGATTGACATAATTGATGTGCGTGTAAGTATCGATATGCTGGAGCTTATGTACAGAACCCAAGTCAACACGAAATTGGAAAGCATTGGCAGGTGGCAGTTTTAAAATATATGCTAACAGCGCACGAATAACACCTGCATGAGTGATTATTAAAATTTGTTCCGTTGCAGGATGAATCCCATTTACTAAATCATCCCAAAAAGCCCCGGCACGCTGAAATAAGTCGATAAAACTTTCACCGTTAGGCGGTGCTTCATGGACAAAATTTTCAGCCCACTGCCTTAAAACATCAGCATCAATATCATTAAAGTATCTGCCTTCCCAATCGCCAAAATCAAGCTCCAACAGCCGGGCATCAGTCGCCACATTTTCAGAAAGCGTTTTTGCCAAATTTACGCAGCGTATTAACGGACTGCTAAAAATCATGCTATTGGCTTTAAGCTCGGGTAATTTCTGTTGCAGTTGATGCGCCTCTTCGAGAAAACTTTTCGCCAGTACGACATCGCTTTGACCATAACAAAGTCCTTTAAGCGTGTCCGTTTGGGTGTGGCGAATTAGATAAATGTCCATAAGGCGCTGACGCATAGATAAAAAACAGTTTCTGCTATTTGCTGACTTGCGCCCAGGCAGTCACCCGTATAACCACCGATATTGCGGTAAAAATAGCGCCCCAAATACCGATTAACAACTAGTACAGGAATGATAGCCAGCACACACAAGGCGGGCAACAACGCCAGAGGCAACAATGCTATGGCTGTAGCAACAGCCAATTCTTGCAGACTGGGCTTGTAAACCGCGCCAGAAGCCTTGCTGTCATTGTTTCGCGCGTAATTATAACGCTGCATCAGCAACAGCGGCGGCAACCGGCTAATACTGTGTCCAGCCAATAATACTAATGGCACTGCGGCAGGTAACATACCGCCAAGCAAACTGATCTTTAACAAAAAGATTAACAACAACCCTACAACGCCATAAACACCGATATAAGAATCTTTCATGATCTCCAGGATGCGCTGCTTGCTCCAGCCTCCGCCAAAACCGTCACAAACATCAGCAAAACCGTCTTCGTGGAAAGCGCCGGTCAGAAAAATACCTATGATTAAAGCCAGTATCACCGCCGTTGCCTGCGGCCACAGTAAATCAGCCAGATAAAAATTTAATGCCACGATACCACCGACCAGCCAACCGACCAGCGGCAAATAAAGAACAGCTTGAGGTAATTTCGTGTAATCCTGTGATTGTGGGCCCGGTAGACGGGTATAAAAACTGAGGGCCAGCAGAAATAATTTTAAATGAGGCAAATTTGCTTTTGTTTACTTTAGAAAATACACATTAACAGGAAGTATAAAATATGTTGACCCAAATAACTATCGCCAGCGGAAAGCTAAGCCGTAATAAGAAACACAACCGAACCACCAGGTCACGCTGTACTTTAGTCACCCACACAGCATTACTACTGAGCTGAGCGAACCGAAATCAGTCAATTGTTGCCGTTTGGAGGAAGTGATAGCTATTTCATAAGCCATTATAGAATGGAAGTCCAACGTGAACAAAGGATGTGCTACCAAGACTCAGCGCACTCTACACTGGATATGAAGAGCTCAAGTAAATAAATTCTCATTCCTGGTCAGGTAGCGACATCGGGCATTTTCAAATTCATTTTACAACGTTTAGCCAGCCGTGAATCCATGTGGGGATGACAAGTGGCGTAGATAAATATACCGTCAAATTTAAATAACCGTTCAATGAATTTCTGGGCAACTTCAACACTATAATACGATTACGAATCCATTCTTGCGCCAATCAAAATAATGCCTATTTTACCGACCCATAAAACAACCATTGAATATTTAGAACATTGTCGAGTCCAGGCGGCTGATGAACGTTTGGTGTATGTTAAGCGTAAAGATGCGCTTGAACAGCATTTTGCTATCCCCTATGGTAATACGTCGGTTTTATTATTAGGGCCTGGCACATCGCTCACGCAACAAGCCGCGCGTCTAGCCGCCTCACAGGGTATGTTGGTCGGCTTTTGTGCCGGTGGTGCAACACCCATTTATCTTGCTGCATTAAATGAATATCGTGAGCCTGAATACTTGCAAAAATGGTATCCCTTGTGGGAAAACCAAGCCACTCGCTTAGCCATTGCCAAACATTGGCAAGCGGTTCGCGCCAGATTAGTTTGCAAAACTTGGCTAAAACTTGAAGGTATAGAAATAGATTGCTCTGCTATTGCCGACAATTTTCTGGGTCGCGTTGCCATAGCCGTTGATACACAAGGCGTGTTAATCGCCGAAGCCTGGTTCGCCAAACAATTGTACGCACAACTGGCCCGTCATTTTAATACCCAATTTACCCGTCAACCCAAATCACAAGACCTGATCAATCAATTTTTGGATAATGGCAATTACCTTGCTTATGGTTTGGCGGCTTGTTGTTTATGGGTGCTAGGTATACCGCACAGCTTACCCGTGCTGCATGGCAAAACACGCAGAGGTGCTTTGGTGTTTGATGTGGCGGACTTAATCAAAGATGCCGCCATTATGCCGAATGCTTTTCTTGCAATCGCCAATAAAGAAACTGAAAGCCAGTTTCGCCGGCGTGCCTTGGCAACACTGGACGACATAAAAGCGCTCAAATGTCTGTTTGCTGAAGTCATTGATGCCTGCAATGGCAACACGACAGAGATTAGGAACAATGCCGGGAACCAGGATTAATCATGTTAGTCGTGCTTATTAACGAATCGGAAGGCAAAGCATGGAAACGCACACGTCGCATTCTTGCTAAATATCTGCCTCAAATCGGCAGTCGTGTCTGGGCGGGCCATATCAGTGAAGAAGGCTTAAAGAACCTGTATCAAGACATTAAAAAAGTGGTCAGTAAGTCCGGCTCAGTTGCTTGCCACCGCATGATGAGTCGCAATCGTATGGAGTTGCAATGGATAGCCGGACAAAAAGCCCCTTACGATGAACAAGGCCGCTATGCTTTTCGTACTACGCAAGCTACCAAGGACTACACCTTACAACCGCAAGGCCCCTACGGAGAACTACTCTATTTAACGCGCAGCCTGGCGGCATTGCTGCATGATTTAGGCAAGGCAACAATCGCTTTTCAGGGAAAAATGCATGGAATCTATCATCACGAGGAATATCGACATGATTTAGTCGGCTTTTTGATGTTGCGCAGCCGTTTTGCCCAAGACGATAAACCGCAAGATGCGTATTTTCTGGCTGAATTAGAAAAACAGGATAATCTTTGGCCGGATTCGACTTCGCTTTTTATTATGCCGGATACAACCCCAAATCTGCTTAAAGAACAACTGGCCTTGTGGTTGCAAGAGGCACCCGTTTTCACTTTAATCAGTTGGCTGGTATTGACTCACCACCGTCTGCCGGATGGCTTAAGCAATATTGAAGTACAAGCCATCGACAACAGACAAAAAAGCACCCACGTTAATAGCGTAGAGTCAGAGCGCGGCCCCGTTGCCACCAGACAGGAAAGTAAACAATCCGTAAACAGTGACTTGCCTTGGCGAGACAAAGTCTGGCAAGCGCGTCTTGCACAAATAGCCCAAAAAATTGCCGAGCTATTACAAGCCTATCCTGATTTACGCGACGATTTAAAAATCCACGTTGGCGACTGGATTTTAGCCCAAGTGCATTACAACCGACCCTTGCTGATTGCCGCCGATCATTTAGCCAGTATCCAGTGCAATAAAAGTGGCGTAGTGCGTGATATTGTTAAAAAACCCGCATTATTAGAACAAATTGCCTATGCCAATACATATCAAGAGAAAAAGACAATCTACTGGGGCGACACCGTAACCCAACACTTGCGCCGTGTCGAAAAAGTCACCCGTAAGCTTAAAACCTTGCTGCAAAACAGTGATCAGTTTCGCCGAGCCTCATTACCCGCCACGTCATTAGCCCGCACCCCCATCGAGGCGACATCTCTTTACTATTGGCAACAATTATTAGCACAGTCCGCCCAACAAAACCTTGAGCGGCGGCCCGTATTCGCGGCCATTTTAGCCGAAACCGGCAGCGGAAAAACCCTGGCGGGGGTACGTTTGCTGGATGCCATCAGCCCCAGGAACGAACACGGCGAACCACAACTGCGTTATACATTGGCTTTGGGCTTACGGGCTTTGACCTTACAATCTGGCGAGGCATTACGCGACCAAGCAAAAATTGCCGACGAAGATTTTGCCACGTTGGTTGGCGGCCTAGTGTTGAATGTGGATCAAAAACCTGCTTTCGATGACTTTGACAGCTATCAAGGTAGTGAAAACGCTAAACAAGCAGAACCAGACGGCTATATCGATGGGGGGCTTAACAAGGAAAAGTTAAATCCCGATGCCATGCCGTGGCTGGATTGCCTGGACGCCTATATGAAAGGTGACTTAATGGGTGTACGAGATCGACAAGCCCTTTTTAATGTGGTTCACGACTGGCTTGGAGATCGCGGTCTTCGATTGATGGACACCCCTATCGTTGCCTGTACTATTGACCATATCGTGCCCGCCACCCACGCCATTAGCGGCGGTGATGCCAGAATGGCCTTGCGTATTTTTACTTCCGATTTAGTGCTTGATGAAATTGACAACTACAGCGCTCAAGACCTGATCACGTTGGGTAAATTGTGTTTTATGGTCGGGCTTGCAGGTCGTCATGTGGTCTTGATGTCGGCCACCATGAGTCCTTTTGTCGTACAAGGCTTGTTTGATGCCTGGTGGCGAGGCTTAAAACTTAAAGCCAAAATGGATGCTCCCAGCTTTAATACCCTCACGCTGCCTAACATCAATGCCCGACTTATTTTTGCCAGCAACCAACAAGACGCGGAAGTGCAATGCCACGACATACAAACCAGAGAAAGCTTTAACTTAAACGGCTTTTATGGCGATTACGTTAACAAAGTCTGCTTAAGCATTCGTGCGGCTAATGAACGCCGTAGAACAATAAACTTGCTTACGCTTACCCCATTAGCCCAAGCAAGCGATAAAACCAAACACTTAAAAGACGTTGTCTACCATGAAATTCTGGCGGGTTGCTATCAACTGCACCAGGACAACGTTCAGCCAGTGAACAATATAGATGTTTCAGTCGGTTTTATTCGTTTTAATACTGCCAAACAAGCTTGGCGATACAGCCAATGGTTGTTGCAACGTGATAGTACAAGCGATGAATACACCTATCGCGTCGTCTGTTACCACGCCAAGCATCCGCGCCTGGTTTTAGGCATAATGGATGAAAAACTTAACCAGCTCAACAATAGAAAAGATAAATCGGATTGGCAAAATCTTCCTGAATTACAAGCCGCGCTAACAGCAACACGAGCGGCGGGCAAACAAGACCTGATCATTATTGTCGTCACCACCACCTTGCAGGAAACCGGACGTGACCATGATTACGACTGGGCCATTTTAGAGCCCCGCTCCGTGCGTGGTGAGGTGCAAGCGGCCGGACGGGTGCGCCGCCACCGTAAAGGCCGGCATGAACACATTAATATTCTTATTATGAGCCAGCCGTTAAGGGCCTTTGATCCTCGGTATAATGCTGAAAAATACAAAGATCACCGATTGAAAGATTTTTTACTCTGGGGGAGGCCAGGCATTGAAAGCAAAAGAATACCTATATGTAAGCCCATTTTTAATGGTAGAAATAGTCCACTGCAAGGCTATCTCAATAATCTGGACATACCCTATCAAAAAGGGTGCGATGACAAAATTGACCTAGCGACGGAAGCATTACCAATTAGATTGTGGCAAGAACAGGGCTTTGATTCCAAATTATGTTTATTAACGCCAAGTATGGGAAACTACAGTTACGATGACAACCCAATAGGCACATTGGAGCACGTCGATTATTACGTTAGACTTAATCGCCAGCACGATAACAGCCCGGAAGCCAATGTCATTGGGCAATCGTTAAATACCTATCTTTCAAATGTACCGCAAACATCAGATTTGTCCTTGGCCCTCACCCGAAAACAATACAACTTTAACCCGTTTCGTGAGAGCATGAGCGGTGCAATTACCATTTACTGTTGTTTAAATTTAAACGATTTATTTCAAGAATTTTACCAACGCGACAAATTGAATAGACCAGCCACGACCGACAAGATAAAAAAGCCGATTGAATTAACGGAAAGCGCATTGGAAAAAGTCTTTTTTCGGAAATTGGAAGAAAATGTTCGCGCACATTTCCCACAACCAAACTATGAGCCGCAAGATGCCTTGTTCTGTGAACTCGAAGATTTTGGCGGCAACAGCACTTATAACTATCATTGGGCATTAGGCTATTGCCTTCGTAGCGACAACAATTAAAAGTAAGCTATTAGTGTATCAAACCAATTTATTCAGAGCTTCCTTAAATTTTTCTATCAGAATCACTAAAACATTAACGAGCAATCCACACCATTTAAATTTATCTACATGAAGGAAAAAACATGAAGCACACAGAAATCCAGGAGGGCAATTAATGGCAACTATATCCCAAGCAGAAAAGCCCCAAGTTATTTCTACTTTTGACATCTACCACCAACACGGCTGCACACTGTCGGCGTTAAAACAGGCTTTAACGCATGGCATTTACAACAAGGAAAAAGACCTCGAAAAAACCCTACTTAAACAGATAATTCCAGCCGCAGGACAAGATCAGTATCGGCTTCATTTGCATGGACAAAGTGAATTAAATGCAGCACTCAGTTTAACTTTGGCTCGTGTTGACAAAAATGATAACCCACAAGACTGGCTTGAAATATTAGGACAGCCGGATTATTGGAACGCGGTACGCCTGACCCGTATCAGTTCCTTGTTGAATAAAGCAGTAAAGCGTTTAGCAACACATATCCCCAAAGTGCGCAACCCTGCCAATGAAGGCGCTCCAAAATTTGCTAAAATTCAATGTAGCGACCCGTCCGCCATTGCTGCCGGAGAAGCGACCTTAGCCGTTGCCACCATCGAAGGCGATGCCACAAGCGTTGGCGCACGTTTTTTCTTTGAGTTTGTTTTTTACCTGGATGAAATGCCCACGTCAGTTCTGGAAATGTTACTTAATAAAGACCCAGGCCTAAGCGCATTCCTGAATCATATTGGTCTGGACGATATGACTATTAATGCTTGGCACAGTACTGCAAAGCAAACACCAAAACAACTGCATCCCTTACATGCGCAGCTATTAATCGCCAATGCAAATAATGAATGGTTGAGCATTACACCGATGCTTAGTGTAGCTACTTCCTCCTGGTTGGGACAATGGCGAAAGGAACTTTTCTATGAAAATGAGCTAAGACATGAGGGCACGCGCACCCTTTTTGCCATTGAATCGGTAGAATACGGCGGCACCAAATCCCAAAATATCGCTGCCGTTATGATGGATTTTGCAGGCAGACAGCGCCATCCAAAAATACTGCCGCCACCTGTCAATCGTGATACACCCGACAGGTTGGCACGCCTCATTCATCGCCCCGGTTCTTTAATTAATCCTAAAAAACTCTACGGCAAAACCCGTAACGAATTATCCAATGCCTACAGCGAGTTACCGAACCAAAAATTAACGCAAAAATTAGTCGGTGTTATTGACTACCTGCTGGAAGACTTACTGGAAGACATCACCCACATAAAAAGCCTGCTTGATTGTGAAAACGAAGAAGCATTGACGTTTCAGAGCCACTTTAACTCAGTCCCAGAGACTGATCCCCACCTGCTTTTCGCACAAGGCAAAGCCAGCGAACAGGATATAAACGTGATAACAAACAAAATCATCAATCAATGGCTAGGTTCAATCGAAACCTGGGATGGCACACGCTATAACCTGATTAAGGAACTGCTCAAAAAGCAATTACACACCTACATGACGGAGGGAAATTAAGCATGACTACACAATGCACGATTGTCATTGGCGAATTCAGCGTAGCCCAAGCTAATGCCCTGTCCGATGGCATATTCTTAAGTGCCGTCCCGCCTCTAACCGCATGGGTAGGTTTTGCAACTGCGCTGGGCTTACGTCTGGGTGAAAGCATTAAAATCAATGGCATTGCTCCCGTGATAGGAGAAGCCCATTTGCATAGGGGTCATGCCAAATATGTGCGTTATCGTGCCGGACAACTCAGTGATGTATCCAGTCGCGGCGTGCAACATCCAACCATAGACGACCGCCGCACCAGCTTGAACGCTTATTTACTGCTTGATGTTACCAGTGAAGAAGAGATTCAACAGACTGACATTGAACAAGCCCTGATCGGACTACGATTAGCAGGCGGTGTTATTCAGCCAGTAAGTGGGCGCGAACGCATCAACATCAAAACCTTTGAAGACGATCAAGATTATACTGGGCTGGAAAAATCCCTGCGCTATCTACCTTCTTACTTTTACCTGCTGGAAGATGCCTGCCATTTGGTTAAATTAGCCAAAGAACAGCCTGATGGGTTGCAAGGCTTCGATATCCTTACTGCGCCAATGCGTCGCTGGACAGATGAAGAATCCAAAGACGAACTTAAGTTACCCGAACGCCCCGATTGGCTGCCGTCACAAGGATATTACCGGCCGATGGCTGTAGGCTATCAATTACTGGAAGAACCACAGCAACGTTTGGGTGTACGTGAATCCATTAACGGCCCTGCCCGACATGCCTTTGCCGAACCCGTATTTACCCTGATTCGCTTTCGTACCGTAGCATCCATACGAAAAACGCATAGCCCACGGCATGATGGCAGTTATTTTTGGCTGCAAGGCGAGCGTGTCGGACAGGTATTGGGTGCTTGTCCAATGCCAATGGCTTAATAAATAAATTAAACCTTAACCACATCTCAAGGAATCCACCATGACAGACAAATACAAACATCCATCAACACTGGCATTTACGCGCTCGATAGAACCTAGCATTTTTGCTTTTTTTTCCGAGCGTAGCAGTGATAATGATAACCCAAAGACAAAACTACCCGTTCTAGTCACGTTGGAAGCTTTACGCGGTACGATCAGCAATTACCTAAAAGAAAGCGATCTTGCAAATCTTCTTGCCAAACAGGCAGACGAAAAAAGCGAAAAAAACCCGCGCAACGCCAACCTGCAAAGCGTAGAGAAAGCCGACTTACCGATAGGTTTTGATACCCTGATTGTCGAAGGACATATCAGCTTTTTGGCCAATACCGCCACCTCGTGCATGAGTAACGACCCTAGTTTCATGAGTATTTACCAACTCTATCATCAACGCTTTACCGAACTAAAAGGTTGGGAAGTCCTTGCCGAACGTTATGTGATGAACATGGTCAATGGGCGTTGGCTCTGGCGCAATCGCACCCAAGTTGCACAAGCTGACAACGGCAGTTTAACTATTCATTTACGTTACAAACCAGCCGATGCAGAAAGTGCCACCCACATTGTTTGTGATGCCTTAAAGATACCCGCCAATCAATGCCTGCAAATCAGCGCCATTCAAGACGCCAAGCAACGCGAACAACTCACCGTCCTGCGTAACCATATCGCCACCGCATTAAGCGCCAAAGGCGAAGATGCCTGGAAACAAGGCCTACGCGTCAACATGAGTGCAAAAGCCGTCATCGGTGAAGGCGCAACGGTCTATCCCAGTCAGGAATTCGCCAGTAATGTCGACAAAGGCCCCGATGGCCGTGAAATCAGCAAAATCCTGGCAAAGCGGCGTATCAGCCAAGACCAATACCAAGCCATACTGCACGAGCAAAAAGTCGGCAACGCCCTACGCACCATCGACACATGGTATGCAGACGACATTGGCGACGCAAGAGCCATTGCCGCAGAACCTTATGGCGTAGTAACCACCGAAAGCGCGGTGTACCGGGACAATAAAGTAGGCAAAGATGGTAAGAAGGCGCGGCACTTTTACGACATTATTGGCAAACTGAATAAGGAACTGGAACGCTTACAAGAGAACAAGCAACTGACCCCTGACGACTACTTTTTTATGTCCATCATCGTGCGTGGCGGTGTATTGGGTGGCGAAGGTAAAAAAGCCATAGAAAAAAGCACAGATTAAGGTGAACAATAATGCACTATACCGACACACTCCTGTTCCAAGGCGTTGACCCTGATGGCATTGCGGATGCCACCTCGCGTTTGCTGGCTGTCTTGCACGGCATCAATCGAGCGCATGGCAATCATGGTGATCAACACCGGCAAAAAGGTGACTATCCTTTAAGTATTGCTTTTCCGCGTTGGCAAACACCCACGATGTCCGCCCATAAGCGCCTAAGCGGTGGCACAACCGGGCCGATCTTGCGCGTTTTTGGACCTAAACCGTTACTGGATATGTTCAACCAGCATAATTTAATGCAAAGTTTGATCATGGAAGGCCGCGCTCAATCCGGTAAAGTATTAGCCGTCCCCAACAACCCTGTCCAGTGGGTCAGTTATAACCGTTATCATCGCAAGGAAAAAGCCGCCAGTAAAAGTTATAAGCGCCGTCATGACTTATTTATTGAATGCAAAAAACAAGCGGCTGAAACCCGGCCAAATACCAACCATGAAAACGTAGTATCAAAGCCGGAGTCTTATGTTTATTTAAAAATAGTAAGAAAGGACGACGAGTTAGTATTACTACCTGTGCAAGAAAAAATAGTTAACAGCAGCAATAAACCTGAACAACCCTTACGCGTCAACAGTTGGGGTTTAACCACGGAAGGCGCATTGCCTTATTTTTAAACACTTGCCGTAATTCTCTACCGATCGTCACCCGCAGCGCATAAGGTTTTAAAAACTACCCAATGCAGGCTCAACGGGTGGAATGCTTAAAAAAGACAAGGCTTGTCTTTAAAGAAAAGATAGGAATATTTTAAGATAAAATATTTAGCCTCTATTAATCAACAAGATACAGGCTTGTTAAAAAACATTCATTATAAGGGGTAAAAACGCTAAAACCTGTTGTAAACTAAAGCCTCTGAGGCATTTTGCATTAGAGATCACCGCCGCACAGGCGGTTTAGAAATGTATGAGAGTGAAATGTTTAAGACAAAAGAAGATCACCGCCGCACAGGCGGTTTAGAAAAGTGAGGTTACATTCCATTATTTCTGATCATGGATCACCGCCGCACAGGCGGTTTAGAAATTGCGTTAATTCGCTGCACTCGTTTATCGCTTGATCACCGCCGCACAGGCGGTTTAGAAATCTTCGGCGCATTCGGGCGCACTGTCATACGCGATCACCGCCGCACAGGCGGTTTAGAAATAATTATTCAGCGGTACAAAAAAAGCATTCAAGATCACCGCCGCACAGGCGGTTTAGAAAGTAACCGTTGCCGATGTAGAAATGCAGGTTGAGATCACCGCCGCACAGGCGGTTTAGAAAGCATAAATTGTGTTGTCCAAAATACCCCCTATGATCACCGCCGCACAGGCGGTTTAGAAATCCATGCCTCTTGTCCGATAGTAGCCGGTTTCAGATCACCGCCGCACAGGCGGTTTAGAAATTAAAAAATCACGATTGCTTTGCGCCCCAGGGAATCACCGCCGCACAGGCGGTTTAGAAAACAATTGATTGAATAGAATGGGACGGGAAATGGATCACCGCCGCACAGGCGGTTTAGAAATGGATGGGAAGCCGAAGCCTATGCTATCCAAAGATCACCGCCGCACAGGCGGTTTAGAAAGTTTGTATCGAGCTTGACTACCGCTTCAGTACGATCACCGCCGCACAGGCGGTTTAGAAATATTGATCTCTGTGGTATATTCCCACTGGATTGATCACCGCCGCACAGGCGGTTTAGAAAAAGCTCTTTCTGTTCCTGAGCCGATGGGGCCAGATCACCGCCGCACAGGCGGTTTAGAAATGGTCTATAAACTAGTAACCGCTAGTTTATAGGATCACCGCCGCACAGGCGGTTTAGAAATGAGCGATAAGTTTAATCCAACTTTCCAAATGGATCACCGCCGCACAGGCGGTTTAGAAAAAACGACTATTTCAAGTGTAATGTTTGACAAGGATCACCGCCGCACAGGCGGTTTAGAAAGAAAGCAAACTACATACCAATAAGTCAAACCTGATCACCGCCGCACAGGCGGTTTAGAAAATATATGGCGGCGCTTTATCCCCCCTTTGCGAGATCACCGCCGCACAGGCGGTTTAGAAAAAATCCACCCATAAAGCGTGGAAGGCCATTAAGATCACCGCCGCACAGGCGGTTTAGAAATGTATTTGGCAGCGATTTTTAGCATGTTCTTTGATCACCGCCGCACAGGCGGTTTAGAAAATCAGAATTATAGGAACAGAGTACAATAGCACGATCACCGCCGCACAGGCGGTTTAGAAATTCTTTATCTTAACAGGATGCCCCATGCTCATGATCACCGCCGCACAGGCGGTTTAGAAATAGTAAATAATTTAAAAACCCGTGTTGACGAAGATCACCGCCGCACAGGCGGTTTAGAAAAGCGTATGTCGAAGAGCCTGATTTAATTGAAGGATCACCGCCGCACAGGCGGTTTAGAAAAGATACGCAAAGATGCAAAGTTTAATCGCCATGATCACCGCCGCACAGGCGGTTTAGAAATATTTGATGCGGTAATTGCGTACAATACAGTTGATCACCGCCGCACAGGCGGTTTAGAAAACGATTGATTTATTCGCCCCTCCGTTGTCTACGATCACCGCCGCACAGGCGGTTTAGAAAATCCTTGGGCGGTCTAACAGGGAAATGTTGCTGATCACCGCCGCACAGGCGGTTTAGAAAACGCTAGGCGCTTGGTTGGTCAACATACGCATGATCACCGCCGCACAGGCGGTTTAGAAAGCAAAAAATATTTGAGTACATAACGGACGGTCGATCACCGCCGCACAGGCGGTTTAGAAATGAATTGGTACTGCACTTCGGCACTAAATCAGGATCACCGCCGCACAGGCGGTTTAGAAAACTACGCGAGAACGCCAGATTTGATATTTTGCGATCACCGCCGCACAGGCGGTTTAGAAACTATATCGAACCATGACAGCAAATATAGAACGGATCACCGCCGCACAGGCGGTTTAGAAATTGTTAGTGCGGCTCCCCCTGCTAATATTCCCGATCACCGCCGCACAGGCGGTTTAGAAATACAGGCATCGATCAAAATGTCAGAACATTTAGATCACCGCCGCACAGGCGGTTTAGAAAAATTCAAGTGATGCGGTATAAGTTATAAAGTTGATCACCGCCGCACAGGCGGTTTAGAAAAATCCAGCTTTGGTACCGAAGTGTAAAACCAAGATCACCGCCGCACAGGCGGTTTAGAAACTGGTCACGCTGCGATAATTTAAACGCTTCACGATCACCGCCGCACAGGCGGTTTAGAAAAGCCGACTGTAGCCGATCTGAGCAGACTCGACGATCACCGCCGCACAGGCGGTTTAGAAATAACTTCACAACGCCAATCTGGACTTATTCGAGATCACCGCCGCACAGGCGGTTTAGAAATGATGATTATAAAAAAGACTTCGGCCAAATAAGATCACCGCCGCACAGGCGGTTTAGAAAAAACCTGCCCTTCAACCGTTCTTGTTGTAACAGATCACCGCCGCACAGGCGGTTTAGAAAATGAGTAAGTCTCGTCACCTGTTGGTGTTGGTGATCACCGCCGCACAGGCGGTTTAGAAAGTTTCATTAGCTTAATTCCTGTGAATTGAAACGATCACCGCCGCACAGGCGGTTTAGAAATCGTCCTCCGTGCCTTTGTTTAGCACGATGTTGATCACCGCCGCACAGGCGGTTTAGAAAAAAGAAGTCACGCGCACGGTTGAGTATGTTGAGATCACCGCCGCACAGGCGGTTTAGAAATATCTAACTCATCGGGCATTTTTAAATACCAAGATCACCGCCGCACAGGCGGTTTAGAAAAGGTTTGCAGTGTATGCGTCCCCGTGGCTAGCGATCACCGCCGCACAGGCGGTTTAGAAATGATGACATTGTGGATGTACGCAAGCCGATTGATCACCGCCGCACAGGCGGTTTAGAAACGCTGTAGTAGCGGTCCAGGTCGTAAAATGCGGATCACCGCCGCACAGGCGGTTTAGAAATATAGCCGGAGAGCAGAAATGTACGCATTCAGGATCACCGCCGCACAGGCGGTTTAGAAATGAGCGATAAGTTTAGGCCCACTTTCCAGATGTCGATCACCGCCGCACAGGCGGTTTAGAAAAATAGGCACATATTCAGGTGCAACATGCAATCGATCACCGCCGCACAGGCGGTTTAGAAAATGCTACGCAATAGCGTGGGGGGCAGCTCAGGGATCACCGCCGCACAGGCGGTTTAGAAATTTAGCACAAACCTGTGCGGCTGACTGTAGATGATCACCGCCGCACAGGCGGTTTAGAAAAGAGTCCGAACAACACAGAATTAGAATCGAACGATCACCGCCGCAGAGGCGGTTTAGACATATGTACTCAGCAGGGAATATTACCCTCAAATTTCTGCACCGAAAGCGGGGCAAGGCGGCGATAGAAGTGATTGATCTTATTCCACGCTATGGCGGAGCGATTATTCATGACTGCTGGTCATCTTATTTAGCCTATCATCACGGCGGTCACGGACTGTGCGGTTCGCATTTGTTGCGTGAACTGACCTTCATTTTTGAGGCAAATGGCTATGCTTGGGCGCGGAATATGAAACGCTTATTACAGGAAACCTGTATTAAGGTATCCAAAAGCGCGGATAAGAAATTGCATGATAGAGACTTGGCCAATCTGCAAAAGCGTTACCGGAATATTTTAACGCGCGGTGCAAAAGAACTGCCGGTGATACCGCCCAAGCCGAACGGAAAACGCGGTAAACTGGCTAAATCGGATGCGCATAATCTACTGGAGCGATTGCAAACTTACGAGACATCCATGTTGCTGTTCGCAAAAGACCCGCATGTTTCATTTACCAATAACAGGGCTGAGCGTGATTTGAGAATGTCCAAGGTGAAACAAAAGATGTCCGGCTGTTTCAGAGCAGAAACTTATGCATTGGCCTATTGTAGGATATCAAGCTACCTACAAACTATGGCGAGCCAAGGTTATAACCCTCTTATCGCAGTTCAAATGGCACTGGCTGGTGAATTTGATTCAATAAGGGGCGAGTAGTTACGTTGAAATAATATAACCACACATCAGAAAGGAAATGCCAACTATGTCATATCAAATTATCAAGAAATCTGATTGCAGTAATAGGGTCAAGCTCAGCGGCAAATTGACAACACATGATTTTCAGGAACTTCAAGCCCTCGCCAGGTCGAGTCTTGAACAATTCGGCCAAGTTCGTATATTGTTTGAGCTGAAAGACTTCCAGGGCTGGAGCAACGAAACAGGATGGGAGAATAGGTCTTTTTTGGAAGAAAATGGAAAGGGTATTTCCAAGATTGCATTTGTCGGCGACGAGAAATGGAAGGTTGAAATCTTCATGTTTACCGGAGGGACAATGCGTCAAGCGGCTATTGAGTTTTTCCCGCAAGGTCAACTCGACCGGGCGCAAGCCTGGTTATCCGGGGAAAGCCAGTAATTTAGACAGGCAGGAAACAAAGAGTCTTCTTAGAACGTGTTTTAAAAGCTGCTATGCGGCTCGATTGCTGCGTTGCGCGGTGGTCGAATTCCTGATGTACGTCCAGTACACTCCGGTTTCTGCGCTCCGGGCGCCTTGCACTCGAACCGCTCGCGATGCTTTTAAAACACGCTCTTAACAAAACAAAAAACCAAGTGTTGTTTATCCCAAAGAACGCAAAAACACGAAGAAAAAATTGATACTTCGTGCGCTTTGTGCTAGGTTTGCGATGAGACACTTTCGATTATTATTTTTTTTATATGCAGGTTTAAAACCATGTCAGATCAATACGCAACTGCAAAAAACACACTGCTAAAAAAGATTAAAACCGGATATCGGGCGGTTCTTATTCTGGTTTTGAGTGGTAGTTTCTCTGTGTCTGCCGCGAATATACAGGATTCCCAAGAATTGATTCAACAGCTCGGAATTCAGCAACAAGACCTAACGAATTTGAATCAGGGAGAAGTTGTCTATTTCGATGTCACAGGAAGTGATGAAAAAGAGCTGTCTGTTGGGGCGGCCATCTATTTGCCGATATCACCCTCCAAAGTTATCGGCTATATTAAGAACAAAAACCTAACGTCCATCGATACCGAGATCACTGCAGAAGGTGCCATTCCTTTACAGGCAAAGCTGGATTCGTTCAAAGGTTTCAATCTCAAGGCTGGAGGTGATGAAGCGACAAATTTTTTGGCTGCAAAACCAGGTAGTAAATTTAACTTGTCTACTCAGGAGTTCCAGTCTCTGCAGGCTGTAAATAAGGCGCAGCCTGATGCAGCATCGCAGGCCTATCGCAAGATTTTATGGCAACGCTGGCAGGATTATCGAAAGAGCGGTTTGAAGGGCATTGCGACCTATGATCGCGGTAATGGCACGGAAGCCAATCCTGGAGAAGAATTGCGGACAGCTACGCTGGACAGCAAAACGCTGGCACGTTATTTCCCTGAATTAACTAAGGCTTGGCTTAATTATCCAGATGCTTTGCCAACCGGTGTCGAAGAGAAGTTTTTATGGCGTAATCGAAAGGTGGAAGGGCGCCCTACAGCTATTCTCATCCACCGCGCCACGTTGAGCACGGGCAATGGCGAAGTGATTGTTTCGCGGCAATTTTATGCTGGGCATTCTTATAATTCCAATCAGCTCATTATTACTTGCTTGCCTTATCTTAATGGTTCTCTGGTTTTTTATGCGAATCGAACTTTTACCGATCAAGTCGCCGGTGTTGGCAGCAGCCTAAAACACTCTATCGGTGAAAAACAAGTCCGAAGTGAAATGACTAAGCAACTGAAAAATTTGCGTAAGATTCTCAAATAAATGAACGCTTTGCTGTTAGTTCCTGGATACCGTTCAAATACAATGCAAGTGGATCGCTGGAGCTGACAATTCAACACGAAAACCCCTGCGTTGACAAGGAATTGAAATGGCTCCCGACACCAAAGTGCCCTTTGGGCGTAACTATGCAACTGTATACGCCAACGCCAATGAGCTTGACGGACGCTGGAATCCGCTAGTAGTTAAGCGGATTGGTAAATGTAGGTAGAAAAGACTAACCAAAGTACCATTTCCAAAATACATCTAACACAATAAAAATACCCGCTTTACCTTTTCGGTGATTAATCTAAAAAATCTCCCTTCATCCACTTCGACATGGCTCTCCTGAGCGTAGCCGAAGGGCTCAGCACAGGCTTCAATACATCACAGCGCGAAGAGATTTGTGATCGCTCAACTAAAGTTTTTGTAAAAAACAAAACTTGTCAAAGTTGGTTTTTTTCCTTGACAGCAAGCAAATAAGACTTAGACAATCAAACCAACATAACATGCGCGGAGAATTTATTCACTCATGTAGCCGGGGTGCGACCTCAATTTTATGACAGTCTAAAAAAAACAGATGGACATTATTCTTATATTTTGAGATAGAAGCTTAACCGGATTAGCTCATTAAAACTTAAACACAGACATGGCCGCAAAAATCATAAGAAAAGAAGGTAAAAAACTCATCATAGAGATAACAGTTGATCTCGAAGATTCGATGCTGGACAGTGGGGAAGCGATACAGGAGACGGTCAATGAGGCAGGCAACCTCGCGACTGAAGAAGCCTTGAAACAATTCGACAGCCCAGGGGAAGCGCTTGAAATAGAAGGAAAACCCTGGCGAAGCAAGGGGCAGGAAGAGAAATTTTACCAAACACCTTATGGCTAAATACGGTGTGGGAGGGTATCTACTTTAAATTCCAGGGGAAAACCAACATCAAACCTGCAAGGTTTGCGCTTTTTGAGTAATTAAATCTGCCAAAGAGGGAAGTTCGAATCGCCCAGACACGCGATCATAAACGTAATCGT
>JAQTPT010000052.1 GCA_028712795.1 Methylococcales bacterium
TACTCTTTTGTACGGCCATTATAAATCTCCAGTATGTTTAAGTTTGGCTAAAATGGAAAAAGGGTTTTTAGGGGAAGACTGCCCGTCATTCACCAAGGGTTCCACGCTGTTATTGTCAATTTTTTGGACAAAACACGCATGCTGATGCTTTGGAAAGGCTGGCAAAGTGAGCAATATCTCGTCTTCAATAATATTTTTAAGAAGTATTTTTTCTTCCTCGACCATCAAGGGCTCATACTCTTCCGGCAATCTATTCGCTTGGTCAATCGAGGAAACAATGCCTAACTTAAGGGCGCAATCCACAGGCCACTTAATAGCCTCCAGACAATTTTGGCACTCAAGCTCCAAAATAGTTTCTATACGCCCCTCAACTTTGGCCAACCGGCCCTCTCGACCAAAAAAAAGATCGACGGCAACAAAACCTGCGTCGTTCACCAGCAACTTCGCCAAACGATCCAGACTTCTTAATGGTATCCGACCCTTCAATGCACCACGCTTATCAGCCAAATGCAAAGGGTCTATATATTCGGGTAATCTATCTAACATAACCGTGAAATGATATAGGTAAACAACAAACGCGTCAAATCCTAAATAAAATCCGCCTTAGGTAATTGATTCATGGTTCCATGGAACGCCTTACGATCTCCTGCAAAACCAGCCAGATTGTGTTATTTTACTCTCTAGTAAAAGCGCCATGTCCACATATCGCTCGAGTTGATAGCAGCGGCTGAATATAAATTGTCTTCAAGCCATGTGCAGCCAGTCCGATCAAAGCTTCTGAATCAATGACTTTTGGCAGCCAGAACCGTGTAAAAATAATTATGACCCCTAAAAAACACAATCTTGGCTTTATAGGCATCGGCTTAATGGGCAAGCCCATGACCCTGCGCTTGTTGAATGCCGGTTTTAGCGTCAACGTATGGAATCGCAGTCCTGAAAAACTCGCGCAAGTGACGGTGGCTGGCGCTAAGCCTTGCTCTTCCATCGCCGGCTTAGTCGAAAAATCAACTGTCATTTTATTGTGCCTGACTGATACCCTGGCTGTTGAATCTGTCATACACGGCGGAATTCTGGAGAACGGTTCAGCAAACCAACTATTGATTGACTTGTCCAGCATCCACCCGGAAAACACCCGGCATTTAGCCTCCCTGTTGCATGAAAAATGCGGCATGGGCTGGGTAGATGCGCCCGTTTCAGGTGGCGTTTCCGGAGCCGAACAAGGCAATCTGGCAATTATGGCAGGCGGCAGTTTAGAAAACATCAATATTGCTCGCATCGTTCTGGCTCCGCTTTATAAACAACTCACGCACATGGGTGAAGTAGGCAGCGGTCAAGTCACCAAGATCTGCAACCAAATGATCGTCAGTTGCAATGTTATGGTTATCGCTGAAATGATTGCGCTCGCCCAAAAAGCGGGAGTAGATGCCGAAAAAATACCGGAAGCCTTGGCTGGCGGTTTTGCTGACTCCAAGCCATTGCAAATCGTTGGCCCGGAAATGGCAACAGCCACCTTTCAGCCTGTTAAATGGCGCGTTAAAACCTTATTGAAAGATTTGAATATGGCCGTTGATTTATCCGTTAAACAAGGCAATGCCATCCCCATGTCCGGCTTGGCCGCGCAACTCATGCAATTGCACGCCAATCATGGCTATTTGGATCATGACCCTGCCACCCTGATTAAATTATTTGCTAAAAACGATGCTTAACTTCGCTGCCAATTTAAGCGTGTTGTTTACGGAAGTGGAACTTATCAACCGTTTCAAAGCTGCTAAACAGGCTGGGTTTGAAGCCGTTGAAATACAATTTCCCTACAGCCTGAGCGCAGAAACCCTGAAAAACGTCCTGGAAGAACAACAGCTAAAATTGGTTCTGTTTAATGTTGATGCTGATGATTTATTAAAGGGTGGCGAAGGACTTGCATGCGTACCTGAAAAACAAAGTCAATTCCGCCAAGCGGTTGCTCAAGCGTTAGCTTATGCACGGATATTAAAACCGGAAGCCGTTAATGTGCTGCCGGGGCGTTGTTTTCATGAGGATCGAAAACAGGAATTTCTGAAAACATTTAAAGAAAACCTGTGTTTTGCCGTTGAGGCATTTGCGCCATTAGGCATTAAAACCGTTTTTGAAGCGGTCAATAGCCAGGATATGCCCGGATTTATCATCCATAACGGGCAACAAATGCTTGATATAGTAAACCAGCTCAACCTCCCAACGCTGTTTATGCAATACGATATTTATCACGCGCAGATGATGGGCGACAAGCCTTATGAATTTATTTCCCGGTATGCTGATAAAATCGGTCACATCCAATTTGCCGATTGCCCCGGGCGCGGTCAACCCGGGACTGGACAGATTGATTTTGAACGCATTTTTTCAGTCATTAATAAATCGGCCTACTTAGGTTGGATAGGCGCAGAATATAACCCTGTTGGCACAACATCTGAAAGTTTGGACTGGCTCTAATCCTAAAAAGCCAGCCCGACACGCCGCCCAAAGAACAAAAAACTTTACAAAACCCATATTTTTAAAGCCGCATTCAAATTCTTCACCTTAAGCCTTAAGGCTACGCCCAGCAAGGCGTTGCCGACTAATTAATACCAAACCCAAACTTATAACTCCTTGATAGTTATTCATTTGGCTTTTTAAAACCGCGCATCAGTTAAGGCGCTCTTAAGACTTATCCAGTTAAAATTACCCCAACGTCATTACACTGACGTTAAATACACTAAAGCAAATCAATAGCTCTAGTGCGGTAAGGCAAGGAATGACGGTGGCTGGACACAACCCAACATCTCGATTCCTTGATAATGGCCCGGTACTGAACAGGCCATGGATTTTAATTAAAAAAGGCTTTTTATTTATGAATATACTGATACCAGCAGTTTTTTTTGTTGTCATATCCAGTTATTTTTCTAACCCAATAACATCGGCGGAGGCATCCCGCCGTCATACGTCACATGTGTCAAAAGCACATAATAACCCTCATCAAGGCACCGCTTCCTGGTATGGCCCCGGGTTTCATGGCAAAAGAACGGCTAACGGCGAAAGATTCAACATGTATGCAATGACTGCGGCACATAAAACATTGCCTCTTTCATCTTACGCTGAAATCACCAACCTGAAAAATCATCGTAGCGTTATTGTGCGCATCAATGATAGAGGGCCTTATTTTGGCAAAAGAGCACTGGATTTGTCCTATGCTGCCGCCAAACAAATCGGCATTAGTGGAACGGGCGCAGTACAAATCAAACCGTTAGGTCGCGACCAAACATTGGCGCTGTTGAACCAATAAACGCAGTTAATCTTTATAAACTCAATGAACACTTGTAAGTTTTGTAGGGCGACTGGCTAAGGTCAAGCGCCCTGCAATCATGCTTACCGACCGGGTAAGACATTCTGCACCAAGACATCACCCGCCCAGATAATCACCCGAAAGTATTTGCTGTAGTTTCGAAACATCATGATTGTATATATACACCCAAGCCAAAACTGAACCACCGCCAATAAGTTCTATTGATAGCTGCTTACGGCTATATTCATGCGGCATAGGGAATCTGTCACTGCATTCTTCATATTCATCCAGCCGGGCTAAAACCAGCTTTGGATCATGCATTTTATAGAGCTCGCCGCTTACCTTATCGCTGGTATCGCCGGATTCAATAGCGCCTGGATAGCCGCACACTTCATATAGTCTGCCGTGCATCACCCCATCTGAAAAATAGTCGCAATGCTTGGCTAAAACATGATGCATGTCCGAAGCCATTTTTTTACGCAACGTGCCGTAAACGAATATAAATTCAGCCGCCATTCTTGAATTATTTCCTTAATTTTGCCTGGATCAGACAACCAATACAAAGTTTTATCCTGCCCCGCAACATCGCTTAAACTTCTTGCCGCTACCGCAAGAACACAGCGCGTTCTTGCCCAGATTGGTTTGCGGACCCACTTTACCCATTGATTTGATAACACCATCCAGATAGAACCAGCGTCCATTAATTTTAGTAAAACGGCTGATTTCATTCATAACGTGCTCTTCGCCATCCTGCCTAAAAAATGCCTTAAACGAGACCACGCCTTTGCTGTCCTTGATCCCGCTTTTTTTGATGTCAGTAATTTCCAGCCTCAGCCAGTCAATTTTTTCCCTTGAAAAATCTATCTTTTCAGGCCGCTTCGTTGCATCCCAGGTCTCCTGTAAATAAGCCGCATTGCGCAAAACATAAGCTGAATAACGCGAACGCATCAACGCCTCAGCCGTTGCAGGTATTTTTTCGCCGGAATGAAAAGGTTCACAGCAGTGAAGGTATTCAATGCCGGAGCCGCAGAGGCAAAGTTTGTGAGTGTTCAAAAGATGTTCCTTCATAAAACAGCATTACGCGTTTGTTGTTGGCGCTGTTTAGCTTGTGTACGTAACTGAGGAACGAGCATGAAATAAGTTGAGCAACTTGGAACTCACATGCCAATAATGCCGGGCTTATCGAAGCATGAACTTGATCAGGTTATTTCATGCTCGTTCCTGAGCTGTTACCCATCATTTCAGTTTTTTCTGGTGATTGATAAAACTTTAAGCGTAGACTATCGGCGCAAAAATCAATATCCTGTTTTTGCCATACAATGGAACGCCCTTTATCACCTATTTGCACTTGGCCAAAAACAGCAGGATTTTTTAATAACGTCATTACACCTTTTTCCAGTAACGCTTTAAAATCGGCAGTAATAACAACATTATCGCTGTACGTTATTTTGATGCTGTAATTATTTGCATCCGGTTTTATTGTTTTAATGTAATAAAACATGACATTACTCCAATGGCTCAATGGCAAAAGGAGGCTGCATGTTTTTACAGAGCTCCCAATCCCGCAATAATTCTTCCTGGTGTAAAGCCGTCCATTCTAAAACCATCGACTTAACGCGCTTAGGCGCATCGCCATTAATGATTTTAATAGGGCTAATCGTAATCACGAGTTCAAATTCACCGTATTCGGCATGAAAGTGCGGCGGCGCATGGTCATCAAAGAACATTTTGATTAGAATTCCGTAAAACATGGAAATCGTAGGCATTAGCGCTCTCCTAAAAGCATTTCTTCAACCAGTAATGCAGGATATGCATCGTATACCATTTTTTAAACATCACCCAAGCTCAATAAAGGTACGCGATGCGTACCCTACCCGGCTTTCTTATCATTGTTCTTATCGCTTGCGAGCAATCTTATTTCATTTTCTTGATCAATAGTAACTTTCCTTGGTGCTCCAAACCTTTTACCCTTGGCTTGTGCAATGGCGATTCCTTCTTCGAATCAAATCACGTTCGAACGATGCAAATGCACCTAATAAAGACAAAGTAAGTTTATTAATCGAACCAGCCATAGAGCCTTTATCATCTTCACTTTCAAATATAAGATTTTCTTTATGGAAGCCTTGTAGGTCAGGGTACGCGATAGCTCTCCCTGACATTTCGGAGCGTCGAATGTCACCGTAACCCGTCATATTGCGCCATTCTTTTTCTAGAGCATATTTTGTATTTACTTTAGCGCAATATGACGGGCAACATGACCTACACCCAATAACCCACCCTATACGACAAGACTTTAAGCCACTTCTTCCGACTTCTGTTTCATTAACAAATAATCCAGCCAAAGATTGGATAATTTTTCCTGCACGGTATTTTGCCGCAAGCGCGCATTCAAGCATTGTAGGTCAGGGTGCGCGATAGCTCTCCCTGACATTTCGGAGCGTCGAATGTCACGTAACCCGTCATATTGCGCCATTCTTTTTCTAGGGCATATTTTGTATTTGCTTTGGCGCAATATGACGGGCAACATGACCCACACCTAATAACCCACCCTATGCGATAAGACGTTAAGCCACTTCTCCCGACTTCTGCTTCGTCAGCAAATAATCCAGCCAAAGATTGGATAATTTTTCCTGCACGGTGTTTTGCCGCAAGCGCGCATTCAAATGCGGGAAATCGACTGTGTCCAAATCCTGGTCCTGGTTGTAGCACGAATAAACAAAGTATTCTTTACCCGTCTCCGCATCGATATGTTTGCACATACACTGGGCGCAGATGCCTTTCATCATGCACTGCATGGGCGAATTGATTGAACCGATGGCGTGTTTTACCTTTGTTAGATAAGGCTTCAGGACATTGAAACGCGCCTCTTTTACTGCTGCCATCATGCGGTCAGAACCGATCACTATCAGGTGATCGACATCCGCTAGCGAAATGGGTTGTTCGCCCAATTCGCCTGTGGCATAAGCCACCATGCATTCCAGGATGTTGCCGACAAAGGTTTTATCTTGCGGACGGGTCGGCACAATCGCCTGTACGCCCTCGCCTTTATCGACCGACCATACAATCAGATCGGCGGCCGCTTCTACGTCTTCGACCTTGAAACGGTCCTGGGCGTATTTATAGCCTGCAAAATAAATGACGCGATTGCCCGCCGCCCGCATGGCTTTGCCGATAGAGAACAATACGGCATTGCCCAAGCCGCCGCCAAGCAACAGCACGGTTTCGTTAGCGGGTATTTCTGTCGGCGCGCCGGTTACGCCCATGATGACCAAAGGATCCCCCACGTTCCAGGTTGCGCAAAGACGCGAAGAGGAACCCATTTCCAGAGCAATCAAGGAAATCGTGCCTTTTTCTTTATCGACTTCCGCGCCGGTCAACGCCAAACCTTCCGCAACCAATACTGTACCCTCAACCGTTGGCGCAATGGCTTCATAGTTTTGAACACGGTAAAATTGTCCCGGATGGAACTTTTCGGCTTGCATCGGCGCTTTTACAATCACTTCTATAATCGTCGGCGTCAGCCGGTTAATGGCGACAATGGTGGCTATAAAGGCATCATCCAATTTGGCAAACAAAGCTTTCAATGCGGCATCGCGTTCCGGCTGTTGCGCCGGATTGAGATTTGCCAATTCTTGCTCAAACAATTTAGCCACGTAAGGATAGCCATTTTTCGCGCTTGCCATGGCTTTAACAACGTTGCCCGCGAAGACCGGATGGTTGTCGCCGTAAAAACTGATAAATTTGCCGTCCTTTTGATAGGATGTAAGCGGCGCGGGCTTGCCCAGTTTAGGGAAAGCTTCATCGTGCATGGGGATTAAATCAACAGTGCCGTCGTTAAACTCAGGCTCATGACGTTGAAAAAACCATTTATCCATGATGAAGGTATCGGGATATTCGCTTTGGTAAATCGTGTTCGGTGATGTGCCCGCAGCCACATACAAACTGCGTAAGGGCACGTTAATGGTTTGCCCTGAGCTTTTCCAGCGGCCATCTTCCGGCACCAGTTTTTCAAAATCAACAGCGTTTAAATGCCCATATTCATCAGCGTGTGCATTAAGCGGACTCATGCCTTCGGCCAGGGCAATGCCTTCTTCGAGAGCTTTGACAATTTCTTCGTGATTTTGCCGGTAGGCGGGCGCGTCGACTATACCTTTGCGATAAAACAGGGTAACACCACCCCAGGATTCCACCAACGGTTGAAAATGCGGCTGTTCACCAGCGGCTTCAGCGCGGGCGCGTTCAGCGGCAATGGCATTGCCGTGCGCCAGAAATTCATCAAGGATAATCGTTTCTTCTTGATCGTAGCGTTTGCGTACCGTTGCCTCACCGTAGACCTCGACCAGGAGGTCATATCGATGCTTTATTTTTTCCACCTGCGCAGGATAATACGCCAACAACTCAGTGGCGGTATCCATCGCGGTTAAACCGCCGCCAATCACCCCGGCAGGTAAACGCACTTGCAAATTCGCCATTGAAGACGACTTGGCCGCACCTGTCAATTGCAACGCCATCAGAAAATCCGAGGCTTTGCGTATGCCACGCATCAGATTATTTTTCAGGTCAATCACGGTAGGCTTACCCGCGCCGGAAGCGATACAAATATGGTCAAAACCCATGCTCCAGGCATCGTCAATGGTCAGTGTGCCGCCAAAACGCACACCGCCATAGGCTCGGAATGTCTCCCTCCGTTGCAGCGTCAGGTAAATGACTTTCAGAAAGTTTTTGTCCCAACGCACGGTGATCCCGTATTCAGCCACGCCGCCAAACCCTGCCAGAATGCGTTTATCCAAATCTTCGTATAATTCGTTAAAATCAACAATCGGCAACGGCAGCGTGTTTGCATCGCCAGTCAAAGCGACAGGCAAGGGCTCCAGTTTCAAGCCATCAATACCCACAACGCCAAAGCCCTCATTCAATAAATAATGGCTCATGGTATAACCTGCGGGCCCCAAGCCCACAACCAGGGCGTTCTTGCCGTTGTAGGGGAGCATATAGGGGCGCTTGACGTTTAACGGATTCCAGCGGGTGAGCAAACTGTATATTTCAAAGCCGTAAGGCATGAACAACACATCAGTCAGCACATTAGTTTCAATCTGCGGAATATTGACGGGGTCGGTTTTTTGATAGATACACCCTTTCATGCACTCATTACAAATACGATGCCCGGTTCCCGGACACATTGGATTGTCGATGATGATAATTGCCAACGCGCCGATATTGTCGCCATGACGTTTGACCAGGTGCATTTCCGATATTTTTTCGTCCAGCGGACAGCCGATGGTCGTCACGCCCAGCGGGTCAACCTTAAAGGTATTGGTTTTCTTGTTACGCATGCCTTTGGAACACGAATCGGTATCCCGTTCATGGCAATAAATGCAATGATTAACTTCCGACAACACCTGCCGTTGATTCATTCGCGGGTCGGTGAGTTTAAAACCATCCCTGCGGCGGCGATGCTCCAGATTACCCATCCACGTAGTGAATTCTCCACGGTCTACGGTTTCGTGTTCGACTAAGTGGTCAAAATCGCGTTTTTCGGGAAATTTAAAACTCAGCCAGCCGGCGACCACATCGTTGTCCTGTTGAGCTACAAAGCTCCAGCGCTGCACGATGTCCATTAATCCGCCGATAAATCCGGCGGCATCTGCCGCATTGATGATATCGATAAATTCAGTTGCCGCAAGTGTATGCGCGGCAAGTTTCGTACGCAATGCAGCGGCTTGTTCGTCCGCATTGGCATATTCACTGCCTTTACCTTTGGCAAGCAGTTTGTAATGGCTGGACAATAATCCGATAACCGCGCCAACACGCGCCACGCGGTGTTCAGGATCATCGTCGTGATTGGCTTCGGGAAAACCTGCCTCAATCAGCAAATCAAAGCGGTTCAGAATCGAGGGAATATTCCAGTCACTGGTATCCTGGCCTTTAAAAACAACATCCAGTTTTTCTACCACTTCATTTTTATAAGTGATGATGGTGTCAATTTCATCCTTGATTCTGGTGCTTTGCGCCTGATATTGCTCGGAAACGTTGAACAATTTAGCCACAAACTGACCCACATAAGGCCCCATGTTCACCAGCAAATCGGAAATTTCCTCCGGTTTCAGCCCTTCGCCCTGGCTTTGGCGATAAGCGGCAAATTTTTCATAAAGTTCGACATCGTGATGTTTAACCGACGCATCAAACACATCCAGTAAATCTTTCAGACGGTGAGCGTCGTATAAGTCGGCGTAAGAGAAGTCAGGAATTCCGAGAGTAAGTGTGTGTTGTTCCATAATGCTTATGTTTGATTGGCTCACATCTGCGTAAACAGGCCACAAACAAGCCGGGCTGCTTTGCTTATTCAGATAGGGTTGCTGAAAAGGGTTATTTACCTGCACATTTTAAGTAAATATGGCTACTTTTACCACAGATAATGTCGCTGGCATCATTGTGTAAGACAGCGAGAAAAGATGGCAATATTTACCCAACCGGAAAGTAGCGGCTTCCCGTGCAATCGAGATTGAAACGCAGGGTTGAAATGCTGTCTTAACTTATATTGGCTTGATCATAGTTGTTTCCATTTCTTTTTTGCAGGTGGGAGCAATTTTTCCAGATTGGGTAGCTTGAGCTTCTCAATTGCATAATGGGCGTTTTCGCAGATACGCTGTTTATCCTGCGCGGGCGCTTTATCTTCTTTCAACAGTTTCAAGCAGGCATTGAACGACTCACGGTAATGCCCAGCCCAATAAGCTACGATGGCGAACTCATCCAGCAAGCCATATCCATTAATCCATTGCTCAATAAACAGCCCTTCCTTTGGGCCAGGCAAACTGATGGCGTGTTTACCCATCATGTAGCCTTGCTGGTACAGCTTATTGAGACGGCAACATCGAATAGCGCCATGCAAGGCTTCCAGCCGCGCTGGCAAGCTTTCATGGGCGGCCATGAAAGCGTGTATGACCTCTGCCGCTCCATAGCCCAAACTCTCTTTAAGGCGTGCTGCATTAAGCAGACTGACAAACACCTCCTCCTGCCAAAAACCCTGCTGCGAACGACGTAAATAGGCTTGCAAGGATTGCTGTTGTTCGCCACAATCCCGGTAGCTTTGAGCTAAGTAAAAGGTATAGCGGGAAATCAAAAATGGGTCTGTTTCCACGCGCAACGCAGCCTCTAAAACGACAGCATCGTCCTGAAATTTCCTTAAGTTTTGGCTTCTGGCACTGTCTTGCAAAGGATGATTGAAAAACCCCACCACTGTTTCACGGGATTTAGCATGAACGCATTCCATATATTCATGCAGAATACCCTTGTAAGAAAACTCCAGACGATTATTGAAGATTTGTGGCCGCTGGTAACTAATGTTTCCATAGCGTGTTTGCACGTCGTAAATATCCCGGGTCAAACCGCGTTTGAAGCGTTCGGCGTCGAAGCCCGCCTCGTAGACCAGCACCTCGTCTGCGTCTATCATCAAGCCATAGTCGATGTCCGGGCGTTCCCTCAGTTTTTGCAAGGCGAAGCTGCGGTTGTAAGCAAAATCGCGCCAAGGCTCTTCAACCACTTCGCCAGGCAAGTTCTTCTCGCGCAAGAAATCGCAAATGGCTTGCTGGGTGCCGTCGTTTGAGCCGGTATCCACGATCAGGACGTAATCCAATAAGGGCAGAACGCTTTCCAGACAGCGCCTGATAATGTGCGCCTCGTTTTTGACAATCATGCACAGGCCGATGCGGGCCATAGTATCGACTCCGTTGGATTGGTCGTAGTAAGGAGTTATTCTATCATATCAGCGGGCACGTCTATATCCGCCGGGCGGGGCTTCATCATTTAGTCATGCAACACAATCTTTCCAAAAGTGGCGCCATGAGGATCAACCCGGCAGAAACGCCTAACACAGGCTGCGCTGCCTTAGGACGAACTCCATTCCATCAACCCGTACAGACTCTCTGACTTGACCAGGGTAAAGCCGAGACGGCGATAAAGAGTCATGGCGCGGTTGTCAGCTTGAACGTGCAGGCGGACCGGTTTGGCTTGCATCGCCGCCTCGGCCAGCAGATCGGCGATCAGCCGGCCGCCAATGCCTTGCCCGCGCCATTCCGGGAGCAAGGCAACATCGATCAAATGGAAAGCTGCATCGCCACGATGGACGGCAATTCGCCCGGCTGGATTGCCCATGCTCGAGACAATCAGGAAATCCGCGCTCGGGTAGTTAAGACGGTATTGGCTCTGCCGCAAGTCATACTGCATAGCCATGAAGGCGGTCTTTTGTTCCTCAGGCCAGGGAAACCAGGCCATTTCTTCGGCGCGGGTGGAGGCGTATAGGTGGCGCAGGAAAGGCTCATCCTGCACGGTTTCAGGACGTAGCGCGGTAGTCAGCATCGGTTTTAGGCTAAATTGCGGCTGGCGTGATGGGGGCTCGGCCTGGCAACCGCCTGGCCGAGCGGGTGTCGTTTGCTGCTTAAGGCCGGGCCGGATAGATGCCCTGCAGCGCGATAATGAAATTCACGCACAGATAAGGCTGGAGGTTGTTGTGGGGTTGGCTGCCGCCACTGGCGGCGACCGCGCCCGCGTTCATCGAGCCGTTGCTGGTGGGGGCAAAGGCGGAAACTGCGCCGGAGTTGGAGTCGAGCTCACTTGCGATAAAACCGCCGATGGGGCTGGTGGCGCTACCCGTAGCGCTGTTGGCTGCCAGCGCATGGGAATGGATAGGCATCTGCGCCGTGATTAGGGCAACGGTTTCTGCGCCGCCTTCCTGGCCAAGCGCATAAGGGCTGGTCGATGGGCCGTCGCCTTGATGGACGGGTACCCGGCCGCGCAAATCGGGCAGGGCAAAGTTCGTGGTGCCGTTGCCGCCGTAGGTGGTTCCCAGCAATGAAAATAGGGCAGTGTTCTGTTGAATGCTCAACACGCTGCCATCGCATAGCGCCCAGCCTTGGGGCGCGAAACCGAAGCCGACCATTTTAATTTCGCCTATAAATGGATCCATAGTGTCATACCTCTAGTGATAATGGGTTTGCCGCCGTATTGATGAAATAGTCCTGTGGGGTGGCGGCGCCCAACAAGCCCGAATTTTGGCAGTCACGGCGTCAACAAAGTTGGCCGGAACGCTTGAAGGCCGTGCAGACTCACGAAACGTGAGTGACGTGATTGCACTCCATCACGCTTCACAATCCAACCGTTCCCCGTATTTTTACCGTGAAAGTCGTCAACTGACTTTCATTTTCAGGGTAATGAAAGCATCTTCATGACCGTTGGGTTGCTATAAATCCGCAACCCAAACTACGTCGCTTAACTACAGGTCAGCTGCCAAGTGAGACCCACAGTTCCAGTATTGAATGAATTATTTAGCGTGATTTGCACGCCAAGTGAATTAAATGCCGTCAGTGAACTTGTGGCGTTAATGGTGCAACTCAGGGTGCTGCTGCTTAAGTTGCAAACGCTACCTAGGCTGGCATAGGAATAGGGAATTCCGGTTCCCTGCCGAACTTGCAAGTCATAGGTTTCACCACCGGCAGGCGTGCCGGTTAAGCTAGCGAGTAACTTGACATTGGCGCAGGTCGTGCCGACAAGGCGATGACTGCCGGCTTCTCCCGCAATACTAATGCCTGATGACGATAAAAATCCACTGGGTGTGTTGGCACTACTGGTAACTCCGCCTTCAAACAAAAACCCGACTCCGCCTGTGGGGCCGGTGGGTCCGATGCCGCCGGTAACACCCGTCGCGCCAGTGGGACCAATGCCGCCTGTGACGCCGGTCGCGCCCGCCGGGCCGGTGGGTCCGATGCCGCCGGTTACGCCCGGTGCTCCGGTCGGACCGATGCCGCCCGTGACGCCGGTCGCGCCGGTGGGTCCGATGCCGCCCGTGACGCCGGTCGCGCCGGTGGGTCCGATGCCGCCGGTAACACCCGTCGCGCCAGTGGGACCAATGCCGCCCGTGACGCCCGTTGCGCCCGTGGGGCCGGTAGGTCCGATGCTGCCAGTCGGGCCGGTTGCGCCAGTGGCTCCGGTGGCTCCCGCGCCAGCCAAGGCAATATCAATAAATGCGGCATGGCTGGTGAGGGTGTTCTCCTTACTGTCGATCAAGAACGAGGTGCCGGGTGCTGCGGCATCCGGGGCGATGGCCAGGCCAAAATTGGTTTTGGGACCCACGATCCATGTCTTGAGTTGATTGGTGATATTCACTCTGACATAGACACCGGCTTTACTAACGCGGATTCCCGTCGCTTCGACGGCTCCCAGACCTGGCATCGTATTGAAAGTGACGCCCGCTTCAGTCCAGGCGCTGGTGGCGGGAAAAACTTCCAAGGCGCCTGGAGTAATCACGCTGTTCACCCATAAATACAAGGTCGCTTTGGCTACATCGCCAGGTATGGTAGTAGCCGGCAAAGCGGCCAGGTCAAAGAGAAACAGGGTCTTGGATGTGCTGTTGACTTTCAGGTTGGGGAATGCGCCGTGTGTAACGTTAGGGAGCCCCGAGATAACATAGCTGTCGGCGCTTAACGGAGCAATGACCGCATGGGCGGCGAATGGAGAAAAGCCGGCCAGAATGATGGCGGCGCTGAGGGGCTTAAGGCGTGTGCGCATACTAACTCCTACATAATTTAAGGTGTGCATAGCTGAAATTTTGCTCAAACGTTCCCGTCGAGTGCCATTCAATGTTTCAACGTAATCGGCTTCAAGCAAAATACCGGGGTTAACAGGAACAGCAGTTAATTCCTGCAGGCCTTGCCGCAGCGTGTAAATGACCAGAAAGCGGCCAGTCCTGACGCCACGAGCGATAAAGTACCCGGCAGTGGTACGGTAGCCACAACCTGGGCGTTGTCAACGAACTTGATATCCAGGGCCCAGGGACTGGTGCGCTAAGAGTCATCAGGAGCAATAAAAGCTCCCGGAGGGCCCGGAGTATCAGTTAACCCAAGCCGCTGACTTAACCTGTTGATAACATGATCCCGATTCACCTAAAAAAACCCCATGGAATCCGGGTTTCATGGGGTATCTTTTGCCAGCAAATTTTGCTGACTACAAGATACCCGCAGCGCTTTATCGCATAAGGGCCTTAGCAATATAATCAATAGATTAAGTCAACGGCTAACAGCATCCCACGGCTCGGTGAAGCTGAAACTGTTGGCCTTGGCAACCGGGGTTCCACAAAATAAAAAGGCCGGCATAAATAGGCTTCGCTAACTTTCATATGAGGCCTCATAAGGGATGCAGTGAAAAGTTGACCGGCTAGGTTGGTAAATGGCGGTTAGAGGCTACCATAAAATGGGGCAACGTCAAAGATAATTTTTAAAAAAGCGTGTAGAGGGGTTATGCTCCATGCATGCTTTTTTCACTCCAGCGCATGTAGGCCCTGAAATTACGCATTATTTAAGGTGGTCCGTATAGCACGGATATGGGGGAAAGATGAGAAGAATTGGCAGGATTAGTTATGCCTAATCCGCCGGATGCGCTTAACTCCATTTACAGCGCAAAATACAGGAGGCGTCACAACGCAGAGCAATTATACATGCACTGATTTTCCGGGATAACTCCAGCTTGGGCGCCAAACGTGACGGGATAAATACCCCGGTCACGCTTGGATCTTGCACCTAAACTAATCCGCCTGACGTCTTAAAAAGGCGGGAATATCCAGATAATCCAAATCCACGTCTTTTTTGGCTTGAGCGCCAAAACGTGTTTCCCTGGCTTCGTGCTTGCCGCCTTGACGCATGACCGTTGGCTTGTCCAATTCATCATAATTGGCGTTACTGGTCGTCGGTTTCTGCATCATTTTAACCGGCGCTTTAACGGACACAGGAGGCGCGCCCATGCCAGTAGCTACAACGGTGACTTTAATTTCATCGCCCAAGCTTGAATCAATGGCCATGCCGATTTTGATAATGGCATCCTCCGAGGCGAACTCATGAACGATATTGCCGACTTCATTAAACTCGGCAACACCCATATCTGCTGCTGATATATTAACCAGAATACCACGTGCGCCTTGCAGATTGATATCTTCAAGCAACGGACAGGCAATGGCTTTTTCAGCGGCTTCCCGCGCGCGGTGTTCGCCGGTCGCCGACCCCATGCCCATAATGGCTGCGCCCATTCCAGACATGACGGTTCTCACATCGGCAAAATCGACGTTAATCATGCCGGGATGGACAATTAGCTCGGTAATACCCTGCACAGCATCCAGCAACACATCATTTGCCGCTTTAAATGCATTCATCAATGACACATTATTGCCCAGTACCGGCAATAATTTCTGGTTAGGAATAGTAATCAGTGAGTCTACGTATTTTTCAAGCTCCAGAATTCCCTCCTCAGCAACGGACTGCTTCTTTTTACCTTCAAAGAGAAAAGGCTTGGTCACTACAGCGACTGTCAGAATACCCATTTCCCGTGCGATTTGCGCAATAACAGGAATGGCGCCAGTACCCGTACCGCCACCCATGCCAGCGGTCAGAAAAACCATGTCAGCGCCTTGCAATACTTCTTTAATGCGCTCTTTGTTTTCTTCTGCAGCCTTTTTGCCGATTTCCGGATTGGTGCCCGCACCCAAGCCTTTGGTTAATTCAACGCCTAACTGAATGATTGTATCAACCGTTAATTTTCTTAATGCCTGCGCATCGGTATTTGCGCAGATAAATTCAACCCCCTCAATAAGGCAACCAACCATGTGATTAACTGCATTGCCCCCACCCCCGCCCACACCAATAACCTTGATGATGGCGGTTTCACTATAAGTATCCACCAATTCATATTTCATTTTCGCTGCCCCTTAAATACATGCTATTAAAAATTACCTTGAAACCAGTTTTTCATTTTCGAAAACCACCCCATACCATCAGAATCACTGCTTCTGCCCAGTAGCTGATGGTCTTTTCCATACATTAACAATCCGACCCCTGTAGAGTGGATGGGATTTCTCACCACTTCGGTCAAGCCAGTGACATTTTGCGGCCCACCCATCCGTACCGGCATGTGGAAAATTTCCTCTGCCAACTCAATTAGCCCCATTACTTTTGAACTTCCACCCGTCAATACGACCCCCGCGGCTATTAATTCTTCATTGCCACTGCGTCTGAGTTCAGACTGCACCAGCAACATCAACTCTTCATAACGCGGCTCTATAATCTCGGCCAAATTTTGCATTGATATCTTGCGCGGCGCCCGGTCGCCAATGCTTGGCACTTCAATCACGCCATCCACATTCGCCAATTGCGTTAGCGCACAAGCATGTTTACGTTTGATGTCTTCTGCGTTTATCGTCGGTGTGCGTAAGGCGACAGCAATATCGTTAGTCACCTGATCCCCCGCTATCGGTATAACGGCTGTATGCTTGATCGCTCCCTCGACAAAAATGGCAATGTCGGTTGTCCCGCCGCCAATATCAATCAAACAGACGCCTAATTCCTTCTCATCTTCTGTTAGCACAGAGTTACACGATGCCAATTGCTCGAGCACTATATCCTCGACCTCCAGCCCACAGCGGCGGATGCATTTAATGATATTCTGGGACGCGCTAACGCTGCCGGTGACCATATGCACCTTGGCTTCCAGGCGAATCCCTGACATCCCGATCGGCTCTTTGATCCCATCCTGAAGATCAATGACAAACTCTTGCGGCAATATATGTAAAATTTTCTGGTCAGCGGGAATAGCAACTGCTCGCGCTGAATCAATAACCCGGTCTATATCATACTGGGTGACCTCTTTATCCTTGATTGCCACGATGCCATGAGAATTAAGGCTTCTGATATGGCTACCCGCAATACCTGCAAATACTGACTTAATCTGGCATCCGGCCATCAATTCCGCTTCTTCAATCGCTTTCTGAATAGATTGGACAGTCGATTCCAGGTTAACTACCACGCCTTTTTTAAGGCCGCGCGATGGTGTCGTGCCTATGCCTATTATCTCTATGTTGCCATCACTGGTGAGCTCACCAACAATAGCCGCAACCTTTGACGTTCCAATGTCCAGTCCGACTATTAAATTACGCTCTGTTTTTTTTGCCATTTTATCTACTCTGTTTCGCCTTTTTGTTTGCTGGTTTTTCATTATTGGGGTTTGCAATGGCATTCCAATCAACTTCAGCGGCTCCAGGTTTCCATGAAACTGCATAGCCATTGGGATATCTCAAATCAACTATTGCCATTTGCTCAACCTGCTCTTGATTTAACACTGCCAACGTTTTTAAAAAACGTTGTAATTTTTTTAATTGCTCATTTCGCCCTAACAGTATTTCCTGGCCGGTTGCCAACTTGATCTTCCATGCCTCCCGATCATTAACAGTAAATTCCGACAATTTCATGGCCTTATCAGCCAAAGCTGTTTTAATGCCCTTCATTATTTCCAGCACTTTCACCTGCTGCAACTCCGGCCCTGTCACTACAGTCAAATTTTGAAACTGATCAATATTATTGGGTGTAAATATCACGCCACGTTCAGTAATAAGGCTGTTTTTCCCCCAGCGTGCGTAGGGCTTTCTCTCGCGTACTTTTATGTCAATCGCATCAGGCCATATACGCTTTACTGTTACTGTATCCACCCAGGGCAACGTCGACACGGCCATGTGTATCGCTTGCATGTCCGCATCAAAAAATCCGGCCACTACCAAGGGTTCTAAAACAGTCTTTATCTCGTTCTTACTGAGGTATTGAAAAACGCCTTCGGTTCTCACATATTTAATCGGTAAGGACATATTTTTAATTAGTAACGGCCTGACATACCCCTTCGTTACCGCTCCATACCCAACTATTCCAACCAGACCCATTAACAGCAAGCCTAACATCCAGGTTTTAATGTCTATATTGCTCATTACCCGAGACTGGTTTCCAACACCCGCCAGACTAACTCTTCAAAATCGATACCCGCCTGTCTGGCCGCCATTGGCACCAAGCTGTGATCCGTCATGCCGGGCACCGTGTTAATTTCAATCAGTTGATACTGCCCTGAATCATCGATAAACACATCGACTCGCGCCCATCCCTTTACCCCAACCACTTTACTGGCTGTTACAGCCAGATTTCTCAAAAACACCTCCTGGTCTTGATCCAAACCGCAGGGACAATGATATTGGGTCGTCGTCGCGTTGTATTTTGCTTCGTAATCATAAAAAACGTTGGGGGTTTCCAGGCGAATGACGGGCAATGCCTCGTCATTTAATACAGCGACCGTATATTCCTTTCCTGATACCCAGCTTTCAGCATAAACATCACAGCGGTATTCCAGTGCTACTTGCAGCGCCTTGTTCAACTCATCCCGGGAATTTGCCTTGCTCATGCCTATGCTGGAGCCTTCCTGCGCAGGTTTTACGATGACTGGAAACCCAAGTTTTTCAATACACGCATCAAGATCATTTTCATATTGCAACAAACACCATTTTGGCGTCACCAAACCGTATCCCTGCCAGCACAATTTGGTTCTAAGCTTATCCATCGTTAATGCGGAAGCCATAACACCGCTGCCCGTATAGGGAATGCCCATAACCTGCAGAACCCCCTGAAGAACGCCGTCCTCGCCGCCGCGCCCGTGGATGATATTAAACACCCGATCCACTTTTATCCCGGCCAATGCGTCAATAGGACTACTTGTCACATCTATGGCAACCACATCAACACCTTTCATCTTTAAGGCGTCATAAACGGCAGCACCGCTTCTTAGCGAAACAGCCCGTTCTGCTGCCGATCCGCCCATCAATACAGCAACACGCCCAAATTTTTCGGGGTTTTGTAGAGACGCAAAATTTTGCGTCTCTACATGTTGCGTCTCTATGCCACGTTCGCCTACCATACAAACCTCAGTCTGCAATTCCACGCCTTGATGCTCCTTTACTTTATTTTGAACATGATGAATCAGGTTTTCGATATCAGAGGCGGTGGCATTGCCCGTATTTACAATAAAATTGGCGTGTTTTTCCGATACGCAAGCACCACCTATCGCAACTCCTTTTAATCCTGTTTGTTCTATTAATCTTGCCGCATAATCTCCGTCCGGATTTTTAAATACCGATCCGCAGCTAGGTTGATTGGTCGGCTGTGTTTTTGCCCTCTTTTCCAATAAACCTTTTATTTTTTGCTGACTTTCTACTGTATCTCCTTGCTGCAATTGCAAGCGGCAGCTTAGAAACCATCCAGTCCCAATGCTTTTTACCGACCGGTAACTCAATTTAAAGTCCGCAGGATAGCGAAGCGATATATTGCCCGCGCCATCGATCATTTCTACCTGCTTAACAATACCCCAGGTCTCTCCACCAAATGCCCCGGCGTTCATTTTTAATGCGCCGCCCATGGTTCCAGGTATGCCCGCCAAAAACTCAGCTCCTTTCAAACCTTGTTCCGAGCAAAAACGGGCCACATGGGCACAAGGGACGCCCGCTTCCACATAAACAGTGCCATCTTCGGCAAGCTTCATTTCTTTCAAACGTCCCTTGGTATTAATTACCGTCCCGCGAATGCCACCATCCCTGACTAATAAATTACTGCCCAAGCCCATCCAAAATACAGGTTCGGATTCTGGCAAAGCGGCGATAAATGCACATAAATCCTGCCGGTCAAATGGAATATAAAGCCGGTCAGCGGGGCCGCCTACGCGCCAACTGGTATATTTAGCCAGTTTTTCATTGCTTAATAATCTACCTTTCATTTCGGCCGGGTCAACGGCGACAAAACCCGGGCTCCCATCGCCTCAGTCAAAAGTTCAGGCAACTGGGTGGCAATCTGCCCAACATTACCAGCACCCATAGTCATGATCACATCATCAGGCCTTACTATGCCCGCCAATATTTTCGGCAACTCTTGCCACACATCGACAAACACAGGGTCAACTTGACCACGTATGCGAATTGCCCGGCTCAATGCCCTGCCGTCCGCGCCTGTAATTGCCGATTCTCCTGCCGGATAAACTTCCATTAGAATCAGGACATCAACCGTCGACAAAACCTGTGCGAAATCTTCAAACAAATCACGCGTACGAGTATATCTGTGCGGCTGAAAAATAATGACTGAACGCCTGTCCGGCCAAGCTTGACGCATCGCCTCCAGAGTTGCGGCAATTTCCCGGGGATGGTGTCCATAATCATCAACCAGCGTGAGCTTGCCGCCTTCGATTGCCAGATCCCCCTGAATCTGAAACCGTCTACCTACGCCCTTAAACGCGCCCAGACTTTTAATAATGGCATCATCAGCAACAGCCAGCCTGGTTGCAACGGCAATGGCGGCAAGAGAGTTAAGCATGTTATGCCAACCCGGCATATTCAGCGTCACCTGCAAAAGCGGATAATCACCCCGGCGTATGACACTAAACGCAGTGAGCATGCCGTCCTGTTTAATATCTACCGCACGAATATCAGCATCTTCATGAATCCCGTAGGTTATTACCGGTTTGGAAATTTGCGGCAAAATCTCTCTAACGCCTTCGTCATCCAGGCACATCACCGCCAAACCATAAAAAGGCAAATGATGTAAAAACTCCAGAAACGTGTCTTTTAACCGCTGATAACTGTTCTGGTAAGTTTCCATGTGATCCTGGTCTATATTGGTGACCACCGCCATCATGGGCTGGAGATATAAAAATGACGCATCACTTTCATCAGCTTCTGCAACCAAATATTTCCCTAAACCCAATTTGGCATTACTTCCTGCACTATTTAAGCGGCCGCCAATAACAAACGTAGGATCAAGTCCGCCCTCCGCAAGCATACTGGCTGTCAAACTGGTCGTGGTCGTTTTTCCATGCGTACCCGCGACGGCAATGCCAAACCGGAACCGCATCAATTCAGCCAGCATTTCCGCGCGAGGGATGACGGGTATTCTATTAAGGTAAGCCTGTTCAATTTCTTCATTACTGCGGTTTATGGCAGTTGACGCCACCACGACATCAACCTGCGTAACATTTTCCCGCTTGTGTCCGATAGTAATCGTTACGCCTAAACCGGCGAGCCTTTGCGTGACCGCGCTTTCTTTTATATCGGAACCCGAAACCTGATAACCCAGGTTCGATAAAACTTCGGCTATGCCGCTCATGCCGGTGCCGCCAATGCCAACAAAATGTATGCGCTTGATATTGCCTAATGTAGACGCAATGATCGTACTGTTAGAAATATTCATAACCCCGCCTCGGCGACGCAATAACCTGCAACAACTGCTGTTGCATCAAGACGTGCGCAGTGTTGCGCCGCAACGCTCATTTCAGCCAATTGTTTAAGCGCCTTTGTTATGTATTCTGCCAGTCTCACTGGATTCAATTCGCTTTGCATTAATAGCAGTCCTGCGCCAGCATCAGTTAAATAGCGCGCATTAGCCCTTTGATGATCATCAATTGCATTCGGTAGCGGTATAAAAATGGCGGGAACGCCTATTGCCGCAACTTCACTCACTGTCATTGCCCCCGCTCTACAAATCACTAAATCAGCCCATTGATAAGCGGTCACCATGTCATCAATAAAAGCGCTTGTTTCCGCTTTGATATTTAAAGCTTTATATCGGCTATCGACCTGGGACAGCATCGCCGCACCGGTTTGATGCCTTATGTAGACGGATTGGGCTGCCAAAGCGGAGCTTTGCAATTCGGCAATAGCCTCGGGCACTGTTTCATTTAATATTTGAGCGCCCTGGCTACCCCCAAAAATTAATATCCTGACTTCATTTCCCGCCCGCTGACTTCTTTTTTTTAAGGACATAAGAAATTCTTTTCTTAGCGGGTTTCCCGTGCATTTTGCTTTGACCTTCTCGCTAAAACTACCCGGAAAAGCCTCTAACACCTGATCGGCCAAATGCGCCAGCAAGCGATTAGTTGTTCCCGGAACCCGGTTTTGCTCATGGACTATCAAGGGCAAACCTAACAGCTTTGCCATCAACCCGCCTGGGCCGGCAACAAATCCACCCATCCCTAGCACCACATCCGGTTTACGCTTGCGCAATATTTTCATAGCCTGTATGCAGGCTTTAAACACCATGAATACAGCCGATATTTTCGCTGTTAATCCTTTGCCCCTAAGTCCTGCTACGGTCAACCAGTCGATTTCAATGCCATTTTCCGGTACTACCCGGCTTTCCAGACCTTTATGCGTTCCTAACCAGCTAACCTGCCAGCCTTTTTCCATTAACGATTCCGCAACCGCGAGTGCCGGAAAAACGTGTCCGCCGGTTCCTCCAGCCATGATAACTATGCGCTTTGCCATTTCGACCTTTCTTTGGGAGTGTTGGCATTTATCTCGGCCACTTCGCTTTGCACGCGGAGCAACAATGCAACCGCGCAACACATAATCATCATACTGCCGCCGCCATAACTCATTAATGGCAAAGTCAATCCTTTCGTAGGCAAAATGCCCATGTTAACGCCCATATTGACGAAGGATTGAAAACCAAACCAGATGCCCAATCCATAAGCAATAAAGGCAGAAAACCGTTCGCCCGCCTTTTCTGCTGCCACGCCTATTTCAAAAGTGCGCCATATTAATAATGAAAATAAGCCGATAACAGTAAGCACTCCAAATAGCCCCAGTTCTTCGCCAACAACCGAAAATAAAAAGTCGGTATGCGCCTCAGGCAAATAAAATAATTTTTGTACGCCGCTACCTAGACCAACTCCCACCCATTCTCCACGTCCAAACGAAATAAGCGCATGAACCAATTGATAACCGGTATCTTTAGGATCGGCCCATGGGTTCATAAAACTGGTTACTCGTTTCATGCGGTACGGTTCAAAATAAACCACTAACCCTGCCAGCAATCCCACTAATGACAACAACAGGATAAATTGCGAGAGCCGTGCTCCCGCTAAAAACATAATCCCCATGGCAATAATCAATAGCACCACCGCTGATCCGAAATCAGGCTCAACTAACAGCAATACACTGGCCACTGAAAACAGAATTAAAGGCTTGATTAAACCAAATGCGGACTCCCGTATGGATTGCTGATGCCGGGTCACATACCCTGCCATATAAATGACAGAAAAAAACTTAACCACTTCCGACACCTGTATCCTCAAACCGCCCAGAGACAACCAGCGGGTACTTCCGTTTACCTTTACCCCAAGACCCGGCACAAGGACAATTACCAGTAATAATAATCCCGCTATAAACAACCACTGCCCTGCTTTTTCCCATGTACGGATCGGCGTTAATGCCACGCATGTCCCTAAAAACAATCCGAGCCCAATATGCAGCGACTGCCTGATTGGGTAGTAAAGGCTGCTTCCGGTCATTTTTACGCCCAAATGCAACGAGGATGAGGCTACCATGACATAACCAAGGAGTAACAAACTCGTAGAAACAATGACCAGTACGGGATCAAAATGGAACCGGCCAATGCGTGATGGCTTCGCTCTTTTGATCATGTAAGCAATCCCAACACGGCTTTAGAAAACTGATCGCCCCTATCCTGATAATTCTTATATTGATCAAGACTGGCGCAAGCCGGAGACAACAGCACACTGTCACCAGATTCCGCAAGACTGGCGGAAATTTGTACCGCCTGCGCCATGTTTTCGGCGGCATAAACGGGAACGCAATCATTCAACGCCTCTTTTATCAAATCCGCATCCTTGCCCATTAAAACCACGCTTTTTGCTTTTTCTTTAATCGCCGGAGTCAACTCATTCATATCCGCGCCCTTGGCATCACCGCCGGCAATCAAAATGACTTTGCGTGGATAGCCTTGTAATGCGGCCACGCAAGCGCCAATGTTGGTCGCTTTTGAATCGTTCACCCAGGTGACGCCCTTTATTTCGGCGACGCGCTGCATTCGGTGATCCAATCCTTTAAATTTTTTTAAAGCCTGACACATCGCTTGCTCATCCAGACCCACTGACGCGCCTAACGCCAAAGCAGCCAGTGCATTGGCCGCATTGTGCCTGCCTTCAAGGGGCAATTCAGCTAAGGGCATCAGGCGCTGGTTATTGTGCATCAGATGCTCCACACCGTTTACTTGGGCAATATGAAAATCAGCGTCTTGTTTAATTGAAAATGTCACTACGCGCCTGCCTGGCTCGCTCATCGCGTTGACAACAGGGTCATCAATATTAATGACCATAACACCGTCGCCATTAAAAACCTTTTGTTTTTCAAGTGCATATTTTGCTTCATCCGCATGTCTGTCCAGGTGGTCTGGAGAAACATTAAGCACTGTTGCGGCGGCCGCATTTAACATGGTAGTCCGTTCGAGCAGAAAACTTGAAAGCTCCAATACAAACAACTCTGCCGGCTGCTCCAGTAATTCCAATGCTGGCGGCCCTAAATTGCCGCCTACACCCACCTTTTTTCCTGCGCTTTTTGCCATTTCGCCAAGCATGGTCGTAACCGTACTTTTACCATTTGACCCCGTAATGGCAATAATCGGCACATCAACGGAACAGGCGAACAAATCAATATCGCTGACTATCCTTGAACCGTTGGCAATGGCTTTGACGATCGATTTTTCAGTCAGCGCCACTCCTGGGCTAACAATCAGATGTGTTGCAACTTTAAAAGCCGCCTCATCAAACCCACCGGTAAATACTGGCGTATCAGGCATTACCCGAAAAAATGCATCCAATAGGGGCGGTTTATCCCGACTGTCAGTGATAGCGAAGTTATACCCAAGTTTTTGTAAATAATGAGCAACCGAAATTCCGGTGTTTCCAAGCCCCACCACCAAAATCTTGGCGTTTTGGGGATCCAGCGCAAAATTCTTTTTTAAGGAATTTATAATCACAGCACTATCCACGTTCATCACGTAACCACTCGCCAGCATGAAATAAGCGATACACTTTTAATTATCCGGCTCATTTTTCTCATCTCAGTTTTAATGTTGCCAATCCGATCAGCACCAGAATAACGGTGATAATCCAGAAACGCACGATGACCCGTGGTTCAGGCCAGCCTTTCAGTTCAAAATGATGATGTATGGGCGCCATTCGGAAAACCCGTTTTCCGGTCATCTTGAAAGAAGCGACCTGAATCATCACGGATAACGTTTCCATGACAAAAACACCGCCCATTATCATCAACACGATCTCTTGCCTGACCAATACGGCCAACACACCTAAAGCCCCGCCTAAAGCGAGTGCTCCGACATCCCCCATAAAAACCATTGCGGGATAGGCGTTAAACCACAAAAACCCTAAACCGGCACCCACTAGAGCGGCGCAAAATACGATCAATTCCCCTGAATTGGGTAGATAGGGAATTGCCAGATAATCTGAAAAAGTCACATGGCCAGAAAGATAGGCAAAAATACCCAAGCCAGTTGCAACCATCACAGTAGGCATAATAGCCAATCCATCCAGACCATCGGTCAGATTAACTGCGTTGCTGGTTCCAACGATGACAAAATAAGTCAGAACGATATACATCCAACCCAAATCCACCATAACATCCTTAAAAAAGGGAACTATTAATTGGGTTTCTGCCGGTAAAACTGCCGTCTTATATAAAAAAACCGCCGCTGCTAAACCTATAATCGATTGCGATAGATATTTAACTTTAGCCGATAAACCATCACTATTGCGCTTGATCACTTTTCTGTAGTCATCAATAAATCCAATGATGCCGTAGCCCATGGTTACCAGCAAGATGACCCATATATAACGATTGCCAAGATCTGCCCAAAGCAAGGTACTAATGGCAATTGCAACGAGTATTAAAGTTCCACCCATAGTGGGTGTTCCTGATTTCTCGTAATGTGATTGTGGCCCTAATACACGGATACTTTGCCCGATCTTGTTATGACTTAGTTTTCTAATCATTACCGGTCCGATAATAAAAGAAATCAACAATGAGGTTAATGCACCGAGAATGGCGCGAAAGGTCAGGTAATGAAACACCCTGAAGCCGCCATCAAACGTCATTAAATAATCTGCAAAGTAAAGTAACATTGTTCAATTCCTGAAATTATCGACCAAGGCCGCCGCTACATTTTCCATGTGCTGCGCTCGTGAGCCTTTAATCAAAATCGTTTCATCGCCTTCTAGTTCTTGTTTTAGCACGTCAATCAGATCTTGTTGTTTTTCAAAAAAAGTCGCCCCTTTGCCAAAGGCTTGCACCGTTTTTTTGCTGTCAGCGCCAACAGCCAGCAATCTTACGACGCCGCTGGCTTTAATAAATGCGCCCATTTGTTCATGTATTTTCGGGCTATCGGGGCCCAATTCACCGAACGCGCCCAAAACCAGCCAAGGCTTCCCCGAAAAGTTAGCCAGCACATCAAGGCCGGCTTTCAGCGAAGCCGAATTGGCGTTATAGGTATCGTCAATAACAATATTCCCTAAACGGCTTACCAAAGGCTGCAACCTGCCAGTCACCGGTTTTACACTTTCCAGGCCCTGTTTAATCTGCTTAAGGCCGATGCCCAAAGCCAAACCGGCAGCAGTGGCAGCCAAGGCATTAACCACATTATGCTGGCCTGCCAGTTTTAAAGTAATATCAACCGAACCTTGTGCTGAAACTAGCTCGAACAGGGTGGCAAACGCGTTATTTTGGATTTCCGTTTTAATCCCTTTAGCCGTTACGCCGGCTCCGCTATTCAAGCCAAATGAGATAACCCGTCTATTTCCGGCGACTGACTGCCAATAGTTAAAATAGTCATCATCCTGGTTAATAACGGCAATACCGTCATTTTTAAGCGTCTCTATAATTTCACCTTTCGCTTTGGCAACACCGTCAAGACTGCCGAAACCTTCTATATGCGCCGCTCCTGCATTGGTGATAATCACCACGTCAGCCTGTGCATAAGTACTGGTGAAGGCAATTTCTCCCGCATGATTTGCACCCATTTCAATCACTGCGTAGCGATGCTGTTCATTCAGGCGAAGTAACGTCAAAGGTACGCCTATGTCATTATTCAAATTGCCCTGTGTAAACAGTACAGGGCCATTGACAGCCAATATTGCCGCAACCATTTCCTTGACAGTCGTCTTACCGTTACTGCCAGTGATGCCGACCACCGAAAGCGCTTCGTTTCCAAGCCCGGTGAAGGAACGCCGCCATGCTCCAGCCAGTTCAGCTATAGCTAGCCGGGTATCATCAACGATGATATGCGGCAGGTTCGAATTAACGCCCTTATGCACAATAGCTGCAATAGCCCCAGCCTGTTCAGCTTGATCTACAAACTCATTGCCATCAAAATTGCGCCCTTTAATTGCAATATAAAGCTGTCCCGGCTTAATTGCCCGCGTGTCTATACTGACAGACTCAAAAGCGACATCTTGCCCGACGAGCATCCCTTGCACCGCTTCAGCACATTCATTCAGCATCATTTTCATTGTTATCCGGCTCTCATTTTTAATGCCTCAATCACAACCTGGCTATCATTGAATGCTATTTGCACCCCATTGATTTCCTGATAGAGTTCATGGCCCTTGCCCGCAACCACAATGCAATCCTTGTCAGCCGCTCTTGCTATCGCCTTTTGTATCGCCTGCTCCCTGTTTTGAATCACTTCTACTTTACGGGTAGAATCATGTTCAACCTTTTCGCTGCAACCCGCTAGAATGTCATCAACTATATCCAGTCCATTTTCAAAACGCGGGTTGTCATCGGTAATAATCACATGATCTGCCCACTGCTCGGCAATGCGCCCCATTTGCGGACGTTTGCCCTTGTCCCTATTGCCGCCACAGCCGAACACCACCCATAAGGCCTGCTGACAATGCTTTCTCAGACTGGATAAAACCTTATCCAAAGCATCGGGTGTATGGGCATAATCTACGAAAATCAGTGGCTGCTCATCCCCGCCAAATCGCTCCATACGCCCGGTAACCGGTTTTATGAACGGCATTTTTTTTACCGCCTCGGACATTGGAACACCCGTCGCGAGCATCACGGCCAAAACGGTTAGGATATTCTCGACATTAAAGTCACCATAAAGCGGCACTTTTGCCCGCTGAATATCTCCCCGCCAACGTACATCAAATTCAATGCCATCCATTTTATGCAGGATATTTTCTGCGCTGACGTATTCACAAGAAGCCAATGACTTTCCCTGAACACTGACACCCCAAACTACTACGCCTTTCGGAACTGCGGCAATAATCTGGTCGCTATAGAAATCATCCAGATTGACTACTGCAAAATCTAATCCAGGCTTGCTTAATATCGTTAATTTAGCCTGCAGGTAGGCATCCATTGTGCCGTGATAATCCAGATGATCACGGCTAATATTTGTAAACACCGCACCTTTAAAAATGACGCCATTGATCCTGCCCTGCTCCAAACCATGCGACGAAACCTCCATCGCCACTGTTTTTTTCTTATCTTTTAGTAATTCAGCCAATATTCTTTGAGTTTCCAGGGCATCAGGCGTGGTGTTTATCGTTTTGTTAAGTTTGCCCCACTTCCCCCAACCCAGCGTGCCGATTATTCCGCAGTCATCCAGCATCTGACTTAAAAACTGACTGCAAGAAGTTTTGCCATTAGTCCCCGTAATGCCAATCACAGCCATAAACCTGGAAGGATTGCCGTAATAACGCGCGGCTATCTCACCCAGCTTCAAGCTCAGATCGTCTACCGCAATCATCGGCACATTTTTGATCTGCTCAGCCATTTGCATGCCGCCCCCGGCGGGGTCAAAAACTACAGCACAAGCCCCTTTATCAAGAGTCTGTGCAACATGAGCCAGACCATGCTGCCTGGAACCCGCCAAAGCAATAAACACATTTCCGTCTACGATTTCCCGGCTGTCTAAAGCCAAGCCGGTAATTTCCATATCTTCTACCCCTCCGAGGCTTAAGCTTGGAAATGCCGCAAAACCTTGTATTAATTCTTTCAGTCTCATCAGCAGTGTTATGGACTTTTCTGAGTTAACAAAACCGGCATCGTTTCTTCCTGATCAGGAGCGACTTCCAATATTCTCAATGCTCCCGCCATCACTTTTGAAAATACTGGAGCTGAAACCAGTCCACCGTAGTACTTACCCGCGGAAGGCTCATCAATCATAACGACTATAATCAACCGTGGATCAACAGCAGGCGCCATTCCGGCAAAAACGGCAAAATAATTTTTCTCGGTATAGCCCCTGGAACCGGCTTTTTTTACTGTCCCGGTTTTACCCGCTGCACTGTATCCGTCGACTCTTGCTTCATAAGCAGTGCCATCTTTCATGAGTACGGTTTCCATCATCTTCCTGACGCTTTTGGCTGTTTTGGCTGAAAATACCCTGACTGCGTCATCATCTTCTTCACGTTTCAGCAAGCTCACCGAATGCAAAATACCGTCATCCGCCAACGCCGTGTAAGCTCTTGCCAGTTGCAACGCCGAACTACTCAAGCCATATCCAAATGACAAAATCGCCCGGTCAAAATTTTGCCACCTTTTATAATCCATCAAAGTACCGCTGGCTTCACCAGGAAAACC
>JAQTPT010000106.1 GCA_028712795.1 Methylococcales bacterium
TTGAACACCAATTCTGGAAAATCCAGAAAAGTGTTCAGCTTGAAACCAGAATCGGTGTTCAACTTAAATCAGAATAGGTGTTCAGATTGGTTCAGAATGGGTGTTCAGGTTGAGCCAGAATATGCAATGAACAGATAAGAGCGGTGCTTGATGCTGAAAGCGATGATTTGGACGCCGACCAACGCAGCAAAATTGAACAGCTTTTTGCAAGGGAATATCCGATACTGACGGCCAAAAAACGCCTGGATGCGATTGCCAAAGATACCGTTTGGCATTTCTGCAATCGCGGCTACAAAGGTAAAGGCATGTTTATCGCCCTGGATAAGCTCACCGCTGTCAGGATGTATGATTTGATTACCCATCATTGGCAGTTGATGGTTGAGCAGTTGGAAAAAGACCTTTTCAAAGGAAAATATGGCGACCAGGAATTACTTGAAAAAAGCCGCGAACTGCAATGGATAAAGGAAACAGAAATTTGTGTCGTGGTCAGTTCAGAGCAGAATGAGATTCAAAAATTTCAGAAATGGGATTTAGACATTGAGCCACACCGGGAAAAAATGAACACCCAAGACCTTGAAACAAGGTTTAAGGATGAAGATAACCCTTTTCGTTTAGTCATTGTGTGTGCCATGTGGATTACCGGATTTGATGTGCCGCCACTTTCAACGATGTATATAGACAAGCCTTTGAAATCCCATACGCTTATGCAAGCCATTGCCAGAGCTAATCGAGTCAGTGAAGGTAAAAACAACGGCTTGATAGTGGATTACATAGAAACTTACACCGCCTTATTGGACGCTTTGGCAATTTATGGGGCTGGTGGAGACGGAGGTGATGGTGGCGATAAGCCTGACCCACCCGTAAAACCCAAGGAAGAGTTGATTAGCCAATTAGAAGAAACGTTGGATGCTACTGAAACATTTTTGCAAGACGAAGTAAATTTTGATTTGCAGGAATTAATTAAAGCGGATGGCTTACATAAATTAGCGGCAATGGAAAAAGCAATAAATGCAGTTTATACCAATGATGAAACCAAGCAGAAGTATCAAATTTTAGCCAGGGCGGTTTTCAAAAAATACAAAGCCCTACAGCCAGACAAAGTATTGAATCACTATGCCCCGAGAAAAAATGCGATTGATGTTATTTACACCGCCATTGAAGACAAAGTAGAAAGTGCTGATGTGGCAGACATCATGATGAAAATCCAAAACGTGATTGATGTGTCTATTGAAAATTCGATTGCTGAGCCGCGCCATTATGCCGAGAAAGTCATTGATTTAAGCGGATTAAACTTTGAGCTATTGGAGCAGTATTTTATGAAGACCCAAAATAAAAATGCTGCCGTACAGTCACTGAAAGATAAAGTTGAAAAGCGCCTCAAACAAATGGTTGAACGCAACCCCTTAACCGTTGACTTTTACAAACGTTATCAGGAAATCATTGAAGCATACAATCGTGGCAAAGACGAAGTTGTCATAAAAGAGACTTTCAGAAAAACTGCTTGAACTGGTTAACTCCCTTACACAAGAAGAAGCCGAGACCAAACGCGAAGGGCTGTCTGACGAGCAATAAGCCATTTTTGATATTTTAAGACAAGGCAAAGAGCTGGCAAAAAAAGAGAAGGATGAAATCAAGAAAATATCGATTGAACTACTTGATGAATTGAAAAAAGAAAAGTTACAAGTTGAGCAATGGTCAGATAAATCAGTAACGGCAGCCGCTGTTTTTAATTACGTTAACAAGACCCTCTTTGAGGTTTTACCCTACCCGGTTTATGAAACCGATGACATTGATTTGAAGACTGTCATGGTTTACGAACATTTAAAACATCAATATTACGGGGGAGGAAAGAGTATTTACGGGCGGTATTAGTTGGCCGCCAAACAGGACGGGCTTACAACTCCGTCCCGAACGCATTGACGCTGCCGCTATCTTTAAGCCATGCGGGGGAACGCTATATTATTCACCCTCACCCACCCCAAGCGAGACGGGGATTGCCACCCCGTCTCAAACATTTTGACGCTGCCGTTATCATTAAACCATGCGAGAAAACGCTATAGTTTATTCACCCTCCCCCAGCTTTTTCCAGCGCAAGCGATTGGCATTGGTCACGACAGTCACAGAAGACATTGCCATCGCCGCGCCTGCGATCATGGGGTTTAATAAAACTCCAAACAGGGGATACAACAAACCTGCTGCAACGGGGATGCTGATGGTGTTATAGAAAAAGGCGCCCATCAGGTTTTGTTTAATATTAATAACGGTTGCTTTGGATAACTCGATAACTTCAGGGACCTTTAGCAACGAGCCTTGCAAAATGACCACATCCGCGCTTTCAATAGCGACATCGGTGCCCGTGCCGATAGCCAGACCCACGTTAGCTTGTGCCAGGGCTGGCGCATCATTGATGCCATCGCCGACCATGCCGACTATCTCACCCTGTTGTTGCAATTCTTTAACCACCGCAGCTTTATCCTGCGGCAAGACTTGCGCCCGAACCTCGGCAATACCGGCCTGTTTTGCGATGGCATGAGCCGTTGTTTGATTGTCACCGGTAACCATGATGATACGAAGTCCCTGATTTTTCAGGCGCTGCACCGCTTGCGCCGAGTCCTTTTTAATCGGATCAGAGACGGCAATAATCCCGATTATTTTATCGTCCACGGCAAGCAACATAGGCGTTTGACCTAGCGCTGACAGCTTTTCCAACCTTTCTGTGTAACCGGTTAGCTTGAGGCCTCTGGCATCCATCAACGCCTCGTTACCAAAAGCCACATTTTGTCCGTTAATTTGAGCAGAAATGCCAAGGCCTGCTATGGCTTCAAATTGAAGGGCCTTTTCCAGCTTAATATGCTTATTTTCTGCTGCCGATAAAATAGCCGCTGCCAAGGGGTGTTCAGAGCCCGACTCAATACTCGCCGCCAATTGTAACACCTGCTCTTCGGTATAATCGTCGATCGCTTCAATCATCGAAACGATTGGTTTGCCTTCTGTTACCGTACCGGTTTTATCGAGGATTAAACAGGTCAGCTTGCCTGCCGTTTGCAAGGCGTCGCCTTTACGGATCAAAATGCCTGACTGCGCGGCGCGGCCGACCGCCACCATTACCGAAATGGGCGTTGCCAAGCCTAGCGCACAAGGACAAGCAATAACCAAAACGGTCATTGACGTGACAAACGCATAACCCAATGAAGGATCGGGGCCAAAAGCGTACCAAACCAGAAAAGTCAGCACCGAAATAGCAACAACCGCCGGCACAAAAACGCTGGAAATTTTATCGGCTAACCGGGCTATTTCCGGTTTGCTGCTTTGCGCTTGCCGAACGCTTTTAATAATTTGCGCCAATGCCGTATCACGGCCTATGCGGGTAGCCTTAAACAGAAAGCTGCCGGTCTGGTTCATTGTGCCGGCCACCACTTCTGAGCCAACACCTTTTTCCACCGGTATTGGCTCACCGGTCAACATAGACTCATCCAGCGTGGAATGCCCTTCCAGCAAAACTCCGTCAACCGCAATTTTTTCACCCGGCCTGACCCGCAGTGTTTCGCCCAAGCCCACCTGTTCGATAGGAATATCGATTTCTTCGCCATTTCTAACCACACGGGCGGTGCGCGGTTGCAGTCCAATCAGTTGCCTGATCGCACTGGATGTTTTCCCTCTGGCCATTGTTTCAAGCGCCGTTCCCAGGTTAATAAAGGCCAGAATCACGACGGCTGCTTCAAAATAAGCATGTTTTGCCAAAGTAGGCAGGGTATCCGAATAGTCAATCACTATGCAGGAATAAAACCATGCCGATCCCGTACCTAAGGCAATCAAGGTATCCATATTGGCCTGACCCAGGCTTAATGACTTGATTGCACCACTATAAAAATGCCAACCTGAATACACCATGATACCCAGGGTGATCAGCGCAATTTCCGGCCAAAGCCACTGCCCCGCCGCAGAACCGATTTCCTGTAGCCAGCTAAAGTGCTCGGCAATCATGAGCAAGGCACCAAAAGCTCCCGCGACAGCCGCTTTCTTCATCAACTTACGGTAACGCTGCATCTCCTGCTCTTCCTGCTCCGCCGGATCTTCCAGACCCTCCATCACGGCCGCATCATAACCGGCCTCTTTAACTGCCTGTTTTAAAGCATCAGGATCTGCAAGACCTCTAACCATCGCAGAATGATCGGCAAAATTGACGCTGACAGAAGTGACTCCATCAACGGCAGCCAGTGCACCTTCAACAGCGCTCACGCAACCCGCACAACGCATCCCTAAAATAGATAGCCGTATCTCATCAGAAGTCACTTCTGCACTCATAAAATTTACCTAAGCTGAAAATTCGACATATTAATGGCTTGTCACACCGAAACCAGCGCCAATTATCGCGGCCTTTATAGTCTCCAGCGTGGTTTTTTCAGTATCATATTCGACACGAACCTCATTCTCTTTAAAAGATGCTTTAACCGAAACAACACCCTCAATAGCGCTCACTTTACCCGTGACATTTGTTTCACAACCGCCACATTTCATATCGGTAACTGTTAAAACAACAGATTCAATCATTTTTCTTTCCTTGTGTTAAGTTAATTTAATCTTTACAACACATTTGACAAACAGTCGTTAATCATCTGCTTCAATCCGCACACCCGGCCGCATCCAGCGAATGAAACCCGCCCAAAAACAGCAGCTGGCCGATTGCGGCCTCTTGTAAACAAAAACATTGCAAAAGAATAGCCCTGCCTGCCCGGCGCTGTCAAATATCGATAGCCCCCTTGACAGGAAATGTTTTAGACTAGCCTGATATTTTGACAACCCAACCAATATACCTCCAACCGTGACTTATGCAATTAAACACCATCACTAATCAAACCATTGCACTTGCCGGCATTGCCCAAGCGGCGGCTTTGGTGCAACAACTCGCGACCAAAGGCACCGCCGACCAAACAGCGCTGGAAACCAGTATTGCCAGTGTCTTGAAAATAGATTCAGACAGTGTCATTGATATTTATGGCAGTCTGGCCGGGTTAAAACTGGGGCTAACCCAACTTAACATTCAGATGACCGGTTATAAAATTGTTAACCCGGAACAGGCGCGTTATTCCGCATCGTTGGTTTTTCTCGAAAATCAGCTATCAGGCCGCAAGGATTTACTTAAATCCATCCAAATCGGCATCACTAAAGCGCAGGCACAGAGCGAACATTTTGGTTTGCTGCATGAAAACACACTGGCTAATCTTGGAGAAGTTTATCAGAATACAATCAGTACTTTACAGCCTAGAATCATGGTTAATGGCGAACAGGATTATTTATCAAGACCCGAAACCGCCAATAAAATACGAGCCTGTTTGCTGGCAGGGATACGATCCGCCATCTTGTGGCGGCAATGTGGCGGCACCCGTTGGAAGTTTCTATTTTTCCGCAAAAAAATCCAGGCTGAATTGCAAATTTTGTTAAAAAAAGTCTAGCCGCTGCTTGGCAAACATGGGAATGGTTTGAAGCAAAACGAAAATACGAACGTATTTTGGACGCATAAGGATGGTTGGGTCAAAAGCCCATGCACTTATAAATCCCGCTAATTGCTTAGTTAGGTACTTCAAATAACTTGACCATTCCAGACCCCCAACCCACAAGGTGGGAGAGGGAGCAGAGCGCCTAAGTTATTTCATTCGCTTCCTAAGTGACACCGTGATGCATCAAGCCCAAGACGCCCACGACGATCAAATACACGGCTACGAAATAATTTAAGAATCTGGGCACCAGCAGGATTAATATTCCCATCACCAATGCCAACAAGGGTTCGACAGCGATAACGTTCATGATGAACTTCCTTAATAAATAAAAAAGAGTTTAATGGTAAAGCTGAACATTGCCTGTTCAGTATCACCAAAGAGTTAAATCCACTACGGCATAGACAGCGCTAAACTTGCATTTCAGTCACCTCCACCATCACACCCATAACCGGCGATTGGGCGTTAACAGCTTGAAATGAGCCGGATACGGGCGGAAGTAATTCGGGGTGCCGGCCCATAGCCACAGCGATATGGTCATTGCCGACCACTAACCCGGTCGTGGAATCAAAGCCTTTCCAACCCGCGCCGGGCAGGTAAACTTCAGACCAGGCATGGGTTGCGCCCTGCCCTTGCGGGAGTGAAGGGGTGTATAAATAGCCGCTAACAAAGCGTGTTGCCAATCCTAGGGAACGGCAAGCCTCTATAAACAAGGTTGCAAAATCACGGCAGGAACCGGTGCATCGGGACAAGGTGGTTTCCGGGGTCTGAACGCCCGGTTCTTCACGCTGTTGATAGGTGAATCCGGTCGAGATCGCTTTATTGATCCATTCCAGCAGCAGATAGGTTTCCACGACTTGACCCGGAATCCAGAATTGTCTCAACCACGACTGCAATAACGGTTGGTCTTGCTCAAAGATCGCTGACAGGTAGGGCTCCAAATCCATGCGCTCGGCGACATCGTACTGGAAGGGAAAAGACACCGCATAATCCGCCACCAGAAAGTTTAAGGGCTGGTCGTCATAGTGCTGGATCAAAATGCGGCTACTAATTGACAGGCTGCCTGCAGGCTCAAGAAAAGTCACTTGGGCCACGGCATTGTCGTACACATCGCGCTGCCAATCCAATTGATGGGCAGGGGAAATATCCAGATCAACCGATTCAATACGGATGTCATGCCCTTCACGGGGGCGCAAAAGCAATTTGTGCGGCAACAAT
>JAQTPT010000107.1 GCA_028712795.1 Methylococcales bacterium
GATCTGGTCACGCTGCTGGAACGGGAAAAAGCTGCCGGCAATCAAGGTAAGCTGGCGTATCGGGTGATGCAAGTGGACTTGGTTATCCTGGATGAATTGGGTTATTTACCGTTCTCTCAAGCGGGCGACGCCAAGATGACAACCGCCTTGCTGGACAGGCTTACGCACCATTGCTACATCATCGAAACCGGCAATGAATCATACCGCTTGCGGCACAGCACTCAACAAGCCAAAGCGCGTATACAAACATGAGAGCAAGCCAAGCGAGGCAATAGCCAAAACAAGCCTGATGAGGAAATACCAGAGGAGAATAACTTTTAAATAAAGCATCGAAACGGATAACAAAGCTAGCCTTCGATTATCCGTTTCGATTACACTTATCCACAGCCGGATACCTCAAAATCCGGCTTCGCCCCCTGGTCAAATTTCAACCGGTATCGGTGGTCAGTTTTCATCCGGCGTCAACAATATAGCCTTTACAAATAAGTTCAAGGGATAATATAAAAAATAAGCTGATTATGTTTATATTGAGCCTTCTTTGTTTTTACAATTGGCTATAACGCTTAGTCAGCGCTATAGCCAACATGTTTTATTTAGATAACTGTTACGTTTTCAGCTTGTGGGCCTTTTTGGCCTTGTGTTACGCTGAACGACACTTTTTGGCCTTCGTCGAGAGACTTATAGCCGCCAGAGTTATTGATTTGTTGAAAATGTACGAAAACATCGGGGCCCGATGCTTGCTCGATAAAGCCAAAGCCTTTATCAGAGTTAAACCATTTGACGGTACCAGTAGTAAGTGATGACATATTGAAGTCCTGTATAAATTTAGGTAATAAAGCCGGTTAAGGCAGGTAAAGCTGAGAAATAGAAATTACTGAATGAAACAAGGACGAGCCACTACTAGGAGAAACATCGAAACGGTAAACAGAGGGTAAATCAGATTTTCAAGCTAGTGGGCATTATAAGCAGTATCTCTTTAATGTCAACTTATATTTTCCACTAGAAATGTTCTTGACGATATTATCGCCTCTTCAAAACCTGCTTTTTTGTGTTGGAAAGCAACTCATGCGCCATAATCCAGGTTCGGAAGGGCCATCGCGTTTTCGTATGTTAATGAATAATTCATAGCCAAAGAAGCGCTAAACTTTTCATCATAATTGCCGTGCCAGTTTATAATGGAATCGATTTTATAATAACCAGAGAGTCTGAGATGGATAAAATAACTAAAGAAGATCGTAAACGAATTCTCGAAAGCCCCCCTATTGGCACTTTTGCGCTAATGTCAGTGGTTATCGGCGGTATGGTGGTCGCTTGGCTATTTCTTTATTACGGCGTATTTTTGCCGCGAGGATAGAGGGGTAACATTATGCAAAAAGAACCAATAAAACCAAAATATGACCAGCTCTTGCGGGATTTTGCCGCGCAACTTCGCGCTATTCATATCGATCAATTAGAAAGAAAATGGATCACCCTCTCGATGCTGGTGGTCGGTCTTTTTGTCGGTATCATCACTATAGATGCTTTTTTTCACGGCGTTAATCCGCCCAGTAAAGTTGAAACCGTTGATTCCGCGAGCCTGCACCTAAATAAAGAATTCGCTGAAGACAATCTGGGCGTTCAAGTGGATGCAAAAGGCAATGTTGTCATCAGAATGGTCGCCGGGCGTTATTCCTTTTTCCCAAAACACATCGATGTCCCTGCCGAGACGCCATTGACCTTTCGCTGGGTCAGCATGGATGTTTTACACGGCGTTCATATCCCCATGACTAACATGAGCACGATGATTGTGCCGGGTTATGTCGCAGAAATAACCACCACCTTTCCAAAACCGGGCGAATATCCCGTGCTGTGTAATGAATTTTGTGGCTTGGGCCATAACCACATGTGGAGCAATATTTCTGTTATCGCCAAAGAAGACTGGACTGCTCCGGTAAAGTCAGCCGTTAAAGGAGGATCAAGCAATGATTGATGCAGCGACAAGAAAACTGGTATTAAGTAATCTATGGGTAGCTTTTATTGCCTTTATTGTGGCTTGTTTCATGGGCGAATATCAAGTCCTGGAACGTAGCGGCTTTATCCCGGCGCTGGATTCACCCACTGTGTATTTTGCCTCGGTTAGTACGCACGGGGTATTGATGGCTTTTGTATTAACGATTTTTTTTATTATGGGCTTTGGTTATACCATCGCTACGACCAGCTTAAAACAAGCAGTATGGAATAAGCCGCTGGCATGGGGTGGATTCTGGCTTGCTTTAGTTGGGGTCGTGTTGGCAGCCATTCCTTTGTTGACCGGCAAGGCATCCGTGCTTTATACGTTTTACCCGCCTATGGTTGCGCCTGCCGTATTTTATATCGGCGCTACGTTACTGGTTGTCGGTTCCTGGGTCTGGTGCGCCATCATGCTGGTGATGTTTGTGCAATGGAAAAAAGCCAATCCCGGGCAAGCTGTGCCTTTAGCCATGTTTGCTACCGCAATGAATGCCTTGTTGTGGCTCTGGACCAGTGCCGGTGTTGCCTTAGAAGTGCTCTTTCAATTAATCCCTTTCTCTTTGGGTTGGATCGATACTATTGATCCGGGGCTGTCAAGAACGTTATTCGCCTGGACTTTACATCCCATTGTTTACTTTTGGCTGATTCCTGCCTACACCGCTTTTTATGTGTTTGTACCTAAACAGGCGGGCGGCTTTTTGTTCAGTGATGAAATGGCCAGACTGGCCTTTATCGTCTTGGCCGTGTTCGCCTTGCCGATAGGTTTCCATCACCTTTACATGGATCCGGAGCAGGCCAAAGGCTGGAAGTTATTGCATGGCATTGGCACTTTTGTAGTCGCGCTACCGACCTTGGTGACCGGTTTTACAGTTATCGCTTCACTGGAAATTGCCGGACGTTTGCGTGGGGGTAAAGGACTGTTTGGCTGGATACTCAGCTTGCCCTGGACCAACACGATGGTGCTGTCGGTTATTTTGTCGTTGCTGATGCTGATTTTTGGCGGCTTTGGCGGCATCGTCAATGCCAGTTATGCTATGAACGCCATGATACACAACACCGCCTGGGTGCCCGGTCACTTTCATCTGATTTTTGCCGGCACCACCGTCATTATGTATTTTGCCATTGCCTATTATTTATGGCCTATGCTGGTTAAAAAACCATTATTTTCCAGTTCAATGGCTTTGGTTCAATTATGGACGTGGTTTATCGGCATGAGCATTTTAACGACTCCGTGGCATGTGCTGGGTTTATTGGGGGAGCCCCGTCGCATTTCCAGTGTTGTTTATAATAATTTATTGACGTTGGCCTGGAAGCCTTATGAATTCATGATGATATTTGGCGGCTTAATACTGCTGGGTTCGGCGTGTTTATTTATCTACATTCTGGCCAAGACACAGTTAAACCCCGCGTCAGAAAACTTTGATGAACAAATTGAATTTGCCGAGCCAATCCATGCGGTAGAGTCCCTTCCTGAATGGCTGAATGACTTTAAACTCTGGAACAAAGTGATTGCCGTGTTAATGGCTATCAGCTTCGGCTATCCGATCTTACAGTTCTTTTTTATGGACACTTCCGGTTCATCGCCATGGGGATTTTAAACATGAAACGAATGCTATTTTTACTGGCGTTTATTGCACCGGCTCTGGTCAATGCCGAACCCTCCTCGCAAATCGCCTGGACGCCTGACATACTGAATCTCGTTAAAAACGGCGACCTTAACAAGGGCAAAGCTCTGGCAGAAACCTGCAAAAGCTGTCATGGCGATAAAGGCCAGGGCATGAAGGAGGAAACGCGTGATGATGAAATACTTCCAGCGATTCCGGCGCTGGCAGGTCAGGTCGCCACGTATACTTACAAACAGCTTCGTGATTATGCCAATGGCAACCGCAGCCATATTCAGATGACCGGCATCGCTAAAGGCCTGACTGAACGGGCGGCTGCTGATCTGGCCGTCTGGTTTGGTTCATTACCGCCCGCAGCGGATAAATCGGGCAGCAAAAATCTGGACAGAGCTGAAAAAATGGTTGAAAGCGGTGATGGTAAACGCATCCTGCCGCCCTGTTTTGTTTGTCATGGGTCAAAAGGGCAGGGCGAAAAACAGGATATTCCGGCGCTGGCAGGGCAACAAGCCGATTATTTTGCGAGAACCTTGCTGGACTATAAAAACGGCCAGCGGCAGAATGATATTTACAGCCGTATGCGCCTTATTGCCCAACAACTGAGTGACGAGGAAATCAAGGAACTGGCTCAGTATTATCAGCAGCTTAAATAAGGGTCAGAGCAAGTAGTCGGATAACAAAAAACATTACCCGACCATTCGGCTAATTTAAACCTCATTACACATAAATAAGGATGGTGTGATATGCCCAAACTCAGTTTCATTTCCGACGAAGCGCTTACCAAAACTGTTAAACATCTATTAGATATTGCCTTGGAAGCACGCACCAAGGCAGATAAAAAGTTTGAACGGAATGTGATTGACCCGTTTGCTGTCCTGTTTAAAATGTCAGGCTTCAGGGTAGATGAACCAACATGGTTGGCAAGCAAAAAAAAACCGACAAGCTCAGAAAACCTTGCAAAACCAAGTTGGAACCTTCCACCAGGCCATTCTGGGAATGATGGCTGGCTGGCAAGATTTGGGGACAGGCAGTGTTGTGGATGTCGTGTCCACTGAAAGAAAAATCATCGCTGAAATCAAAAACAAGCACAACACTGTCAAAGGTTCGGATAAGGTTAAGGTATATGACCATATAGAAACCCTGGTGATGACCAAAGGGCATCAATACAAGAATTTCACCTCACGGTTCGCCCATTCAGATGGCCAGTTCACCAGATTGCCCCCCAATGCCTTGATAAAGGATGGACGGGAATCCAAGCAAGGCTAAAATACGCGCCTGTATGGCATTTAGCGGCGGCGTCATACAGCAGCAATCCGTCCCATTAACATTGACCACGATCAGATTAAGGCCGCAAAATGCCCGTAACATCATTTCGGTGGTTGGCTTGGCTGTTGCCCGCTTAGGATTTCCGGTATAAATAGTGTCGAGTTTTGCGTCTTGCTCCTGCAACGATTGGCGTACCGTGAATTCAGTCAAACACATCACCCGTAAGGCAATACTCAACAAGCGAATCAATCCGTTAATACGGGTTGTTGAGCTGAGGAACAGCGGCGTTATACCGAGCGTCTTGCCCCGGAAACGGTTAAAACCACGCTCTATGATATATTCGTCACGATAGGCGAGGACCGCTTCGGTTAAACTCAGTTCAAGGTCGTTACAGACAAATACCTTCCACCCCAGGTTACACACTGTGTTCGCGTAAGCTGTAAGGTTGCGCAACGTCCGGACGGTAACTGTTGTCGTCGTCTCCGTTTCGGCGGTGCGTCGACCCTAGACGCGTTTGTTAACCGTTTGGGTTTCCTGAATGATCTCAATAGGTAATAGACCAACTACGTTTTGGTGTTCCAGGATGCTGTTCACTTTAGTAGTCATCTCATTTTCATCCAGGCATTTCCGTCCGCGCCCGCGCGTGTTGAGGTTGCTATTGCCTTTTCCGCTTTTTCCAGGCGAGCATCAAGTGCTTTCTTTTGAGAGGCGGCCTGTTTTAAAGAATGAACGACCAGTCGTTGCTCTTGCCACTTAATATTGCTACCCTCATAGTCGGCACTGAGCGTAACGGTGTAACAGAAACCATCAGCAATGTGTTCCGGTTGGTCAGTTTCCGTTTCGAGCGGGCGATACACAGGCGCTAATGATTGCACGCCCGTCCACACGGGTTCAAGCAAGGCTTGCAGCGCCTCCTTCGGCAGTAACGGACGCAGGCGTAATCTTGATGCGCCGCAACGTAACAGCGGGTGTTGAGTGCCGCCATTTTACAATCACCCACATAGAGTACGCCATGCTGCTGGATACAAGCCTGAACTTTGCGTATTTCTGGCACATACAGCGGATCGTCAGCACACTCACCACTGACAATAGTGGTGGTTAATGGAATCCCCAACGGATCCAGCACCGATTGGTTGATCTTTAACTGCGGTAAATCAGGACGGTGTTCTTTACTGTGACCTAACTGGAACAAGCCATCTTCGGTCACGGTAACATAGCTTTTTACCGTCGTGCTGTCGATGCGCACCCGCCTAATCGGCAAATCATACACGCGAAGTAATACACCGATCTGTTCGGACTCATAGGCTTCCCAAGGTGCATCCTGTCCCAGGCAGAACAATATTATGGCCAAACGATCATCACTAAAATCCAATTCACGCAAGCCATCCGCTTTCAGGCATGCGGTTAGTGTCATCAGGATTCCTGCCACCCAACCCTGGACCGAGTTCAAGCAATGATCGCCTTCGCTCAGGATATAGGCCAGCCACACGACCACAATTTCTCCAAAACTTAGCCCTTGCCAGTTCCCATGCATAGGAAAATGCTTGTCCAGCAACGCAGCTATATTCATCCTGTCCATCTGCGCTAATTAGCAGCGGAATATCATCTACCCGTTCGGTTCTCGTTATGCGTATTGGTGTTTCCATGGCGGCAAAAAAATATTCTGCCACAATTTTACGAACCTTGGGTAAAATTAACCCATATTCGTCGTCCTTAGCCTTCTAAGTTATTGATTTTTAGTCACCGCCGTTTTTTTATGAAAAAATCCCTTTAAAATCAATCGTATTTTTTACGATCTCGCGGTAGTGCCATCTATTTCA
>JAQTPT010000053.1 GCA_028712795.1 Methylococcales bacterium
ACATGGTTAAGTCATGGCATAGAATGATGAATATATTTATCATTCTATCTCATCTCATCTCATCTCATTGAAATGTTCGTTTAATATTAAAATACAAAAGGTTGCGATTTTAAGGTAGCAGTATTAGGGTCTGACCCAGGCGCTCGGGCAGCCTGGCCCGCTGCATACGGACACCTTCACCGCGAAACTACCTCCGGCATCGTGGCTGGCGTGTTTTACCGACGGCGTCGACGAACACCTTTTAGACAATTTTCTGAGAAATGGCGTAATCAATACGGTGACAGTCGAAGCATTTGTGGCCGAGTCGGCACGGCACACCAACGATGATGCAACGCTGGTTCTGTTCCAGTCTGCTCCGGATACCGACCGGCTCCAGTTGGCAGATAGGATGGCGAACTATGCCAGGTTTGATTCTGACACTAAAGACAGGTTGCTCGGGCAGTTCGACCGCACATTGCTGGCCGGGCATTACGCGGACATTCTCGCCGCCTACCACACCGAAGATGATGACCGACGGGCTTCGCAGTTGGCAAGGCTGCTGCTCACCTCCGGCGAGTTGGAGCATCAGACCGCCGTCGGCATGTTGACCGAGGCGGTGTTGCGCAGACAATCCGAGACCTGCCAGGAATTGAAGCGGGCGCTGGCTTTTTGGCGCTGAATGACATTTAAAACTTACAATTTTCATAAACTGCTATCAGAAAAATTCTGCGGTAGCTCGTTAACAATTCTTTTTCAGGGTTCGGAGGTTCGGTATGGGGCATTATCTTAATGTTCAAGCACTTGACAAAAAAGGCAATCCATTGAAAGGGACTAAAGTTAAAATTGATATCGCCGGAATATTTAAAGGCGGCACTCTTGAGAATTACACGGATAGCAACGGTCACGCAGAATTCGAAACTGCGGCAAATTATGAGTCGTCTCGTAAATTAAATATTTATCTACATGGGCAATCATTCGGCCCCTACGAAATCGGCGGCGGAAGCTATACGGTAACACTTAAATAAGCATAAATTGCGATCCCTGAACACTTTTTTGGCGGCAGTCGTTATAGAACTTGGCAGCCGTAATATAATCCTCATCCAGGATGGGTGCGTTTTCAAAATAACTCCCCACCTTTTAAATTAATTTTCATTATTCGCAACTATTCGAAGCAGAGTGGCCCAAATGTGCTTTAAGCTTTTGACTTGCTCTGAATGTTACAACTCGCCTGGCCGTAATCGGGATTTCTTCGCCTGTTTTGGGGTTTCTACCCGGACGGCCGACTTTGTCGCGGAGTGCAAAGTTGCCAAATCCTGAAATTTTGACGGGTTCACCCTGTTCTAAAGTCCTTTTAATTTCTTCAAAAAATAACTCGACTATGTCCTTTCCTTCGCGTTTTTTTAAACCCAATTCGTCGAACAATTGTTCAGCAAAATCTGCCTTCGTTAATGCCATTCAACCTATCCTTCAGCTTTGTAATTATCTTTATTGATTTATGTTCCAGGTGCCTGTTGAATAAAACATATTGACGTGACTTTACCTCAGTCGTTAGCCGTTAACAGCATCCTTCAAGCTTTTACCCGGTTTAAAGGAAGGGACTTTTGCCGCCGCAATAGTGATTTCCTGGCCGGTTTGTGGATTACGACCAGCACGCTCTGCTATGTCTTTGACAGCAAACGTGCCAAAACCTACCAAGGTAATGGAATCGCCGGCTTTTAAAGTGGTTTCGATGGTTTTGATCAAGGCATCCAAGCTACGACCTGCGTCTGCTTTGCTTAAATTACCCGGTTCAGCGATAGCATTGATGAGTTCCGATTTATTCATGAGCCGTTTCCTGTGTAATAACGGTTAGGTTAAGTGAATTTGAATACGCTTTATAGCTTATTTTTCGGCATAAATAAAATAATTGCAGGCAAAATTCCTGTAAATGATTTTTACAGGCATCAGGCTAATTTTATTTCAATGAGTTGGGTTTACCCCAACCAGAGCCTTAAAAACTGCGAATGTCTTTTAGAATTTTCTTTAATTCTTTAAGCTGAAAACCGCCACCAATGCGGCGAGGTTTGAAAGGTTGTGTGGGAGGTGATTTGTCCTATTTTTGATGGTTGCAATTAAAGCCGGCGTTGACAGTTGTAACCACTTTCTCAAATATTTCCTTTTTCTTTTTTGCGATAATGGATTCCTGCTTTTCCTGTCCTAGGTATAGATCGGCCTGCATCAACATTTTTTGTTCACCTGCCTTGATCATTACGATCCGCCCCAGCTCCCCATATTTCTTATGCTCGAAAACATAACAAAGCCCTCTATGGTCATATCCTCTTGATGCGGTAACATCACGGGGCAAATCATCAGGACGCAACTGCTTTAATCCGGGACGTATTTGCTGTCCCTCTGCAATCCATCTTAATTCATCCTCCAGCAATCTTGCGTTTCCCAGTTGCTCAAGCCCTTTTTTTATCTTCCCGGGATCTGGTGTGTTATCTATTGGGTGTGGGGTTTGTTGTTTTCCTTTCTTCATTTCTTGCGTTCTTCTGTCCATAACCTCCCCTAGAAGATCGGAAATACTTTTGGCATCCTGAAATAACCGCTGCTTTTCATCATGGGCAAAATGTATTCCTAGCCCCTTACTGAGCATGACCTCAAACTCTCCTGTAACAAGAAAATTGCCATCCATAATAGTGTTACTCACACTGAGGTGTCTGTACCGCGAGAGTGTTTCGCAACAGGCGTGGACGAGCGGTTTCATTTTCTCATCGATTTCTGGGTACATATCTTCCGCAATAGACTCATTCAAAACAAAGTCGATACTATTACCGCGTAATTCAAAACGGAATAAAAAAATAGATACCTCATTCCCGGCTATATTTTTCAAATTCACCTCATCTTTGAGGACAAAATACGGATCATCCTACAGTTGCAATTATTGAGGGCCCGCGAAAATGAATTGCGAGCCGCTACACCTATAAGTTTCGTGGTCAACAACGGCATTCAAGATGTCTGGATTGAATTGGATGGTCATGATGGCTATAAGCTTTTAAAGTTCGCATTCTAATCGATCACATAGTTCATCAAGCTCGGCAGCCAACTTTTTACTTCTACAATGGTTACACTCTAGGGCCAAATAGCCAACTAAATCTTGAAGTTCCTCATATGCAATGTCTATGGTTTTTCTTCGCATATTCAGTAATTGAGCTTGCATGTCTTTTGACGCCGCGTACCAATATTCATGAATGAGTTGCTTCTCACGATTATCAAGTTCTATTCTCATGGGTCAATTATTCATCTTAGGATAATTTCCTTACCGTTAAGGTAATCGACTCAAGCCAGGTAATGGTAAACTGACCTGATTTTTTGCCTCATTTTACCTAGTATCTTCATGTTTAAAGTAATCTTTTTTATCGCTGTTATTTTACTGGTTGTATTCATAATCGCCCTGATAGCAGTTGGCCTGTGCCTTGGTATAGCGCACCTTATGATTTATTTCATGCCAACCATAGCGTTGGTCAACGCCCTGGTTCCCGCCGCCATTCTGACAACCGTGCTTATTGTTGTTTTTGGTGAAATGATAAAGAGCTGGGTGATGAATGCCTGGGCAGAATCACAATCAATTCTATCTGATTATTATTATGAAGATGAAGACGATGATGATGATGATGATGATGATGAACCTGAGCCACCGCCCGTAACCAGAAGCCATCCAACTCGTAATAATAGAAATAGACGATAAAAATAGTTCGGATTTGGAAGTCTAAAAATTGGGTGGGTAGGTTATTCGCTGTTAACTCGGATAGTTGAAATATGAGCTCCTAAGTAACACAATAGTATTATGTTACTTAGGAACTCATTGAAATAATTGACTTTGGCAGGCTTCGACACTACTCTATGTAACATATAATTAATTCTAGCAACAAATAGTACATAGAATGAACGCTGTCGACGCTGCTAACAAAGCCGAAATTGATATGATCCACACAGTCCTCGCCAAAAAGTTTGGACAGCTCTATGCGGATATTTGGAAAGTAGGCGTCAATTTATCACTGAGAATTAGTGACCTGCTTACGCTCAAATATGCTGACTTGAATCTTGATGAGCGCTCGTTAAAGCTGACCGAAGCAAAAACCGGAAAGCTCAAGAACATTCGACTGAATTCTGCTGCTATCCTTGTCATTATCAGAAGGCAACAAGAAAATCCTGCTGATACCTGGTTGTTTCAAGTCCATAGCAACCGAGCCAAAGACAAACCCGTGAGTCGGATTTCAGTCAGTCGCGTCTTTAAAGAAGCCGGGGAACTATTAGGACTAACCATAAACACTCACAGTATGCGCAAATCACGGGGCATGGCTATGTATAAGGATGGTGTGCCGGTTGAAAAGATTGCCAAGGTGCTGAATCACTCGAACACCACGTCAACACTTCGCTATTTGGGGATTACCCAAGAGGAAGTGTTAAAGACCTATGATGATTATGAGCTTTGATAATGCGATCAATTCAACAAAGGCTGCCAAATCCAGAAAGTTTTACCGGCTCACTTTACCAGTTCTTATTGCCTTAAGTTGGTAGCCCCAAATTTTGTACGAATCCTTGCGCCCACCTTTTTGACGCTCAAAATCTTATCCCTAAAATTTCACCCGTTTCGGAAGTTGCTGATTGGGAGAAGGTATTATGAAATTGACCATTTAGCCAAACATACATTGGAGGCCAAAAACTCCTTTCCCTTACCAGACTCAAGACTTCCTCTAAAGCATCAGGTGTGTTTTTGCCTGTTAACCGGAAAAAACTATAGTTCATCATATCTTCTTCAAAACCTTGTCTCAATTCATCTTCCGATTCTAGGTTTTTTATCGGAATCCCATCGTCATCTTGCATCTCTCCATATTCACGATACATATCATCTTGACAAATCCAAAAAGCATATTCATCCTCGACGAATAAATTTTCTTCATCATAAAAATCACCAGCGTCTTTTACATCCAAAGCAATAATGACGCCAGATCGATAGGCGGTTTCAGTTGGCTCAATGCGTTTGTAACTTTCGCAAACGTGGTGCCAATGATTGAATTTTGCTCGCTGAGCAATCTTATCCAAGGCTTCTGTATGGGTGATGCCTTCTTCCTGCTTCAATTTACGGGCTTTTTGCTTTAGATGCTCAACATCTTTCGATGTTAGTAATATTTGAGTATTCATTTTAAAACGCCTTTTGTTTAGTTGCGTTTCAATAGTGCCCACTGCTACAGATTCACAACATAAGGAATCTTAAAATTAATAAAGGTAGTTAATCGTCTCGTCCGAGTTCGCCAAGGTGGGCAGCAGGCTTCGAATCAGCCTTAATGTTTATTTTAAGTAAATATTTTAAGGATGGCAATAGGTCTGCAATTTTTGCTAATAAAAGAACTAGGTGTTACGCATTAAGGCAAAAATCAGGGGGCCACCCTACCCCTTACTGGTGCTCTTGGTAGCGTTTCCACAAACCCCTTAATGTGTTTCTTTCTTAGGGGGAGCAGACTTAAACCATTCTTCTGATACATTGCAGTTTTTACTATTAGGTTCTGGCGATGCTTTATGTATCTTGACATGCAAAGGCATCGAAACACAGTTACCAAAAACTAAAGCATCGCCGGGAACTGACTGCTTAATCTTATTTGCAAAATCATCGGAGAAATAAGGAAGAATCGCGTACACATAGCGCATATCGATTTCATTTTGGATGCGATGAATTATGAAATTTGAGCACTGAGAAAGCACTGTCTCGGAGAGTTCTGATGGTCGTTGCGACGACACAAGAAGATAAAGGGAATACTTTCTTCCTTCACGGGCAATTTTTTCAAAAATATTTTCTTTCAATATGTATTTATGATCTTTCTTGATATAACGATGAGCTTCATCCAAGACCAGGTGCACAGGTTTTTTTCGTCTCTCATCACCTTCAAGTGTCTTTCTTTCTGAAAAAATTAAACGAGATATAACGGAGGTTAGGGTTTCTAAAGCATCTGGACTTAATTCACTTGTGTCCACAATAACCATCTGGGTCTGGTGACTTTTAGCATCATTAAAATCCCAGATATAGTTTAGGTAAGATGCAGTATTTTTGACGTTAGTTGGCGCTGCTCTCATGAATTCGCAATCCGGATTATCAAGGAAGTAGTCTAACCTAGTCAACATTGTCGATGTATATTCCCTCATACGTCTGTTACCGCGTGCATCTTCTTCTAACAAAGCAATATTTGCTGCAATACGGAGAAACTTATAGTCAAAATACTCGCCATGAGCGAGTCTTAACCCCATAACTTTTCTTAAGTTATCTTGATCTATTTTTTCATAAACACTGCTTACGGCATCCTGAAGCTTGTTATTATTTTGACCATAATTTAAGGTGCAGTTATTCTGCAAATCAGCTAGTTCTTGATATAAGTCGTTTTCTTCGCAACTGGCTTTTAGTTCCACGTTCTCATCAATTGTTGCTCGTACGCTTGCGATAACACTAGATGCTGCTGTAATGTTAGATGTATCTGTATCTGCTTGATTAAGAATGCTATAAATTAAAGTGCAAATTTTGTATCTAAGGTAGTTGATAAAAATTGGTTTTTGTTGATCTTTAGAAGTAACTATTTTATAGAACCTATAACTCTCTTGAAGAACCTTATCCCAAAAGGGCCTCTGTGTCGCCTCGGTTGCCATAAGAAAAGCACTCCATTCATCAAGAGACATTAGAAAGTGAGGTAAAAAGAATGGGGTGAAACCGTCAACTGCTTTCTCAATGTTTGGCTTATATAACTTAACTTTGATTTCAGGACTTACATCGTGATTCACAAACGCATTTTTGTACTCGCCATTTACGTCAAAGATAATTATTCTTGAGCCTATTGCTGAGTGGTGCTGTTTCTTGTGAATATCTTGGATGATATGTGCGATAGTGTTAGATTTGCCACTACCCGAATTTCCCAGTACTGCCGAATGGATATTGAAGAACCGATCAATACTAATTTCTATAGGATAATTAATAAGGTTTTTGCTTATGCCTAACGAAAATGATTGGTGAATTTGATTATTATCTGATGACTTGCTAACAGTCTTAAGGATAATACCCATATCCTCAAATGTTACAATGCTAACGTCACTATAAATTCCAGGGAAGATTCCTACACCAAGATTAAAATCGCGATCTCTCGTGATAGTACCAATTGGCTTTAGCGTTAGTTCTCTGTTGCCATCGACATCAAATGCTCTTTTTTCATTATGCAAATCATTGTCAAATATTGAAACAACCTCGCATACAAGCGTTTCTCCAACAGCATTTGTAGTTTTTAAATAGCTACCGATATTACCAAAGTAATAGACGGTGCCATTGAGATTAACCGAGCTTCCTCTAATGTCTGAAGAGACCTTTACACGGAATTGGTTATAATTTACGGAAGTTATTTTTCCTACCTTCACTTGGATTTACTTCCGTTTTCTGTCTTTGCTTTGGCAAGATTTTCAATAAAATATTTTAGTATGTCTACCTCTCTATGCTCATCTAAGTCGGGTATAAATTTATCAACGATATATTGAAAGTAATGAATCATTACCTTCTGATCACTATCATCATCTTTGGATATTTCGCCATAAACCTTATAAACTCGTCGGTCCTCAACTTTAAAAATAGGTTTATCCGAATAATTGCCAAATACCACGATACTTATTGAAGAATTTGAGGATAATGCTTGATAAATAACATTGTTGATATGTTCGTCACTAAAGCTATATCCAATAATAAACAATACGCTATGCTGGAGCAGCAGCTTTTTTTGAAACTCTCTAATTAAATCAGAGTATGGGGCACCTAAGCTCTTATTTTGCTTAAGTGGAGTAGGATATATCAGCACATTAGTTTTAGGCCTCGGATCACCATGCTTGATTGGAATTTCCTTAATATTGAAGAATGAGTTATCCTCGCTTTCTACCCAGCTAATTGAACCATGAAGCTTGTAAAGATATACCATATTATCCAGCGGTTCATACTTTTCAAGGCCTGAATCAACTTTTCTTGAAAATGTATAACTAAAACGAGCAGGATTAAATACTCGATCCAAGCCGCCACCAAAACCATTGTTGTAATTAATGTTGAGATGATCTAGTGATTTTTCGCTAAGCAGATCATTATTTGTCGTAAAAACATTAACACGAGACAAGTCCCTATTTCTTAAAGATAGTTTCTGGTAAAACTTTTTATAAATATCCAATGAAATTTTGGCTTCGACTGCTTCAAAGCTGATATTAATTTTGTCAAAAATTTCATTTTCGATCAATTCAATCAACTTGGTTGTAATTTCATCACTCTCACCCGTGCCTACAAGATAAGCCCGGTGCGAATACAGGATTCCTAGTATTTCTTCCAGGTTATCTATGTTGTTACCTGTTATTTTTTCAAACCTTTCTTTAAGTTCCGGCTTGTTAACATTCAGATTTTTTTTGATAGACTCCATCATTTCTTTCATTGCAGGAATGGCATTGGAACTCGCACCTGCACCCAGTAAAAAGTGAATGTTTTTAACGTTCGATAAGTCAGCTACTTTGTTTCTGATTTTTTCAATACCGATGTCAAGCAAATCATCATTATTTAATAAGCTATCTTGGCCTTGAATAAAGCTGATAAAGTTTTTAGCTAGCGGTTGATCAGTATTATTTTCTAAATCTGTCATAACGTATTCCTGGAATGATGGCATTTGTACTTCACTAACCCTGTTCTACAACTCTAAGTTTGACGGTCAACAACTGCTGCACATTAGGGCTTTTTTCTCTTGTCTATTTTTACCATCCCCCCATTAACATTTTCCTACGATCCCCGGCATCCAACACCTTACTACAACTATCCCAATCAATATTAGCAACCTGACTATAACGTTCATCGAATGGATGACGTTTGGGAATGCTGCGAATTTTACGTTGCGCTTCCTGCTCATCACCCAGGGCAATATCCACCCAGGCATCTTCAAGTATGTCTGGCACCTGACCGAAGAGCTCAAAAATATCTTCCAAGCGTTCCGATAATAACTCATGAACCCGGTCTTCAACCGAATCGCGGTAACGCATGTTATACAGCAATACCTCATCACGAATTTGACCGATGCGCTGAATACGGCCTTTGCGTTGTTCCAGTCGCGTTGGGTTCCATGGTAAATCGAGGTTGATTAAGGAGCCCAAGCGTTGCAGGTTAAGGCCTTCGCTGGCGGCATCAGTACCCAAGACCAAACGTAATTCGCCGGTGCGCACCATACGCTTGATTTCATCACGCGGTAGTCGCTTGAATTGACCATTTTTTAATAGCCCTGAACGATTACTACCCGCATAAATAGCAATCTGCTCGTCGGGAATATGATGTTCTGATAACTGATTAGCCAACCACCATACCGAATCATAGTATTGCGAAAAAATGATGCAGCCTAACTCTAACCAACCCTTATCAAACAAATAATTCACTACTTGTTGATACTTGGGATCATTTTCTCGATCGGATTCCAGTGCGTTTAAGCATTGTTGCAATAACTTGATTTCAACTGCCGTAAGGTCTTTCATTGTCTCAGTAGCAGGACTTTCCGTGTCGTCTTCATCTTCTGATGCTAACAATTCGTTATCAGCTTCGGTATTCCATTCAGTCAACAATTTTTCTACGGTCCGATGGCCTGCATACATTGTGCTACCAATCCGGCGAAGTAACAGCGTTTTAAAAAAGCCGGCACCTTTAACCCGTGCGCTCAATGCAGCACAAAACTCTTCCGCCAAGGTATAAGCACGCTGGAAATAAAAAGGCAAAACGATAGATTCATAGGCTTGCTCACCAAACAACTTAACCTTTACCGGCTGTAGATAAGGCTCACCAGTTGCAGGATCGATGGTATTTTCAAGATAAGTACGAGTGCGGCGAATGATATGCAAAATGAAAGGATTAAACTCTCGCCCATAGTTACCCAGTACACGCCGTATTTGAGTTTTATCAGGCCCAAGCAACTGGTTATAGCTTTCCGCAGAGGCAATATAATTACTCGGTTTCAATCCCAAGCGACGGCGTAACAATTTAAAACTGGCATGTTCCCGTTCATTAGGTAACGGATTACGTATCCATTCCCAGGCCAAAGCTTCAGATTTAAGAAATGTTGTTTCACCCATCACCAAGGGCACGGTGTTTTCGGCATTACGCCAGGGACTCCAGGCATCACCTAAAACTGAATCATTACCTTGGGCTAAAACACTTAATAAATCGAAGGCTTCAATCGGATGCAACTGCACGGGTGTCGCCGTTGCCAACAACATGCTTTTGGTCTTCATGCCCATTTTCAGCAAAAAAGCCATGAGATTATTAGGCTCCGCCTTTTCTTCAACTGACTTGTCGTTCACCTTACGCCGACGAGAACGATGCGCCTCATCAACAATCACACATTCATACTGAATACTCAGTAAACAATTGGCAACATTAGAACCCGACGTAATTAAGCCTTGTGAAATGATGCCCAACTTACGCGGACATTTAGTAATACTTTCCGGCCCAGTTGCAGGCCAAACAATCCCTTGTTCATCAATCCAGTTTTTACCCGTCCAAATAGCCGAAGGCATGTCCAGCAATTCCATCAACTCATCTTGCCATTGCAGCAATAACGGTTTTGGTGCCAACACTAATACCGGTTTATTACCGGCCATAGCCATTAACATACCGGCCAGCGCCAGTTGCACAGTTTTACCCAGACCCACTTGATCGGCTAACACATAACGCGCACCGCCTTGTTGATGATCGGCAAAAGCACGTTGCACAAAAAACTTCTGGTGCGGCCATAAGCCTAATTCTTTACGATAAACCGGCGTTTCGACAATGGCTTGCTCAGGTGCAGGATAAGCCTGCCATTGAGAAGTTGAGACCGCCTCACGCTCAGCAATACGTTTAATATCAGCAATCACAAAATCGCTTAAGGGCACGGCATGGTGATGATTCCACAAGGTATCAAATTCATGCTGAACCCAGTTTACGGCATCGCTGGAATCATCTTCCCACAGCAACTCATAATTCAGCTTCCAGGCCGTCAGTGACTCATTAATACTGCCTAAAAAACTGGTTTTGGAACCATCCATTAAGGTGATAACCCCGGCTTTGCCATGTACTAAACCAAACGTGGCATCGGGCAATACCCGCACCTGTAATTTACCCGAGATTAAATAGTCGTATAGCTTACGAAACCTTTCTCGATTGGCTTCCGGCAACAACTCCGGCTGACCTGCGCACCATGACTTACGCATGGCTTGTTGGGCGGCTTTGGCTGTGCTGACATCCAAGGGGTCTAAATCAGAATTACAAATAACACGAATACAACCGCTGACCGACTCTAACGCTTCGCCCGCCACTTCAAAAATACTCGATCTGAAATAACCGGCAATACGGTCATAGCATTGGGCGTTTTGCAGTTTTTGATTTAAAAAGCTTTCGTCTAAAGGGTTTTCTCGGGAAGAGTGGCGGGTAATCATTTAGTGTCATCAAGCCGTTGTGATGGGATACAGCTTGATAGGCAGGTGTTGCTGATAAAAACCATAATCCTTATCGCTAGTCAATATTGGGATGTTTAAGCGCACGGCAACAGCACAGATTAATAAATCAATGTGCGATCCCTGGACCCCTTTTTGACGGCATTCGTTATAGAACCTGGCAGCAGTAATATAATCCTCATCCAGGATAGGCGTGTTTTCAAAATAACTCAGCCTGTTTTTTAACGTCTCAAACTTGTTCAGATCACTATAACCCGACAAAACTTCCTGGCGAATGGCACCAATAATCAATACGCGCTGATCGGCTATTAACGTTTCCAGGCTCTTTACCTGAGCTTCAAACTCAGGCTTTTTAGAGCGGAGAGCATGTGACCAGATGCAGGTATCAACCAATACTTTCAAGAATGCCGCCCCTGCTTATAATCATAATCCGGATCAGGATCAAATTGACCGAATAAATCAACAATTTCCAATTGCTTACGGCGATTAATGAATTCCCTTAACGCCGTAACAACAGTATCTTCCTTGGTTTTAAAGTGTCCCAATGTTAGCGCTTCATTTATTAAATCATCATCAATGGCAAGATTTGTAGTCATGGAATTTATCCTCCAAAAGTTATGCGTTGAAGTTCTCTATGGCTCCAGCGAGGGTTTGCGCGGCTTCAGCATCGACTTCCCAGTGCGGCATGTGATCTGTATGGGCAAGGCGCTTTAAGTAGCGCAATATTTCCATTATTTTCTTACGATTGCCCCAGTAATCGGTGACTTCCGCAGTCAGGTAATTGACCCCTTCTCTCGCATTTTCTTTAGTGACTGTTTCGTGCAGGGCAAACAGCACATGACGCATTAAAGAACCGGCAAAGTTTTCACCACCCAGATTAGAACGTTTAAATTCTGTGCCGGTTTTAAAGCGTACTTCATTGGCTTTGGTTTTAGCAAACATAAACGTGTATTCACGTACGCCGAAGCCTTTGGCGAGCTCCTGATACGCACCAGTACGGAGTTCCCCGTGTTTTTCCAATTCCAGACCTTTTAAATACAGCCGTTCGGAAGCCGCCAAGCCTTTCCATTCAAACTCATTAAAACCGGTGGGAATTAAATAATTACAGGCAATTTCAACAGCCTGGTCAATCAGTTTTTCAAATGCAGATTTTTGGTTTTTTTGCTTTTCCCGGTACAGTTCGTTCTCAATGTTAATGCCTTCGATGGTAGAGTATTGGGTCATCACTCTAAGGGCTGCGGCATAAGCGGCTAATTGATAATCGGTGTCGCCGAAGTTGGGTAGTTCTTTATCATCCAATGCCAGCATTTCATCGAGTTGTGCGCGGACTTCATCTTCGATTAGACTGGGCAATTCGTCAGGGAAAACTTCTTCGTGATGAGTGCGTTTGCGCAGCACCAGCAATACCGTGCCTTGAACATAATTGCCTTTTTTACGAGCAGAGTCAGTCTCGGTTATAACAGTCCAAGCGGCACTAACATGTAGAGCCGATGCCCACAAAATCATCCCTAAATCAGCCCATACCGATGGGTCTTGGTGTGTGAACTGAACCATTTGCAGACCATTATCAGGCATGTTTTGGGCTAAATTACGATAGATTGAAATCATCGAACGTTTAAATTCTTCGTTTTTTCCACGAACTGCGAGTTGTTTTTTTGTTGAAACATACCAATCAGGGAAGGTCTGATGCAATCTCTTGTCGTACCATGCAAGAAAAAATTCAGTTAGTTCATGGTAGCAAATAGCGTCTGCATAAGGGGGGTCAGTTATCCAAAGATCACAAGACCAATCAATATCTCTTGCATCTACGGTTTTTATTTGATTTTTACTATTAATATCGTAATAGGCATTCGCAAATGGTATTGTTTTCACACCATTGAAAGATTTTGATCCGATACTATAAAAAGTATTTAAAGCTTGATCAGTAAAGACATGTGATGTTCCATCCCTTGCAGAATCCCAACCCATTATTCTGGCATATCGCTCTGTAACTTTGGCAGTCCAAGTAAATATTGCGATACACTCAAGTTTATTAACGTGCTCGGATAATTCGCCAATCAACCCTAAAGTTAGTAAATGGCGAGGCAAGAACAAATGATGCCAATAACTCCACCCTCTAGTTCTTATTAGTTCTTCAGTTTTATCACCACCACGTTCAATTATTCGACTAGGAATATAGCCTTTTTCCTGCCATTTACTAAATCGTTCATATAGTAATTCAATAACTTGCAGTTCTCGCTGCAAATCCTCTTGCGTGATTGAACAATAATGACGACGCGTTTTTTCCACCGGTTCACTTTTGGTATTGGTCGTCCAATAAGTTTCTTCCCAACGCACACAATAAAGCCGCTCTTGAAAGACATCGTCAGAACGTGGCACCAAGTCTTTATTTTCCCAAAGCCGCAAACCATAAACAGTTTTTCCATTAATTCTTTTATCACCGCGAATTTCTGGAATAGAAAAAGTTTCGCCTGTTTCGGGGCAAACCATACGCCCATTTTGTATGGTTCCTAACTTGGCTTTAGCAAAGATTTCTTGGTTAGCATTTACGATAACCTCAATTTCATAGCGCTTATTGATAGGGTCAGGTTTAAGCACTGCACAGGCTTTATCTTTTTCGCTAATGACCCAATTAGGTGCTAATGGCAACAAATAACCGGTAGCAGGACATACGGCTTCCACGCAATATAGATAAGCATCCGCCCGCCAGCCTTGCGAGTTATGCTCAATACCCCATTCGTTAATTTGTTTGTCAGCAGCGGCGAATGCTGCTTGTTGAGCATCTTGTACTTTTTCCTGAACTTCTTTACCACCGCCGATCAGATGGATACTGGCCCAGGTCAGCAAAGCCGCGACCGGGTTAAGGTCTGAACCATAGGCTTCACAACCAATTCGCGCAGCTTCAAACGGGATTGAGCCACCGCCACAAAAGGCATCGCCAACTTTGGGTGTATGTCCAAAACGCGTTTTGCCAAGCTGGTCTATCAGTTGTTGAATGCTATTTGCTGTGGTGCCTAAATGCGCATTAATGTCTTGCCATGCCGTTTCACTGGGACCTTCAATCTGTTCGGGACGGTCACAGTATTCCAGTTTTTCATCATAGTTTAAGTGATCAAAATAGCGGCGGGTGACTTCATCTTTTGTTACTTGATCTAACCCTTTTGTCCAGCGCACGCCTCCCCGATCATTGACATCAAAAAACAGCTTTGCTTCCTGTTCCGGTAACCACTCGGCTATGGTTTTTACCGGAATTGCTGTTGAACGGCGTTGCCACAAGCCTTCCGCATCCATGGTCAGAATTTTTAAAAAGATGTCGCGGTCTTTTTGTGGATTATTGCTGGCAGGCATTAACATGCCTAAAATAGAGGCACGAATTAAAATTAATGGTTTACGCCCCCACCATTTACCCAAGCCAGTTAATGTCTGTCCTTGTCCGGCTTTACGTTCTTTATAGGATTCTTTGGAAATTAACGATACTGGAAACTGTGTTTCAATAAAGGTTTTATCAGTTGGTTGCATGAGTATTAGTGGTTGTTTTTAGAGGGACAGGAGTATAAAGTTTTTTGCGAGGCTAGCTTAATTGCCTAGTGGACGATTAAATTCATCCTTACATTTTTCCTGGCATTAACGACAGTTCAAACTCTGCCCTGCGATTACGCAACACGCCTTCCATCACCGGATTTTCAGTTAAAGCAAAGCGCACCGCCTTACGCCAGCCTTTATTGCGGCCATTAACCGCATGTCCCGTTGCAGCATTGGTCATGGTGTAAAGCCACCAGCGTTCTTCAGGTACCAGGCCTAACCAGTTATGTACGGCTGTTACTGATAGTTCCGGGTCTGCATCTTCCAAAGCCCAGGCTAATAAAGTGAGTTCTTTGCCCAGGGTTCGATCGACTGGTATCTGGCCTTTTTTAAGCCACTGCCCGGTTTTTACGCCCAAGTTTCGCAATCGACGATTAAATTCGGCCTTAACGTGTTCTTCTATCTGTTCCCAAGTGTTGCGGTTTAAAACGGCCTTTAATTGTGCATCCACATCATTAAAAGTTGGGGACGTTTCATGTCCTTTTTCCGGTTTTATCCAGTGAAAATGTTCGGAAATAAGTACCTTGGCATCTTTTGCTTTTGAGATGGGTACCGTCACAATAAAGCAGTGCTCGGTTTGTTCCGGATCAAAGCCGAAACCCAAAGGTTGCGATTTTTTTACTGCTGTACTCATTGACGTACTTCGCCGGGTTGAAGTTGCCGACCCACTTCCGCTAACCAGTCGATTAATAGTTGGCCGCGTTGAAATTTAACGTCTTCAACACTGATACTGACCTGACTGCCTTTCATCACGCCTTGCAGTTTTTCCAATAGCGTTTTAATTTCTTCACCTGTGTATTGAGTCGAGCCTTCGGCGCTATAGCTGAGTGAGGCGGATTCATCATTAGCAAATACATCGATAATAACGCCTTGCACCGTACCCTCGAATTTTATTAAACGTTCAATAAAATCAAAAGCGGCTTTAGCGGATAATGTCCCTTGCTGGTGGGTATTCCACGTCAAAGGTTTTGAAGGTTCAATCACGACTTTTTTATCACGATATTGATCCATATCGATTTTTTCCAGTCGAGATTGAATCCCATCTTTGGTGGCGATTGCCTGTACAAATCGACTGGATGCCGGAACTTCAAATACACTGTCGTAACTAGCGCCTAAACTACTGGGGTCTGAGCCATCAGTGGTATAACGTATTTCCGCTCCACCGGGTACAGCTTTCAGTTCAACTCGCCACTTATCGCCCTGTTGAATCACTTCATGTTTAAGTTGCAGCGTGTTTTCCCATACATAAACGCTGCCCTGGTCATGTTCACCCCGGCTATCGATACATGCAAAAGTAACGCGCATATCGCTCGTGCTAAACCTTGAATAACCACCCTCAGTTTCAGCGACATCCATTGATGCGGAACTGGGCGAGTTATGGCCTAGCTCATAAAGCACCTTGTTTCCGTTGACAGGCGTTATTTTCAAGTTAACCTCACCCGTATCAGGATTGCGGCTTAACAACTGAACATTGACCTGGGTTTCCGGCTTTGGCGGTTCACGGTTAATAATACCGCCATCATCAACCCATGCACCCATGTCGAGCATTTTTATCTTGAGAGCATCAAGGGATTTGGGGTCATGGAAATTCCATTCGGTATTGGTCGCAGCGGTCCTAAGCACTTCGTTCCACTGGGACTTTTGTTGATTACGAAATAGCCGCGCTTCAACTTTTTTACGAAAGGTATCACTGCTGACATCGGTGGTAAATTTGCCTTTTTGTTCCAAGGTGCCACGTATCAGCTTTTCGCCATCAAATTGATTGTTTTCAAAGTGGATACGGTAATCCGTTACACGCAGGGCGTTGCCTATGCCGGGGTAAACAAGGGTAGTAAAGGTTTCTTGTAGCGCACTGCGCAAGCTAAGCGTAATTTTGTCCTGTGAGTTTTCGGCATCACGATATTGCTGATCACTGCTCGCGATACGCTCAGCACTAAATTCTGCCAGAATGTCGTTGATAGCCTTGTATTGTCGGGTTTGCTCCATTAACCGATCCATATTGCGCCTACTTCCCGTTAAAAATAACACCCGGTTTTTAAAATCGGCGCTGTCAAAGAATTTTTGCCATGCTTCACTGAGTTTGCTGTTTTGCAAGGGGGTGCTAGCGGGTTCAGTAATGATTAAGGTGACCCTGTCCATTTTTAATTCAACGTCATCCAAGTCTGGAAGAACCCGAATATCTTGATAGCAATCGGATCTTTGCGGTGGTGCGAATAAACCCTCTATATACTTGCGCAATTCTTTTAAACAAGTTTCTTCGTTATAGGAATTGGCTTGGCTGTGAAGTTTGGCAGCCAAATTTTGAATGTTTTTAAAAAATAAACGGCCATCAATACTACGGTGTAAATACCAAGCTTGGGTAGGCAAGTAATCAATGACATTCTTTTTGACCGCTGAAATATCACGTCCTGGCGCACATAGAAAACTGACAATGTCACTATCTCGCAAGCCATGCGTTGCCCCAGGAACAGCCGCTAATGAAGCCACTAATATGAGTTTGGCCACGTCTTGCGCATCGTCTATTGTCCCTAAGCGAAGGTCTAACTCTTCGGCTATTGAATTTCCGTCTTTGGCAATGTCATGGGTAATAGCTTCTGTTAAAGAAGGGTTTATTGCGCGGATTTCTGACTGTATTTCTTCGTTGTTAAGATTAAAGTCGTAGGGATGAACTAATTTAACATGGTCTGCACGGATTGCACCTTTACTATTTACGGTATACATATCAGCAACAATAACGCGCATTAACCGAATTAAACCGCGTGTTTGTTGGAACCCTGGATTTTCTTTAAAGCGTGCATACAGATCACGGATTGAAAAGTGAAAGGGGTAAGATTCAATTAATTGCGCAGCAAAGGATTCCGGTGTGGCATTGGTAATATCCATTTGCTTGGCTTTGCGAACGGCTTCAGCATAGTCTTGGGCGACTTCTCTAATCGTTTCATCATCGGGTAAGTCAGAAAATAAGCGGGTGCGCAAAATATGGTATAGCTCGTCCCCTTGTGGATTAACCGGTTCTAAACGTAATGATGAACGGTTTGCTTCATTAGCAAGGTTGTCTAAGGCCTGATTGAGCTCGTTTGAGCCATCCTCATAAGATGCGCGAAGATCGGATATAACCACGCAAACATTCGATAATTCAGGACGGTCAACAGCGACCATTAAATTGGAAAGAGCGGTATTGGTGACATGAGCCAGTGTTGTTTCACCAATTTCTCTGGCTTTTGCATTAGCAAAATACGGCGGCAATTCATCCAAAAAGATAATGGTGGGTTCACCTTTAAGTAAATTAATCCAGGCCGTTGTACCGGGTGCGCTTAAAGGCGAATAAAGGTCACGGAAAACTTCTTTCTTACCCAGTTGTTCGGCAAGTTCACCCCATATACCAAATTTCGCATCTGATTCACGGCCATTAAAGCCAATCACCCGAATTGCACCTAAACGAGAGCCTTGCCCCTCTTTGCCCAGAATCTTTGATCGTAAAGCAGGATTTTTAGCCAATAGTCCTAAAGCAATCATGTTATGAGTTTTACCGCCACCCATCGCCTGGCTAAGCAGGAATGTACTCGCCTGATTGCTACGCCCTTCTAATCGCTCAAAGACCTTATCCAGTAAAGTCTGCATTCCCGAGGTAATAAAATTTTCATCAAAAAACTGATCAGGACTAATACGGTCTTTAAGCAAGTCATCAATATTTAAAACAACATCTCTACGAGATCGATCAAAAACACTTTGCCGGGGTTTACAGGCGGTACTGAGATTCATAGGGTTTCACTTCCACTTTGATTTTTATTGGCGTCATTATTAGGGGGGCCAGCTCACGAAACGGAAAAATTCGTATGCTAAGCTAAATTATTGGCTCTCATATAGCCAAAAAACATTTGTTAAAACCGTCTCTTAAATTGATTAATAGACAAATTGTCTACTAATGTGGTGCAAAACGATTTAATAGGCATTGTTTTTTAGTGCAATTTTCATGTCTATAAACTTATAAATTATAGACAGTTATAGTAAGTTGACTGTCATCTAAATAACACTATGGCAAAGCATACCATGAGCCCTTGCCGTTTCCATGCCGGACAATATGACCGTTCTCCACCAGTTTGCGGAAATGTTCTTTCAGCGTGTTGCGGCTGACGCCGGTCAAGCGAATCATGTCGCCAATCGTCACCCGCCCGTGGTTACGGGCGTGGTCGAGAATTTGCACAGCCAACTCGGGCAGAGCCGCGATCACTAGCTTTTCACGCTCTACCTTGGCGGCCAGGCGCTTCATTTGCTGATGCAAAGCGCGTAAAAAGAATTTCAGCCAAGGCTGCCAGTCCGGTGCGTCTGTGCGGATCGTGCCTTGCGTTTGCCGCAAACCGAGATAGTAACTTTCTTTACTATGCTCGATGACGCTCTCAAGTGAACTGTAGGGGACATAGGCATAGCCCGTTTGTAACAAAAGCAACGTGGTCAAAATTCGACTCAGTCGACCGTTGCCGTCCTGAAATGGATGGATTTCCAGGAACACCACGACAAACACGCCGATAATCAGCAAGGGGTGCAAGCGGCCAGTGTTGCGGACCTCATTCAGCCAATCAATCAGCTCGGCCATAAGGCGGGGCGTATCGAAGGGCGTAGCCGTCTCAAACACAATACCGATCTGCTGGCCGTTTTCGTCGAAGGCGGCCACGCTGTTCGACGATGTTTTGTAATTGCCGCGATGCCATTCGTCCTTGTGGCTGTAAGTGAGAAGGTCGCGATGAAACTGCCGGATATGGTTCTCGGTGATCTTGATGTCAGGCCAGGCATGGAAAATTGTGTCCATGACTTCGGCATAGCCAACTACTTCTTGCTCGTCGCGGGTGGCGAAAGATTTTATTTCGAGATTGCCCAACAAGCGCTCAACGTCACGATTCGATAGTTTGCTTCCTTCGATGCGGGTCGAAGAGCCAATGCTTTCTATGGTCGCTACGCGGCGCAAGGCGCTCAATCGCTCTGGGGCCAATGTGCCAAGGGCACGCCAAGCGCCCTTGAATTCCTCAATCTCAGCGATGAGAGCCAGCAGTTCAGGTGTGATCTGGATGGTGTCAGTATTTAGCATGGAAGTATCCTCAATAACCATATTTACGCCCATAAACAACCATAAGTCAAGCCAAAACCACATCCATAAACAACCATATCCTGATTAAGGCGAGGGCTTGTAATCTGCTAAAATCAGCGCCCTATTACTAAGGGAGTTAAACAGTGCTTAAATCAGAACTGGTGCGTGCGCTAAATGAGAAATTACCTGAACTTCAGGTAAAAGATGTGGAGTTGGCGCTGAATTGCATCCTGAGACAGTTGGCAGATGCAATAGTCCAGGGCGAAAGGATTGAAATTAGAGGGTTTGGTAGTTTTAATTTGCATCATCGACCTCCCCGTGTTGCGCGTAATCCTAAAACGGGCGAAGCAATTAATTTACCGGCTAAAGTAGCGCTTCACTTCAAACCAGGCAAGGAAATGAGAGACCGAGTCAATGCTGCGCGTGACAAGTGCGGTATTACAGAATAAATGTTTAACACCCACGCTACAAATACGCAATTCAAACTAATAAAGGAGCAAGTTATGTCATTTTCAAAATCTTTGGAATACGGTGGTCACGCACTTGTATGGTCGGGCGATTGGACGCCAGAAGGCGCACGAAAAGCTATCAGTGGGGCTGCTCGGGCGGGATACGACTACATTGAAATAGCCCTGCTCGATCCGTGGAAGGTGGATGTTGTGTTGACCAAAGATTTGCTTCAGGAATTTAATCTTCGTGCTCACGCATCGCTTGGCTTATCAGCCGGTACCGATGTCACCAGTACGAACCTGGCGATTGTCGCCAAGGGCGACGAATTGCTCCGTAAAGCAACCGATGTCCTTTATGCTATTGGTGGAACCGAACTTTGTGGTGTCATCTATTGTGCGCTAGGCAAATATCCAGGGCCGGCATCAAAAGAAAATCGCTCTAACTCAGTCGCCGCTATGCAGCGCCTGGCGGATTATGCAGCGGATAAAGGCATTAATATTGACCTTGAAGTCGTCAACCGCTACGAAACCAATATCATGAATACAGGCTTGGAAGGATTGGCTTTTCTGGATGAGGTCAATCGCCCTAATGCCTATTTGCACCTGGACACCTACCACATGAACATAGAAGAAGATGGTATGGAGACATCAGTGTTGGCCGCAAAAGATCGACTGGGTTATGTGCATATTGGCGAAAGTCACCGGGGGTATCTAGGCACAGGCAATGTGAATTTTGATTCGTTTTTCAATGCTCTGAAAAAAATCAATTACCAAGGGCCCATTACGTTTGAATCATTTTCATCAGAAGTCGTTGATCCAAATCTTTCCAATACACTGTGTGTCTGGCGTAATCTCTGGCATGACTCCGATGATCTGGCAACAAAGGCCCTCCTATTCATGAAGGAGCGTTATTAGGTCATGAAGAAGAAAGCCATCATTTACCTTCACGGTTTCAATTCCGCATCGCTGGACATAGACGGCAATTTGTTAACCGGTAAGGAAAAGCTTTTCGTAATGCAAGAGTTTTGCGCGGAAAAGGCTGTTTTGTTTTATACGCCTAATGTTGATTACCGTGATTTTCAAAATCTCGTCGAAGATTTACTATTTGAGTGGAATCAATACTTGGATCAAGGCTATGACGTGATTTTTATGGGTTCGTCGATGGGTGGGTTTGCCAGCGAATACCTGGCAATGAAAACGGGGTGTCATGCCATCATGATAAACCCGGCAATCAGGCCCAGCGAGTTGCTACGACAATTTATTGGCGTGACAGAAAACTATGAAACCGGCCAGCCTTACCATTGGGATCATAATCACTGTGAGCAATATCTGCGATATGAGCAAGAACTTGTCGACAATCATCAAGTTATAGACAGAACAATTCTACTGGATAGGGCCGATGAACTGATCGATTCAGAAAAAACACTTTCAAAATATCAAGCCATCGCCAATGTGGTGGCCTTTGACGGGGGGGCACACAGCTTTGAACATATGCGGCAAGCATTACCGATTATTGAGCGCATACTATTCCCGTAATTGTAGCGGGACGCTACAGCTTTCAACACCCTATCCAATGCGTTGATCCATGGACAGTTTGCAAAATACATCACCCCAACGCCTCCATACACTCCACCGAATCATTCCGTGGACTATTGACCTTCGTACTAACCGGCCAAGCCGCCATGCCTTCTGCCGGGTATGGTTTTAGCAGACCTTGCAGGACTCCCGCATCCTTGGCCTCCGGTTCCAGCCAAGCATCCCAATCGCAAGGCGCAAGAATCACTGGCATACGATCATGGATTGCCCGCATGATCTCGTTTGCTTCCGTCACGATGATGGAGCAGGACTCCAACTCTTCGCCTTCGGGACTCCGCCATCGTTCCCATAATCCGGCAAACGCCATGGGCTCCCTGTCCCCAAGCACAATAAACCAGGGTTGCTTGATTTTCGAACCCGGAATTACTTGCCACTCGTAGAACCCATCTGCCGGAATCAGGCAACGCCGGTGCCGGAAGGCATTGCGGAACGCCGGTTTACTGGCTACGGTCTCGGCTCTGGCATTGATGGTGCTGTAGCCGATCTTTATATCCTTCGCCCAATGCGGGATCAAGCCCCATCGAGTCAGCACAAAGCGCCTTTTTTCCCCTTCGTCCCGAACAATGGGAATATTTTGCGACGGCGCTACGTTATAGCGCGGGCTCAGCTCTGGAGGCGCATCGGCCTCGAACCGCCTAGCCAAGGTAAAAGGATCACTGTATAGCGCAAATCGTCCACACATTTTAAATTGCTTGCCCTTTTTGGTGTTTATGATTAATGTACATTATTCATAATAGAACAAATTTTTATCAATGCCAGAAACTACCTTAAATAAACGCGGCGGTCAACGGCCTAACGCTGGCCGCAAAAAAGGTTCATCCGCTTACGGCGAATCTACCACGGCCATTCGCATTCCCGAAAGCCTGGTACCCACCATCAAAACTCTGCTTGATGACCGAAAGAGGCGGTTTGAGCAACTAGCCAACAGCACGGCGGCGATTCTCTTCCCCTCCAAAACGCCAAGCTCAATTGCCTTGCCGCTGTTTACTGGCAAAGTGGCAGCCGGGTTTCCGTCTCCTGCCGATGATTACGTCGAGAAAACCCTGGATTTGAACGAACTGCTGGTAAAAAAGCCGGCAGCTACGTTCTTTGTCCGCGCTCAAGGTGAATCCATGCTCGGTGCCGGCATTCATCCCAACGATATTCTGGTCGTGGATCGATCCATCGAGCCAGTGCCGGGGAAGATCGTCATTTGTGCGTTGAACGGCGAACTGACGGTAAAGCGCCTGGAACGCAATAATGAGCAATGGCAACTGAAAGCAGAGAACCCCGCCTATCCCGATATTGCCATCCATGAAGAACTTGAGCTGGTGGTCTGGGGCGTGGTCACTAACGTTATTCATCCAGTGTAATGCAACCGCTGCTCGCACTCGTCGATTGCAACAATTTTTACGTTTCCTGTGAGCGGGTGTTCCGGCCTGATCTGATCGGCAAACCGGTGGCTGTATTGAGCAATAATGATGGCTGCATCGTCGCCCGTAGCAAGGAAGTTAAAGATTTGGGCATCAAAATGGGTGTTCCTCTTTTTCAGATTCAGCAACTGGTCAATCAACACCAGATAAAACTTTTTTCATCTAACTACACGCTTTAGTAAGTTATTTGGAATCAAAATAATTGATGTCATAATTTAGCGAGAATCGCTTTAGGGCCGGGAGGATTCACAAGTTTATGGCTGACCTTGTTTGGGAGCGTTACCCCATTCTGTCTGAAAACCCGCACGGTAGATCGTGGCTAGTTCTTTTGGGTAACTTGGGCCGTGCCGATGCCACGCTTGATGCTTATGCGCGTGCTCTCTGTAAGTACCTTCACTTCTGTTTAAAGTTAGGTGTCAACGCTGAAACTGCCACACTGGAGCACGTTTCTCTCTATGTTAGGCATTTGGGTGGCGATACTCAGGATGGGGAAACGTCACACCGCTGCTCGAATGCTACGATGCAACAGTACCTTACGGCAATTCGCCTATGGTACGACCATTTGGTTTATCAGGACGTTCGGGAATCCAATCCGGTCCCGCGTGGAACTTATTTTAGCGTTTCAACCCGTGGCGACAACGACCATCCCGGGTTCGCGCGCGGCCTGATCAGGCGACTTAAACTACTACCCGCCATACCCTCCGAAGAAGATTGGAAAAAGCTCATCGAAACGGTCGCCCAGGAATCCCTGCGGAACCGGCTGATGTTCGCGCTCGCCTATTACGGTGCCTTGCGGCGGAAGGAATTGGTCAATCTTCAAGTCACCGACTTCGATTTCGCTCATCGTCTAATCCGAATCCGGCCCGAAACCACAAAGAGTAGTACTCCTCGGGTGGTCTGCTATGCCGCTACGGCAGGAAAGGCATTGAGTGAGTATCTGGATTACCGTCATCAGATCGATCGGCATGCCGGCTTGGTCTTTATCTCCGAGTCGCACCGCAACGCAGGCCAGCCGATTTCGAAATGGACCTGGAGCAAAATTATTGAGGGCCTGGCAAAACAAGCCGGAGTTGCGGGCTTCAGTACTCATAGTTTGCGCCATTTGCGTTTGACACACCTTGCTCAGGCTGGTTGGAAATTACATGAATTGAGTGCCTATGCTGGACATCGTAATCCGCAAACAACTTTAATGTATCTTCATCTTTCCGGCACTGATCTGTTAGCCCGGATGACGGAGGCCATACGCTTTGCTGATGCCAAAATCGATGCGGCGTTATTTGAGAAAAAAGAGTAAATGGCCAATGGATCAAGTAGATTCTGCAAGCCCTTATACGTGGCAATGGCCCATCGATTTAGTTCAGTATGATCGTAGTCCATTGCTCTCGGAAACCGAGCGGAACGTATTGGCTAATTGGAGTGGTACAACAGGCATTCGAGATAGTATTCGAGCTGCTTTGCCCCGACTCTGTCGTCCCCTGGAGGACGTTGTTGCATTGACTTCGAGTCAACACCGGCATGGCGGACTTTCCCGAGCCCAGACTATGGTTCTGCTGGAAGTTCAGCGAACTCAACAGCCTTACTGGGTTTGGGAGCAGCAGGTGTGGCTCAATCTGATTGGCTCCTCATCGGCCAGCGTACAGTCTCAGTCGTCTATCGTCGCAATCGCGTACCTTCTCTGCGATTTTCGCCTCGTCCATTGCGTCTGCTCAAAGTTCTACCTGTCATCCCTCGCACGTTTCATCTTCGGCAGAGAACTCTTCGATCAAGAATGCGCACGATTGCATCAGGCTTTACAGAACATTGGTTACGGCAAGATTTCGCTGGAGCAGAATTTTCCATCCATCGTGGCAGCCGTGATGCTGGAGAACCGCAATCCCTACCTGGAAAGTTTCGATGGCGAGCTCTTGGAACGCACTCGTGAAAAGTACACCACACAAGCTCGCAGTATCGGTAAGATCTCCCACGGGTTGGCCGCGCTGGGTATCTTGCCCAAACCATTGCGCATGCGCAATTATGTCTCTTGGAAGGAAAAGAGTACGGAAGGTATTGCTTCAGAATGGGCCGACTTTTGCCGACGCTGGCGGGAAACATCAACTTTGCAACCCAAGACACGGGAGTCGAACTACAGCTTTATTCTGCGTGCTGGCCTGTGGCTAGCCCAAAATCATCCGGAAATCACCAGCCCGGCGGAGTGGACAGTCGAAACCTGCGCTGATTTTCTCGCGGCCCTAAACAGGCTCAAGGTTGGCGAATGGCAACTGCATTCGTTCGACTATACAGGACGAGGCAATCTGGGAACGCCACTGAACGCTAATTCCAAACGCGGCGTACTGTATGCCATACGGCGTTTCTTCAGTGATATTCAGCACTGGGGGTGGGTGCAACTGAAGTTTAATCCACACTATCATTTGGCAACGCCGAATTCAATCTTGAGACTATGCGGCCCCAATCCGCGAGCCATAGACGATAATTTTTGGCTGAAGTTAGTGTGGGCCAGTCTCAATCTCGAACCAAGCTATAGGCTAGGTGAAATCTGGTACCCCTTTGAGATGTTACAAGCGATCAGTGTGATCTGGACTCATGCCGGGCTTCGCCAGAACGAAATCACCCGCCTTCGCGTCGGTTGTGCACGGGCGCAAAATGACCCCATCGTTGATGAAGCGACCGGCTAGACGATTGCTGCCAACACATTATGTTATTTGGATGTGCCGGCCGGCAAAACCTTCACCGCTTTTACAAAGCCAGTGAGCGCGGTCGTACGGCAATTTATTCTTGAATGGGAGACTAAGCGCCCAGAACAAAGCCCTCTCACTGATCCTAAGACCGGTGAGCGTGTACGGTTTCTGTTTCAATACCGTGGCAAGACGATTGGGCATAGTATGATCAATGAAACCATCATCCCCATGCTGTGTGCCAAGGCCGGATTGCCGCTTGAGGACAGCGTGGGCAAAATCACCAGCCATAGGGGTCGTGCCTCGGCAGTCACCGCCTTAGCCAGTGTGCCGCAGGGAATGTCGCTTATTGAGTTGATGCGATGGTCAGGGCATCGCAGTCCGAAATCTACTTTGTACTATATTCGGACAAAACCTACGCAATTAGCAGGTGCTTTCGCTAAAGCCGATCAGCTATCGCACTTGATTGAAGTACTTATCGACCACACAGCGGTCGTGAGCGGTGCGGCAGCCAAGGGTGAGCCTTACCGATATTATGATCTGGGCTCCTCGTATTGCGCTAATCCCTTCTGGAGTACCTGCCCACACCGCATGGCCTGCGCTGGCTGTGACTTCAATATACCCAAGGATTCGGCCAAGGGAGAAGCACTGGCCGCCAAAGCGTTTTTGCATCGCTATCTTGAGGAGGTGCCGTTAACGCCCGACGAACAACAGATCGTCAAGGGCGATCTGGAGAAGCTGGAGTTTATGCTGAACAAGTTAAAAGACATCCCGGCCCTGGATGGAAGAACGCCTCGGCAAATCCATGGAGATGAGGCGCCGCAATAAAAAAGAGAACAAGTAAAGAACGAATAGTATACTTTAGCTTTCCTTAAAAAATTTACTTTATGGTCTATCCGAATCCTCAAATTTTTTATCCATGCGAGTTGCCGCTAAAGGTGCCGATTCCCTTATTCAGTGGCAAAGTAGCTGCGGGCTTCCCTTCACCCGCCGACGATTTTGTCGAAAAATCGCTGGATTTGAATGAATTGATGGTTAAGCACCCGGCGGCCACCTTTTTTGTCCGTACCGAGGGCGATTCCATGATCGGCGCCGGTATCCACCCCAATGATATTCTGGTCGTAGACCGCTCACTTAAACCTTCTTCCGGTAAAGTGATCATTTGCGCCTTGAACGGGGAATTGACAGTGAAACGCCTCAAAACCCAAAAAGGCCGGATGGTTTTAACAGCGGAAAATCCGGACTATAAAGATATTGTTATCAATCCAGATATGGATGCAGTGATCTGGGGTATCGTTACTCATGTCATCCATCTTCTGTAATGGCAGCGCAACCTCTTATCGCTTTGGTGGATTGCAACGCGTTTTATGTCAGTTGCGAGTGCCTATTCCGCCCTGACTTATGGAACAAACCGGTGGGTGTGCTCAGCAATAATGACGGTTGTTTTATCGCCAGGAATAACGCTTTAAAAGCCCTTGGGGTAAAAATGGGTACACCCTTGTTTCAGGTGGCCGACTTGGTTAAGCAACATCATGTTCATCTTTTTTCTGCAAATTTTCCGTTATATGCCGACCTATCGTCCAGGATAATGTTCCTGTTAGAGACATTTACACCGAGCGCCGAAATTTATTCGATTGACGAAGCGTTCCTGGATTTAACCGGAATCTGTGAGCAAGACCCTATCAGTTATGGCATCTCTATTAAACAAGCTATTCAGCAGAATATTGGTATTCCGGTTTGTGTTGGTATAGGGCCGACTAAGACATTGGCAAAACTGGCAAATTTTGCCGCCAAAAAATGGCCTAAGACCAACGGTGTAGTGGATTTGTCCTGCCCTCAACGGCGGGAGCGGTTAATGCGTCTTTTACCTGTCAATGAAGTCTGGGGTATAGGTTCAAGACTGAGCCAGCAGCTCTCGCAACTCGGCATTAACACCGTCTGGGCTTTGGCGCAGCAGCCTGCCCAGCGAATGCAGGTACAGTTCAGTGTCGTTTTGGCTAGAACGGTTATGGAACTGAATGGCATTTCCTGCCTGGAGCTTGCTGAAATAGCGCCGGACAAACAAGAAATCCTATGTTCCCGAAGTTTTAAACGGCCTATAAATAATTTGATGGAATTATCCGAAGCTTTAGCCGAGTTCTGTAGTCGAGCGGCGGAAAAGCTCAGAGCACAGGATTCGACGGCAGATCGTTTAACTGTGTTTATCAGGACTAACCCATTTAATCCCCAAGAACCTCAATATCAACGTTCAGCAACTTTGAAATTGGCAATAGGTACGCAAGATACACGCAGGTTAATCAATGCTGCCAAGCAATTATTGCAGGGCATTTACAAGGAGGGTTACCGTTACCATAAATGCGGTGTCCAATTAAGTGGCCTTCACCCCAATAGCATGCCTGGTCAGATGGATTTGTTTGCCAACCCAAAATCTTCAAAGGAGCGAGAGTTAATGGACTGCTTCGATAAGATTAACCATCGGTTTCCTAAGTCCA
>JAQTPT010000108.1 GCA_028712795.1 Methylococcales bacterium
TTTAATCAGCCATGTATTTATGAAAGAGTTAATAGAAAAGACAACAACAAAAGCGGGATTAAAAGTCTTTGCCTGTATTTTTAACAAGGTTTATGAAACGGGCAGAAAAGTTGTGGAGGGGTTTAAAGAATCCATGCGAATTGTATTTGATAAGCATCTGGGGCAATGGAATTATACTGCCATTCCTGAAGCGACAATTTCAGAAGTTGCATAAGTTATTTTATGCACGTTCCTTAGTCAGTTTTTCTTTGCGTCCACGGCCATGGTAATGCTTACCCATTACCCAGTTTATTCCTCCGGACATGAATTTTATTAGCCAATTGACGACAGTTTTGACGCTTATTCCAAACAGTATGGCAATCTCGTTTATTCCTCGCCCTTCGCCATAACAAATCAGTGCTGTTGCTAATCGGTATGCTTGAATATTTTTTAATTTGAACGCAATTAACGAACTTGCTCGTAGTTTTTTCAATAGTTCTTTGGAAAAGGTTATCATTGCTATGCTTATTATAAGGATTGTAAGTGAAGGTATTTTAAAGGCGTTTGGTTATGATTTTTGTGGATTTTGGAAAATTAATTTCTGAAAGTCTATATATATAGAAAACCGGGGGGTGGCCTTACCGTTTTGATAGGGGGTGGGCTACTTGTTTGATATTGGCTACTCATGGAACAGTTCCGCACGATGCAGCACTCTATTCACTTCGGCAATTTCATCAGTAGTTAACTCACCAATTTCAATTAATACTTTCAATTCGGCTTTAATTCGATCTAATTCAGATTGCAATTCTTTATCCGATAAATTGCTCATTGAATTGATTTTTGGTGTGGCTTTTTCTATTTTTTGCAATCGTGTTTCTATATTCATTTTTTGGACTCCAATTGTTTTTCTATTCGTGTTATTCGTTCAGTCAATTCGTGCAGTTCAATCAATTTTGCTTGATTAGCCAATGCTGTTATTAATTGGCTGCCAATATCAGGCGCTATCAATCCGCCCATGGTTGCCCTAATGATTTCATTACCTTGTTCAACCAGCGTGCCATTTACCGGCAATGATATGGGCATAGCTTGTGGCTTCAATGCAGGACAAATGCGATCCAGAAGCACCTTTGCCGCCTGTACGTCGCCGCCCTTGGCTAAATTTACCAGTGTGTTAATTATTGCTGGCATATCTTCAATAATGGATTTTCTAAGAATTGTAGCCGGTATTTTATCTTTCGGCCTACCGTTCGGGTTTCCCGATTGTCCGGGCTTAAATAAATGTTCTTTCATATCTGTTCTCTTTCTGCTCTTTTCAGTTCGTTAATATTTTTCTTAAAATGCCTATACCACTCGCACCCGCTAAAGTATCTAAAGTTGGGTTTATTATCCTGAAGGACTCCACCGAGTTGTAGGCTGATTTATTGCTGTGGCCGTGATTATTTATCTGTACCAGTGGTATTAGTAGGTATGTATTAAAATGAAGCACGCAAGGGTTTTGTAAGTCATTGATTTTTTCATGTTGCATGTCTCTTTTTGAGACACAAATCCAGTTGAGTATTTTTTGTGTCTCAAAATGAAGCACACAAAATCAATTTGCGTGTCTCATTTTGATACGGTTATTGTATTTTCTGGCTGCCATTTCTCCCAGTCGTGAGTTGGATTTCTGCATTCAAAAGGCATCCACGTTAAACGCCATTCACGCGCCTTACTCCCTGTTTTGCTGTTGAAGAAACTCCTCAGCATGGCAAATAATAAAGCCGCGCTCCTGTAGTGTTTTAAATGCCTTGCTTGCAGTATTTGCAGTGCAACCAATCTTTTGAGCTGCTTCACGAACTCCATAGCCAACAGGTCTATCGTTGCGCCATTGTATTTGTAATAAGTCCATTAATACTTTTGCATTGGCGGACATCGTTTCGTAAACGTATGACTCGCGCATTGCCCGAGAGACGGCCAAAACACCGCCCCTCTGGTCATAGCCAAGTCTTGGTTTTTTCTTTGCCATGACTAAAAACTCGGTTACAATTGCGGTTGAGTTGATTTTGATATATAACTCATTTTGAATTTTGGCTCGGCAGTTGCCGCCGCCGTTGCCTCAAAGAGTTGGACATTCTTAATAAATCTGTCTAACCGTTCTCCCAGTTTACCTCGTTGCATAATTAATACTTCCGGCTCGATTAAATACCGTCCGAAGGTTGCAAGCCTTGGCACTTTATCAGTAGTTGGCGCGGTTTCTTCCTTCGTTGCAATCGGCCAGCCATGACGGTTCCTTAACTGTTCGATATGGCCTGAAAGTCGATAACTGGCCGTTGCGTTCTGAAAGTCTCGGTGGGTGAATTGCTGCCCGGACACAAGCCGCATTAATGCCCGTGCTGTTAAGCTGTCAGTTCTAGGAAATGTAGGCGTGCTCATTTCACACCGCCTTGGTTTTGTGCTTCAACCCAATTAAAGAACTTTGGTTCATTAATAAGAACTTTTCGGCCTATGCGAATAATTGCCCCGGATGATTTAAGGCCATTGGTGTTTTCATTGAAGATTAAGGAGCGAACGCCCCCAAGAGTGAAGGCGGGATGTTTTGCTGTAAATTGCTTAACAGTGAAGTAAAGGAAGGGGGTTTGTACTGCTTCGGTTTTTTGGCTGTTTTGATGTCTCCCGACATGAACTGAAATAAGGAGTTATATCTAGTGTTGTAAAACTCTAGGTATGCTAATATTATAATACGTTGATTTATAACATAAAATACGGGCGCTGCCTCGCCCCCTATATTCCCCTATATTCCCCGTATTTCTAGGCCTTGATTTTTCTACGGACAAAAAAAAGGGGATTTTTCATCCCCTATATTTTATTTTTTACGAGGCCGCCCCGGTTGCTTTTGTAAATTATTTTCTTTGCTGTATTTTGGCCAAATATTGCGCTTAAAGGTTGTTGATTGAATGTTCCATAAGTTTTTGTCAGTTTGTTTTACTTGCTTGAAAATGTCTTCCACCGTCAAATTGTTCAAGTCAATTCCTGATGTCTTAACCAATTCATCAACACTGTTTTTATACTGCTCATACTTGGTTTTAGTTTTATCTTGGCTACCCATGCCACCATTCCCCGCAGCTTTGGTTATGTTCTCTGGTGTTTCTTTTTCGCCAAACTCATTTTCAAGCAAACGTTTTAATTGCCATTCTGCAAAATAACCCTTCCGCCATCGTAAACCTTCCATGGATAGTTCCGGCGTAACCGTTCCGACAAATGGATGAAATGCAAAAATTTCACTGCTTTTTAGTCTATCCATCAAAAACCGTTCCGCTTTCTTAATGTCACCGATTAGTTTTTTAACTTGCTCACTGGCTAGCTTAAAAGAAATATACCGGTATTCAGGCTTGAATTGGGATAGTTCGGATTTTGAATACTTGAAATTTAGTAAAGTATCATCAATTGAATAAGGTTCATTGCTAAAGGCTTCAGCCTTGCCGTGGTCTTTTAGCCAATCTTGTATATTGGTAACAAACCTTAGCTTTTCAGCTTCGTAGTTTTTTCTCAAACGCACGAATAGCGCCATAAAAAACTTGCAATGCGAATTCTTCCGACGTCCAGTCATCACCCAAAAATTTAAGCGCCGGATAAAGCCCTATCGCGTCGCTCGGTGATAGTTCTGGTTCACCATACTCAAGTATTAAAGTCGGCGTGGCGTTTTCATCAGGGGGTTCGTCGCTCATAAAGTTGGTAAATTTCATCTTACTTACAGTGTATCCGGTTAAGGGCTTCGTGGTAATGATGACAATAGTTAGGCTTTATCCTCACGTCCTTTTTATTTTCACCTTCACACAACTTGTTCCACATGCTTTTTTGAATGGCTATAGCGTCTTTAATCGGATTTAGCCATGTATGCAAAAGGAAATGCCTTTCATTGTCTTCTTTTGAATTTTGTCTTGCCTGCAAATCAGAAATAGGAATTTCTAATAATTCCGTGGCAGTCACTAACCAGTCTTTTCCGCTAACCTTCTTATAAGCAGATGTCCGGCTTGCCTCGGATTCTGCAAACGCCTTTTGCCGCTCTTTAAATAGTTTGGACTCATCTAATAAATCGCCCATCACACGCCTCCAAAAATCTTTTCATTCATCGAAGCAACCACATTACTTATATGGCCGTCTGAAAGGTGGGCGTATCTTTTGACCATCTGCATGGTCTTATGTCCCAATACTTCGGCTATCTCAGGCATGGCCGCACCGTTCATAGCAAGATAAGAAGCCGTGCAGTGTCTAAGGTCATGCCAGGTAAATTCGGTTATCTGTGCGCGTTTCCGTGCGGTCTCCCAAGGGGTTTGTAAATCAATCGGTTTTAACGGGTCTTTAATGCCCGGGAACAATAAGTCGGTATCAAGCCGCCTGACCTTGCCATGTTCGCGTAACAATTCCAAACCCTGCCCGGATAAGGGAACGCGCCGACGTTCGCCGTTCTTGGTTTCGTGCAGGATTAAAAAGCCGTTGTAAAGGTCTACATCAGGCCATTTAAGACCAAACAATTCAGCTTGCCTCATCCCTGTACTGATTGCTAGAATCACGCACATATAAAGCTGTTTGTTACTTGATTCCTTACAGGCATTCAAAAGGCGTTCCCGTTCATCATCTGATAAGAACCGGACACGTCCCCGCACTGCTTTGGGTTTTGTGGTGTTCTTCATGGGTGAATCTTCCAACCAAGCCCAATCTTTAACGGCTGTTGTTAGTACCGCACTTAATGAAGCCATGTACCTAAGCACGGTGGTGGGACTGCGAGATTTGCCTCTAACATCTTCGTTAAGTAATTTGTCCTTAACTTGGGTAATCACATCAACATTTAAGTCAGCCAATATCAGATAACCCACTTCATCCTTCCAGCGTCTTAGGTGCAGTCCAGTATGTTCATCTTGAACTTTGGTAAGGTTTGCCCCAGATAGATAGCGGTCTATCATGTCGGCCACTGTGTGCTTTTTCGCCGCCGTTGTTTTGAAGTGACGGCCTTCACGGATTGCGCTTTCGGTGCTGGTAATCCATTTTGAAGCGTCAGTTTTTCGCTTAAAGGTTGCTGTTTGAGCTGGATAGCCTTTCAATCGAACTTCTGCTGTATAGCGTGCGGTTCCGTCTTTAGCTGTACGGGTTTTAATGCGTGCCATGATTGCCCCTATGGGATAACAACCGACTTTCTGATATGCTGATTACAGCCATTGCTTAACCCAGAATTAAGTTAGTGGTAAGGCCTTGTTTGGTGGTGGTACACCTGCAAGGCAGCTTTGTTTCTACGTTTTATTATAATACTTTTTTCCCATTTTTGTCCCAATTAAGCATAAAAAAGGGTAATAAATGGCAATAGTTGATAACTAGACAAACTATTTAACTTATTGATTTATTAGTTATTGTTTGTTGTGCTGTGTTATGGTTTTTTGGCTTTCTGGGATTCATAACCCCGGGGTCGGTGGTTCAAGTCCACCTATCGCCACCAATAAGACGTTGAAAACAAAAGATTTTTCAACAAGCCATCGGTAAAAACGCAAACAAACCGTGTAGCACTACCCCATTTGCTACACTATTTCGACCCGATACTATCGAGGTTTGTATGGCGTATACAATCAGAAAAATCAAAAATCAATCCGGATTCGTTTACCGGGAAGTCATCAAAGATCGCCTGGGCAAGCAGATCACTTCCAAAACTGTTGACGCCGGATGAAAACTGACCACCGATACCGGTTGAAATTTGACCAGGGGGCGAAGCCGGATTTTGAGGTATCCGGCTGTGGATAAGTGTAATCGAAACGGACAACCGAAGGGTAGCTTTGTTATCCGTTTCGATGCTTTATTTAAAAGTTATTCTCCTCTGGTATTTCCTCATCAGGCTTGTTTTGGCTATTGCCTCGCTTGGCTTGCTCTCTTGCTTGTATACGCGCTTTGGCTTGTTGAGTGCTGTGCCGCAAGCGGTATGATTCATTGCCGGTTTCGATGATGTAGCAATGGTGCGTAAGCCTGTCCAGCAAGGCGGTTGTCATCTTGGCGTCGCCGAACACGCTAGACCATTCGGCAAAAGTCAGGTTGGTGGTAATGATGACGCTGGTTCGTTCGTATAGCCTGGATAGCAAATGAAACAGCAAGGCGCCGCCCGCTTGAGAGAACGGTAAATAACCCAATTCACCAGGATAACCAAGTCCACTTGCATCATCCGATACGCCAGCTTAGGAACGTGCATAAAATAACTTATGCAACTTCTGAAATTGTCGCTTCAGGAATGTCAGTATAATTCCATTGCCCCAGATGCTTATCAAATACAATTCGCATGGATTCTTTAAACCCCTCCACAACTT
>JAQTPT010000054.1 GCA_028712795.1 Methylococcales bacterium
GCCGATACGGTGCAATGCCTCGGCCGAGTAATCGGGCCCCAGGTATGCGCCATGACCCCAGATACTGCCGTTGTTCATCAATCCGTACTTGAGAAAGATGGCCTGGCCTTCGCTGATGTCGTCGCCGTTAAACAGGCGAACACCTTGCGCATCCAGCACCTGTGCAGGGATCGGCGGAGCGTTGCGGTAGGCCAGTGAAGTGATGACGATCAGGCCTGCAAATCCCAGCACCATCACGATCAATACCGTGCCCAGCCACCAGGGTGACAACGCAGAGTCCTCTGAAGTTAAGGGTTGTGCGGCAACACTCATGATGTTCTCCTTTAGTAAGCACCAAATACTATCGTCATCAATAGCCTGAAAACTCTTCCGTGCGGATGTTGTCGTCGTCAACGCCCGCTTCGTTCAGTATTTTCCGCATCGCATTCACCATCGCGGGTGGGCCGTCGATGTAGTAGATGGGGAGCGTCAAATCATCAATGAATTTCAGGAGCATGGCTTTGCTGATAACCCCGGTTTCCCCATGCCACTCGCGGCTGGATTTTTCCATCTGCGTCATTGTACCGACAAAGGTATAGTTTGGATTTGCAGCGTGAGATCCCCTCAAATCATCCAGAAATGCCGCATCTTCCGGCTTTCGATTGGAATAAAAAACCAGAATTCGGTGCGGAACATTATCGTGAAGAGCTTGAAGAATAATGCTTCTCACCGGCGTAACGCCAATACCGCCGGTTAAGAAAACAGCAGGAACGCTCGCTTTGTTGTGCAGCGTGAACGAGCCATACGGGGCATTCAGTGTCACTTCCGTGCCCGGCTCCATTGTTTCTAATACCCGCTTGAACGCAGTGTCGCGCATCCGTGTCGCCACCATAAGCTCGTCTTCGTAAGGAGCGCTCGCCAATGAAAATGCGCGTGTGTTCCCCTCTGCGTCTGTTTCAGCAGGGTTGATCAGGGTGCAGTCTGCGAATTGTCCGGCTTTGTAGACAAATCCTGCAGGCTTTTCAAAATGGAACGCCATCGTTCCCTCTGCGATTTCTCGTTTGTATTTCAGTTTTACTTTATAGCTGGGCATGGCGTAATTCTCCTTATTTTTGTTGAAAATATAGTGCGCACAACAACACCGCGCATAGTGGCTGATGGTAAAGCTAACTGGATGCGGCCCACCAAAGGCTAAAAATGAGAAATGGTATTATGGCCGATTTACGGTGGGGCGCAATGTCAGGCATTGTGTTTACGCAGCCAATTCTCCTTTTTCAGATACGGGGCTCTTCGTAAATTCTGCGGTCTGCACGTGGTTATGCGTATCCCCGTATTGAAACATTTTGCAACCCCCCTCCATTCATGGACCCTGCATTTGTGCGATGGAAGCCCCCAAGCTTGCGACGTGCACTTAGTCGATGCCGGCGACCTCAAACGCAACCGGAAAGGTATCGCGGTTGCACTGGGAGTCAATAATGATCATGGAGTATCTCCTGAAACAACGACAACCTGGAAATTCTCACCTTGCCACACTTTGCGGTCAAGCCAGTAGAATGTGAAGTCGATGCGCTCGCCTGCCGCAAGCTCTTTGGTCTGCAGCCGTGCAACGTAACCTAACCCCCAATCTTCAGTGAGGACATCCGCCGGGTTTTGCCAGTCATTCTTACCCCAGTGTATCAGTGCAGCTTCGGACAACAGCACGCGCAGTTCCTGACCGGCAACCAGTTGCTTCACGCGCTGGCGTGGTTGCCACAAAGCGTAATCAAGTTGCAAATTGCGTCCGCCGTAGCGGGCCCAGGTGCGTGCAGGCCTATCGACTGGCGCGCCTGCTGCTATACTTAGCGCCAGTTTGATGAATTCGGCGTGCGCCCATACCAGCGGCATTGCCGAGCCACTGGGTTGGCCTGGATACAGGCCACGCTCAGGAATGGCCACGCTATCCCACACCTGTTCTGGCAACAGCCCGCCTTTACCAGTCATTTGCGCCATAGCCTGCAAATAAGGCCGTGCATCCTCCCCCGCCAGTAAGGCCAGATGTCCACGTTCGCCAGTTAAAAGCGGCCAGCCGCGACCCTGCCCCCAGCCATCAAAGGGCGCTCCGTCCAGATGCTCGCCATAACCATCGCCGTTATAGCGATGCCACACCGGACCGTTGGGCGTATTGGTCTTGAGCAGCAGGTCAATAGCCTGAACGCTACTTATCATGGCGGGGTCGTCTGCGGCACGCAGCCCAAAGCGGGCAAGCTGCAAGCAATCGATGGCAAGCTGTTCATCGGCGACAACTTCCGGATTATTCCCGCGGTTTTTGATCAGTAGATGTTCAAACTTGGCGCCTTCGTGAATCAATATGTCTTTCGGCGCGCTGCGCATGTAATAGCCTGGCACTCCCAGTTGCTGAGCCAAAGAAGTATTGGCTGCCCAGGTGTACTCTTCCAGGCGCGTGTTCCAGGTATCGGCCAGCATTAGCGCACAATCTATTTCGAGCTCAGCGAGAAATCGACTGCCTTCGACCAGCGCAGCAATGGCTACCGCGACGGTAAAAGTATTGATGCCCGGGGTTTCCTCCCAGCGATCCTGGGCAGTCATAGGCCCTTCATGTGCTATGAAGCCAAGAGCCCGGCGCACCATATCGCCCACTCGCACTTCACCCAGTGCATTTCGCTCCGCCAAGGCGCTGGCAAGCAGCACCGGGAAAGCCGTTTCATCGAGCTGTATACCTTGCCAGAAAGGCTTGCCGCCCAGCCACTGGTTTTGCAGCCAATGGCCATTGGCCTGCTGGGTGGCGATGAGGTAAATCAAACACCGCCGCGCATCCGCTATATCGTAGAGCGCCACCAATGCACCTGCCGTCTCGACTAAGTCGCGCGCCCATACCAAGTGATAGCCACCCCGACTGTTGCTGGCTTCACCCCAAGGCACCGACAGGCTAGCGACAAAAGCACCAGGGAAAGTGCGATCTTCGTGGATTTTTATGACGGTTGCCGAACGCCGTAATAGTATAAGTGATTTAGAATCTAGCAAAGCCTCCAACTCAGGTGGCCAATGCAAGGTCTCCAGCCACTGCTGCCAGCCTTGGCAATACTTTGCCCAGAGCGTCTCAAAACCTGACGACAGCGATTGCAGGGACAAAGTGGCTGCGGCTTCACGGCTGCTGGAAAGCCCCAGGGCCAACGTACCGGCGCAGGGCAACTGCGCTGTCAAAGCCACTTCGCCAGGGCCGGCCTGGGCATAGTGCCATGTCATGGCATTATTGAGTTTAAAATCCTGCCAGCCGTCGCTCTTACCCACTAATCCGACTGAACGCTGTAACAGCGCTGGGCGACCCTCCCGATCGACAGCCGTCAGAGCCATCCCGAACGGCCCCTGTTCAGCCCACAACATGAGATGACCTGCCCACTCACCCGTCCATGCCTGATTGCTAGTCGCATCTTCGCCAATACGGGGTGCAGCCAGTAGATAGAGTTGCAGATCTGCATCCCCTTTTAACATAAAGTCGACCAGCAGCACATCACGATATGGATCAATGCATATCTTGAGTGTCAGCATAAAACGGGCATGATGATGGGTGATGGTGATTGCCGGAATAACATCGTCCTGCCAGGTCACCGTATAATCGCCCAACTGGCGCAGCTCAATCCAGAAATCCGTGCCGTTGGCGATGATGAAACCCAGGTCTTTTAACTGAGGAATGTCCAGGCGCGGGTAATACACCTCGGTGATAATACCCTGAGCCAAGGTAAACCACACGCGTGAGGTACCTAGTGCTGTGCCAACCGCGTCTTTGGCAGCAGGCGCCCAAGTTGGGTAAACACTGGAGGGCGCAGGCGCTATACCTTGGGGATACGACTTTTCTGACATTTAAGTATTCCTTCTCGATTAGCGAAGCTGGGATGTGCTACGAACCTCAAAACTTTTCGATGCATACCTGTTCGCTCTGATTCAGCCACCTGGAATTATTGTTTTATGAGTTATTTTTTAGCCGGGTTCAACCCTTTTTGTTTAACCAGATTGATCAGGCTACCCGCCAGCACCATTTCGACCTGGTAGGGCGTCATCGTGTGTTCGGTCTCATAGGTCTCGTCCTTGGTTATATTATTTACCTGGACTCTATTGCCCTTGCGAATGGCATTGCTCGCATCAGGAATGGACAGCAAGTCGCCTTGAGTGATTTTGTTCCAATCTTCAGGATTGGCAAATATCAAAGGGAGAATACCGAAGTTGCTAAGATTCTGTAAATGTATTCTGGCAAAACTTTTTGCGATCACCGCCTTAACTCCCAAATAACGGGGACCCAGGGCTGCATGTTCGCGGCTGGAACCCTGGCCGTAATTGGCGCCGCCTACAACGAACGAGCCCTGTTGCTGATAGCCCATGGCTCTTTCATAGTACGTCTCGTCGATCTGGCTGAAAACAAACCGGCTGATCGCAGGGATATTACTGCGAAAAGGCAGCACCTTGGCTCCGGCCGGCATAATTTCGTCCGTGGAAATATCATCCCCCACTTTCAATAGCACTGGCCCTTGGAGCGTTTCGGGCAGAGGTTGTAACTGTGGCAGGGGTTTGATATTGGGGCCTTTCTCCAGGTCAAACTGTTCGCCTTCCGGTGCAGGAGGGACTAGCATCTCGGTATTGAGGCGTATGGTTTCTGGTGCTGTAAAACGGGGGTACTCCATGCCTAGCGTACGCGGATCAGTAATCACGCCGGTCAGGGCCGAGGCGGCGGCGGTCTCAGGGCTGCACAAATAAACCTGATCTTCCTTGGTGCCCGAGCGGCCCGGAAAATTCCGGGGTACGGTGCGCAGGCTAATGCGGCCTGTAGCAGGTGCCTGTCCCATGCCGATGCAGCCGCCGCATCCCGCTTGATGGAGGCGCGCGCCCGCATGGATGAGGTTTCCGAGCATGCCCATTGCCATCATGTTTTCCAATAGCTGCCGGGACGTGGGGTTGACGTCGAATGAAACTCGGTCGTGCACCTGTTTGCCGTCAACGATCATGGCCGCGATGGCAAAGTCCCGCAGTCCCGGATTAGCGGACGATCCAATATAGGACTGGTAGATTTCCCTGCCCGCCACCTCGCGCACCGGCACCACGTTACCCGGACTGCTGGGCAGCGCAAGCAAAGGCTCCAGGTCTGACAGGTTGATTTCCTCGTATTCGTCATAGTCCGCATCCTCATCTGCGAGGATTTCCCGAAAGGCTCCCTCACGCCCCTGACTTTTCAGGAACGCCATAACCGCATCGTCTGCTGGAAACACCGTCGTCGTGGCGCCCAGTTCGGCCCCCATGTTGGCAATCACATGCCGGTCCATGGCGGTCAGGGACCTCAATCCGGGACCATGATACTCAACGATCTTGCCAAGCCCGCCGTCCACATTATACCGGCGCAGCATTTCCAAAATCACATCCTTGGCGCTCACCCAGTCGGGAAGCTCCCCTACCAATTTGACGCCCATTATTTTCGGCATGTTGACGCGAAAAGGTTCCCCCGCCATAGCCATCGCCACCTCCAGGCCGCCTGCGCCGATTGCCAGCATCCCCAATGAACCGGCCGCACAGGTGTGGCTGTCCGAGCCTAACAAGGTTTTTCCCGGCACGCCGAAGCGCTCCATATGAACGGGATGACTAACGCCGTTACCGGGCCGGCTATACCAAATACCAAATTTTTTGCAAGCACTACGCAAAAACAGATGGTCGTCGGCGTTTTTGAAGTCTTCCTGAAGGAGATTGTGGTCCACATACTGGGCGGAAAGCTCGGTTCGTATGCGCGGAATGCCAAGCGCTTCAAATTCTAGCATGACCAGAGTACCAGTCGCATCCTGGGTGAGTGTTTGATCAATTTTCAAACCAATTTCTTCACCCGGAATCATACGGCCTTCGACCAAATGACTTTCGATCAGCTTCTGCGTTACGTTTTTACCCATGGCTTTATACTCCTACATAGAGACGTTCAGAAAATAAATTTTCCAAAAAGTAATAAACTCCTCTGAAGAAATACTTGTATCCAGCAAGAATAAGCTCTTAAAGAAGTACTTAAATGATAACACTAAGGAACGTGCAGGCAATAACTTGGCCAATTTAACGTTGCACTTAGGCCGCTCTCCAAAAGTTTTTTCTTAAATCTTGTCTCAAATTGATACCCGTCAACTTAACGATCACGAAAACCGGTTGTGACCCCTTAGAATATTTTTATGATCTTTTTAGGTAACTCGCAAAAAATACCCTCCGCTAATTTTCTTCAGGACACCTCTTAAAATCGATGTATCCTGCCGACATGATTTTACACATCGAAATTCCGGCTACCAACTTAACCCGGGACATCTTGTAATTTCAAAGGGTTGCGTATAACCTGCTGACGAGCTTTTCGAGGCAAAGGAATCTCATCCATGTGCTTAACCAGCCAGCCAAAACGATCTGGAAAAGCCGTGCCGTAAAAACGTCCGGCAGACGTTAGTTGCTGTGTTTCCAGCGCGGATTGTTCATCAATACCGGATTTTTGGCGCTGTCACCGTGCTTGTCCGCCTTGACTTTACGACGACCCAAAGCCGAACCTAACCAGCGGCTGAGGCCTTATTGCTCATGAAAAACATCCGCGCCTGAGTCACGGTCAACGGCTTCAACCGCCCGTTTAATCAAGGCCTTGGCACGGTCGCTAACGGCGTGGCCCACCTCAATACCCGGTGCGTCGAGCCGTGGCGCCGCTAGTGCAAGCCAGGTGTCAAAGCGGCGATCATCCAGGATGAATTCCGGTAGCAAGCGGCCTGAGGACAAGTCCATCAGCACAAGAATCAACAGCTCGCCAAAGAAAGTCTCATCCACAGCCAATACTGCTTTTCGCACCTGAGCGGGTGCTGATTGTTCGCAGCTGTCCTGAAAAGTCAATGTTAACGCCACCCTCTTGCTCAGTTAAGTCCGCAAGGCACCGGGCTATAGGCCAACATGGGGCACCGATTCGTATAAGCTTGAAAAAATCCGATACGGCATCGGCGCCTACAGCGTGTTGTAAGCCGAATTGGTACAGCACGGCAAACATCAATAGCCTCAACCCTGCTTCGCCGGATTTGGTTTCCCATAAACCTGATTCAGGGTGTCGGTTTCTCCGTTACCGGGCTTGCAGGTGTCTGTGAATGTTGCTTTCAGGACGGTCAATCAGTTTCCCGAGCCCGCGCAGGCTTTGTTTCCCCCTGGCGATAACGCCGTCAATTATGGCTCGGCTGGTTGCCCGAATAGCTTGGGTTGTCGTGTTTTTTGTCATTGGCTCATGATACATGAGATAGGTCATCCAGTTCCTATCGGATTTCATTTTATAGCTCTGTAACAGTTCAAGTGTCCCGGCTTAAGTTGGTAGCCCTGCTTTTCACTTTTTGGATTTTTGCGACAGCCCCCCATTTAATGGTGGTAGTGCTAAAAATGTCTGAAGAGTTATCTAAAATCACACGCCTTTCAAAGTAGCCTTGCGCATCCTGACATAAAAATCTTCCATGACCTCTATAAAGGAATTTTGTTTGTGCCAAAACGCGGGGAAATCACCGCCTTTTTTAATCAACATGGCGGGGATAGCCGCCGCCTGGCTAGATTCTATCTCTTTGGGCAAAGGCTGCTGCCCATGCCAAAAACCTTTCAGGCTAGTTTCCTGTGGAAGCTCTGCGAGTATAGGACGGGTATAAAAACTGGCCACCGGTACCAATTCCACAGTTGCGCCGCTTTTAGCATCGCTTAAAACCTTACCCAAAGGTGAGTTGGCTAATTCCTGTAATAACTTCTCGGGTGGCAAGCCACGCATTTCAAATAACAGGAACGGATCCTGATCCAATTGCCCGGCCAAGCGGTAGCAAACACCGGCAATATGTTTACACGGCACTTCATAGTCCAGGCAATTGCAGGCGACTTTAAAATCTCTGTAGTCATTGGGCAGTAAATGTACGCCGAGATCGGCAAAGACGGTTTCAATGTTTTCCGGTATTTCATTGAGCAACAACCGGGCGATAAAACTGGCTCGTTGGGTGAGTTTTTGAATTATTTTTTGCCATTGGGCGGCAGACAGATGGGTCATTTGCACACTGACTTTATAGGTCGGCTCTTTATAAACGCCAAAATAGGGATTGATGTTCCCGCGCAGTTTTGCCTCGACTTTGCCATCTTTAAGTAACCATTGCTTGATACGGTTGTCGGTGGAATAGGAACGCCCCCGCTGCAAACGGCCACTGTCGGTAAAATCTTCCAACGCTTCAATAAAGCGCTGTCCCCACCAGGTTTTTGCGTATTTGCTCATGTCAGTCTTCCATAATGCTGTGTTTATTGAGTGCAATCAGTTCCTTAAACGCCTGATTATCAAGCTTGGTTAGCCAGCTTTCGTCATTACCGACAATGCTGTCGGCCATTTTTTGCTTGTCGCTAATCATTTGGTCGATGCGTTCTTCCAATGTGCCCAGGGTTACAAATTTATGCACAAAGACATTCTTTTTCTGGCCGATACGAAATGCCCGGTCAGTGGCCTGGTTTTCAACGGCAGGATTCCACCAGCGATCAAAATGAAACACATGATTGGCTTGCGTTAGGGTGATACCCACGCCGCCTGCTTTGAGCGACAGGATAAAAACAGCGGGACCGGTATCCGGATCCTGAAAATCACTGATCATCAATTCGCGTTTATTGCGCGGCGTGCCGCCATGTAAGTAATGGGTTTTATAATGTTTTTCACGAGCCAGATACCGTTCCAAATGCTCGCCTATTTCAGTAAACTGGGTAAATACCAGAACACTGTCCCCTTGCGCCATCGCTTCTTCGAGCATTTCGCTGATGCGCTCAAGCTTGTGTGAACGCTCCGGGGTAAAGGCGCTGCCATCCTGTAAAAACTGCATCGGATGATTGCAGATTTGTTTCAATTTCATCAAGGTGGACAGCATCAAGCCCTGACGCTGGATGCCTTCTGCATCCTCTAACTGAGTAACCACATCCTGCACCACGACTTCATACAAGGAGGCTTGTTCCTTGCTGAGATTGCAATAAATCTTGTTGTCAATTTTATCGGGCAAATCTTTAATGATGGCTTTATCAGTTTTCAAACGCCTTAAAATAAAAGGCTGGATGAGTTTTTTTAAGATAGCCGACTGTATCGTGTCATTATCACGCTGTACCGGCAACTCGTAGGTTTTGCGAAATTGTGCCTGTTTGCCTAGATAGCCGGGGTTAAGGAAATTAAAAATTGACCATAAATCCATTAAGCGGTTTTCTACCGGCGTACCGGTTAACGCCAGACGGGAATCGCCATTGAGTTTTAAAATGGCTTTAGTTTGTGCAGCTTTTGGGTTTTTGATATTTTGCGCCTCATCCAGGACAATGCGCCGCCAGTGCAACGCCCCCAGTAATTTGCTGTCTTTACGCGCGAGGGTGTAAGAGGTGATCAGCAAATCATGCTGTTGGCAAAGTTGCTGGAATGCATCGACACTTTGTTCACGTGCACTGCCGTGATGAATCAATGTGGTCAAGTGCGGGGCAAACTTTTCAATTTCTTTTTGCCAGTTGCCGATGACGGAAGTCGGTGCAATTAGTAGCGTAGGGCCTGGCTTCGTTTGTTCGCGCTCCAGAACTAACAGACTAATGACTTGCATGGTTTTACCCAAGCCCATGTCATCAGCCAGGCAACCGTTTAACCCCAGGTTTTCCAGATAACGCAACCAGGCCACACCACGTTTTTGATAATCTCGAAGCTCTGCGTTGAGTTTTTCCGGATTATCGATAAGCTCCAGTTGGCTATTATCCGATAACTTTGCCAGCATCTGTGCCAGGCTGTCATGTACATCCAGCTCAAAAGTGTCATCTTCTTCGGCCAGCTTTTTCAACAGCTCCTGCATCGATAGCTCAGGGCTAGCGTCATTTTGCTGTTGCATAAAGGCCAGCATGGCCTGCATGTTATCGCGGTCCAGCTCCATCCATTGACCGCGAAAATGGATCAGCGGCGCTTTGGTGTCCACCAGTTGCTGCCATTCTTGAGAGGTCAGTGTTTCGTCGCCAATGGCCAGCTCGTAATGGTAATCTGTCAGCGTCTCCATGGAAAAATAGGCTTGCGCACTAGCTGTCGTAGACTTGGCTTTTCCACCCGAACGCAAACGGACTTTCGCCCGGCGGCGACCTTTGGGGGTCAGCCACGCCGGAATAACGACTTTAAAACCGGCATCTTCCAGTATCCAGGCGCTTTCTTTGAGAAACTCAAAGGCTTCCTCCAGATTGAGCGGCACACTGGCTGGTTCACTGCCTTCCATGCCCTGCCATAATTTGGAATAAATGCGTGCGGCTTGAGCCAGATTAATTAAAATCTGCTGCTCAATCGCCTCGCCGAATTGCTGCTGTAGCATGTCATGAAAGTGATTTTTATGCGCCCAAAAATCATCCAGATCCAGTTTAAGCGACGGGTCTTTGTGCGAGGATAGAAAGAACACCAGACGCCACTGGTCAACAGCCGCCGCATCGGCTTCAATGAGTTGCAGGCCCAATTGCAAAGTGCTTTGCGCCTCGGTTCCCAACAGTTTTTGCTGCCAGTGCTGCCAGTGTTTAAAGTCATCAGGTAGCTGTTGACAGGTTCTGAGCGGCTCCGTTGTTTGTTGTTCCAGCAAGATGGTTGCTAAAAAATCATCCTGAACTTTTTTAGTGAAAACCTGCGGCATCTCCAGTGCCGCTGTGCTGAGCAGTTCATCAATAATCACTTCAGCAAAATGCCGTAACAACGATTCAGGTTGATAGTGTTGACTGCAAGCCAGCGGCATTTGCGTAACAGCGGTTAGTATCAGACTCTCATAGTTGCTGGATACCGCTTGCCAGCGCCGGTAGAGTTCGATTTTCTTACTCGTTTTTCTGCTCAATAGCAGCGGAAAATATTGATCCTTGGCCAGTATTTGTTTTAACGATTGGCTGAAATAATACCAAAACAAAAAATCACTACCGATACGGCTATTGCTGGCCTGATAGCAACACAAAAAATGGATGTTATTGATCGCTTTTAAAGGCGCTGGCAACGAGTAAGCGTAGACCTGCCAGTTTTGTAGTGTCACCGTCTCGTCAACTTCTACATGCTGTAGCTCGGGTGACGGCAGTGGCTTACCCGCAAAGGTAGGCAACTGGAGCGATAGGTATGCACCTTGCGCTGCACTCAGGGGATTGACCGCTAACTCATTTTTTAAAAACTCAAAACAGGGCTTTTCTGGTAAGTGCTGTGGATGGAGCGGGGTTTTTGTGTTATTACGAATGTCGTCGCTTTCTACCCACAGATAAAAAGCACCCGATTGAATGAAGTCTTGGGTGTTTTCCGGAATCCAGGTGCCATGTATTACGTTCATATAAACCGTCTGGGTTATAAAGTTAATGAAAAATAATTTACGGCTGCGCAACAAATAACAAATGAGCAAATTCTGATCGGATTTATTTTACAACTAACGAAGTTCATTCCATGATGCCGCATTGGTCGCGCGCAGCATCCACTCGAACCCGCATGTCCTTGCCCGGTTTGAAGTGAATAGCTATTTTAGCCGGCAAATTAACTGCTTCACCTGTTTTAGGGTTGCGGGCGATACGGGGAGGCCGACGATGTAGATCAAAACTACCAAAGCCCCTGATTTCAATGCGCTCCCCTTGGACTAAGGCGTCCGCCATCTGTCCCAGCATGCAATTGAGGGCCAACTCCACATCTCTTGTCTGAAGTTCAGGTAATTTCTCATAGAGCGCGCGTACCAGTTCTGATTTAAGCACTGTTTAACTCCCTTAATCTTAAGGCAGCTAATTTTAGCAGGTTACAGAACCGTCGTTTGCTGTAATTTCAGACATCCCGATCTCTCCCAAAGCGAATTTCTATTAGTATCAATAAACCTTCATAAGAATTAAATAGATACCATCAGAAGGCTGAAAAAAGTCACTCCCGCTTGCTGAATGCATCGGATTTTGAAATGATCCCCGATTGGTTATTTTTCCCCTATCAAGCCACAGCGCGTTCAGCAAAAAAATTCAAAATACCTCAATTACAATTGCCGATGTTTCCTATGGGTGTTACCCACGTCACCGTTTTGCTCGCTTTCATAAAAGAAGAAGGAAATATTACCTGTTTCAACGGCAGCTTACCGATATTTAGTCACACGGAAAAAACTACTTCAAGTATATGCATGAACACTATGGTCTTGATAAGCTTGCCGACTATAGCGTGGAAACGATAACTGAGCCCACGCGAGCGGTTAATCCCGTTTATCGCGATCTGTTAGCAACAGCAGAAAAACGCTGTTGAGATGCTCAAAAAAAACCGCAAGGAAACACCGCACCACATTGATGTGAATGATTTGCCGGAGGATCAACAATTTAAACAGTTAAGCACGCAAAGCAAGCATCTGGTAGATACCATCAAAATGACGGCTTATCGTGTGGAAACGGCTATGGCTAACAGTCTGCGTGAAAATATGTCCCATCCTGATGAAGTGCGCACACTACTTCGCGCACTCTATAACACTGAAGCAGATTTGCTACCTAATCTGGAAGCGCAAACATTAACCATCAGACTCCATCATTTAGCGAATGTCATGTCTGATAATGTGATTGAAAAACTTTGCATTCAACTCAATGCAACGGAGACTCGATTTCCTCGTACTAATTTACGCATGGTGTTCAAAGTAGGGTCAATTTAAAATCCTGGAGGTCTGGGTGTCTGAACTTGAAAGGACAGAAAATACGATCCGATCGAAAGCTGGCGCATTGGTTTGAAGTTTCCCAATGGATTCGCCTTGCATGAGGAGCCGTGTACGGACCCGTACGCACAGTTCTGTGGGCAGATGGAGGCTGCGGCCTCCTCTGACCCGATTCAGCGGAAGCGTAGTCAAAATGCAAGGCCATCCGACACGGCGTCACCCATTAGCCTGCCGGTGTCAATAGGCCAAGCAAAACCCTCAAGCAAATTTTGACCTTTTTTGTGCGGTTCCATTTTCCATATCTGCGCATCCTGTTGTTGAACCTGTGGACTTGATGGATGCGAGATCCGAGAGTATGGGTAAGTTGTGGGCAGCAGGGATGCTGTCCATAACTTATCCACACGGCCCCGCTCGAATCGGTCCGCAGGACGCGTCCATCAAGTCCACAGGTTATTCTGATAATCTGGCCTACAAAAATACGTCTTGCCTGTTCGTGTGTCGTTTGCTTGGATAAGCCAATAAATACGCCCCCGTCTTCTCGCTTAGTGGTTCGCACAACACACCGATGCGCACCAGTCACCCATCAGGATCAAGGCTGCTGAAGCTTATCCACTGGAAAAGCGCCAGTGCCCCTGGCTCATTCGAGCCCCAGAAAATTATCGGTGCCAAGCCTTGTCCAGTTGTATTTCACAACAAGTTTAATGGTTCTCCGTCGAAACGGACCAGACCCGGAGTGGCTCAAGGCTTAGGCGAATCAGCTTGTACTTATAGTATACAAAACGATTTTTAGTCGGTTGAACGTCCTGCCAATCAAGTCAGGTGGTTAGAAGCCAACGCCGTGTCCGTTTCAGCCGTTCAACCTTAACTTTTAAACAAATAATTTGGTAGAATCAAAGGGTACTTGATCCCGCATCACATAGTAACCGGCCCTCGCCAATTTATACGCCACCGCTTTAAGCGCAACCACCCGGTTACGTTTGGCGGCTTTACGTTGATAGAAGCGTTTGGCTTGCTCGTTAAAACGGATTGCAAAGTTGGCGGCTTCAAGAAAAGCCCAGGCCAGGTATTTATTGCCGTATTTGCTGTTGCCCTGGCCTTTCTTTTTACCATTGCTTAGTTTTTCACTGCCGACACAGCGTCAATAGGAGGTGAAGTTGCCTACTTGGGCAAAGCGTCCAATATCACCGGTCTCCAACGTGGTGATTAGTGCGAGGACTTCGCCCACGCCATCGATAGTCAACAGCTTGGTAGCGTGGATTCAGTTTGGTCTGCTTTAATAGGGCTTGTTCCAACACTTTGATTTGTTGATCCAGGGCATTCATCAGGATTCGGTTACTGTCAATCGCTAACGCCACATTCGGGTCAGCAAACTGTTGCTAAATCTGTTCTTCGGTCAGGCATTTGATCGCGTTGCAACTCAACCGGTCACCGCTATTGCGGGCATATAAGTTTTCTATACTCAAAATATGCGCAGTTCGTTGCCGGACCAATTGCCCCCGTTTGCGTAATAAATCCCTAACTCCCCGGCTTTCTTTTGGATAAATATGCCCGGTTGGCAAAATACCTGAACGTAATAAATGGGCCAGCCAGAATGCATCGGAGTCATCGTCAGTATACTTTAAACCTTCGTATTGCTTGACCGCTGCCGTATTGATCAGATGCACCCGATAACCGGCTGCCATCAGACCATCCACCTGCCAATACCAGTTGTAGGTTGATTCCACTGCAATCCCTTCAATGTTGTCTTTAAAAGGCTCTAAGCCTTTCAGAATCTGATCCAAATCACAGCTTTATTTCTTTCGGTAAAGCACTTTATCGCCTTCATCAATCAACTGCGTCACTACGTTCGTTGAATGTAAATCCATTGCACCGTATAGTTTCATTTATGTCTCCTCGGTTGTTTCTATTCAACGCCATTTTACACCACGGGCGCCGATCGGGGAGGGGGAGGCAGGCTAGATGATTATCAAGTCATTTGCGTAGGCTAGTGGCGTGCAGCGTATCGAAGGGGAGTTGTGCGCCGCAGCCGAAGCAGGACGAACGCGGGCCGCCGAAGACAATAACCGCCAGCAAAAAAATTGAAAATTATTCGAAGCTTGCAAATGCAAGGTCGGCAGGTTGCCATGGTTGGCGATGGAATAAATGATGCACCCGCACTGGCAGCTGCAAACCTTAGTTTGGCGATTGACAGGGGAACGGGTATTGCCATTCACGCGGTAGACTTGATCCTGGTCAATGGTGATATAGGTAGTGTGGCCGAAGCGATCACATTGAGTAACCAAACATTGGGCATTATCAAACAAAATCAGTTTTGGGCCTTTGGCTATAACGCCGTCGCTATTCCTTTCGTCGTCGCCGGAAAATTAAATCCGGCGATTGCATCAGCGGCCATGGCGCTTAGCTCCATCTCGGTCATCATCAATTCATTGCGCTTAAACCGGTCGATAGCTACAGACAAAAAATCGAAGTCGAAAAAATACGTGACAATTACTGGATCGCATGTTGTATTGATGTTATTTTTATACCTAAACACTTGAATAAATAGGATTTGCTAAAGACAGCAAGTTAAACAAACACCAAAACTGGGGAATTGAACATGACCAAGTCAGAACTTATTGAAGCCTTAGCTAAAAAGCAACCACATTTATTAATAAAAGATGTTGATCTGGCAGTTGACTGCATTGTCGAGCGCATGTGCCAGGCCTTAATCGCTAACGATAGGATTGAAGTCAGAGGATTTGGCTCTTTCTCGTTGCATTATCACCCTGCCCGTGTAGGCCGAAATCCAAAAACTGGCGAGCCCTTAAACTTATCCGCTAAATATGCGCTCCATTTCAAACCGGGTAAAGAGCTGAGAGACCGTGTTGACGGATCAAGGCAAAATTGCCAAATAACGCATGCGGACTAACTTTGATAAAGCTCATGTCCATTGTTTTTATTTATCAATTATTCCATTTTATCCCGTTTAACATCACAGATTTTTTATTAACAAAATAATTTCAATTGCCCTGCCGAGTTAGTTTTTATAATCATCAGAGGGTAAGGTAATCGTGATGCATTATTGGGTGGTCATGATGTTGCGGACACCGTTATGTTTCTTCGCAAAACAGCCTTTTAAAATGCCCCCATCGCTAAAAACTTATTCTTCTTGCTGAGCTTCATTAGAGATTGAGATGATAGACTTGCGGTACTTGTGAATGTAATTGCCTGCCGCGACACCGATACTGAAAAGCAGCAGCGGGTTTGTGAAGAATTTTCCCATTACACTCTTTCCTGTGCAGGCAGCGGCAGCCGAGGCGGCTCCTGAGCCAACAACCAGCGGTGTTTTAGGGGTTTTCATGACCTTAGCCATGCCTTCGTTCATCATTGTTCCCATACCCATTTTCCCCATGGGGGAATCCATCATTTTTACAGGCCCAACATTGACAGATGATTTCATCTGACTGGCTACAGTCTTTTCTCCATGTGCGTGCGCCATAAATTCTTTTCCTTTATAGATAGTTAAAACAGAGCTCGGAAACTGGACACCGATTTAGAATCAAGCGATGAACTCTTAAAAACCAAGAGCAGGATTTATTTTGAAACGCCTTTCTCTTCAGTGTCTTCCCGGGCCTCCTCAAGCAGGTCTTTAAGATTTTCCTTTCGTCGCAATACAAAATCCTTGCTTTGCTCGACGGTGTCGCTCGTGATCGAAATAATCTTTTTACGGTGTTTATGCGCAAAATAACCCGCACCAATACCCAAGGTGAACATAACAAGCGGATGTCTGGCAAGTGCAGACATAACACCTTTGCCGGCGTGTATGATTGTTGATGCCGCCACAGCCGTAACAACACCCTTGACTATCAACTCACCTTTAGCCGAGTGACCGCCTTCGGTGGACATTTGACCGATTCCCGGTTCTATGCTGTTAGAACCGGTTCCTTCAGATATGTTATTCATAAAATGCCCTCTTTTTTTTACTGAAATTCATTTAAGACAATTTTCATGGCCAAGTCAATTAATGTTTAAGCTAACATTAATATTTCTCCTGTCATGTCTACGACTCTGGTTTTATTAAAAAATGGGAAACTGATGACTACAACAGGATTCACCCAACTTAAACTAATTAAGCGATGCGCCAATAGGTTATAGGTCTGGGTTATAAAGTGAATCGATACTTGACCCCTGTATTAGTATTCAATAATCTATGTTTTATTTGCTCCATCAAGCCTATCACAAACGCAAAACCTCACGGCTGTCTATGCCAATCTGGAGAATTTCACCCATGCTCAAAGACAAATCATGAACACTGCCAACGAGAGTTTACAACCCAGCCCGGCTCATCCACGTATTAACGGCTTGTTCCTGGCATTAAAAAAGATCGCAGCGGTGACGATTGCGCTCATGGGCATTGGCTTTATTCTTTGGCTCGATAGCAGGTACATGAACCATGCCGATATGCCCAAGCTCAGTCGCGACATGAGTTACGGGCTGCTGGCCCTGATTGGTTTTTTGACCAGTTTTCACTGCGTGGGCATGTGCGGGCCTCTGATCCTGGGCTATACCGCGAAAAGCGCTACCAATGGACATAAATCCTATGCCACGCATTTCCTTTATGGTATCGGTAAAACGCTGTCCTATACCCTTATCGGTGCATTGTTTGGCGCATTTGGCTCGGTTGTCGCCTTTACACCCTTCGCGCAAGGCGCAGTCGGCGTCGCTGCCGGGGTTTTTCTGATCCTGTTCGGCTTGCACATGTTGGAGGTGTTTCCGGCGCTGAGCCATTTTCAGATCAGAACGCCAAAGTTTGTCATGCGCTTCGTTGGCAAGGAATACCGCAAGCACAGCAACCCCTTTGTTATTGGCCTCCTGAACGGCCTGATGATTATTTGCGGGCCGTTACAAGCCATGTATGTGATGGCTGCAGCAACCGGCAGCTGGACACAGGGTGCGGCCGTTTTGTTCTTTTTCGGCATCGGCACGTTGCCTTTGCTATTAGGTTTTGGGTTTCTCACCAGCCTCCTTTCGGCAAACCTGACGCCCAAATTACTGAAGGCCTCCGGCGTTATCGTCATGATTCTGGGGACAATCATGCTTAATCGGGGGTTGGCGGTAACGGGCACCGGCGTAGACTTCAACACTCTGGTCGCCCGCGTATCGCAAAAGCTGTCACCAACCGTGGCGGAAACACCATCGTGCGACACGGAACAAACTATCCACATGGAGATCCTGAAAAGCAGTTTTTCACCCAACCGGTTCACTTTGCGCAAAGGTGTTCCCGTTAAGTGGGTGATTGACGGTAAGGAAATGAACGAATGCAACAAGGTCATCGTGATTCCTCAATACAAGATGAGAATCGAGCTAAAAGAGGGAACACAAATTATCGAATTTACGCCTCACGAAAGTGGTGTAGTGCCCTGGAGCTGCTGGATGGGGATGATACCCGGAACTTTCATAGTCGTAGACAGCGTGACGCCTCCGAAACAGAATAAAACATCGATTACGCAGCCCCTCGGGCAGAAATTTTCTGCCATCGAAACCTATCGGCAGCGCTTTGTTCATGAAGTCAAGCAGTTATGGCAGCGTCTGGAATCCTTTTATCAGGATGATTATCCTTTTTAGCTACCATGCAGGGTTGTTGCTTGAAAATCTCACGCTGACTGTGGTTACGTATGCTATTATTTCCGTTGATTATAGTAACTCGCTGCTTCAGAACATCAATATGATGTTTCGCAATGAGTTAAGGTTGTAGTTTGTTTTATCGCCAATGGAATATGAAATGTTGCAAAATACGTATCTACTTTAAAAACCAAGGTAAATATAAAAGTTACAGAAATATCTTGACAGAAAGCCCAATAAAATTGATTCTTCCCCACCTTGAATATCCAAGACTTGCAGGCTGAAATAATTGCCATTGACCAAGAAACCGCGCAACTGGAAAATAGGAACGAGCATGAAATAACCTGATCAAGTTCATGCTTCGATAAGCCCGGCATTATTGATATGTGAGTTCCAAGTTGCTCAACTTATTTCATGCCCGTTCCTAACTTGGGTTCAGTCATTGTGGTTTGGGGATGTGTACCTGGATAGCCAGATAATAGCATGGCAAATTATGCTTAGACGACAGGTTTGGCGTTAATGAGTCTAAAAAGGAATTTTAAACGGCTTTATTCATTTCGCCGTCTACATTTAGAGATTAATAATTGATTACTAGATCGTAAGCTAAATTTACGATATTGTTTTATATGACTTACTCTCGTATAGCACTTAAGCGTTTCTAGCTTACTTGAATCAATATGATTAAGCGCTTCACTTATGCAGAAAGAGCCGTCAATAAATCACCTTATCCATTTTTTCGTTCCATAGTTTAAAAGGCTGCATGGCATCCGGTAGGTTTAAATGCTGCATGGCAATGCTGCGTTCCAATGGCGCAACCAAAATTTCATCATAAATGAAACTATCGTCAAAATTGGCGGCAGCGGCATCATGACGGCTACAGGCATAATAGACTTTTGCAAGTCTTGCCCAGTAGATCGCACCCAAACACATAGGACAAGGTTCACAGCTGGTGTAAAGAATGCAGTCATGAAGCTGGAAATCATTAAGCTTCAGGCAAGCCAGACGTATAGCCGAAATCTCGGCGTGCGCGGTGGGATCAAGTGTGCTGGTAACCTTATTGCCACTGGCACTTATCAGCTGGCGCTCTTTTACAATAATCGCGCCATAGGGGCCGCCTTGTCCTGACTTGACATTGTCTACCGCCAATGCGATGGCTTGCAGCAAAAATTCTTCGTGCATTTACAAGCCCAAGGGGTTGTCAGGATCAACGCCATCCATAAATGGCAAGCGGCGATCCTGGTGAGTGAGTTGATATATCTTGCCCAGCCAGTTATTAAAAACAGCTTTTGCCGTATCACTCCAGGTATTATCTATATGCTCAAGCACCCGGGCTTCAGGAAATGCAGCCAGTATTTTACCGGAATGTCTGGCTGATCTGACATGGCCTTCATAACCGGAAAAAATTTGCTGCACAATGTCATCAAAGTAATGTTCCGGAAAGGGTGGATAGTCGGTTCTTTCGCCATGATAAAACCGCATCACTTCCCGTTTATATTCTTTTAACAAACTTATATCATCATATTCGGGGTGGCCCTGGAAGAACACAATGCGAAAACCATCCGGACTAACCGCAAGATGTACGCCGGCTTCTTTGCTGACAGCCAGAACCTTGAGCCCGCATCGTTCCATGTCGCTTTGAAATATTTCATTGAACCGGGAGTGAGGCACATCAAAACGGGTGTTAATTTCTGCAACTATAGGATGGCTGCGGTTGATGAGTTTGTGGGAAAACACGCCCCAGCGTTTAGCGGGCAAGCGGGTGCGCTCAATGCCATAGTAGTATTGGATGACGGCATGGGTCGCCAGACACGAACAGAGCACCGAGGTGACGTTTTCTTTAGCCCAGGTAAACACTTCCATAAGCGGCTGCCAGAAGTCTTCTTCAGGTAGCCTGGGGTGGGTGACATTCGCACCGCTGATAATTAGGGCATCCAAGCCGTCCCGTTTGATTTTTTCAAAGGGCTCGTAATATTTATCGATATGAGCCTGCGCTTCCGGGCTTCTTTGCAGACCTGCTATGGTAAAAGGATGGACATGGAATTGAACGATTTGATTGCACGCGCCCACCAGGCGGAAAAATTGCCGTTCCGTCGCTTCCAATGCGGCATCTGGCATCATATTGAGCAGACCGATATGCATTTCCCTGATATCCTGTTGACTGGCGCGATCCGGCGCTAATATTTCTTCGCCTTCTTCACGCAGGCGTTGAAAAGTGGGCAGATCAATGTGAGCGACTAAAGGCATAATGACAATTCACAAGGGCTCATGACTGGATGGCCAGCGCATCGGCAATCAACCGGATAAAATCCGCTTCGTTCTTGACAGTGGCGGCATCATTCGCATTAATGGTGTAACCATATTGATCGGCGATGGCCTGATAGCGGGGCAACCGGGATTTGAATAACTCCGGGAAAACCCAGGAAACAAACTCATCGGGCGGCATGACATCGGTTGAGGCATAATTTTTCAGGCGCATGAATTCGGCGAGTTTTTCATCAAGAAAAGCTTCGCGGTAATACAATGGCTTGGGATCGGATTTGGCGCGCTCAATGATGGTTTGTTCCAGGGCAGGGGGGATTTTGATGTAAATAATCAGCGTGTTTTGCGCCAGCGATTCCAGCACCTCAGGGCTATCCAGCTCACAAACGCTGCCGCCGGCATCGTTGATAAAATGGTGGTAGCCGTAGATGTCTTCTGCTTTATGAATAAATTCAGGCACATCATTCATGGCCGCAATTTCCGCCTGATGATGCAACCGTTGCCGACGCTTGAATTCATGTAAAGACAGGCCGCCTTTAACAGGATCGCCTACTTTACCCAGAAAAGTGGAAACAGGTGCGAGATTGTCAACGGTTATTTTGTTGGAAATATAAATGGAGTCCGACAATAACAATTCGCGCAAAAACGGAACGCTCATTGCCTGTCGTTTAATATTGTCCAGGATCGGCTCCCGCAGATATTTAGTGCCTATCCGGTAATCACCCGAATAATGAAACCATTTGGCTTTGGGCAGTTTATTGGCCAGCGTGGTTTTCCCCGCGCCGGACATGGCCAGCAAGGTGATCCTTTTTGATTGCCAGTCTAAAAACTCCTGAGGACTCATTTTCATGCGACGGTTTCCTTACTAATCCAGATAATCATCAAGATCCATGTCTTCCGGATTCGGCTTATGCTCATCCGTGTCAGAATAGCCCAAATCATCAGTTTCAATGTCGTCAAAAGGAGCGCTCCAGTCTTCAGGATCTTCAATGTAATCAAAGGTTGAGCTATACCAGCTGTCATTATCATATTCGCCAATATCACCATTGATATATTGGACTTCAATTGAATCGTCATTTTCATCGATGGCAACCACTTTAAACTTCAGGTTGTTTTCTACGTCTTTGTACCAGCTGCCGATGATAGGGTCTGCCACTGTTGTCATGATTGTCACCTCAAATATTAGTCAGGATATCCGATAAAATAAAACTTAGCGGATATTATTAACAAGGTCTTAGAAAATACAAGATTATTTTATAAAGATTGAAGTGCCTGTTATTTTGATTATTACCTTAAGCAATTTCCTGAGAAAAATATAATCGGCCTACTGCTCTTCAGGTATCGCGTTAAAAACTCGCTAAAAATTATGATTGTGCCTTATATTGACATATCATACTGATATATTGTAAGTTTTTCTATTCATCAAATCTCCTGATTAGAAAGATTCTTCAGCCAAACCAGATTTTCTCAATTATAAGTCGCATACTGGACCAAACAAACCCACCCGAGAGAAAAGTCATGGCCATGAACCGTATCCAATTCCAACCCGGCTTGTCCTTGCCTGCATTCCAGGCGCAGATTGGCGGGGTAATGCATAATGCTGTGACGTGTTTTGTGGCATACAGCTATAATTTTTGCCGGCCTGTCAGGACATTGCGGATCAAAAACGAAACTGGCGGGAGGAAAAAACGGACCCCCGTCATGGCTGCGGGACTCTCAGGTCATATTTGGCCAACTTATGAGTGGATTTCGTATCCAACTCGACCGTGCATGTCAACTTGAGGCACTACGGAAAATTGCGCAATATGATCAATACATCTGGAATCTTGCCAGATAGCCGAAATGATCGGAAACCATGGGATAGAAGCAGTCATTAAAGATGACATCCAAGGCTTTGATTTTCATTGGGTTGCCATTGCGTTTGAAGATATAGTCAATGCGTTTGGGCGGGTAGTTTTTCCAGCCGTCAATTTGTCCCCGATAGCTGGGTTCATAAAAACGGTGAGGGTGTAATTCGAAGAATTGATCTACGTATTCCACGTTTCCAGCGATATGGTTATAGGCATGTTCACCGGCGGGCGCATTGAAATCACCGACCATTAAATCGCCTCGGACGCCGAAATGCAGGCGTGAATGGATCAGTTTCCGGAGGTTATTGTATTCTTCATAAAAGCCATGATGCGCCCAACTTAAATGAACATTGGCGACATGCAGCAACCCGAACCACGGCACATCAATGCATGACACGGTGATATTCCGGGACATGTAATTGTCTTTGCGACGATCTACGGAAACATAATCCGAAAAATTGTGATGCATCGGATAGCGGCTCATGATGGCAGTGCCTTCCCGCCAACGATTAAATCCGATATGACTCCAGTCCTGATGAATATGATACCAAAGCCCCCATTGTCGTAATCTTCTACAAATTCGAAACGCCATGTTTGACGGCGATTCGCCGTAGGGGTGGGTGATGGGGTCGTGCATATATTCACCGACTTCCTGAAAACAAATGACATCGATCCTTAAATGGGCAATCGCTTCGGCGATGATATGCACCTCGCGCTCATGTTGATGCATAGTGTCAAAAGAACAGTGGCGGGGATGTTGTTCATAGGTATGAAGGTTCAGGGTTAGCAGCGAGAGTTCCATAGCGTCGGTTTGTTACGTGTCATGTTCAATATTTGAGGATTCATTTGGTTTCAAGTGAGTATCGAAACAAGAAAGCAAGCTGTTTGCTTAAACAATAACAAAAGTTATTAAATTATCGACAATATTATATTGGTAATGTGTAAGTTTTATGACCAAACAATCAAGGAGCCTCGTATTGCAAATTGAGTAATTATCGCGGTTTCTGTTGCGTTAACGGAATTCTCCTGTTCCGGTAAGCCGTCTCTTGAACACTCAAAGTATCGAATAGGCATGATCGGCTTGAGGCATTAAGAAAATTATCGGATACGCTTAGCCTTATCTGTTATAGATGAAGCGAGGCTTACATGCAAGCACGCACTTTGTTGGATATATCTGTATAAAGATTTGGACTAACCATCATGGAACAAAATCAATGTCATGAAGTCTGATTTTTCGCATCAGCTATCTTGAAAACGGCAGTTGATGCAGCCTTAGAGCGTTTATTCAGACCTATATTAAGCCCCTGAACTCGCTGAAAGGCAGGGGTTTCCTATTAAAATGAGTAAATGCGATTATTCAATCTTAATCGGTATATTGCAAAATAAATTTTATAGTGGTTAAAATACAAATGTCGCCCCATGAATCTTCGACTATTGTCGTAGGTGGCATCGACAACATCAAAATTCTAAAAATTATCGAGGAGAGGAAAATGAAAAAATTAGCGCCTTTTTTTGCAGGTTTATTACTGTGTTTGAGCACGTCTGTTTTTGCTGAAGAACATCTCAACCAAGCGATAGAACACACTACCGCGGCAGTTGCGGAAGGACAAGCCGGTAAAGCTTCAAGTTTGGTCACACATGCGAAAGCGGGTCTGGAACATTCGCTGGCAGCTTCTATAGTGGCTAAAAGCGTGCCCAAAAATCATATTGACGCGGCATCAAAATCTCTACAAGATGCAATTGATCATGGCAATTTGAATCATGCGGAACCCGCGACAAAATCCGCTGAAGAGGCATTAGGACACCTTAATGCTGCTAAAGAGGCTACAAAATAATATTACTTACCATTCGGAGAAGGCGGGCAGATTTCTCTGCCCGTTTTTTACCTGGAACGAAAGCAGGTCTTCGCTTACATCCCCATGACTTGCTGGATAGACTTAACCAGTAATAATTCTTTCGTGGCGATTGCCACTTCAAGATTTTAAACGCCGGAACATGACGTTCGAAGGGTTGATGGAATTTAAGTTTTACCTCGTTTTTCCCTTCAGCCGCACCACAAAACCTCATTGACTCTATGCCAGCCGCTTTATTGCCGGCAAAAAATTCCTTTTCATGAGAGTAAACCCAAACCTTCAACATTGATGCTTGTCCATTCAGGCAAACTCAGTTATTGTTAAGTTCAGTACACTGGAAACGTTGACTCAGAGTAACGAATCCAGGGCTTTAGTTTTACCCCTATTATCTAAACACCTTAAGGTGAAAAACTCATGGATTACCAAAAACTGCTCTCCATTGCGCTTGAAGAAGCTAGAAGCGGGCTTGCTGAAGGTGGCATTCCTGTCGGCGCAGCGTTGTTTGAAACCGACGGGACTCTACTGGGCCGTGGACACAACCGCCGTGTACAGGAGGGTGATCCTTCGATACATGGTGAAACCGATGCGTTTCGCAAGGCTGGCCGCCAAAAAACTTACCGTGACAAAATCCTGGTCACAACACTTGCGCCTTGCTGGTATTGTAGCGGTTTGATACGCCAATTTAACATAGGCACCGTGGTGGTTGGAGAATCGGTCAATTTCTCCGGAGGTATCGATTGGTTACGGCAGAACGGCATCAACGTGATCGAACTCAATTCCGCCGAGTGCATCGAAATGATGGCCAACTTCATCAGCAGTCATAGCGAACTATGGAACGAGGATATTGGGGAAGCCTGATGTTTGCAAGCCTGTTTAATTTTTAAATCGTTTAACTAATTGTTTGAATAAATTAAAATCATGCCGAGTAGCTTTGTTACCATAGCGTAGCTTAATAAACAGGTCAGTAATTTGGTCTATATTCGCGGCCTGTTCAGGCAGCTTTATTTTGACTCTCTCGGCAAAATCTTTTGCGCCTTCACCTCTAGCTCTTAGCAACCCGCTTTTGACAATTTTTCTGCAAAACCGATTATAAATTCGCAATACCGGATCGATGGCTTTTTGTTTCTGATGTAGCAGCAAAAAACTCAGCAGGGCTGTTATCACGCCGATGATGCCAACCATCCAGTAAAGCATGGCGTTGATGTCAGCTATGCCTAATGATGATAAGAATCTGGATTGATTTCTGTTGTCGTAATTAATTACCCAGCGCTGCCAGTTATAATCAATATTGCTCCATAGTTGACGCGCCTGTTTTAGCCAGTTAAAAGCCGCTTGCGCAGCCTCGCTGGCCGGTTCATAGTTGATGATGCCGCCGGATACCAGTTGATCTATATCGATATTCCGCTCAATTCTTTCCGGCGCAATGGCTGCCGTTGGATCGAAACGAACCCAGCCTTTATTTTCCATCCAGACTTCTGCCCAGGCATGGGCATCAGCTTGCCGTATTTCCAGAAAATTTCCGGCTCTGTTCAGCTCCCCACCCTGATAACCGGTAACGACTCGAGCGGGAATGTCGGCAACGCGCATCAAATAGGCGAAAGCAGCTGCGTAATGGCTGCAAAAACCATAACGTGTTTCAAATAAAAAGGTTTCAATCGGATTTTCTTCCATCAGCGGTGGCGTTAAGGTGTAATGGAAGTTTTCTTGTCTGAAATGGTTTAACAGGTTTTTAATAAATTGCTCGGGAGGACTGTCAAATCCGTGCAATTGTTTGACCAGTTGTTTAACCTTGCCGGATGGATCGCCCGGCAGTTGCGTAGCCTCTTGATATTCGGTGTGTGTTATAGCGCCGGTGTTGTAGTTGAGATAAGAGGTGATTAAATACTCTGTGCGTTTATCCGGGCTTTCAGAAGTAATAAGCTGATAGTTTGCGTTTTGGCTTAACGGTAAAGCATATTCTGCCGGCATATCCAGTGCAAAAACCCAGTTTTTACCCTGCGACTCCATTAGCAGGGTGTATTGATAGGGCGATCCGTTAAAAACAGGTTTATCTATATTGTGCCCTAACCGCAAATCTTTTATTTGAGTCCACTTTTTGCCATCGGTATGCGACAAAACAGGCCCACGCCAATAGCGTTGGCTCGGCGGCGGCAAGGCTCCTGTAAATTTAACCCGGAAAACCAATTCGCCAGACAACCCTAAGTCGCTGATTGATCCTGGTTCCATGCTATCGCTCAAGCCCGCTTTAGCTTGATGTTTATCGTTAAACAGCAGCCATTTTGGCGCTTCAACCCGGGGAAACAGTATAAACAAAACCACAGCCATCGGCAGGGCCTGAACCAGGATAATGCTTGCCGTTTTCAATGCTGGGCCAGGTTGCGGCTTACCGCTGTTGATAGAAACCAGGGTCGCTAACAGTGCGCTGCAAACAAAAAGGATATAAGCGGCCATTAGCAGGCTTTGTTCATATAAAAACTGTGAAGCCGCAACGATAAATGCCAGGTAGGTAATCAGATAAAGATCACGTTCTGATTTAATTTCAAATAATTTGAGTGCCAAAGCAGTAACAAACAGGCGGGTTCCTGCATCTCGCCCAAAAACGCCTTGATGTTGACTATAAATGAGAGCCAGTCCGCAGATAGTCAGAAAAAAAACAATCAGTTTATTGGGCAGCCAGTTTCGTTTCCAGATACAGATAAAACGCCAGCTTAATAAGAGATAAAAGAAAGCGAAAAGGTCTTTCGGAATATGGTCAACATGCGGGAAAGCAATTAGCCCAATGGAGGATAGCAAAAAGATTACTAAAGTTTCGGAGTTCGTTTTTACCACCATAGCCGTTACTCATCGTTGATTTCCAAGGCTTCAAGCCTTAGCGTCCTGGCGTCAAGTTGCAGGACTTGCACAAACAAGCACTCTATGTGTAC
>JAQTPT010000055.1 GCA_028712795.1 Methylococcales bacterium
ACGATTCATCTGAGCGTCCTATTTGAGTTTGATTTGGTCTTCAACTAACCATTATTATACCCTTTTAGGATGCTTTTTTCATTAACTATCAATGACTTGTTTGTTTATTTCAACTCCGAAACTTTAGAAGATTAAAATGCTTTTGTTTTGAGCAATGTTCATGATTGTTAAAACAGGGCAAGTGCTTCCAGGCACTTTCTGGTGTGTCCAACACTATTATCGGGCGAAAGTTTTAATCCGGGCAAAGAAAAACCAAACTGTATTCCGGCGCCTTCGGCATCAAGCACCCAGCGGCATAACTGACTTAGCCGTTCTTCAATGTCATGTCCGGGGACGTTATCGTAGTCCAGCCAGATTTCCGCTGAACTGTCGCCACCGTATTGCTTGCTAAATAACCCCAGCCCTTTGGCAAAGGCTTTCCAGTGTATATGCTTGATGGAATCACCAGGCAGATACTCCTTCAATCCATAAAAATCATCCGCTCCCTTTTGGTTAAAGCCTTGTTGGGGCTGGGCTGAAGGCGTTTCTGGAAAAGGCAGTTCATGTCGCGACGTTTTTGGATAAACCAGCGCGTTAAGGTTAAACCGGATAGGAGACCAGACACGAAATAAACCCAAAGGATAAGTGCTGGAAAGTGTCACTGTTCCTGCCGTGTGCCAGCCTCTTTTTTTAGTCAGCGAATAAAGGGTTACACACGCTTGGCTTTGCGGTTTTATCGTAAGTCTTTCAGTTTGTTCCAGCGTGATGCGTAAATTATAACGCTCCACATCGACTGGATTATTAATATGAATATCGAAAGCTGCGGCTTCTCCCGCAAAAACGGCTTTACTTTGGCCTTTTTTTAAAACAAGACCGGCCAGAGATTTGTAGCTATGCAAAATAGTAATAAAAAAAATACTGGCTAAGAGAAAAGACAGTAAATAGACCAGATTATTGTTATAAACAAAAGCTATCAGTAATAGTAATGCGGTGAGTATGGCAAAGTTAAGGCCGCGATACGTCGGTAAAATAAAGATGCGCCGATGACTTAATGTTACAGGTTCATCAGTTGCTTTCTCGCCGCTAATAAAACGGCTGAGCCGGAAGCGTTCTTTTAAGGACAGTGTATTCAATGGACGGCTACTTTGGCCAATATGGGAGCGACTATGGCCGCTGAATCATTGTTGCCTGATCTTAACCGGTGCCCGGCGACAGCCGCCAACACGGCTTGAATATCTTCGGGAATAACGGCATCGCGCTGCTCCATAAATGCCCAGGCTTTGGCTGCGTTAAGCAATGCCAGTCCCGCCCTGGGTGAAAGGCCGCAATGATATTCTGCCGACTCACGCGTAAAGCTAATGATGGCCTGGCAGTAATCCAGCACGGCGTTGGATACATAAACCCCGGTAACCGCCTCCTGCATGCCCAGCAATTGCTCTGGAGGCAGCTTTACTGGCAGTGATTCAATCAACCTGTGCCGGTCTTGACCTTTCAGTAACAGTCTTTCTGCATCATGATTGGGATAACCGAGTTCAAGGCGCATTAAAAAACGGTCCAATTGCGACTCAGGCAAAGGGAATGTGCCTATTTGATGAGATGGGTTTTGTGTGGCAATAACAAAAAAAGGGTTGGGTAACGGATAGGTTTTTCCATCAACAGTAATATTATTTTCCTCCATGGCTTCTAAAAGCGCACTTTGCGCTTTTGGCGTAGCGCGGTTAATCTCATCGGCTAATACCACTTGATTAAACAGGGGGCCGGGGTGAAATTTAAAGGTGAGGTTTTTAGCGTCAAATACCGAAGCGCCTATAATGTCCGCCGGTAAAATATCACTGGTAAATTGAATCCGTTGACAATTCAAGCCCAGCAATTTTGCCAGCGTATTTGCCAGCGTTGTTTTCCCTACGCCGGGAATATCTTCTATCAGCAAATGGCCTCGAGCAATCAGGCAGCACAGTGCAAGACGAATTTTGTCTGCCTTGCCAAGAATAATCTGATTGGCTGCATCCAATAGATGATGTGTGTCATTTTGCATAGGGGGTGATAGGATGTCGGATGTTATTGTAATTCGGCTTTAGTATAAAGCAGGTTGCAAGATTTTAGATTGTCTCCATTTAAAGGAAAAGAGCAATAATATTATGAAAGAATATGAAGAAGTCCGTAGCCATTTAATCGCCATGCTTGAAGAACTAAATGTTCGACTGGCCAAAATCACTAATGATTTGCGGCATTCGGACGTGCCTTTGGAAAAGGACTTTTCTGAACAGGCAACTCAAAATGAAAATAATGAAGTGATGGATTATTTAGGTAATTCGACCAGAACAGAAATAGAAATGGTTAAACAGGCCATTGCCAGAATAGACAACGGCCAATACGGGATTTGCCGGGTTTGCGGTGAGCCGATTAACAAGAAACGTTTAATTGCGCTTCCCTATTCTACTATGTGTATCAACTGTGCCAGTAAAGCGGAACAATAAAGCTTCAGGGAGATCCGGTAAGCTTGCCGTTTCGAATATTTCATGTTTATCAACCTTGCCTATGTGCGGTATTATGCGGAAACTTTTAAGCGCCCGTCCATCATGTTTTATCCCCGTGACAGGACCTCTTAAAATGCCTATTAAGATATCGTGAACAAAACCCATGCTGAAAATATTTTTACGCTGTCTACTGACATTACTATACAGGGTCGAGATCACTGGCCTTGATAACTTTGCTAAAGCCGGAAAAAGGGTTTTGATTGTAGCTAATCATACCTCCTTTCTGGATCCCTTACTACTGGGTGTATTTTTACCCGGTTACATAACCTTTGCGATTAGTACGCAAATGTCTCAACGCTGGTGGCTGAAACCTTTTTTGGGATTATCGCGGGTGTTTCCTATGGATCCAACGCATCCCATATCATTAAAGAATTTGATCCATTATCTTGAAAATGACACCAAGACTGTTATTTTCCCGGAAGGTCGAATTACGGTTACCGGGTCATTAATGAAAATTTATGACGGAACGGGAATGGTCGCCGACAAATCCCAAGCCGCTGTTTTGGCGGTACGCATATCAGGCGCTCAATATACGCATTTTTCAAAACTGCACGGGATAGTCCGTTTACGTTTATTTCCCAAAATCACCATTCATATTTTACCGTCCACGCGTATTTCAGCGCCCAAAAACATCAGGGGCAAAGCCCGTCGTGTTTACTGTGGCCATCTTTTAGCGGATGTTATGACTAACATGATGTTTGTCACCAGTCCTTACCGGCAAACCATTTTCGCCAGTCTGCTGGATGCGCGCAAGGTGCATGGAGGCCAACACATGATAGCCGAAGATATGGAACGCATCCCGTTGTCCTATAACAGCTTGATTATGCGTAGCATTGCCATCGGCAGCGAATTAAAAAACATAACCGCCAGCGGTGAAAATGTGGGGGTTTTTCTGCCCAATTCCGCTAAAACCCTTGTCGTTATTCTGGGCTTACAGTTGCATGGCCGCGTCCCTGCGATGTTGAATTATTCAACCGGTTCCGCAAGCGTGTTGTCTGCTTGCCAAATCGCACAAGTTAAGACCGTATTAACATCTCGCCGCTTTATAGATCTCGGTGATTTGCACGAAGTAGCCGACCAGTTAAGCAGACAGTGCAAATTGGTATATCTGGAAGATTTGGCCAACAACATAGGCGCAATGGACAAATTTACCGCACTGATAAAAAGCAGAACTACTGATATTTGGTATAAACATAAAAAATATAATCCTGACAGTCCGGCAGTGGTTTTATTCACCTCAGGCTCGGAAGGCACGCCCAAAGGGGTAGTGCTTTCCCATGTCAACATTCTGGGCAATCTTAAACAGCTGGAAGCCTGTATCAGTTTTAATGCCCGGGATATTGTGCTCAACTTTTTGCCCATGTTTCATTCCTTTGGCTTTACGGTCGGCACCATACTGCCGGTTATTAGCGGCATGAAAACTTTCTTTTATCCGACACCCCTGCATTTCAGCGTTATCCCTGAAATGGCTTATGAAACCCATGCCACTATCATGTTTGGCACCAATACTTTTTTTGCGGCTTACGCCAAAAAAGCTCACGCATACGATTTTCACAATATGCGTTATGTAGTTGCCGGAGCGGAAAAGCTTCAGGAAAACACCCGGCAGGTCTGGGCGGATAAGTTCGGCATTCGTATTTTGGAAGGTTATGGGGCTACCGAAACCTCGCCGATAACCTCGGTTAACACGCCGATCTATCACAAAGCAGGTACCGTAGGCCGCTTTATGCCTTTTATGGAATATAAGCTGGAACCCGTTGAAGGAATTAATGATGCAGGGCAACTGCATGTCAGCGGCCCCAATATCATGCTGGGTTATCTATTGGCCGGTAATCCCGGCATACTGGTTCCGCCTGAATCCATTTATGGCAAGGGCTGGTATGATACCGGCGATATCGTTCATGTCGATGAAGAAGGCTTCATCAGTATACGCGGCCGTAGTAAACGTTTCGCCAAAGTCGGCGGCGAAATGGTCTCCTTAACCGCTGTGGAACAGCTGGCTATTAATGCCTGGCCGGATGCTCATCACGCAGCAATCAGCCTGCCCGATGCAAAAAAAGGTGAACAAATTATTTTAATCACCACTCAAAAACAGGCAACTGTTAATGATCTGGCGGCAGCATCGCCTGGAGTTTCCAATATCAGTCTGCCCAAGAAGATTTTGATAGTTGATACCATTCCGGTCATGGCGACGGGAAAAGTCAATTATCCAGCCGTGACTGCGATAGCAAGTGATAAGTAAGTAATGTTACCATAGCGCTTGAAACGCCTGTACCGTCCGGGTTGAGCGCGACAGCCCATTCAGGAGGGGCTCAAAAGGTAACGCAATTTTTTGTGTTCTCTGTTGCAGAAGTCACCGAACCTCATTTAAGCAGAGGCATTGGATTACAATAATGAATCACGGTAAATTGATAGCTAATATTGTCCAGCCTCTTGAGCGTGAAATTTTTCTCGCTGAAGTGTGTTGGCAAAATGGTCACATTATCGCTATTAACAAACGAGGTGATGAAAACTCGTGTTCGACTTATGTAATTCCTGGTTTTATTGATGCGCATGTTCATATCGAGAGCTCAATGCTCACGCCTTGCGAGTTTGCCCGTATTGCCTGCCGGCATGGCACAGTAGCCACGGTTTCAGACCCTCATGAAATCGCCAATGTACTTGGGTTGGAAGGTATAGCCTTTATGGTTGATAACGCACGGTTAACACCCTTTCAGATTTTTTTTGGCGCACCGTCCTGTGTCCCTGCAACACCCTTTGAAACTGCCGGCGCCCGGCTCGAAAGTGAACAACTGGAGTTTGTGTTTAAAAATAAAATCACATCCTATTTATCAGAAATGATGAATTACCCGGCGGTACTAAATAACGATCCGGACATGCTGGCAAAGCTGGAATTAGCCAAACGTTATGGCTGCCCTATCGATGGTCATGCACCCGGCTTAACCGGCGAGGATGTGCGGCGATATGCGGAGGCAGGCATTTCTACCGATCATGAATGCAGTTCCTTGACTGAAGCGAAAGCCAAAGTGGCGGCCGGACTTTCTATTTTAATCAGGGAAGGTTCGGCGGCGCGTAATTTTGAGGAATTGCATCCGTTAATCAGCCAATATCCTGACAAAGTGATGTTTTGCAGCGATGATAAACATCCTGATGACTTAGTCGCGGGACATATCAATTTACTGGCGGCAAGGGCTGTCGCTAAAGGCCATTCTGTCTTTGATGTGCTGCGTTGCGCCTGTTTAAATCCCATCAGGCACTATGGTTTACCCGTTGGCCAATTAAAGGTTGGCGACCGTATGGATGCCGTGGAAGTCGAAAATCTTAAGTCTTTTGCACCTGTCAGTACATGGATCGCAGGACAGAAGGTAGCTCAACAGAGCATAAGCCTGTTAGCCAGCATCAAAACCATGCCTGTTAATCGCTTTAATGCACGGTCTATTACAATCTCTGATCTGGATGTTGGCGCGAGTGGACAGAAAATTCGAGTCATAAAAGCGGTCGATGGTGAATTATTTACCTATGAAGTGTTCCATTCACCAAAAGTTGACGACCGTAAAATAGTGCCCGACCCGGAACGCGATATTTTATTGTTAGCGGTTGTTAACCGTTATAAGCCAGCCAAACCCTCATTGGCTTTTATTGAAGGTTTTGGCCTGCGACAGGGCGCGTTGGCATCCAGCGTAGCTCACGACTCTCATAATATTATTGCCGTTGGCACAAATGCCGAGTTCGTTTGCCATGCGGCCAACAAGATTATTGCTGCCCAAGGCGGAATTGCCGTTGCCAATGAACAAGGTGTTGAACTTTTACCCCTACCCATTGCAGGGTTGATGAGCGATGGCGACGGTGATGCTGTTGCTGCACGTTATGCAGAACTGGATAATATTGCTAAACAAATGGGTTCATTGCTACGCGCTCCCTTTATGACGCTGTCATTTATGGCGTTATTGGTGATACCCGATTTAAAGTTAAGTGATCAGGGCTTATTTGATGGAAGAACGTTTACATTTACTTCATTAAAGGTGTAACCGTTATGAGCAAATTAACTACTGGTTGCAGAACATCTTCCCTCCAGCGCTATTATGCTGGATATTTTTCGCCATTATTCTGGCCTGTCAAGTTAGCGTATATGATGCAGAGCCATTGAAAAAATAAGGCTATAGCGTATCTGTCAGGGAAGTATACAATGGTGTCAGTTGACTGGCATTTCGATATTCATCATTCGAAACTTAATCCACCCGGGTCTCCAGACATAAGGGCTAACGCGATTTTGGAGCATTCGGCTGGGTTTTTTATATTATTAAAAAGTTAACCAAAAGTTCTGAAGAGCGTCTCATGAAACACGATGCTATTATAAAAAACTAATGCAAAGCTTTGGTGTTTGGTACCGGCTAGTGATGCGTCAAAAGAGACAGGTATCACAAAAGGTGTCCAAAATTACAAATAAAGTGTACTAATAGACAATTAAATAGTCTGTTCTACATTGACTATAAACAAATTATTATCTTTTCAGTTGATGTGGATTATGTTGAACTCAGTTAATTTACTTTCATTGCCGAGCAAAACTAATTCGCATAGAATTGAATTTTTTGGATGGCCGGTAACACGGTTGTGCGTCACAATGAGAGGGGAATGAAAATGTCTGAAACAATGAAAATTGTAATTGCTGTTATTGGGGTCTTTGTCACGGGTTTTATTTTGGTTGGTGTAAGTAAAGAAGAGCCGTCTATTGCACAAATGGAAGCTGCATCAACAATCAGAAATTATGTTGCAATACAAACAATGGCGAGTGAAAAATGTCCGGAGGCGATTAAGAAAGAAACAGGAGAACAAGTATTTTTTCCTTCAGAAACAAAAAGTGATAAAGAAACTTATATTACTTTGATCTGGGTAGGTGAAAATACAAAAACAGGTGGCTTTAAAAAGGCTTCATGTACATTACATGCCGCTTTGGGTGGAATATCTGAGTTAATCATTGATGATAAAGTCATTATAAAGAAAAAAATCTAGGTTATTTTTAATTTCTGATTGAGTCGTTTGGATTTCTAATGGCTTATTCAGGTATTTCTCCGGCTAATGATGATACGTATTTTATAACGCTTAAGTTGTTATTCCGCGATTAACCCTTGGCAAAAAGAAAGGAGCCTCAATCACCCAATCTAAAAACAGGTAAGATCAGAAGCCCACACACTGAAACAACAAAGAAGTAATTTTTATGACGAGAAGAGTGATTAAGGGAGTTTTAAAAACATGGAAAGAAGATCGGGGGTTTGGCTTTATAAAGCCCGAAGATGGAGGGAAGGATATTTTTATACATATCTCTGCGCTAAAAGCCGTGAGTCGAAGGCCTACAACAGGTGACGTAATTTATTACCAGATTGCCAGGGATAATCGGGGCAAATACAAAGCGATTAATGCTCGAATTGAAGGTGTAAGCCAGGTAGAAGATAAAGCCGTAGAATTACAAAAACTGAGCATAAGCAAAAAAATAACAATAGCTACGGCCTTGATTTTAATAGTTATCGTCGTTATTTTTATCTTTATCTATCAACGTTAAGAGAATATTCGGCACTGCCAGAGTTGCGATTTTGGTTGTGCCGAAAAGTTTTTCGAAATCAGAGACAATGCAACCACTTGCAATAATATGCTTTTTTATTAAAAAAACTGCATATAGTGGTTATCATTAATTCAATCCTGCATCATGTGGTATTTTGCAAGTAGCTCAATGTATTTACCTTTTAGCAATTGAAAGCCGATTTGTTTTAAAGGGGCGCTTTTTCTAAAGGACGTCATTTTGCACCTTGTATTTTTCTAAGTCAGGTAGTGAGTTTCTTATCGTGACCTTGAAGCCGTTTATGAATAGTTGCGACAAGACCACCTTTGATGCGTATCTCATTAACCCGCTACCCTGATCAAAACAATGAAACACCCGGAATTCCCCCTGACCGACAGCTTAATTTATCTTAACCATGCCGCTGTAGCGCCTTGGCCGAAAAGAACCTGCGCGGCGGTGATCAAGTTTGCGGAACAAAACACCCGTTACGGTTCACACTTTTACCAGGACTGGCTGAACAAGGAAGCTGAACTGCGCACACAATTGATGGCTTTATTAAATGCCTCCTCCGCTGATGATATTGCCCTGGTTAAAAACACCTCGGAAGCTTTGTCGTTTGTCGCGTATGGTTTGACGTGGAAGGATGGCGAAAATATTGTGTCCAGCAATGAGGAATTCCCCTCCAACCGGCTGCCCTGGGAATCTTTGGCCGATCAGGGCGTGGAATTTCGTCAGGCTGATTTGCACAGTGCCGATACGCCCGAGGATGCATTATTTGCGCTGGTGGACAGTAAAACGCGCTTGTTGACGATCAGTTCGATACAATTTGCTTCCGGGTTGCGGCTGGATCTGGAAAGGATTGGCGAATTCTGCAAACGGCGCGGCATTTTATTTTGTATTGATGCCATCCAAAGCTTGGGCGCTGTGCAGTTTGATGTGCTGGCTTACCAGGCGGATTTCGTGATGGCCGACGGTCACAAGTGGATGTTCGGCCCGGAAGGGCTGGGCGTTTTTTACTCCACGCCCGAGGCAAGGGACAAGCTAAAGCTGACCCAGTTCGGTTGGCACATGATGAAGAACACTCACAATTATGAAAACAAATCGTGGGAGGTTCACCCCACTGCCCGCCGTTTTGAGTGCGGCAGTCCCAATATGCTGGGAATCCATGCCTTAGCCGCCAGTTTGTCTTTGTTGCTGGAAACGGGTATGTCCACAGTCGAAGCGCTGGTGATTGAAAGGTCAAATTATTTAAAGGATGCCATTGATAAAAACAGGGACTTGATTTTATTGTCGGAGCGGCAAAACCGGCTAAAATCCGGCCTTGTCATTTTTAAACACCGGACGGTTGCAAACGAGATGTTATATAACCATTTGCAGAAAAACGGCGTGGTGTGCGCCCTACGTGGCGGCGGCATTCGTTTTTCGCCCCATTTTTATAATACGCTTGAAGAAATTGACCGGGCACTTGAGCTGGTTAACTTGCTGTAGTTTGAGTTGTTAATGGTTTACAACTCGCGACTGATCAGTTCCTCGTAAATTGCCCAGTTAATCATTTTGCCGTCTCTTAAATTCCCAATAATAACTGAAGGCAATGTTGGCAATGGCTAGAAATAAAATTTGCGACAAAACCTTTTTTAATATTTCAACGGAATATCTTATCAAGCAGGAGTACCCTATCAGAGTTTAATCAATTTGTATTTACGTGTTTGTAGGGTCAACCAACGAAAGTCCGATTTGTCATGGTGGGTATTTTGATACAAACAGCTGAAATATACATTTCTGGGGGTAATTGGACTGTATACCTTAAAGTCCATCCTTATATATTCATGGACTGCGCCGTCATCATTTTTAGGGGCAAGAATTTTTCTTGCCCCTTGTTCATATTTCGCTAATACTTTTTCAAAGTAAAGAGAGGGCGTTTATATGAAAATGATAGTCAGGCTTTTTATTGTAGGTTTAATAGGGCTGCCAACTTTTGCTTTGAGCCCGATGGCGTTGGCAGAAATGGGGGTCTTGTTGCCGGAGAAAAGCGCTCAGTCCGTTGTTCGTTCAGCCGATATTGAAGTCTTCATTCGTATTGGCTGTCCGCACTGCGCTAAAGCCGAGCTGTTTTTACAGCAGCTTAAAAAGGAGCAACCGACGCTGAGGATCCTCATTCATGATGTGGTTCAGGAGCCCCCGGCATTGGAGCGGTTAGAACTCCTCGCGAAAAATCAGGGATTAGGTACGGTAAGGGTGCCAGCTTTTCAAATAGGCGGGCAATTGATTGTCGGTTTTTCTGACGAGATAACGACAGGCCAACTTATCCGCAGCGCTTTAGCTCAGGCTCTAATTTCGCAAAATCAAGAGACTTCGGGTAGCTGCGAAGCCAAGCAATCCTTGTCTTGCGAAGCGGGTTCAGAATTGTCCAGCAAAGAGCCGCATTCTTTTTTCCTTGATTTCTTTGGCCGCAGACTGTCACTGGATGAAGTCGGCTTACCGCTGTTCACGTTAGCCATGGGTTTGCTGGACGGGTTTAATCCTTGTTCCATGTGGGTATTGATACTCATGATCTCGCTGCTTGCGCCCATGAATAACCGGCTGCGGATGTTTGCCATCGCAGGTACCTTTGTTGCTGTTGAAGGCATCGCTTATTTTATTTTCATGGCAGCCTGGCTTAATCTTTTTCTGCTGATTGGTTTGTCCCGCATCTCAGAAATCGTGATTGCCGTTATTGCCATTTTGGCTGGTTTGATTAATCTCAAGGATTTCTGGTTTTATGGACGAGGCGTGTCACTGTCGATACCAGATTCCGCAAAGCCGGATATTTATGCCGGAATGCGGCGCATCCTGCAGGCGCAAAATCTCACCGGCGCATTGATTGGCGCGGTGGTTCTAGCCATTTTGGTACAGATTGTCGAATTTATGTGCACCTCGGGTTTTCCGGCGCTGTATACCCGGATTCTGACGTTGAAACAGTTGGACAGCATAAGCTATTACGGGTATTTACTGCTGTATAACCTGGCTTACATGCTTGATGATGTTATTATTTTAACCATAGGCATCATCACCTTAAGCCAGCGGCGGCTTCAGGAAAAGGAAGGCCGCTTACTTAAGTTAATTAGTGGCTTGGTGATGGTGGGGCTTGGAGTTTATTTAATGGTAACGCCGACGTGAGACGTTATTGCATCGCCTTGTCTCTTAGCGATAGTTTTAGCATCCATTGTACCCGCAAGCTAATACGTCAGATGGCTCCGTACTTATTGTTACCTCGGATCAGAGTCAGCAAGTATTTCATTGCACCGGTTATCCGTGTTAATCTGTTACTACTTGCCCAAATTTATCTGCTTTTCAAAAACAATAGTAAGGGGTTTTATCTATGAGAGTATTTGCAACTGTAGCGGCGATTGTGGCTATTACAGCAATCCCGGCAATGGCTGTTTGCGCGCCTCAACTTCAGGACGTGGCACAAACAGGCGGTTTGGGTTTACCGTCGGCGGCTGCGGCGGTCGAACAAATCACTGGGGCTGGCTCTGCTGCCGGCGTTGCGAGCACCGTCGCTAATGCTGCGCCTGTGGCCGGTCAGTCGTCTGATCTGGTGGATACTCTGGTTCGGCAGTTGGGCATTACGCCCGAGCAGGCATCTGGCGGTGCGGGTTCCATTTTTTCCATGGTCAAACAGGGGATGAATCCGGCTGATTTCGCCAAGGTGAGCGCGGCAGTGCCGGGAATGAATGAATTACTGGCGGCGGCACCCAGTCAGGCGGCTCCCAGCTCCAATATGACGGGTCTCATGGGAATGGCTGCCAGCGCTCTGGGCGGCTCCGGCAGCTCAGTGACCAGGCTGACTTCGCTGGCGGGATCGTTTCAAAGTCTGGGCTTGAATTCCGGCATGGTCAGCCGGTTCATTCCTGTTATTCTGCAATCCGTCCAGAGCCAGGGCGGTTCTGCCGCCATGGATTTATTGCAAAGCGCGTTGGCGCACTGACCGGTTGGGATGCTGATACGCTTTATAGTATCCGCTCTTGCTATGGTGCTGCGGCTATAATGGCTTTGCCATCGCAGTCCAGGTACCGGTTAAAAGCAGGCAGCACTTGCATTAACTGTTCACGCAAGTTGTAAGCATTCGGCTAAGCAGTTCTTGTTCCGTTTTGGCGGTAATGGGATTGCTGTGAATGCGCGAGAAATCCCAGCCATTGGGCACCGCTTAATGAGGAGCCTCGGGTTGCGGCCAAACGACGTCCATTCGCCCGGTGAGCTCATTCTTCACCAGTTGTTCCACCGGCTTTTTTGTAAAGGTAATACATTAAAGCCGCAGCCGGTAACAAGGAAGGATTTCGGGATAGATCCCGCTGCAACAATTCAATTGATTCATGTTGAAAAACCGCGCCAGCTCCGGCCACGCTCCAATGGTATCCCAATCAAATAATGCGGCTGCCTGCTGAGTCATTCAATACCTCTATTTGTTTTTATTCTCAATGGGTTAATATAACATGGTCCGCTATTATCTCCCGATTAAATCTTGGGGTAAGCGATTTTTAGGGGGTGACTGTAGACTAGCTGAATCGCGGCCTATTGAACAGCGCAATTGGCTCAACCGTGAATGACCGCTTTTCAAAGCCAACCCGTTAGCTCACTGCTTTATCTTGTTCCGGCAGGGAAAATAGTTTGCTGAGAACCAATCACAGGCAACGCGGCTGAGGATTGCTATGTTTCTGTAATCCGATACAATAATTCATGCAAAAAAAAACTGATCCAGATAATCACCTGTTCAAAGAATTCTCCGCCAATGAAAACGAGGAGATAAAACGCGCTTTAACGATTATCGGGCGTATCCCTGATGATCCGCATTATCATCGCCCCAAGGGAATTGAGGTGGCTGCCATTTTAAGGAATTACAACGTTGATCTGAAAACTATAGTCGCGGCAATATTAAGTGATCCACGCCTATCGGAGTTAAACCCTCAGCCTGATATTAAGGAACAGTTTGGCGAGACAGTCGCAGCATTGGTAAAAGATGTCAACTGGTTGAATAAATTGACCGTTTATTCACCGGAAATGACCAAAAAGCCCAATGAGGCGGAAACGTTGCGGCGCATGTTATTGTCCATGACCCAGGATGTCCGTGCAGTACTAATCAAACTGGCTTACCGGATTCACCGGCTGCGGAATTTGCCAAAAGAATCATACGAGCTTCGACACTTTATATCGCGGGAAACGCTGGATATCTATGCGCCAATCGCCAACCGTTTAGGTATCCATCAGTTCAAATGGGAACTGGAAGATATGGCATTCCGGTATTTAGAGCCGCAAGCCTACCGCCAGATTGCCAAATCCCTTGCCAATAATCGGGTGCAGCGGGAAAATTGTATTAATCGCTTTATCTGCCTGTTACAAAAACACCTCGCCAAAGAAAACATTACCAGCACTTGTTATGGCCGTCCCAAGCATATTTACAGCATTTGGAAAAAAATGCAGCGTAAACAAATGGACATAGACGGACTGTATGACCTGTTAGCCGTGCGTGTGATTGTCGATAACCTGACCAATTGCTACACCGTGCTGGGCATTGTCCACAGCTTATGGCAATACATTCCTAAAGAATTTGACGATTATATTGCCAATCCCAAGGAAAATGGCTATCAATCGCTGCATACGGTTATTTTGGACCCGGAAGGGAATCGTATTGAAGTACAGATTCGCACTCAGGATATGCACAACTATGCCGAACTTGGCGTTGCCGCGCATTGGTCGTATAAAGAGGGCGGCAAACAGACTGCGGCGATGGAAAAAAGCGTTGCCACTTTACGCAAGTTGCTGGAAGAAAAGCATAACGGCGAGGCTTTAAGCGATGATTTTCGCAGTGAATTATTTAACGACAGGGTTTATGTTTTAACGCCTGCGGGTAAATTGATCGATCTGGCAAAAGGTTCAACCCCCCTCGATTTTGCTTATGCTGTCCATACAGAAATCGGCCATCGCTGCCGTGGCGCAAAAATCAATGGCAGGATTGTGCCGCTAACTTACACGTTGAAATCGGGCGAACAGGTGGAAATTCTAACCACTAAAGAGAGTGCGCCCAATCATAATTGGATTGACCCAAATCTGGGCTATTTAAAATCATCACGCGCCATCAGCAAGGTAAAAAGCTGGTTCAGAAATCAGCAGCAAGCGGAAAATATTGCTCGGGGTAAGTCTATTCTGGATAAGGAAAGTAAACGGCTGGGAATAAAAGTTCTGAACCTCGACGATATGCTAGGCTATTTTAAAAAACCCGGCATCGATGCTTTGCTGGAAGCTATCGGTCGCAGCGATATTAACAACCGTCAGCTTGCCGGGTACTTAAAAATACCCGAACTCGAAGATGTTCCCGTCAAAGTCCGGCAAAAAAAGCCTTCGGCAAAATCGGTGGTTTCGGTTGCAGGTATTGATAATGTAGAAACCACCTTTGCCCATTGTTGTTCTCCAGTATTGGGCGATGACATTATCGGCTATATTTCCCACCATAAAGGCATTACTATTCATCGCACGGATTGTAAAAACGTAACATACTTGAGCATTGAAAAACAGGCTCAGCTAGTTTCTGCGGAGTGGGGCGCGAAAAAGACCAGCCATGCCGTGCCTATTGTAATTCATGCCTATAATGCCCAGAATTTGCTAAATAACGTGTCACAGATTTTAGCGCAGTCCAAGATTCATATTTTTAGCGCTGCACTGGATACACATCCTGATTTTTCAGCCATTTTAAACATGACTATTCAGATAGAAAACACCAATCAGTTAAGCCAAATTCTTAGTAAAATAAATTGCGTGCCCAACATAATGGAAGTTAAGCGTAAAACTTGACAAAGCACAGGCCCCAACTTAAGCAGAAAGCAAGACTATTCCATCAATTGTGCAAGCACGCAGATTGATCAACCTTCTTTAACCTTATATCTTAATACCATGCCACAACAATCCAAAAAATGCCTGATTCTGGTTGATGGTTCCTCTTTTTTATTCCGCGCTTACCACGCCATTCCACCCTTGACTAATTCCAAGGGTGAGCCAACCAATGCCATTTATGGCGTGTCCAATATGCTGCGCAAGCTCATCGCCGACTATCAAAGTGACTTTGTCGCCGTGGTTTTTGACGCACCCGGCAAAACCTTCCGCAATGACCTTTATGATCAATATAAAGCGCAAAGGCTATCTATGCCTGACGATTTGCGCGTACAAATCGAGCCTTTGCACAGCTTGATTCGCGCCATGGGCCTGCCTTTAATTATGGAGCCGGATGTAGAAGCAGATGATGTGTTGGGAGCATTGGCGCAACATGCTGCGCAAGAAGGTTTCACCGTCATTATTTCCACCGGTGATAAAGACATGGCGCAGCTGGTAACCGACCATATCATTCTGGAAAACACCATGTCCAACGTGCGGTTGGATATTCAGGGCGTTATCGACAAGTTTGGCGTTAAACCGGAACAGATCGTTGATTATCTGGCTTTAATGGGCGATAGCAGCGACAACATTCCCGGCGTGCCAAAAGTTGGCCCCAAAACAGCTGCAAAATGGTTGGAACAGTATCAAACCCTGGAAAATCTGGTTGCTAATGCGGATAAAATAACCGGTAAAATTGGTGAAAACCTCCGCGCCAGTCTCGGTCAACTGCCTTTAGCCAAACAACTGACGACGATCAAATGCGATCTAAATTTACCTTACGGTATAGATGATTTAAAACGCCGGGCCATAAATACTGAAGAACTCAAAAATCAGCTAACCGAGTTGGGATTTTTATCCTGGCTGAAAATGCTGGATAACCCCGTAGAAGCCAATATTGCTGAAGCCCTGCCTGATATTATCGAATCCAACTATGAAACTATTCTGACTCACCAACAATTCAATAAATGGCTTGAAAGGCTGGAGAGCGCTGAACTATTTGCTTTTGATACAGAAACCACGAGCCTTGATTACAGCAAAGCAGAGATTGTCGGTGTTTCTTTCGCGGTGACTCCAGGCATTGCCGCTTATGTGCCATTAGCTCATGATTATACGGGTGTCCCCGATCAGCTAAACCGCTCCGAAATCCTCGAAAAACTCCGCCCGCTGCTTGAAAACCCGCATAAAGCCAAACTGGGGCAAAACCTTAAATACGACGCCCATGTGTTGGCCAACCACGGCATCTCGCTACAGGGTATCGCTCACGACACCATGCTGGAATCCTATGTATTAAACAGCACAGCAACCAAACACAATATGGATGACCTCGCTCAAGAATATCTGGGCGTAACCACCATTCATTATGAAGATGTTGCCGGCAAGGGCGCAAAACAAATCCCTTTTCAGGAAGTAAGTCTGGAACAAGCCGCCCCTTATGCGGCTGAAGATGCAGATATTACTTTGCGTCTGCATCAAGTGCTGATGGCTAAGCTGAAACAACATCCCGCATTGCTCGCTTTATACTCGGAAATTGAAATTCCCCTGGTCAGCGTGCTTGCCCGCATAGAAAGTAATGGCGTATTAATCGACACGGCCATGCTGTCCCGGCAAAGCCTGGAGCTAGCCAATCATATTGCCGCCCTTGAACAGCAGGCTCACGATCTCGCAGGGCATACCTTCAATCTGGGATCGCCCAAACAGATTCAGGACATTCTTTATGACCAGCAAAAGCTGCCTGTTTTAAAGAAAACGCCTAAAGGCCAGCCTTCAACGGAAGAATCGGTGTTACAGGAACTGGCCATCGAATACCCTTTGCCCAAGCTGATTCTGGATTACCGTAGTTTAAGCAAGCTAAAATCCACCTATACCGACAAACTGCCGCAACAGGTTGATGACAAGACAGGGCGAATCCATACCTCTTATCATCAAGCGGTTGCAGCCACTGGCAGACTATCCTCTTCCGATCCCAACCTGCAAAACATCCCCATACGCAGTGAGGAAGGGCGTAAAATTCGGCAGGCTTTTATTGCCCCGAAAGGCTATAAAATCCTGGCAGCGGATTACTCGCAAATTGAACTGCGCATTATGGCGCATTTGTCCGCTGATGCCGGCCTGCTAAAGGCTTTTGGTGAAGGCGAGGATGTTCACCGGGCAACGGCGGCAGAAGTATTTGGCGTAGCCCCGGACCAAGTCACCACCGATTTGCGCCGTTCGGCAAAAGCCATTAACTTCGGACTGATTTACGGCATGTCTTCTTTTGGGCTGGCACAACAACTGGGCTTGTCGCGTAGTCAGGCACAATCGTATATAGACCTGTATTTTGCCCGCTATCCAGGCGTTAAAAATTACATGGACAGGATTAGAGAGCAAGCCCGAGAGCAAGGTTACGTTGAAACCTTATTTGGCCGACGTTTGTATTTACCCGAAATTAAATCACGCAACGCGGCGCGTCGCCAATACGCCGAACGCACCGCCATCAACGCACCCATGCAAGGCACGGCAGCGGATATTATTAAACGCGCCATGATTAGCGCTGATAAATGGTTACTTGAGGAAAAACCGGATGCCAGAATGATTATGCAAGTTCATGACGAGCTGGTGTTTGAAGCTTCGGAAGACCAGTTAGACCGCTTTACCGCCATCATTAGAACTATCATGTGTTCAGCCGCTGATTTGAATGTGCCGTTAATTGTTGATATAGGCGTAGGCAGTAATTGGGACGAGGCGCACTAATAATTTTAAATTTTTCTGAAACTTTTCATTTATATTTAAAGTCGTATCGATGCAATGCCTTTCCGGCGTTGAATCAGCCGTTTCCCCCTCAGTTTACCGGCTGATTTTTTCTTAAACCCCAAAGTTTTAAAACTTTGGGGTTTTTTTTTATTTACGGTCTCACTCCGGTTCAGACGGTTCAGCAAGATTAAAAAAGAGATCCAGTGCCTGATGCGCTTCATCAATACCGGTTTTTTTCAATGCTGAAAACAACTGTATCGTCAACGGTAAGTTTATATCCTTAAGTTCGCTTTGAACCTGCAATAAGGTGTTTTTTCCTGCTCCATAAGTCAATTTATCGGCTTTGGTTAGCAATATGTGCAGTGGCAAACCAGTATGCCGACACCATTCAACCATCTGCCAGTCAAATTCAGTCAGAGGATGGCGCACATCCATCACCAAAATGATTGCGCACAATGATTTGCGCCTGTTTAAATAGCTTTCCATGAGTTCATGCCATTTTTTTTTCACCGCCGCCGGCACTTTGGCATAACCATAACCCGGCAAATCAACAAACCGTTGATGGTCATTAATCTCAAAAAAATTAAGCATCTGGGTCCGCCCCGGTGTTTTACTTATCCTGGCCAGTGAGTTTTGGCGAGTCAGGGCATTAATCGCGCTTGATTTACCCGCATTTGAGCGTCCTGCGAATGCCACTTCCCTGCCCTGATCTTCAGGCGTACATTTGAGATCCGGTGAACTGTTAATAAATTTTGCTTGGGTGTAAACTGGGTTCATCGTTGCCTCGCTTAAGCTTGCTAATTAGGGTAGAATCTGGTCACTCTCGGCAGCCTGCAAATAACATACTTTTACGGCTACTGAAAATAACTACTTTATTCCAAAGGGGAACCCGATGAAAAAAAAACTGCTGGCACTTTCACTAGCCTTGGCGTTTACCAGTACTTCAGGTATTTTACATGCAGAGGGCAACATTAGCTCAGGAAAAGAAAAGGCGGCTGCCTGTGTCAGCTGTCATGGAGACAATGGCAACAGCCTGGTGTCTTCATTCCCCAAGCTTGCTCAGCAGCATTCTTCATACCTGATAAAACAATTAAAAGCCTTTAAAAGCGGCACACGTAAAAATCCCATGATGTCATCTATCGCTATGGGATTAACTGATCAAGATATGGCTGATATCGCCGCTTATTATGCTGAACAGGAAGTTTCGGTAAACCAGCTGCCAGTTTTAGATGATGAAGACGAAGAGCAAAAACCAGAAGCAACAGGAGGGGAGAAAAAAACTGACGACAAGGATAAAATTCAAACTATTATTGCCCAAGGCAGTGACCTGTACCGGAACGGCGACTTGACTCGAGAAGTCTCCGCTTGTATCGCTTGTCATGGACCCTTTGGCGAAGGCAATAAACCCGCAGGATATCCGTTATTAAAATCTCAACATGCCGATTATTTGATAAAAACACTCACCGACTTTAAAACCGACGCACGCAGTAATAATCCTGAAAATATTATGCACATGACTGCCAAGAAAATGACTGATGAAGAAATTAAAGCCGTTTCTTATCGTATTTCGATGATGAAATGAGCAAAAAGCGTCAAGGTTTTTGCCATACGTGGCATTCCTTGACGCTTTTTTTATCTGAACTGCACTCTTATTGAGAACCAAAACATGCTTAAAAAAATTACTCAAACCAGTTTGATAGTCTTCTTATTTTTCTGTTCTTTTCTGTTGAAAGCTGAACAAGCGGGCTATGAAACGCTTACACCAGCTCAGCCCACACAAAATCCGGATAAAATTGAAGTCATTGAATTCTTCTGGTACGGCTGCCCACATTGTTATAGCTTTGAGCCTTTACTTGAAAAATGGGTAAAAAGCCTGCCAAAGAATGTGGAGTTTATCCGCCAGCCTGCTGCGTTCAATGAACTTTGGAGCAAACATGCAAAAGCGTATTACACTGCCGAAGCGTTGGGCGTTGTGGATAAAGTCCATGCTGATTTTTTTGATGCCGTGCAAAACAAAAAAGAAAGTCTGGACACTGAAGAAGCACTGGCCAAATTTTTTGCGGCTCATGGCGTCAATGAAGCGCAATTCAAAGAGGCCTACAATTCCTTTGCGGTCGATACCAAAATGCGAAACGCGCCATCCATGGCAACCCGCTACGGTATAACAGGAGTGCCCGCCATCATAATCAATGGCAAATACAAAACCAATGGCACATTAGCCGGATCTCATGAAAAAATGATTGAAATTATGGATAAGCTGATTAAGCAGGAAAGCGCTGCAAAATAATAGCGTGTGGAGCAACCTAAGGTTGCTCCCCTTCCTTCCTAGTTCAGCTTTACCACATCAAATCATCCGGGATTTGAAAGCCAGCATAGGGGTCGTCTTTATTGTCGAGGCTGGTAATTTGCCCATTATCTACAATAACACTGGCAGCATCGCGCAATCTTATTTTTTTTGCCACTTCAGATGAAACGACTTCATAGCTTTCCCCCAGCTTTACAACCGCCAGCTTGCCACTAATAATTTGTCCGCGCATGGTTTCCGAGACATACAGTGTCTTTACTTTATTATTATCATTAAAATGATACGCCAATCCGTCTGCGTCTTTAGGTTGCTTGTTAAGTTCAATTAATTGTTTAACCTGCGCAATCAATTGTTTTTGCTCTTCTTGCTGCTTTATGAGCTGGTTTAGCTCCCGATCCCGTTCAGCTTTTTCAGCTTGCGTTTTTTGAACGAGCTCTTTGGCCTCATCAACCACTGTCACGTTATTCTTGCGCTGCTGCTCCGTTTGCTTGCGTTTGTCGGATTTCGCGCTTTTAGCCTGGGCGCTGCTTACCAGGCCGGATTTTAATAACTGCTCCTGTAACGATAACTTTTGTTTACTCATCATCTAACTCTCGAAAATAGAATGCCGGATGTTTTTAAGCAGGGTGAAGATTAAGCTCGTGCAACTGCATATTAATAATTTTAAGCGCTGCCAAGACACCCGCAAAAACCTGATTGGAATGCACCGCGCGGGTTTTCCTTAATTCACCACCGCAATCCCAGGTGATTACGCACTCCGTTAAGGCGCTGGTATGGCCGCCTCTGGGTATCCTCACTTCGTAATCGGCTAAAGCCGGCACGGAATAGTGATGCAGTTTCATCACCTTGTTAATAGCGTCTATAAAGGCATCAAAACCGCCATTGCCAGAACCCGAAGCAATATGCTTAGCGCCATTCACGTTGACCCGAATACTTGCCGTAGACTCTAAATCAAGACCACTGGTAATGGAGCAGTTCAGCAATTTTATATGTTGATAATCCTTGCTTTCCAACACATCGGCAATAATAAAAGGCAAGTCATCGGTAGTAATTGTTTGCTTTGAGTCGCCGAGCCTAACAATGCGTTCCAATACTTTTTTTTGGTTCTCTTCCGATAAATCAAGCTCCAGCTGCTCCAGATTTTTTTTCAGTGACGCCTTGCCGCTCATTTTACCTAATGCGTAACTTCGGGTACGGGAAAAGCGTTCCGGTCCCAACCTGGTTTTATATAAGCCGCCCTTTTGATCGCCATCCGCATGAATCCCGGCGGTTTGGGTAAAGACATCCGCGCCAATAATGGGCGCATTGGCCGCAACCCGTTTCCCGGAGAAATTTTCAACCATGTTGCTGATGCGGACAATATAGCTCTCATCGATAGATAGCTCCATATTCATTTTGTCGCGCAATACGACCGCGACTTCAGCCAGCGAGGCATTGCCTGCCCGCTCGCCCAGACAATTAACGGTACAGTGTATAGAGCTAATGCCGGCGCGAACGGCCGCCATGACATTGGCGGTCGCCAGTCCATAATCATTATGCGGATGAAAGTCAAATTGCAGTTCCGGGTAGCGATTGCACATATCGCTCAGGTTGTTGAATACCTCTTCTGGCGACAAGACTCCGAGCGTGTCTGGCAACATGAAATGCTGGATGCCGGAATAACGCAAGTTGTCCATCAAGCCATAAACATAGTCTCGACTGTCTTGATAGCCGTTTGACCAATCCTCCAGATAAACATTTACCTTCAGACCTTTTTCCAGCGCGTAATTAACCGTTTGCAGTATGTCGTCAGTATGCTGAGCCAGCGTTTTGCCCAACTGCTCGCGGCAATGTTTTTCGCTGCCCTTGGTGAGTAAATTAATGACATCGCCACCCGTTTCCCTTATCCAGTCAACGCTTTTGGTATGATCAACAAAGCCAAGCACTTCAACGCAGCCGGCGAAACCTTCCTGTTGCGCCCATTGATTGATGTTCGTAACCGCCTCTTTTTCACCCTCAGACACCCTCGCAGAAGCAACCTCAATCCGGTCAACTCGCAGCGACTGCAACAGCGCCTTGGCAATATTGACTTTTTCCGTGGGTGTAAAAGAAACGCCCTGGGTTTGCTCGCCATCACGCAAGGTGGTATCCATCAGTTGGATGTTTCTTGAATCAGTAGACATGGTTATTGACTGTGTTTTCAAAGTAGCTTTTCGAGACTTTCCCTTAAAGGCGGCAGTCGATTTTCAATAACAACCCATATTTGCGGCAAATCCAAACCCAAGTAGTTGTGAACCAATATGTTTCTAAATCCTGAAAGTGCTTTCCAATTGATTTCAGGGTGCCGCGCTTTTAATTCGTCGGATAATTTTTGTGTGGATTCGGCAAGCGTTTGTAAATTTCGAATAACCGCGTCCTGCACCATTTGCGAGTTCATAAACACAAACTGATCATATTCTGTGTACTCGTTTATCCGGTCGATACAATCAATGATATGTTCAAGATAAATACTGTCATCTTTCATAATGGCAGGGCTTCGTTCAAAACCTGCGAAGACAGGCGAGGATGCAGGCTGGTTTTGGTGACTAAATCCACTTTTCGCTGCAAGAGGGTTTGTAAATCCATTAACAGTTCCCCTAAATCAAACAAATCGCGTCCCTGTTCAAGCTCAACCAAAAAATCCACATCGCTTGCGTCGTTAACCTTGTCTTTCGCCATTGAACCGAATAAATAAATAGTTTTAACGCCATGTTCTTTGGCCAGATTTTTAATGGCTATTCGGTTATCAGTAATTAGTTTATTCATTTCCGCATATTTCGCGTGGACACGAAAAATATGCGCCCACTCTACCTGACTAATGACACCGAATACAATTATCGGATTTAAAAATCTTCACGGGTTAGCAGCATATTCATGAAGATATTGAACATCACCCCAGAAAAGGAAAGAATACAATTCAGTCGAATCAGCATAGCGGAAGTTGACGCAATAATACCGGGCCTGCCTTACAAAGCAAGTTGCTGAGTTGACGTATCGCCAATTTTTTTTGCGCTTTCCAGGTTGAGAGTTTTTTTATTGCCCGAAGCCCATAGTACTTTCACGGTAACATAAAACCATTATATACACGGGTTTTGTTACCGTGAAAGTCGTCAACTAACTTTCATTTTCCGGGGTGATGAAAACATCTTCATGATCGTTGGGTTGGCTATCGCCAGCCCAACCTACAATTTTTAAACCCAAAGCCACGGATAAGTCTGTTTATGCTGCTGTTCATACTGCGAGATTTTATCTTCATGCTTCAAGGTCAAGCCAATGTCATCCAAACCGCTTAACAAATTACCTTTACGGAACGGGTCTATGTCAAAACTGAAACCGTTGCCCGCAGGCGTGATGACCTGCTGATTTTCCAGGTCGACGACAAAGCGCACGCCTTCGTTGGCGCTAATTTCCGCCATCAGTTTGTCCAGCTGGTCTTTGGTAGCCTTTATCGCCAAAATGCCATTCTTAAAACAATTGTTATAAAAAATATCGGCATAGCTGGTTGATATGATGGTGTTAAAACCATAATCGGCAATCGCCCAGGGCGCATGTTCACGCGATGAGCCACAGCCGAAATTATCGCCGGCCACCAAAATCCTGGCGCCTTTGAAGGCAGGCTTGTTCAGCTCAAACTCGGGGTTGTCGGTGCCGTCATCATTGTATCTCCAGTCGTGAAACAGATGCACGCCGAAGCCGCTGCGCTCCACCTTTTTTAAAAACTGCTTGGGTATAATTTGATCAGTATCGACATTGCTGCGGTTCATCAACGCCGCAATGCTTTCATGTTTTTTATACGGTTCCATAATTTTCCGGTCTGCCTGTGTGTTAAAGGTTGCGAATGTCGACAAAATGGCCGGCCGACGCTGCCGCAGCGGCCATTGCAGGCGAAACCAGGTGCGTGCGTCCACCTTTGCCCTGCCGTCCTTCAAAATTACGGTTTGAAGTGGATGCGCTCCGCTGGCCCTTGGTCAGTTCATCACCATTCATTGCCAGACACATGGAACATCCGGGGTCGCGCCACTCCCAGCCGGCATCGATAAAAATCTTATCCAAGCCTTCATCTTCGGCCTGTTGCTTGACATGATAAGAGCCCGGCACCGCAATGGCCGTAACTCCTTTGGCAACATGCGTGCCTTTTGTCACTTCCGCGGCAATCCGGAAATCCTCTATACGGCCATTGGTACAAGAACCAATGAACACAAGATCAACAGGAATATCAGTAATTTTAGTGTTGGCAGTCAAGCCCATATAGGCCAGAGCGCTTTCACAAGCGGTGCGTTTTATTTCGTCCGCAAAACTTTCCGGCGCAGGCACGCAACCATCAACACCAACCACCTGTTCCGGCGACGTTCCCCAGGAAACCTGCGGGGCAATATCGGCGGCATCCAGCGTGACGGTTGCATCAAACACTGCGCCTTCATCGCTGGGCAAACTCTTCCAGTAAGCCAAAGCCTGATCCCAATATTGACCGGATGGCGCAAACTCACGTCCTTTGAGATATTCATAGGTTTTCTCATCCGGCGCGACCAATCCGGCTCTGGCTCCAGCTTCAATAGCCATGTTGCACAGCGTCATACGGCCTTCCATAGACAGTTCCCTGATCGCTGACCCGGTATATTCAATCACATAGCCTGTTCCGCCAGCCGTGCCGATTTTGCCGGTAATCGCCAAGGCAATATCTTTCGCAGAAGCGTATTTGGATAACTTGCCATTGACCACCACCTGCATGGTTTTGGATTTTTTCTGCGGCAAGGTCTGCGTCGCCATCACATGCTCAACCTCGGACGTACCGATACCGAACGCAAGCGCGCCGAAAGCGCCGTGAGTCGCCGTATGGCTATCGCCGCAAACCACCACCATGCCCGGATGGACAAAACCATGCTCAGGCACAACCACATGAATCACGCCATTGTTCGGGTTTTTCATGTCATACAGATTCAACCCGTTAACACGGCAGTTTTCAGCCATCGTTTCAATTTGTATCTTGGCTATCGGGTCTGCAATTGGCAGATCGCGATTTTTGGTGGGCACGCAATGATCCATGGTGGCAAGAATGCTGTGGGGATTGCGTACTTTGCGGCCAGACAATTTAAGGCCTTCAAAAGCCTGAGGACTGGTCACCTCATGCATAAGATGCCGGTCAACATAAATCAAAGGGGCTTGGCCAGTCGCGTCAACGACGAGATGGCTATCCCAAATCTTTTCGTACATGGTTTTTTTCATTGCGTTTTCCAAAGCTTACATACAGGCTCTTAATTGAGCGTATGGCGTGTTACAGGATCAATCGACAGGTCTGTTAAATCATACTTAATATAGACATTATCTCTTAGAATTGCCCAGGTTTGCAATTCACGGTGATTCAGTTTAGCCTCATCCTGATTCTTGCGGGTAACTAAACGTAAATTTGCCGGAAAAAACTTAAAGCTTCTTTGTGAAAGATGCTGAAAATTTTTGCCTATCCGGGATTCTGTCCCGTTTATGAAGAGATAGAAAATTATCAGCAACGGAATCTTAATCGTTAACTTTAAAATGTCAGCGGCTTCCCGTTGAGCGGAGTACATTATGCATGCGATGGTGTTAAAACAGCTTGGCGCTGCACTTGAATGGATAGAACTGGACGATCCGCAACCCGGGCCGGGCGAAATTCGGATAAAGGTGTCCGCTTGCGCCGTCTGCCGGACTGATCTGCATGTCGTCGATGGCGAACTGCCAAACCCGAAGCTACCGATCATTCCTGGTCATGAGATCGTTGGCCGAATCGATATGATTGGAGACGGTGTCGAAGGTCTGCGCCAGGGTGAGCGGGTTGGCGTTCCGTGGCTCGCCCATACCTGTGGCACCTGTTCTTATTGCGTGGAGCATCAGGAAAATCTGTGTGATCGACCGCTGTTTACTGGCTTCACGCGTAATGGCGGTTTTGCGACAGCAACGATTGCCGATGCACGCTTTGCGTTTCCGCTTGGCGAAGTTGGCGATGACGTGGCGCTCGCCCCGCTGCTCTGCGCCGGCCTGATTGGCTGGCGATCGCTGGTGATTGCAGGCGAAGGCAAAAAGCTGGGGCTTTACGGCTTTGGCGCCGCCGCGCATATTGTGGCGCAAGTAGCAAAATGGCAGGGCCGGTCCGTGTTCGCTTTCACAAAACCTGGAGATTTGACTACCCAAGCCTTTGCGCGAAGTCTCGGTGCGGCATGGGCGGGCGGATCAGATGAAATGCCGCCGGAGCCGCTTGATGCTGCAATCATCTTTGCGGCCGTAGGGGATCTTGTCCCTTTGGCGCTTAAGGCTGTCCGAAAAGGTGGCAGGGTCGTATGCGCTGGCATACACATGAGCGACATCCCCAGTTTCCCCTACCAACTGCTGTGGGAAGAGCGGCAGCTTGTATCAGTTGCCAATCTCACGCGGCAGGATGGCATTGATTTCCTGGGCTTGGCGCCGGAAATCGGCATCATGACCCAAACCACGAGCTATCCGCTCAATCAAGCCAATCAGGCCCTTGCCGATCTGCGTGCCGGGCGTTTTGAAGGTGCCGCCGTTCTTGTGCCTTAAGGCGGTTTACGATAATAAATATGCCCAATAAACGAAGGATTTTTCCTGATTGCTCATTATCCGCTTCAATTCACATTGAGCCTTAACTGTTCTATCAGTGTCTTAATGGCTGATTCCTGCTGAAAGATGCTCTCGCAAAGGTGGAACTGATCGGCCGCGCGCTGCAAGTTTTGGTCTGCCCCGGTCACTTTAAAATACCGGTTTCCTTCCAGATAATCCGTATAAAAGCGGAGCCCCAGTTCAAACGGAATTAATTGTATGGCAGCATAAAGATAGTGATAATCGGACTCTGAAAAGAATGCGCCCGCTTCCGATAAATAAAATTTTAATATAACCGCACAGGTATCCAGATCGAATACATTGGTTTCCAGTCTGTGGCAGCAGGATCGTAAACAATCACCAATGTCATAATGCACCAAACCCGGCTTGACCGTGTCCAGATCGATGATGCTGACGATTTTTTTGCTTTTTTTATCAAAAAGAAAATTATTTAATTTAGGGTCGCCATGGATAACCCGTAATGACAGCAACCCCTGCCG
>JAQTPT010000056.1 GCA_028712795.1 Methylococcales bacterium
GTTTCTAAAAAAGTTGGGATTGAAGTTTAGGCGGTGCGGCTTGGCGCCCGGCAAAGCGGCAGACGACGAAGAACAGCAGCGGGCACAGCAGGAGTTCCACGATCAGAAGCTGCAGCCGCTTCTGGACGAGGCCAAACAGGGCAAGCGCACGGCGCTGTTCGTAGATGCGGCCCACTTCGTGATGGGGGCGTTTCTGGGGATGCTGTGGTGCTTTGCGCGCATCCTGCTGCCCTCAGCCAGCGGACGCAAGCGCCACAACGTCTTGGGTGCCTACGACCCGATCAGGCACGAAGCCATCACGGTGACCAACGACACTTACATCAATCAATCGGTTTTCTGCGAGTTCCTGGACAAGATTGCAGCGGCTTATGCTGGCACCGGTCGCCCCATCACGCTAGTGCTGGATAACGCGAGGTACCAAAAATGCCAAGCGGTCTTTGACAAGGCGAAGGCGCTGGGCATCGATCTGCTTTATTTACCCCCTTATTCCCCCAACCTTAACTTGATCGAACGGTTATGGCGCTTCGTCAAAAAGCAGGTGTTGTATAGCACCCATTATGACAAATTCGATGCCTTCAAGAAAAGCATCGACACTTGTATCGCCGAACTCGGCACTCGGTTCAAAGCTAATATGAAAACCCTAATGACAATGAATTTCCAATTGTTCTCTTAAAAGACCGAAAACTTGCCCGTTTAAAGTATAGCGGGGCTTTTGCGCGTGGTTATATCCACAAATCTGATCAAAAAGTCCATGCACACGAATCTTTCAGAGATGGAACCGGCAAAATAATCATCACCGCATCTGATGATATGCAATATGCTTTCTTGGGCGACGAGATCGAAGGTAGTACATCCACATCGATATTTACCCGGTATTTAGTGGAAGGACTTCGGACGGGGAATGCGGCCAATGAAACCGCAATCATTACGGCTGATCGATTATACCAATATGTCTATGAGCAAGTGCTAAAAGAAAATCCTGCACAGAAACCACAATTTTGGAGCTTCGGACTCAGCGGTGACCTGATGCTTGCTCGCAACCCCTCGCAAAAACTGAAAAAACTACCTGATGAAATTGCCGAGTTACTTGAAGATCCAAAGCCAAAAGTACGATTGTTCGGCATCGACGAGTTGAAAAAACTACTGGTCGAACCCAGCTTTCATCAGGCTATTAATGTTGCCCTGAAAAAACTCAGTTACGATGATAGCAAGATTGTTTCTACAAAAGCCACTGAAGTTCAGGCTGAACTGGAAGAACTTCAGAAAGAAGCAGAAACTAAGGACGAAGCTACAGTAGAAGTCAGGCCACAAACTCCCCTTTTTCAACTACCAGTTTTGGAAAGTAAACGCCAACCGGAGGCGGAGGTCGAACAGCAGCCGGAAGAAGAATGTAAACGCAACGCCGAGATTCATCTGCAAACAGTGGAGGAATGCATGAGCCAAATGTCCGGATCGCTTGAACTATTCGACACAGCATTACTGGAAACTGTCCGCCAAGATTTGGTCGTCCATCTGGGTCCCATCGCTAAAGTGTTGATTAAACAGGCTGCTGCCAATTCCCGGACGGTGCCGGAACTTTATGAGCGGCTGGCTGAACATATCCCCACCCTCGCCGGGCGTGCGGCATTCCTCAATCGAGGAAAAAAACACGACTGGTAATCAATGGGTTAGGGCTGAATTGATCTTACAAAAACAGGTTCTAAATAGCAAACATTACGACCGTTTCGACGCATTTAGAGACAGTATTAATACCTGCATCACTGAGCTAATACATGAAACCGGAAATTCGTGAACCGAAAAACAAGCATAACAAATTGTTTTTATTGAAATAAATTTTTAACTTATTGATCACGAACTTCCGGTTTGTTGTACTTGTGGGATTTAGTAGAGCCAAAGTCAAATCTGGTGTATGGAGTCTCAAGCGGTGTACTCTATTGATCGCCAGTTTGTTTGGTTTCGTTGACGAATTTTACACCGGTAATGACATTTGCTGAATTTTGACGGTTTTTAAACCGTTGCCATTTCTTTTGCGCTGTTTCCATTAATTTAAATGCCCTAGCCTTGCTGTGTTTATGAGCCAGGGAAGTGTATAGTTTCGAAGGATGGTAACCAAGATGCACCAAATAACTCATGGCTAGCAAGAAACCAAAGTTAGCACCAATAATTAAAGCCCATTTACCATGACTACGTGACTGGAAACCAGCCATGAATCAGTTTATGATTATGTATCAAGACAGCCTATCTTTTAATTTTACGGTCATTTTCACGGATTTTATAAGCTCTTCTGACTTGGTAATCAACGTATCTTGAGCAAATTCTTTTTCCCGGTAGCTGCAATGTCAGTTTTCAGGTTATTTCGTTTATCCACCCAAACTGCTTTATAAATGCCACCAGCCAAACAACTTACTTTTCCACTGCCTTATTTTGCAGATAGTTCAGCACTCTTTTCCTCAATTGCAGGCCGTCCCTGGTCAGTTTTTTTGGATAGTGGTTACCCCTACAGCAATCAGGGTCGATACGATATTATTGCTGCTGATCCGGTATGCACCTTAGTGACGCATGGGGACACTACAGAAATTACCCGTGACAATCTGACCATCAAATCCAGTGCCGATCCCTTTGATCTGGTTAAAGAACAGCTTGTGCCCGGGTTCATCAGCAATGATGATTGCCCTTTTAACTGCGGAGCCATCGGTTATTTTTCCTATGATTTAGCTCGCAGACTGGAAACGCTGCCTGTTATTGCCAAAGATGCCGAACATATCGCTGATATGGCGGTGGGTATTTATCAATGGGCCGTTATTGTCGATCATCAGCAACAGAAAAGTGTTCTGGTCGGTCATGACTGTGATAAACATAAATTGCACGCTTTGGTAGCGCAATTCAGCCAATTAACCAAACTGCAAGAGTATCATGCATTTAAAGTACTTGGCGCCATTTACTCCAACATGGATAAAGCGGCCTATGCAGAGGCCTTTAACCGTATTAAACAGTACCTGAAAGAAGGCGATTGTTACCAGGTGAATCTGACCCAACGGTTTGCCGCTAAGTGCAAAGGCGATCCGTGGACCGCTTATCAATTACTGCGTAAATTAAATGCAGCGCCGTTTAGTTGCTATCTTAATTTACCTGAAGTGCAGATTCTAAGCTCATCGCCAGAGCGTTTTTTAAAACTTACCCAAGGCGTCGTTGAAGCCAAACCGATTAAAGGTACACGCCCCAGAAAACAGGATGATGCTGAAGATCAGGCGCAAATACTGTCTCTTGAAAAAAGCCATAAGGACAAAGCCGAAAATCTAATGATAGTCGATTTACTGCGTAATGATATTAGCAAAACCTGCAAAAAAGGATCAGTGAAAGTGCCGGTCATTTTTGAGGTGGAAAGTTACGCCACCGTCCATCATTTAGTCAGCACCGTGACCGGCATCCTGGAAGAGGATCAGCATGCCTTGGATTTATTAAAAAGCTGTTTTCCTGGAGGATCAATTACCGGCGCACCCAAGATTCGCGCAATGGAAATTATTGAGGAACTGGAACCCAACCGGCGCGGCATTTATTGCGGAGCCATCGGCTACATCGGCTTTAATGGCAACATGGACTGCAACATTGCTATCAGAACCCTGGTCCATTCCAACAACACAATCCGTTTCTGGGCGGGCGGCGGCATCGTCAATGATTCGGTGGTGGAAGATGAATATCAGGAATGTTTTGATAAGGCCGCAGCACTGCTTGATTTATTGCAACAACTGACGGAAAAATGATTGTCGTGAAACTGGGCGGTAGCCTGTCCCAATCCGATGCTCTGATCAAGTGTCTGAATAAGGTAGAACAACGTTATGCGGGCAGCGCAGTGGTTATTGTGCCGGGTGGCGGTGCGTTTGCCGATCAAGTCAGAATGGCTCAACAGCACTGGCAGTTTAATGACGAGACCGCCCACAGAATGGCAATTTTAGCCATGCAGCAAATGGCCTTGTTATTTAAAGGGCTTAAAAATGAATTATCTATTGCTCATACGGTAACTGACATTCGCGAACAGTTGCACCAGCAAAAAACTGTTATCTGGTCACCCGATATTGTTGAACTTGATAATGCGGCTATTAAGGCATCCTGGGATATAACATCAGACAGCCTGGCGGCATGGTTGGCCAACACGCTCTCAGCTACAGAGCTTATCCTGGTAAAATCGGCATTGATTGATAACAATCAAAGCCTACAGGAACTCACTGAACACAATATTATAGATCAAGGCTTTTGCGATTTTGTCATCCAGACGGCTTTTAAAATAACGGTTATTAACCAGCAAGATTTCTCTCGCACCTCTACCCCTATGGAACGCGCATGAATTAAGTAGAGCAACTTGAAACTCATATATTGTTCGTCCTGACTAGGCTCGGTCAGTTTATAATAAAGCCTTCCAAAGAAGAGCTGGGATCGTCAAAATAGACCTTTTTTCAACACTCTCAAAAAGTCTAACCGTTGGGTAGTCCCTACAAATTAATGCGGATGGTAATATTTATCGATTTTTGACATAGTGTAGCACCAAACTTTGCAGCACTTATGACATGAATCACACTCCAATCAAATTTAAGGTGGAATCAAAATTATTTTGCTCAAGACGCAAATGTCCTTGCTATCAATCTTTGGATAACGGCATAGCCAAGGGTGGCGTCTACAAGACCCAAAGATGGCGTGGTTCGACAAATTAAACGACCTCGATAAGCGGTGATGAGCTGATATTAGCCAGAATTGCTCTAAATTGAGCATATTGGTTAAAAGCGTTCACATCTAAATGTACGTTGGTGAGCATTAGCCATGAGCTGACGGTCAGTTTATTTTTTATCCGGTTTATTTTTAATCAAAATCAAGCGGACTCTTGGCCTGCTTAATCGTGATGCTTTGCTCCGTATGGGTGTAAGCATTGTCGTTCTTAAATCGCTGTGCCCCAACAATTCCAAATCGTGCGGATAAGGTAGTTCGCCTGCAATAAGTAACTGGCAAGATAATGCTTGAAGATTTGGCCGGTTTGGAGCATGGATAACAAAGGGTATCGTGATTTTTTGCATTATCGTAGATCGGTCTATACCTGGTATTACGCAGGTATTTATACCAACTTGTAATTACGAGTAAACAAGAGAATAATGATTTATTATAAAATCTATCGAAAGGAAGGTGCTGAAAGTTGCGAATCCCATACAAACGGAAAGCCGGACTGCCCAATATGACTTAGTTAAAGTCATGGTAGGGATTTCAGCTTTTTTATTGGCGCGGAAACAAATTTGTGTCCAGATGCCAGGCTAGGTTGTTTCTAGTAATGTTTCTTATCCTCCGCAAAACCCATCATCAATCACGAGGACGTCATCATGAAAGCTAATACCCCCAGCAATTCCCTTACACCCTCCCATCGCTTCAAAGCGTCGCTTTTGATCGCCTCGCTGGTTGCAGTGCTGGCTATGATCCATGTCAGCACATCAATAGCTGGTGTAGAAGGAAATGACATCACCGCTTATGGACAAGGCGCGCTTAAATCCAACACTTTGGGATACAGAAACGCCGCCTTTGGAAACTATGCGCTTACATCCAACACCAGCGGAATGTACAACACTGCCAATGGATACCTCGCACTTGCTGTCAATAAAACGGGAAACGCGAACACCGCCAATGGAGTCAATACGCTTTATGGGAACAACGGAGATTACAATACCGCCATTGGCTTCAGTGCGCTTATGTATAACTTCAAAGGAAGTAACAACACTGCGATCGGCTCCTGGGCACTTAATAACAATAACTCAGGAAGTAATAACACCGCTAATGGATACGATGCGCTAGCTTCTAACGACACCGGAAATTACAACACCGCCAATGGTGTCTATGCGCTTTATAAAAACGTCTCAGGAAGCTACAACACCGGCAATGGACTCAATGCGCTTTTTTCGAATGAATCAGGAGGTTATAACACAGCCAATGGGATCTCTGCGCTTTATTTTAACACCGTAGGGGGTTACAACACCGCCAATGGAGACTATGCGTTGTATAATAACATCACAGGAAGTAAAAACACCGCCGATGGATACCATGCACTTTTCTCCAATACCACCGGAAATAACAACACCGCTTTAGGCTATTATGCTGATGTTGCATCAAACAACCTGAGCAATGCGACAGCCATCGGCTATAACGCCAAAGTCAACGCCTCTAATAAAGTGAGGATAGGCAATACGGCTGTCACCAAAATCGAGGGGCAGGTGCCCTGGACATCGACTTCCGACCAGCGGCTTAAAAACCATATCACCGATTTGCCTCTGGGTCTTGACTTCATCAGCAAACTGCGCCCGGTAGAATACATCCGGAATAATAACTCGGCGAAAACCAAAGAGTGGGGCATTATCGCCCAAGAACTGCAACGGGCATTAAGCGATGCGGGCTACAAGAACGCCGGCATCGTCGAGGAAGACAGCACGCCGGAAAAATACCTGACGGTGCGCTATAACGATCTCCTCGCACCGATGATTAAGGCGATTCAGGAGCAGGAGAAAACGGATCGGGAACAGCATAAACAAATCCAGGATCAACAAAAACTAATCCAGGAACAGCAACAAGCCCTTGCGGTTTTGCTAAAAAGAATTGAAGCCTTGGAGAAAAAGTAATCTCGCCTTGCCGCGTGCAGGAAAAAAATTATTTTGGAGTAACTGCTATTTTCACTGAAAGCTTGTGTTGGGCATCGCCTATGGAATTCACGCCGGTTAATTCCAGGTTAAAATTTAAATTCTACATTTGACTGACAGGTAAGGATCGAATGCCGCCAATCAGTTTCAACTAAAAAAATCTTCAGCCTTTGAGAAGGGTTTGTCCCTTATATATTTAAATATGAATGTAAAAGAAACTAGATGTGGCAAATATGTGTAATACCTGTGGCTGTAACATTACACCGGGAAACAGCCCGCTGGTGATGGCAGAAAAACCTAAAAATGGCGTAACCACCGTTTCGGTACTGCAAAATTTGTTGTCGCAAAATAACCATCAAGCTAAGCATAATCGCGCTCATTTTGACGCCCAAAAAGTGCTGGTGATTAATTTGATGTCTTCACCAGGTTCGGGTAAAACCGCGCTGCTGGAAGCGACGATAAAGCGCCTGCGCGACTCGTTAAAAATAGCCGTCATTGAAGGCGATCTGGAAACTGAAAATGACACCCAACGGATTCAGGCGCAAGGCGTGCCCGCTTATCAAATCACGACGGGTACGGCTTGCCATCTTGATGCCCATCTGGTGCATAATGTCTTGCATCACATAGCGCTTGATGGCCTGGATCTGTTATTTATTGAAAATGTCGGCAATCTGGTTTGCCCTGCCAGCTTTGATCTGGGTCACCATCGAAATGTGGTGTTACTATCGGTAACCGAAGGCGATGATAAACCCGCCAAATATCCGGTCATGTTCCGCGCAGCCGATTTGATGCTGATCAGCAAAACCGATTTACTGCCCTATCTGGATGATTTTTCACCGGAGAAAGCTGAACAGAATCTGCGTAATCTGGCTAATGATGCGCCGGTCATAGCATTTAGCTCAAAAGATGGTCATGGCCTGGATGCCTGGATAGCCTGGTTACAAGCCGAAATTGAACAGTATCAGGCGCTTTTGCTTAAGAAGCAAACACAGCGACCCAAAGTGCAACAGGATGGTCAATTGCTGCACGCTCAGCCAGGTAACACAAGGTTTTATCCGGTAAGCAATAAAGCCAGCCACACTTAAGAAAAGACTATGCCGGCTAACGCAAAACAATTACTGGAAAAAATTCGCGAACTACCGTTACCCGGGAAAGTCCGGATCATGAATGTTTGCGGCGGGCATGAGCGTTCTATTTCCATGGCTGGACTGCGTACCGTCCTGCCCCGGAACATTGAGTTGATACCGGGGCCGGGCTGTCCGGTTTGTATCTGTCCTGAAGAGGATATTTATCAAGCCATACAGATCGCTGTCCATGAAGACGTTGTGTTGCTGGCCTTTGGTGATATGTTGCGGGTTCCGGTTAATGTACCTAAAAACGCAATTCGCACCCTGGAGCAGGCCAAAGCCGCAGGCGCAGACATCAGACCTATAGCCTCGCCTGCAGAAGCCGTTAAAATTGCCACCGGTAACCCTGAAAAAACCGTGGTGTTTTTTGTCGCGGGCTTTGAAACAACCTGTACTCCTGTCGCCGCGATGCTCGCTGAGGGGATTCCCGGAAATTTATTGATCTTGATGAGCGGCCGTTTGACTTGGCCCGCAGTCGCCATGCTACTGGATTCTGACACGCCTGCCTTTGATGCGCTTATCGCGCCAGGCCATGTCGCCACGATTATGGGTTCCAAGGAATGGCGGTTTGTTGTAGATCAACATCATATCCCGGCCGCAGTCGCCGGTTTTACGTCCGATAGCCTCCTTGCCGCCACGTATTCAGTTCTTCGGCAGATTATTGAAAAAAAAGTCTTCCTCGATAATTGCTACACCCAAGTTGTTAAACCTGACGGCAACCACCTGGCGCAGCAGCTTTTACATTCGACCCTTGATGTTGTTGATGCACCTTGGCGAGGCATTGGTATTATTCCAAAATCAGGCCTTGAATTAGCCGAAAAACTGGCGGCCCATAATGCCCGCGAGCGATTTCCTGAATACGCTGACGAAGCACGAAAAAAAGCCGGCGCCATGCCTCCCGGTTGTGATTGTGCAAAAGTGGTTTTAGGCAAAATAAAACCAACCGAATGCCGGTTATACGGCAAATCCTGCACTCCTCGAAATCCTGTCGGCCCTTGCATGGTTTCCGATGAAGGCGCTTGCCGAATCTGGTGGGCAACAGGCATTAAAAGCAGTTTGCCCACGAAAACTGACCCTTAATTGCACTTACACTATTGACGATCACTAAACCTCAAGCCAGACAAATCACCATAACCGGCAGGGTACAAGGCGTTGGTTTCAGGCCGTTTGTCAGCCGTTTGGCCCATCATTTAAATTTGTCCGGCTGGGTACGTAACCAAGCCGGTCAGGTCGAAATATGGGCTCAAGGTGGAATCGAAGAGCTGGAACTGTTCGAGCAGCAATTAATAGCAAACGCCCCGCCCCTGGCCAAACCCGATCAGCCCACTTCGCAACCGGCTACCCCCCTCGACCTTGACACTTTCACCATCCTGGACAGTGTATCCGGCAATGTCAGCCAAGTGCATATCCCTCCCGATTATTTTATTTGCGATGACTGTTTGGCGGAAATGCGTGATAAAACGCAGCGCCGTTACCGTTACCCGTTTATCAATTGCACACAATGTGGACCTAGATACACGTTAATTGAACGGCTCCCATATGATCGCCCTAACACCAGCATGGCCGCTTTTCCGCTTTGCTCTGAGTGCCGCAAAGACTACGAAAATCCTTTGGACCGGCGTTTTCATGCGCAACCCCTGGCTTGCCCGGCTTGTGGTCCGACACTGAGTTTCCGCAAACCCGGAAGTGCTGATATTAATAGCAGCGAATCAGCCCTTAAGGCCACAGTAGCGGCGCTGCAAGCTGGCTTGATTGTTGCCGTTAAAGGTATCGGCGGTTATCACTTATTCTGCTCGGCAACGTCAGAAGCCGTCGTATTAAAACTGCGCCAGCGTAAGCATCGCGCCTTTAAGCCACTGGCCGTGATGTTGCCCTGGTCGGGCAATGATGGACTAGATACTGTAAGGTATTATTCAGAAGGAAATGCAACTGAATTCGCACGGCTGGCTGACCCAATGCGCCCTATTGTGTTAATAAAAAAACGCCCAAATACTGATTTAGCTGAATCCGTAGCGCCCGGAATGCCTGAACTAGGCATCATGCTACCCTATAGTCCGCTGCATCACTTGCTGCTTGGAGATTATGCCGCCCCGTTAATTGCGACGTCCGCCAACATCGGCGGTGAACCGGTATTAACGGAAGCTGATCAAGTTGAAGCTCGATTAGGGCATATTGCCGATTCTTTTTTGCATCATAACCGGCCTATATTGAGACCGGCGGATGACAGCGTGTACAGAGTAATTGCCGATAAAGCGCAACCCATAAGAATGGGTCGCGGTTGTGCGCCGCTGGAATTTACCCTGCCTTTTACGTTATCCAGCCCACTGTTGGCGGTGGGCGGTCATATGAAAAACACCATCGCCCTTGCCTGGGATAATCGCACGGTCATTTCCCCCCACATAGGCGATCTTGGCTCGCCACGCAGTCAACAGATATTTGAGCAAACTATCGCTGATCTTACCCGGCTTTATGGCGTTACCGTAGAACAGTGTGTTTGTGATGCGCACCCTGATTACAGCGCCAGCCGATGGGCTCAGCGTTCCGGCTTTGGCGTGCGCAAAGTCTTTCATCATCATGCCCATGCTTCCGCATTAGTTGCTGAACATAAAATTGGCGAACCTCTACTAGTGTTTACCTGGGACGGTAGTGGCTACGGCAAAGATGGCACCATCTGGGGTGGCGAAGGTTTATTCGGCTCGCCGGGGAACTGGCAGCGGGTCAGTTCATTCCGGCCTTTTCGATTACCGGGTGGGGAAAAAGCGGGGCGGGAACCTTGGCGTAGCGCTTTGGCACTATGTTGGGAACAAGGGGAAGACTGGCATGAATGCCCCGTCGAAACCGGTTTGATCAAACAGGCATGGCAAAAGCACATCAACAGCCCGCTATCGAGTTCGGTAGGCCGCTTATTTGATGCGGCAGCCGCACTAACGGGCATTGTGCAGTACGCGGATTTTGAAGGCCATGCGCCTATGTGGTTGGAAGCGGCAAGCGGCGAACTATGCCCAACATCGGCAAGAATTGCGGCATTTGCCCCCTTCTCCTCTCGCGAGAGGGGGATGGAGAGGGTTTTAAAAAATTCGCAAACCCACAACTTACCCGAATCAGGCATTGAATTACCAATAATATGCAATGCAGAAAATTTATGGTTGAGCGACTGGAGCCCTCTGGTGCCGATGTTACAGGATAAGAGTTTAACCATTCAAGCGCGGAGCCGCTGTTTTCATGCCAGCCTGGCCCTGGTTCTGGTTAAACAGGCTAAACAAATACGTGCTGAACATGATTTTTCTTCTGTCGGTTTAACCGGTGGTGTATTTCAAAACCGCTTATTGACAAAATATGCCGCTACTTTACTGCGGACGGAAGGATTCAACGTTTATTTGCCGGAGCGTATTCCCGGCAATGATGCGGGTATCAGTTTCGGTCAAATTATAGAAGCCGGAAGTCATTTGACTGTTTCCTGAAAGAAATTTCGCCAACCACCTGAATTATAATATTTTTTGAACATGCTAGCTATTAACAGCGTCATCAAGGACTTTGTCGTAAACCTCGCGCAGACTAAGAACGCAATCAATACTTTCCAATGGTACGGAAGCCTCAAGCCCCTCCGCTTCCGTTAATATCCAAACATCGCCTTGCCGCACATAGCGTTCGATACTAGGCTGGTCTTGCACCACCAAAAGATATTCTCTCAATATATCGATTTTACGGTAATGGGCGAACTTGCCGCCCCGGTCATAGGCTTCGGTGGCAGGCGACAATACCTCTACCAACAGAGTAGGGTTAAGCAAGGTGTCCACCTGTGCGTCTTCAAACTGTGGTGTACCGCACACAACGGCGATGCCGGGGTAATGATAGCTGTTTGCTTGAGTTGCCTTAACGCGCATATCGTTGATATCGGCTTCGCAGGGGCGTTTTTTGAGCCGCAAGGCTTAGTTCGCGGCAAATGTTTCCAGAAACCAGATTATGCTTTCGGCTTGCGCCGGTCATGGCAACGATTTGACCGTCGTGGAATTCGCTTTTACTAGACGCGCTCTGTTCCAGCATCAAATAGTCTTCAGCGGTGTAACGGTTTTTTTCAAGTACTGCGGACATGATTCACCTCAATATGGAGTGGTTTTTTAAGAACCAAGAATTTAATAGAGCTTAACAGCCGGGTAAAGACAATTTTCATGGTGTTCCAGACAATTAGCGCATTGGTTCCGGTGCCTTACAAACAATCCAAAGCCGTTAAATCTGGATCCTAGACACAAAAAAGGGCCTTCACGGCCCTTTTTTATTTAACAGCAGAATAAACTCTATTCTTTATCCACTTCTTTGATGCTTAATCTGACCCTGCCCTGGCGGTCAATTTCAAGCACTTTAACTCTGACCACATCGCCTTCATTTAACCGGTCGCTGACCTTATCAACATGTTCATCCGATATTTGCGAGATATGAACCAAGCCGTCTTTACCAGGAAGAATTGTGACGAACGCCCCGAAATCCATTAGCCTGACGACCTTACCCTCGTAAGTCTTACCCACTTCAACTTCAGCAGTGATTTCTTCGATAAGACGGCGGGCTTCTTCACCCGCCGCTTTATCAACAGACGCCACTTTCACGATGCCATCATCGGTTAAATCAACACTGGCTCCGGTTATTTCTGTGATGCTGCGTATAGTTGCGCCGCCTTTTCCGATAACTTCGCGAATTTTGCTGGGATCAATTTTGAAAGTAATAATACGCGGCGCAAAATCAGACATTTCATCGCGCGTACTTGATAAGGCCTTGTTCATTTCACCCAGAATATGCAAACGGCCTTGTTTTGCTTGTTCCAACGCGGTCTTCATGATTTCAGAGGTAATCCCCTCTATTTTAATGTCCATTTGCAGAGCGGTAATCCCGTCTACTGAACCTGCGACCTTAAAGTCCATATCGCCCAGATGATCTTCATCACCCATAATGTCAGACAATACCACGAAGCTGTCGCCTTCTTTAATCAAGCCCATTGCGATGCCCGCAACCGGAGATTTAATCGGCACGCCTGCATCCATTAATGCCAAGCTGCTACCGCATACTGAAGCCATAGAGCTGGAACCGTTGGATTCAGTGATTTCAGAAACCAGGCGAATGGTATAGGGGAATTCATCCATATTAGGCAGCACGGCCGTTACGCCACGTTTTGCCAAACGGCCGTGGCCGATTTCGCGGCGTTTTGGCGAGCCGACAAAACCCGTTTCACCGACACTGTACGGAGGAAAGTTGTAATGCAGCATGAACGGTTCTTTATATTCACCCGCCAAAGCGTCGATGATTTGCGCATCGCGTTGAGTACCCAGCGTTGCCACCACCAGCGCCTGGGTTTCACCCCGCGTAAACAAGGCGGAACCGTGGGTTCTGGGCAATACTCCTGTTCTGATAGTAATCGGCCTGATCTTGTCTAAAGCCCGGCCATCAATACGCTTGCCTTCATTGAGAATGGCGTTGCGGACAATGCGGTATTCCAGGTGCTCGATAATGCCGCGGATGTCATTTTCGGCGTAATTTACCGATAATTTTTCGACAATGGCGTTACGAATGCCTTTAAGGTGGTCCTGGCGAACTAATTTTTCCGCAATGGTGTAGGCTGCCTTTATATCGTCTTCAACGGCTTCCGTGACTAATCCGGCCAATTCAGCATTAGTCTCGGGAGCTTTCCATTCAACAGCCCCGGTACCTGCGGCTTGCGCAAATTCATTAATGGCATTAATGGCAATCTGCATTTGTTCATGGCCAAATAAAACCGCGCCCAACATGACTTCTTCAGAGAGTCCGGCCGCCTCGGATTCAACCATCAATACGGCATGCGCGGTGCCGGCTACAACCAGGGTTAATGCGGATTCTTTTAAAACAGCTGGAGACGGGTTTAACAAATAACTACCGTCTTTATAACCAACACAAGCGGCGCCTATGGGGCCATTAAAAGGCAAGCCGGAAACTGCCAATGCAGCGGATGCGCCCAAAAGGGCTGGAATTTCAGGATCAACTTCCGGATTCAAAGAGATCACTGTGGCAATAATCTGAACTTCGTTAGTATAGCCCTCAGGAAAAAGCGGCCGGATAGGACGATCAATTAATCGCGACGTCAAAGTCTCTTGTTCGCTTGGCCGCCCTTCCCTCTTAAAAAAGCCACCGGGTATCTTACCCGCTGCATAAGCTTTTTCCTGATAGTTAACAGTTAATGGAAAAAAATCGCCGCCATTCGCTTCTTTTTTACCAACGACAGTAACCAGCAGCGATGTACCATCGACATCAATTATGACAGCGCCGTCTGCTTGACGTGCGATTTCACCAGTTTCTAGCGTAACGAGTTTGTCGCCGTACTGAAATTCTTTCCTGATAGGATTCACTATAGGGTTCCTTTGCGTAGAGATTATTTGCAGAGACCTTGCATTGCAAGGTCTCGTGTGTGCTGTTTCTTATTAACCGTTACCGCCTGCTCCCAATCCGTTAACCGCGATTGGGACAAGCGTTTTTACTTGCGTAAACCCAATCGTTCGATCAATGACTTATAACGGTTAATGTCTTTGTTTTTTAGATAATCCAGCAACTTACGACGCTGATTAACCATACGCAACAAACCACGGCGTGAATGGTTGTCTTTTTTGTGGGCGGCAAAGTGTGGCGTTAAGTGAACAATGTGCGCTGTTAACAGTGCAACTTGTACTTCAGGTGAACCGGTATCGGTTTCTGACTGACGATAGGCTTCGACTACCGCTTTTTTTTGTTCTGCTGTAAATGGCATTTATAATCCCTAAGATTAAAATTAAAAGTTAAAACCGTCCCTTGACGGCTTTCTGGTACACTGATTTCCACGTTAGGGTGTAGAAATCAATATTTATTGTAGAGACGCAATATTTTGCGTCTCTACTGGCTGTTCATATTAAACAACTTTTTCGGTATTATTTTACCATCCAATAGCATTTCTCCCAAGCCCAAAAAAACAGCCGCATGATACAGGCGCACCGTGCCCTGCCCCATTCCAGGAATGAGATCCGGAGTTCTATTGAAATTGATCGATTGACCATATTTTATGGCAATGGCTTGTTCATCCGATAAATGGGTGCAAGGCAGCGATTCCAACGGCTTATCCACATCGATCAAACATTGAAACAAGTCCTGTTCGCTCATTGCCGTCAACTGCTCAATAGTCTTGGCCTGCCCGATATTGAATAGACCCGCTTCCAGCCGTCGCAAAGCTTGCACCGTTGCGCCGCAACCTAAGGTGCGACCAATATCCTCGGCCAATGAACGGATATAAGTGCCTTTGGAACAGAAGACCTCCAATGTTAACCGGTCAGGTTCCCAAGCTCCTGCTTGGGAACCTGACAGCAGTTTCAGCTCGAATATCTTGATTCTCCTGGCTTTTCTATCGATTGTTATGCCTTCGCGCGCCAATTCATAGAGTTTTTTACCGTTATGCTTTAGCGCGGAATACATGGGAGGGATCTGATCGATTTCACCCATAAACTGTTGCAAACAAACGCGTATTTCTTCCATTGATAAATCAGGGACCGGCTTGGTTTCAATAACGCTACCTTCTGCGTCACCAGTATCGGTCATAACACCCAGTTGAATAACAACTTGGTAGCGCTTGTTATCATCCAGCATTAACGCGGACACTTTAGTGGCCTCGCCAAAACAAAGCGGCAACAAGCCGGTCGCCAATGGATCAAGGCTACCGGTGTGACCCGCCTTGTTAGCGTTAAATAAACGCCTTACTTCCTGTAAAGCTTTATTTGAGGAAACGCCCAGGCGCTTATCCAACAGCACTATGCCGTGAACATTGCGCCCGGACTTTCGCCTGCTCATGAGCGGGATTCATCCAAATCATCCTTATCATGAAGGGCGCCGACGGGCTTAACCACATCGCTTAATAACTCCGCCACCCGCATCCCCTTATCAAATGAATCATCATAATAAAAACGCAATTCAGAGATATGCCTTAAGCGCATTCTTTTTGCCAATTCATGCCGGATCACCGGAGCCAGCTCATTTAGCAATTTAACATTGGCGCGTTTGCCCTCCTCATCAACATTTAATACGGTGACATACACTTTTGCAACCGCAAGGTCTTTAGTGACTTCAACTTCATTGATAGTAATAAAACCCAACCTGGAATCATCAATATTACGCTGCAAGATTAAGGAAAGCTCCTTTTGCATCTGCGATGAAACACGGGCATTACGACCAAACTCTTTTGCCATAAGCTTACAGTTCCCGCTTTATTTCTATACGTTCAAACACTTCAATCTGGTCGCCGGGTTTGACATCGTTGTAATTTTTTACTCCGATACCACATTCCATGCCCATTTTAACTTCAGCCGCGTCATCTTTAAAGCGACGCAAAGATTCCAACTGCCCCTCAAAAATGACCACGTTTTCACGCAGTACACGTATAGGCAGATTTCTCTTAACTATGCCGTCAATAACCATACAACCGGCAATCGCGCCGTATTTTGGTGACTTGAAAACATCACGGACTTCGGCAAGACCAACTATCTGCTCTTTGATTTCAGGCGCCAGCATGCCGCTGATAGCTTTCTTGACTTCATCAATTGCGTCATAAATTACACTGTAATAATGCAGATCAATATTCTTTTCTTCAATCAGCTTTCTGGCTGTCGCATCTGCCCGAACATTAAAGCCCATCAAAATCGCGCCTGAAGCCAATGCCAGATTAGCGTCACCTTCATTAATACCGCCAACACCGCCAAAAACAACCTTGACTTCCACTTCTTCATTGGATAATGCAACCAGAGAACCGCGCAACGCTTCCAAACTACCTTGAACATCCGTTTTGATAACCAGATTCACGCTGGCAAGCTCACCAGTGGCCATTCTGGAGAAGACTTCATCAAGTTTGGATGCCTGCTGAGCGGCATGTTTGGTGGATTTTTTACGGTCTTCCCGGTGTTTTGCCAAATCTTTAGCAATACGTTCGTTTTGCACCACCAGGAATTCATCTCCTGCATTTGGCGTGCCTGACAAGCCAAGTATTTCAACGGGTGCACACGGGCCGGCTTCTTTAATAGCTTTACCGTTCTCGTTGAACATCGCCCTGACACGGCCATATTCTTGACCACATAATACCATTTGGCCGCTTTCCAACGTGCCTTTTTGGATCAGCACCGTTGCGACAGCGCCACGGCCTTTATCCAATCTTGACTCAATAACAATGCCGGAAGCCGCGCCTTCGACAGGTGCTTTTAATTCCAGAATTTCAGTTTGAACAATTAACGCTTCAATTAATTCATCAATACCGGCACCGGTTTTCGCCGAAATCTTGAGAAACTGGACATCGCCGCCCCATTCCTCTGCCAAAACGCCAATGACTGACAGCTCTTGCATCACTTTTTCAGGGTTGGCATCGGGCTTATCGATTTTATTGATGGCAACGATAATCGGCACATTGGCCGCCTTTGCATGCTCAACCGCTTCTTTGGTTTGCGGCATCACGCCATCATCGGCCGCAACGACAACAATCACCACGTCCGTGACATCGGCGCCTCTCGCCCGCATGGCAGTAAACGCAGCATGTCCGGGCGTGTCTAAAAATGTCACTGATCCGTGATCAGTTTTTACCTGATAAGCGCCGATATGCTGAGTTATACCACCGGCTTCACCGGCTGCGACGCGCGTTTTACGAATGTAATCCAGCAAGGATGTTTTACCGTGATCAACGTGACCCATAATGGTGACAATGGGCGCGCGTGGCAACTCAACACGGGTATCTTCTACCTGAGCTTCTGCCAGCATTTCCTGCTCAAGATCATCATCACTCTGCATGATGGCTTTGTGACCCATTTCCTCAACCAAAATGACCGCCGTTTCCTGGTCAATACTTTGATTAATGTTCGCCATAATACCCAGTTTCATCAAATGCTTGATGACCAAAGCCGCTTTGACACTCATTTTCTGTGCCAGATCGGACACAATAATCATTTCCGGTATTGCGACTTCCTTGATTATGGGTGCAACTGGCATCTCAAATTGATGTTTGCCATCAGTTTGCACATTGGCACGTTGAGGTTGCTTGCCTTTTTTCTTGCCTCTTTTGGCATCTTTACCTGATGGACGCGAGCCTTCTTCCTGCTTTTTCCTATGCAGTGTTTCCTGCTTCACCGCCGCCTGCTGCCTAACTTTGTCAGCATTTTTTTTGATCGATTCTTCAAGCCGCCGCTCTACTTCCTGCTGTTTTTTTCTGGCATCTTCCGCTTCCTTGGTTTTAACCGGCTTTTCCTGCTTGCTTTTCTTTTCTTCCTTTATCTTTAAAGCTTCAAATTTAGCTTCAGACTCTATCGCCTCATCAGCTTCGAGCTCATGTTCAACTTCAGCTTGAACTTGAACTTGCGGTTCAATTTCAACGGCTACTGTTACGGGCTCTTCTTTCTTGGAAGTCTGTTCAGTTCCGGCTTCCGGCTCTTCAGCAGGGAGAAGTTTATCGACTTGCGTTACAGCCGCATCTTCCATTTTTTTCGGCTCGGCCAAAACAGGCATTACCACCTCTTCTGTCTTAGGCAAATCAACATCCGCCACTTCACTACGCTTGATATAAGTCTTCTTTTTACGGACTTCAACGTGGATGGTTTTAGTTGAACTGCCAGGTACGCTCGCCTGCTTGATTTCCGTCACTTTTCTGCGCTCTAGAGTCACACGCCGGGGGGAATTGCTAACTTCACCCTCTACCTTGCCGTGACGCTTGCGTAAGTGCGCAAGTAGCTGCATCTTTTCATCTTCATTAATAACATCATCAGGGGCACCAGCAGACAAACCTGCTTCTTTTAGCTGCTCTAATAACCGTTCCAGAGGTATTTTTACTATCTCCGCCAATTGCCGTACTGTTTTATCGCTCATCTATATACCCCTTACCTACTCGCTATGTGCCTTAAGCAAACCAAGGCTCACGCGCCTTCATAATTAACTTCGCCGCCCGCTCTTCATTCATGCCTGAAAAATTCAGCAAATCATCAACCGACTGCTCTGCTAAATCATCCATTGTGATGATACCTTGACTTGCCAAATCATAAGCCAAATCCACATCCATGCCCTCCATTTTCAGCAAGTCCGCTGCAGGCTCCGCTGACTCTATTTTTTCTTCCAGTGCAATCGCGCTAATCAACAAGGCATCTTTTGCCCGGCTTCTTAACTCATTAACCAAATCTTCATCAAAGCCTTCAATTTCAAGCATTTCACTGACGGGAACATAGGCAATCTCTTCGACGCTGATAAATCCCTCTTCAGCCAGAATCAAGGCGATATCTTCATCTACATCCAATTGATCAATGAATAACTGTTTTATCTTGCCTACTTCAGCTTCAGCATTCTGCTCTGCTTTGGACGCGTCAATAACGTTCAATTCCCAACCGGTCAACTGGCTTGCCAGGCGTACATTTTGGCCGCCCCGGCCAATAGCTTGGGAAAGGTTATCAGAGTTTACCGCAAGATCCATGCTATGTTTGTCCTCGTCCACAACGATGGACTGAATTTCAGCCGGTGACATGGCATTAATCACATACTGAGCCTCACTTGGATTCCAAAGGATAATGTCAACGCGTTCCCCAGCCAACTCATTGGTCACCGACTGCACTCGAGACCCTCTCATGCCTACGCAAGCCCCAACTGGATCCAGCCTGGGGTCATTGCTCTTGACCGCCAATTTAGCCCTGGAACCTGGATCACGCGCCGCACCTATCACGGAGATTAAGCCTTCCCCGACTTCAGGCACTTCCAGACGAAATAAAGCAATTAACAACTCAGGCGCTGTGCGGCTTACAAACAACTGCGGGCCACGTGGCTCTGACCGGACATCTTTTAAATAGCCTCGAATCCGGTCACCGATACGAATAGCCTCGCGCGGCATCATATCTTCTTTGGCAATGTAGGCTTCCACATGCCCACCCAGATCCAGATAAACGCTACCTTTTTCAATACGCTTTACAATACCGGTAATGAGCTCACCTACACGGCTTCCATAGGCTTCGACTATTTTTCTGCGTTCAGCTTCCCTGACCTTGTGGATAATAACCTGTTTGGCAGTTTGAGCGGCAATCCGTCCGAAATCCACCGATTCAATTTCTTCTTCCACCACATCACCGATTTGAATATCAGGATTATCCAGCCTGGCTACCTCTAGCAGAACCTGGGTGGTAGGAAACTCGACATCTCCATCACACGATGGGTTGGCATCAACGACTTCCCATTGCCTATAAGTGGTATAGTCCCCGGTTTTTCTGTCAATAACCACACGCGCTTTAATTGGATTAGCGTGACGTTTTATTGTAGCGGCTTCTAACGCTGATTCAATCGCCTGGAAAACAATTTCCTTTTCAATCTCCCTTTCGTTGGAAAAAACCTCCACTACTAACAAAATTTCTTTATTTGCCACTGCGGCCTCCTTTTTCAATTAAATATTCAGGTACCAAACGCGCTTTACTCATGGCGTCAAAAGGCACTTCAAAAAACTGATCACCGTCCTGAAGAGTAATAATATCGTCTTCAACTTTTTTGATCAGGCCGGTAATTTTTCTCCGGCCACCTATTGCTTTAAATAGATTAACCAATACCATGTTGCCGGCAAACTGTTCAAACTGGCTTACTTTAAAAAACGGCCTGTCCGCACCCGGGGAAGAAATTTCTAACTGATAGTTGCCTTGTATAGGATCTTCCACATCCAGAACGCCACTGATTTGATGACTGACCTTGGTACAGTCTTCAACCAGAATTCCATTTTCACTATCAATATAAATTCTTAAGCATCCATGTTTAGGGTGTGGATTGTAGTCAATACCGACACATTCATAACCTAAACCTTCAACAATTGGCTCGATTAAGTTAACCAAATGCTCAGGAGCCTGTTTCATTGTTTCCTCACTTAGACGATTTCCTGCGAAGAATATGTCCAACTTACTGGTTTTTTATCCCTTACTACTTTGTAATCAATGGTTACGCAACTGGCTACGCACCCGTGTTTTTGCATTGTAAAGTAAAAAAATCCTGTGCAGTCCGACAAGTTAATTCTTAGTTATCGCCTTATTTTCGCACAAAAAAAAAGAGCCGAAGGCTCTTCCATTAACAATCTAATTTTAAGCCTTCCAAAAACCGAAGCCCACAAAATAAAAAACCCCAAAATGGGGTTCTAAAATATGGTAGCGGGGGCAGGATTTGAACCTACGACCTTCGGGTTATGAGCCCGACGAGCTACCAAGCTGCTCCACCCCGCGATTGATTAATTCAATTATAAAGACTTAAAGGAATTAAGCAAGTAGTTTATAAAACTTTGTAAAAGGTAGTGTTAATTTCTCAGGTAAATTATGCTAAATAATTACTACATTATGTGTGTAGAATAAATTTAAACTCGTCTCCACTAAATTACGAGCACCCTTTTTTTATATGTCCATAAACAACATCGGAATACCGTATGTTAAAACGAAATAGCTAAATGCCATGAAAATGCTGCTACTCATTTTAAACTCTAAAAGTTGTCGAAAAATGTAGCTGATAATCGCGATATACCAGAGAACCAAAAGCCCCCCCACACCAACCGATATTTCTTCTGCCCTTTCGATATGTTCCATTATCATCAAATGATATAAGCCTTCGGTTAAAGTCGCTAAGGTCATGATAAAATTTTCGCTTACGAAGATCGCTGTATACAATTGATTGTAATAATGCCACTTATTTTGGATGATCAATATCATGCCAACAGTTGAAAATGCCATAATGGTTCTTAAAATTACCTCCAAGGCACCATCGGCAGGATCAGAAATTAAACCCTCAACTATCATCCCGGATGCCAGATAAAAAATGACGTTTTTCCACATGAATGATTTTGGCGGAATCAAATTAGTTGGGTTATTGATAAAAAAACAAATTGATAGGTATTTTAGTAATAAACTCATAGAAATGGTGCTTTTGACGTTGTTATAATGCAAAAAATAAATTAAATCTTGACAACTAAGGATATGAAATGTCAGGAGTCGCAATTTTTGAGTATTTATTTCCATTTTTATAGCATGGAAATACTCAAAAATACCACGAAAAGTTTAAATTGCTGCGCAAGCACCAGTCGTCCAGTTCTCCATAGTTGATAGGCTAGGTTATATCACATTACTACGCCCAATGACTCGACGTCTGTTGGCGCCGATTGAAAATTGACCATTTAGAGGGGTTTGTACCTGAGGTATGCCCACAAAATATCAATAAAAAACAATGTATTATTGAATAAAATTTGAATAAAAACAAGATTAAGCCGGTCTGAGCATAAGAATTCATTCTAAAATAATAACCTGGAAGGATAAATTTATGTCAATTATTGCTCTTCTGCATAACTTGTTGAAAGAAAAACTACCCAGCATTCATGCTACTCGACTTACAGCGCTGATGGCTGCAGTCGAGGCCGGTTTAAAAGGAGCGTCGGTATCGATTACGGGGCTCGGACGGACGCTTTCTGGACCTGCCTATATCAAACACAAAATTAAACGCATGGATCGCTTAGCCGGGAATCGCCATCTCAACACCGAACGCACGGCGGTATACGGTGCTATGACCCAATGGCTATTGCAGTCCCTGCCCATGCCGTTGATCCTTATCGATTGGTCGCCCCTGACCGCAGATCAGCATCAGCAGCTCTTACGAGCGGCGCTGCCTACGGGAGGACGTTCCGTTACTTTGTACGAAGAAATTCATCCCGTTAAAAAACTGGGCAACCGCCGGGTACAGCAGCGGTTTCTCAGCAGTTTGCAAGCATTACTACCAGCCAATGTAAGGCCTATCATCGTTGCCGATTCCGGATTTCGCACGCCATTTTTTCGCGAAGTTGAAAGTTTGGGCTGGCATTGGCTCGGGCGAATTCGCAATAGGGATTTCATTGCCTGGGCCAACCGGCCTAACGATTGGCTGGCGGCAAAATCACTCTACGCCAAAGCCACTCGAAAACCCAAGTGTTTGGGCTCGGCCCGTTGGGTGCGCAGCCACCCGCTAGACGGTGAGTTGGTAACATTTTATCAGCCCGTCAAAGGCCGGAAACACCTGACTGCCCAGCATCGTCCGAGCAAATCCAGTGCCAGTCGAAAACATGCCAAACGCGAAAAAGAACCTTGGCTTCTGGTCGTATCACCCTCGCTAAAAACATTTTCTGCGGCGCGGGTCGTGGATTATTACCGAAGCCGCATGCAAATTGAGGAAGGCCTACGAGACACAAAAAGTACGCATTATGGCTTGGATTTTGCCAGCGAAAGCCGGGTTGAGGCCGAACGCCGCGCCAACCTGTTATTAATTGCCGCGCTCATCATTTTCGCGCTTTGGCTCACAGGGCTTTGTTTAAAAGGGACTGATATCGAACGACATATAAAAGTCAACAGCAGCCAGGATCACTCACCGTATTCGGTTATATTTCTCGCCCGAATCGCCTGCCGCTATGTCGCCTTTGAGTTGTCCGCCTCAATGTTAGAACAGGCGCAAGCTCTTTTATTAGACTACTTCGACTCGTTCGAGGGAGGGTAAATTCGTGGGGATACCTCAGGGTTGGGGGGATTTTTAAAATCAAAGTTGCTCAAGTTATTTCATGCACGTTCCTTACTTGGGCTTAGCCAATAGCACCCTCGCCACTTTTGTTTGACGGTTGTAAATGAGCATGGCCGAGACGTCCAGTTGCTCGACCGCCGCCACGATGCCGACATCCGGAGCGAAAAAGCGGTACTGGGTGTCGTCCACGGAGGCGGGGCCGACTTTCCCCTTGAAGGTCCACTTCATGAGTACCGCGTCGAAGCTGCCTGCCGGAACCTTGACCTTATAGGCACCGACGTAACGGCAGTTCACATCCAGAACGCCCTCATGAGTCAGGTCGTCCGGGTTGCTCAAATCGAAAACCTTTACGCCCAGTTTTTCGTTGCGTTCCTCGCCCGGCGCCAACCCTTGCAGCATGAATGGCTCGTCCGGCGAGTATCGGGTGATGGCGCCTGCTTCTGTATCAGTCACCCCGGTCAGGACGTAATCGCCGTTAGTCTTGGCGATAACGAAATAGATAAACTTGCCGCCTGCATCGTAGCGCCAGCTCGTAGTGCCGGCTTCCTGCTTGAGCCTGGTAACTTGGTGCCGCTCAGTCTTACCCGCATCCGGACCGCTCACCAGGCGAAACTTCCTGATACCGGGTTTTGCGGCAAGATATAGGCTTGTATCGGCAATCGCGGGAGCAGGGATCGCGTTGACGACAACGCTATCGCCCAAATATTTTTCGATTGCAGCCCGATCCATGTCTGGCAGCGGAATCGTCTGGCCGCTTTTTGCGGATTCGGCGGTACTGCTCAGCAGAGAAAAGGCGAGGCTGGCAAGCTGGAAAAGTAATTTAATGGTCATTATTCTCTTTATCACTCGTTTCATTGACTTACAGATTGGTGCTGAATAATTGCCAATGCTCTTGATTTATAAACATGCAGGTGTTCAAGCCCGCCAATGCGGCATGGATTCACATCAGGCTATCCAGCCTGCCTGACGCTCTTCGGGTTAATGCAAATCTGTTCCGGACATATTTGTGCCAGAGCCCGTAGACCTCGAAGCCAATTCAGGCTACATGGATGTATTTAAGCTCGCCATCGATGTGGCCTAGTTACCCGCTTCCCTGCGGGTAGAAAGATTTCCCGCGTACTTGTGTAAAACGCCAATAGCCGACCCACAGTAATATTAAAAATTACCTTACTTTTGCTCTGTGCCCGAAGTCCAGGCGGATAAGCGATTTGCTGTTAGTTCAGCCCAATGGTTGATAGCATTTTCCGCATCACCCCACTGCCACTGAAAGCCGGTCGTAAACGAGCCACCACCGATCCGCTTGTCCACAGCCAATGCAAGTATCTGCCCTGACATCGAGTCGGTTATTTTTGCTTCAGCCTGTGCTGCGCCGACAAACGGGAAGGAGTCGGTTGCCAGATATTTAAGATTGGCCAGCATATGCGCCTGCGGGACTAACATCGATATGGTACGCAATACTGGCGTGGCTGATTCAGCATCGGTTAAGGCGACATCAATCTTCATAACGCCCGGCCCTGCCTGGTTAACGATTTCAAATTTCTCCCCAAGTTTAGCTTTAAGTTGCTGGGAGAAATAATTCACCAGCATTTGCTGGTCAGAAGCGGAAATCTGTGTAGAGTCGCCGCCCCAGAAAGTCACCGGATCGATGATGATCTTGTTGTACTTGCTCCACTGCGCGGCCGGATTAACATAACGCAGGCCGGCCTGATCCTTGCCTCCGGTTGTGAGCAGGGAGCAGTCGTTGGCAAGGAACGCGCAGTTTACGTCACCCTGGTTAATAGCGACCTTTTGGGTAGTCGAACAGGCGCTTAATAACAACAGGCACAGACCCAACAACGGTAAACCGGTCCGGGTTTTAGCGCGAAAATATAACATATTCAATTTATTGTTCATTGTTTTTTCCCTATATTTAAGTGATTGGGTTATTTAAAAATACAGTTTATCAAATCTATTATCATTTCCGGAATAGCAGCGCTACCTGAAAACGGTGCTGCCAGTCCGGCCCCTGGTTCGGACTGACCACATTGTAGAAGCCTTGCAGATTGATGTTGAGGGGTGGCCCGCCGGACTTGACGATCTTGCCGAAACCGGCGTCAATCGGAATCACCCAGCGGTTGCTGCTATGGCTGCCAAAGGCTTCCCAATTGGCGGTAATAACCGACCACGACTGCGGAAGGTCTCCAATGGTGAAGGTATTCGAACCCAGCAGATCATTGGTTTTTGTCGGGAAACCGAAGATGGGGCCGAAACCCCAAGTGACACCCTTGGACTTGGCAGGCGAGAGGAATAAGGTGGTGTTGAGATTGCCCAGCCCGAACTGACTGGTGTTGGAGACCGGGTCGGGTTAGTCGACAACAGGCAGGATGGTTCGGGTAATCAGGTTAAAATCATCATTCAATTTGATGGGCACCACCGGCTGAATATTCATAACAGTCTGCGTCTGATTGTAGGGGCCAACATTGAAATTGAAATTGTTCTGGATCGGCACGCTGATAAGGTCTGCAACCGGATTTTGCGTTTTCTTGGCCAGTTCGCCTTCCGAACTGCTTTCCTGGCCGGACAGTGTTCCGGAAGGCTTATCCTCCTGGCCCTGACCTACGGTGGAAGCAATCAAAGCCGACAAAAACAGCAGTGCTGACAGTGTCCTGGTTTTTGTTCGAGACTCTGAAATAGTCAAACAATTGTTCATTGTTTTCTACCTATATTTTAAAAGAGCTGGTTACTCGATGAGTATTTATAGACAAGGGCAACAAGAAAACAGCAATCAATACACTTGGCAGCCCGGCCATATTCCCGGGACTGCCTGATGAACACTAATTGCCAGTCGGCAAAGGGATGTTTAAACCTTCCTTCGCAAGCTGTTCGCGAATCCACTGAAATTTCTGGTACTTGGAGAGTTCAATAGGGCCGTCGTAGGACATGCTCTGCAGCTTGCGCTGCGGATACTTCACGCAAGTCTTCACGAGATCCTTGATCGCCTCGCTAATGGTCACTAACGTCCAGATCCGCTCGATAAAGTTGTTCATCAGGATATCGTAGCGCTCCTGATGTCCTGCCGCAGACTTCTGTTTCTTAATCCTTGAGAAGTGCCCGTTTGGCCTTCTGCTCCAAATCAACATATTGCGCCTTTTCGACGGTCACCCCGACTCCGAAGATAGTTCCGCCTTTAAAGGTTCCTGGCGTCTTGTGTTGCTGACTAACGGCATCACCGCTGTCGTAGCCAATGCACAAGCCATAGGGTGAATTTGCCCGCCTAGGCTCTCATCGGTCCCTCAGTCACGACTTTGTCGTTCACATAGAGTTTGGTCTTGCCAATAGACTCTCCATTCTTGCCCGTGGACTCCCGAATAAATTCCATCCCCAGCGTATTCTTGCCTGGTTTGAGCAGCGTCTTGCTGACAAACGTCTGCTCCACGGTAAGTTTGTTCTACCCAGAAAACCCGGTGTCAGCAAGGATTTGCTAGCCAATTCTGGACATCCCTTCTCCGTTGCTGTATAAAGTGCGTCTTTGACACACCACACAACAGTCCCTTGAATC
>JAQTPT010000057.1 GCA_028712795.1 Methylococcales bacterium
TGACGGTACGCTGCTTGGGCAACTCGCCGGCACCCAGTTTACCGATGCTGCGCATAACGTGGTGTTGATTGGTGGCACGGGTACCGGAAAAACCCATCTGGCCACCGCCTTGGGCGTTAAGGCCATTACCGACAATGGCAAGCGGGTACGCTTCTAGTCGACGATTGATCTGGTCACGCTGCTGGAACGGGAAAAAGCTGCCGGCAATCAAGGTAAGCTGGCGTATCGGTTGATGCAAGTGGACTTGGTTATCCTGGATGAATTGGGTTATTTACCGTTCTCTCAAGCGGGCGGCGCCTTGCTGTTTCATTTGCTAGCCAGGCTATACGAACGAACCAGCGTCATCATTACCACCAACCTGACTTTTGCCGAATGGTCTGCGTGTTCGGCGACGCCAAGATGACAACCGCCTTGCTGGACAGGCTTACGCACCATTGCTACATCATCGAAACCGGCAATGAATCATACCGCTTGCGGCACAGCACTCAACAAGCCAAAGCGCGTATACAAGCATGAGAGCAAGCCAAGCGAGGCAATAGCCAAAACAAGCCTGATGAGGAAATACCAGAGGAGAATAACTTTTAAATAAAGCATCGAAACGGATAACAAAGCCACCCTTCGGTTGTCCGTTTCGATTACACTTATCCACAGCCGGATACCTCAAAATCCGGCTTCGCCCCCTGGTCAAATTTCAACCGGTATCGGTGGTCAGTTTTCATCCGGCGTCAACACTCTTATATGCAGGATGCGAGTAAAATCATCTGCGTTATGCAGAAAATGCGTGAGGATTTTTCCATAGCCTGCTGATATGTTTCGCTAAGTGGCTTGGAAATTATTTATCTGAAAAACTATAGACAACAAATTGGCTTCAAAGAGACTTAATTATTGACTGTCGCCTACTGGAGCTGCAAAAGCATCCAAAACCAGAGCCTCGACATTGCTGCCGGTCAGCGCTTTCAAAAACGCAACCAAATTATTGATTTCTGCATCTGACAAATTCAACGGCTTCACCAGCGGTGACAGGTTGTCGTTGGCTATGCCTCCTTGGTTATAAAACCGCACCACATCCTCCAGGTTCGCCAGGGAACCATTGTGCATATACGGCGCGGTCAGTGCCACATTGCGTAACGACGGGGTTTTGTAAGCCCAACGGTCAGCGGGGTTTTGACTGATTTCGTAATAGCCCAAGTCGTTGGGATTTTCTGCATTCAAGCCTTTTAGATTTTGCCGGTCGACATCGATAAACACGCCAGGTGCTACTTGAACACTTTGTTTGTCTGGCGCTTTTTGCATGGATTCGGCGTAACCGATACCCGTGTTGTGACGCTTTTGATCGGTGAATATTGCCGATTTCTTACCGATACGGTGGCAGGTGCTGCAAGCGGCTTTGCCATCAAATAAGGCAAAGCCGCGTTTGGCGTCGTCGCTCACAATCTGGTTTTGATTACCGTAATACCAGCGGTCGAACGGCGAATCGGCAGAATTCAGCGTGCGTTGATAACTGGCCAGCGCCTGTCCTATAGTTTCCATATTCGGGCCTTTGTTGAAGGCTTTTTTGAATAGACCTCGGTAATCGGCATTGTTGTTGATTTTATCGACTACGTATCCGATGGACGGGTTAGCCATTTCGTTATGCGCCAGTAGAGGCCCCCACACCTGCTGCTCCAGGCTATTTTCACGGCCATCGTGGAACAAAAGTTGCGCGTAACCGACGTTATACAGAGACGGGCTATTGCGGCGCACACTGCGACCTTCTAAGCCTACCGAAGTGCGCATTTCGTTACTGCTAAAGCCCTGTTCCGGGATATGGCAAATCGCGCAGGAAAAGGTGTTGTTCAACGATAGGCGGCGGTCGTAAAACAATTGACGACCCAGTCTAATCTTGGTAAAGGTGATCGGGTTGTCTTTGGGTTGAGGCAATTTCGGCAGACCTAACGGCGGCTTTAACGCGAATTTGATCAACTCGGCGGGTTTTCCCTTGCGCTGAGTCAATGCCAGCGAGTGGGTTTGGTAATCGGCTTGTTGGTAGTTTTGCTTGTTGTCACCCGCCTGATATAGCATCTCGGCTTTGGCAGTCTGTGGCTCAGCGTGCGGCTTGGTGCCCATTAATATAGTTTTGACATCGCTAATCACGGTATCGGCATGCAGAAAATCGACGCTATAGATATTGCGAATCTGTTTGTCCTTATCGATCAGATACACCCGGAGTAAATGCGAAAAGGTACTGGTGAATTGGCCTTTGTCATCATAGATTTTCTGCACGTTTTGCTGATAGGCGTCGAGTATGGGCTGCAAAGCTGCTTCGTCGCGGGTAGTCAGGAACTGCCAATCGAAACTGCCTATTTTAAAACCTTCACCATAATAACGCATTATTTCTGGCGTGTCGTGCGTTGGGTCGAAACTCAAGGTCAGCAATCGTAATTTGTTGGCCAGCTCAGGTTGTTTCTGCAATTGCCGACTGATGTTGTGCAACACCTGGGTTGCTAACGGACAACCGTTGATGTCGCTGCAAGTGGCGTAGATGAAACTCAACAAGACCAGCTTATCCCCCATTAATTCGTGAAGGTGTTTGCCTTGATTTTGGATGGTTAGTACATCGCCGTCGGCGGCAGGACCGATCTTCGGCAAGCTATAACTACCAGGCGACACAGGTTGAAAAGGCAGTGAGGAGTAGCCAGGAGCCTGACGTTTGGGTTCTTGAGCCAGGGTTGATGTCGTTATCAGGATTATGAAAAAGCTAAGGAGATAAGGGATTTTCATGATGGCTGGTTACCCTTTGAGTTCGGATGTCCCTATGGCACGGATTTATAATTTCCTAACCCATTCCCTCTCCAGTCTGTCCAAGGACATAAAGAAGAGGGCTTTAAATGCCAAGAAACCATTTTATGTGAGCAGTTAAATTAAATAAGAATTACGGCTTAGCTTCCTTGCCATACAAAGCATAAGCCCCAAACCGCATCTGATGCGCTCGGCCCAATTTCTCCTTGGTAAAATCAATCGAGAACTGTTCGGTCAGCTTGTGACCATCCCAGTTATAGGCTTTGAAAAACTGTTCGTTATCGGCACCTTTCTTATCCCAGTTGGCTAGCAGCGACGAGGTATAATACAGACGTTTGCCGTCCCAGCTCGATGACACCATATTGACTTGTGCGCCGATTTTTTGTTCGAACACTTGTTTGGGGTGAAACGGGTCGCTGATGTCGAAGCGGCGGGTTTTACCATCCATAAAGGTGTTGACCCAGAGAGTTTTATCGTCGCTTGAGATGGAGATGTCTACTGGCAGCGGTATTTTGGCAGGTTCCCCGATGTCAGCTACATCTTTGGCTTGCCATTCGCCTTTGTTGTCTTGATGAATCAGCCAGATTTTCGAGGTCAGTGCAGTGCTGGTGAAGCAGTAGTTATGCTGCTCGCCCCAAGCGCAACGAATTTCCAAGGGCGCACCAGGTACGTCGAAGACTTTTTTCGGTTGGCGGCTGTGCATGTCCCATTGCACTACGGTGTTTCCAAAGCGTTTCATGGCTTCTGGATCGGCTAGCATTTTGCCGAAGTCCATCATGTAATTCGACCAACCAGTGAACGATGAAGTCAGCATCAGATTCTTACGCGGTAAAACGCGGACATCGTAGTTGTAGCCGTCGGCATATTTCCCGGATTTGATCGCGCCTTGCAAATTGCCGTCGGTCGGCAGCCAGTAGGTAGCCATATAGTCACCGGCGTTGCTGTATTCGACGATTGCGGTGCGTCCGCCGTGATCCTTGTTATTGGACAAGCCGGTGATGATCATCCGGCCAGGCAAGGCGTAGAGGCTGTGTGGGCCAACCACGCCGCCGCTCTTGGCGACAAAATCGGTGATGGTTTTAGTCAACTTGGGCTTAGCCGGATCGCTGGCAACATCGAAGATGAAAATCTTGCTGGTATCCAGGCCGCCTGCCCAAAGAAATTTACGATCGTCTGTAAAGTCGGAATGGTGTGCCTCGTTACGGCCACCGACCGACAGGCTACCGATTACCTTGCCGTACTTGGCTGATTTGGGATTGACGTCGACAGTGACAAGTTTGTCTTGCTCGTCGCCGACACCTTCTGCACCCAGTGTCCAGATGTAAACAAAATCCTCCTGGCCGGTTATTTTAGCCATATACGGCGAAGCACAGGTTTCGTCTGCGTTGGCCGTTAAGCTGACAAAGCTGAGTAAAAAAGCGGTGCTAAAAGCGATTAGTTTAGGTGTCATGGTATTCTCCCAAAGGTGTTATTGTGGTTGGTTATTAATCGCCCGCAGTTGGGTCGATGATGGATTTGTTGGAAAGCCACCATATTTTTCGTGCTCCCGGATTCACCCGTTTCTATTATCCATTTAGGCACGGTAGACCTTATTTACGGTGACATAGCTCTCTAATTATTGGATACTTGGTTGCATGTCACACAGAATTCCGAAAGGTTTTTAGGATTAATGGTACTCGTTATTTACTTAAATTTGACAGCTATTTTACTGCGACAAGCCAAGCTTGTTATTTCGTGCCGTTTGTAGGTATCGTTGTCGCAAGGAATACCAACAATACGGTGCATCTCCGGGCCAGCAAATAATAAAAGAAAATCTAATAGTAGCCCCAATGACTTATGCCGGGTTAACGATAGCGCTATCTGCTTGTTTATGCAATCGAACCAATTTTCGGGTTGCGGCTATCGCCTAACGTCGCTTACGGATTAGTTGATTTATGGAATCCGATTGATGAAAATAAGATTTCTCGACGGGATTTAAATGATAAGCTGTTTCCATTTGACCTTAACACAACGAGGAATGCGATCATGAAACTTTACACATTACTATGGGCCGGGCTTTTGCTTTTTTCTGCGGTGGTGCCTGCGCTTGAAAAAGCCAACCCCAAACAGGTTGAAGAAGTACAACAACGCACGCAACAAGTGGTGCCTTATGCCTTGGATCAAACCAAAATGACCTTCACCAAAACGGTTCATGGCGGCGTTCAGCATGTGGTTGTCAAATCACCCGACAACACCCAACAGATAAAATTGATCCAGGAAAATCTGCTTAAAATGGCCAATGACTTCAGAAAAGGGGACTTTTCCGTGACGGAACATATTCATGGCGCAATTATGCCTGGCCTCACCCAGTTAAAAAAGGCGGAAACCGACGAGATTAAATATGAATACAAAGCGTTGCCAAACGGCGCTCAGATTCATTATTCCACGGAATATCCCCAGTATGTCCAGGCGCTTCATGAATGGTTTGACGCCCAAATGAGCGAGCACGGCAACGAAGCCGTGCCTGAACATACCCAGCACCATTCAACAATGGCAGAATAACAGAACGAAAATCACCCAAAGGCCGGCAGTTCGTAAGTTGGGATAACAAAAAAATAATCCCAACAGTACGGTGCATCAAGCGTTGGGGTTCGTTACCTCACCCCCAGCCTTGTGCTATGGGTTCTCTATGTTTATCTGAATGGGAATGAAATTTAAATGAGCTGTTGGCCAAGGACCTCGTGAGGTCATTTCTGCTATACGTTCTCTAATTACGCCAATCATCATCTGAGGCCCTGAAACTTTCAATAGGTAATCAATTTCATTTTGATCGGTTTTATCGTCGATAACTTGGATAACACCAAAAGCTGTTACATTTACATCATAAGGTGCATTATTCGAATTTTCCTTATCAAGAGAGACAGTTACTTCAATTCCATAACGATTGTTTTGTTCTGGCAATAACGACAAGTTATTTTCGATTTTTAAATGAAATTTTGTAAAACTGTTATTTATATCGTGGTCAGGATTGGCAATAACGGATTGTGTTGTAAAAAAATAATGCTCAAGCGAGACTGGAATTGGTTTCATACGGTTTTTTGGTCAAGTGTGCCCATTGTTTTGCGGTTTCATCCATGTTCGGTTGTTCAGAACCTTTGGATGTCAATTCTTTAAACCACTTTGTTTTTATGTTTTTTGGGGTTATTTGAATATGCAGATCACCGTCAACAGCACTCGCTAACTTTACCATAGTCTCGATGGTAAAATTAGTATCTCCTCTAAAGACTTTGGTTACGTAGGCTGGACTTGAATCGATTTTACTAGCGAACTCTACTTGTGACATTCCGCTTCGTTTGAACATACGATTTAATTCGATAGAAAAGTCGAGTTTAGCAGTTTCGAACCAATAACTATTTCTTTGTTTTGCAGTTTCTATTAACGTTTTGAACGATTTCATGGGAGCTCTCCAAGTATTTCTATGCACTTCTTATCGTGTTCTTTTTGGTAATGTTTTTTATAGCTAATCGCACGATTTTTGTCAGAAGTTTTAGTGTGTTGTGTTTTTTTAATTATTCCATGGGTTGCAATAACAATCAGATCACAATGCCCTTTAAAAAAGAAAAGCCTCAAATCCCCTTTAATGAGTTCGTATATTTTATTTTCTTTATCAACGAGATGACATAACTTCGGATTTAACCCTTGCGTTCCATCTTTAGCAATACTCTCTATTAATGCCAATAATCCATCGGCACTTCCTTGGTACTGTTTTTCAATTGATTCAAAAAACTCATAGACTGGACAAGTCAGCTTATTGCCTTGTTCGTCAACTACTGCAGCTACTTTATATTGTGCTTGACTGATTGCTAGAAGCCTCATATTAACCTATAAGTTAATTTTGTAAACACTTTTGTAAACATTTTTAACTATTTATTTTTAAGTATCGATACACAGTAAGCATCACGTACGTTTCAGGGCACGCATCAATATGATATTTTTGAAAAGATATGCCATCGTCATCACCCACACTTACTCTCCCCGCAATTCAAACAGGTCATGCAGCCATCCATCAATACAACGGCTTTGGTTTGGCATTTTCCGCAGAGCAGGGCTTTGGCGGGAAAGCTGCCCGATTCGTCCAGCGTTGAGGTGTCGCTGTGTATGGCTTCAAATTCCTTGCGTTTGGCTTCCAGGAATTTTTTTTGATGAGTATCCATGTCCTGGGGCTTGAGCATGCCGATTTTCTTGAGATGCTGTTCAATGGTACAGCCAATTTCGGCGACTAAAGACGGCATGAAGACGCCGCCTTTTTTGAAGTAACCGCCCTTGGGATCGAACACCGATTTAAGTTCCTCAACCAGAAAGCAGGAGTCGCCGCCTTTGCGGAAAACGGCGGAGATAACCCGGGTCAGCGCTAGCACCCATTGAAAGTGTTCCATGTTTTTAGAGTTAATGAATACTTCATACGGGCGGCGTTCCTCATACTCGGTATCCATATTTAGAACCATGTCATTGATGGTGATATACAGCGCGTGTTCTGATTGCGGGGTCTTGATTTTGTAGGTTGAGCCATACAGAATCTCCGGGCGCGCCACGTTCTCGTGCATGCTTTCCCGATCCAGCTTTTGAGCCTCGATCCTGGCTTGCTCTGCGTCGGCTTTTTCTTCGTTACTGATGACTTTGTAGCTAACTATTTTTTTGTTGATTTGGTGTGTCATTTTTTTGTCCTGATCAGTTTTGTGCGATGGAGGGCAACTACGAGGGATTGCTCCTGCAATGGGTTAGAATTTAACGTAATACCTTCTTTTATCTCGGTTGGGACACACTATAGGAACCCAACAAAATCTATGTTGCTACGACGATATTCATTTTTGTGTCTTACCCAATCTAGGTCTTTATTAACTTGACTTGACTTTACTTCTGTAACTAGCAGATAATGATTCTAAGGATTGGGGATTCTCGGTCGACAAAAAGCCTCGGTGGAAGCATCGGGGCTTTTTGTTTTTATGGGAAACACTTTAATCCATAGCCGTTTCTATAGCCTTCGCCATTTCGGTAAAACTTATCATCAATAATTGCAAAAGCTCTGTTGTCTTGATCTGGTTTCAGCACATGCAATCCTATGGGTCTTGCGATCAAATCTGCCAGTTGCAAACCCGTTGAATTGCTTTTCTTATCCGCAAACACCAATTCGAAAGGCAATGGCTGTTGCAGATAATTAAAACCATCACATACACGACGAAATTCAAGCTCCAGCTCATCGTCTTCTACCTTGCCGCGTTTTTCAACTACGATATGAGTGCTTCCCAAGTCCGCCTGTTGCTTTGAAAGATAATAAAAAATACGCTCCAAACCATAACGCAAGGCAACATGATAAGGATTTTCCGGCGTACTATATCGTAGCCGGTAGAGTTCTTTTTTAATAACCGTGCTTATTAAGACGAACGGCGTTTTTTGAACAATGTCGGTTAATTCTTCCAAAAAAGCTGTTTTTATTGTTTTGCTTTTCAAAAAAGCAAAATCGCCACGATCTTTTCGAATATCGGTTTCATGCAAAATAGTTTGATCATGTCCGAAATGTTTAAATTTAAACGTCTTCAATAAAGGCATTGTTGTATTGATGTATTCGTCTTTTTTAAAGACGCAAAACACCAACACAAAAACCGGATAATGTGGGTCTATAGTTTTTAATCCATGATCGCCACTTTCATCAACATAAACAATATAGTTGGAAAATTTTTTATCCATTGTTGCGGATGAAATTAAGGAGTGAAACTGAGCTAAGCATCCATACCAGTTGGTATTTTACCCTCAACCAACATCAAAACTTGCCGTAATACCCTTCTTTCAAGGCATCAAATAAATTCGCGGCGCTGTGTATTTCGCCGTCGTATTCCACCTCTTCATTACCCTTAAATTCAACCACCTGGCCATCTTCCAACGTGAACTGGTAGGTGGTATTTTCCAAGTCGGATTCCTTGACCAATACACCCTGGAACACTTCCGGATTAAAGCGGAACGTGGTGCAGCCTTTCAGGCCTTTGTCATAGGCATATTCATAAATGGACTTAAAATCTTCGTAAGGAAAGTCAGTCGGCACATTGGCTGTTTTAGAGATGGATGAATCGATCCATTTTTGTGCAGCCGCCTGAATATCAACGTGTTGTTTGGGTGTTACATCATCCGCCGCGATAAAGTAATCCGGCAGCTTCTGTTCAGGGTCGTCACTGTATGGCATGGCATTGGCATTGACCAACGACCGGTAAGCCAACAATTCAAAGGAAAATACATCAATTTTTTCCTTGGATTTTTTACCCGCACGGATCAGGTTGCGCGAATAATGATGGGCAAAGCTGGGTTCTATGCCATTGCTGGCATTATTCGCCAAGGACAAGGATATCGTGCCGGTTGGCGCAATAGAGCTGTGATGCGTAAAGCGCGCGCCGGTTTCAATCAGTTCGGCAATCAGTGCCGGTTCTTCCTGAGCCAGTTGCTGCATATAGCGGCTGTATTTTGCAAGTAAGCGTTTGCCGGGAACCTGATCGCCAACTTTATAACCATCGGCAATCATTTCGGGGCGCTTGTGCAGCATTTCACCCGTGACTGTGAATAGGTGCTCCATGATGGGCGCGGGGCCTTTCTCTTTAGCCAGGGATAATCCGGCTTTCCAGCCTTCCACGGCTAATACTTTGGTGACTTCTTCGGTAAAGTGAACTGAAGAGGCATCCCCGTATTTCATGCCCAGCATAGTAACGGTTGAACCCAATCCCAAATAACCCATGCCGTGGCGGCGTTTGCTCATAATTTCCTCGCGTTGTTGAGGCAAGGGGAGACCATTAACTTCCACGACATTATCCAGCATACGCGTAAAAATCCGGATGGTTTTGCGGTAAGTATCCCAATCAAAATAAGCGTCATGGGTGAAGGGTTTCTTAACAAAGCGGGTCAGGTTGATCGAACCCAGCAAGCAACTGCCGTAAGGCGGAAGAGGCTGTTCGCCACAGGGGTTGGTCGCCCGAATCTTTTCACAAAACCAGTTGTTATTCATCTCGTTGACTTTGTCGATCAGAATAAATCCCGGCTCGGCATAATCATAAGTGGAACTCATAATGATGTCCCACAACCGCCGCGCAGGGATGGTTTTGGTTATTTTGCAGGCGATCAGCCCATCATTATTAACGACATAGCCATCCTTAACGGGCAGTTCGCGCCAGATGATTAGATGGCTGTCAGTCAAGTCAAGCTTATCAAGCTTGACTTCCTTTTCGGTTACTGGAAATGACAGCGGCCACGGCTGGTCATTTTTTACCGCCTGCATGAATTCGGTGGTGATCAACAGCGACAGATTAAACTGCCGCAAACGGCCATTTTCACGTTTCGCCCGGATAAATTCCACGACATCGGGGTGGCCGACATCAAAAGTGGCCATTTGCGCGCCGCGCCGCCCGCCTGCGGACGAAACGGTAAAACACATTTTGTCATAAATATCCATGAACGACAGCGGCCCGGAAGTATAAGCGCCCGCACCGGATACATAAGCGTCTTTAGGCCGCAGGGTTGAAAATTCATAGCCGATTCCGCAGCCCGCCTTCAGCGTAAGCCCCGCCTCATGCACCTTGCCCAGAATATCATCCATGGAATCGGCGATAGTACCGGACACCGTGCAGTTAATCGTCGATGTCGACGGTTTATGCGCCAATGCACCGGCATTGGAAACAATGCGTCCGGCTGGGATGGCGCCCTGGCGTAAGGCCCACAGGAATTCCTTGTAATACTGCTCCTGTTTGTTTTTATCATTTTCCACGTCAGAAAGCGCTTTGGCAACCCGTTGATAGGTTTCATCAATTGAACCATCAAGCGCCACGCCGTCCTTGGTTTTTAAACGATATTTTGTGTCCCAAATGTCCATTGAAGCGTCTTGAAAAGGAATTTCCGTGACGGTGTTGGCGATGACATGAAGTTGTGCTGACATGGCTGAATATCCCTGGCTGTAGTGGTGTAAGTTAAGTAAAAAGAAACCGTAAATCAGCACGTTAGAGCTTGCGTGATTTTGGCTTGATATCCATATATAGTTGTTTTTTAATTTGTAGGCACAATATATAGTGTTTTATGAAAAAAACAATCGTTTTTTATGACAAAAAAAAACACTTGGAAAAGGGCTTTCCAGGTGCTTGTTTTTTAAGGTATGGGATTTTTAAACGGGGATTTTGACATTAAAAAGATGTCAAAATCTGCCATTACAGCCGCCATGTTTGCGCCCGGTAAAAAAATTGACACTAGAGGGTATGCGATAATGGAAATTGTATAATCTGCGAAAAAGCCGGGGGATTTTTTGCGTTTATGGGCTTCACTTTCCTGCTCAATTAGACCCGAATAAGCTGAACGGAGAAAGACAGCAAAGGCTGATAAATACGCTTAACAGCTCATACCCTATCAAAAACCCAAAAATTACAAATTATGATACCGGCTCATATCCAACAGCCCCGCTTCCATGCCCCTGTATTTTTTATGCTGCCCGTTAAACCAATCGGCCTGTTGCCAGATTTCAGGGTTGGTGCGGCGCACACCAAATTTTGCGTATAGATTATCCAAATCGGTTTCAGTTCGGGCAAAACGGATCATATCGACAAATTCGCCCAGATGTTCTTTTTCAACACTAAAGTAAAAGTTGGGATAGCTGCCGATAAAACCGGGATAAATAGTCATCCTGTCGTTCTCTGGCATCCGCCGGAAATTTGTCCCCAGCATTGTTGAAATATTGCTATAAGCCTTGTCGATTAACAAGGTGTATACAAGATCCCCCGCTGGATCACCAGTTTCTACCCGGAGCAGGATACTATCTGGCAGCGCACCTAATTTATGCCCTTTTAATTTTGCGAGATTACGCATTTGACTATCGGCTTGTTGCTGAACGGATGTTGTATTGGCTCTTATACAAACATCCTGCTGACACCTGTTAATAGTATCCACGGCTCCCGCGGCATTGCCCATTTTTTGCCTGACCTGGTCAAAAAATTCCTTTTTATAATCTGTGGTGAGGAATTTAATTTTGCTTGGATGATCAAGGCTTAATTGCGGCGGAGCCGTACGCAAACTGTTAAAACCAGGATACCAGCTGTTCCAGATAGTTTGCCGCTCCATAGCCGGCATCAACCGTAAAAAGTTATCTTCCGCATCCTGACGCAATAAATCCATATAGGTCCGGCTGGCAATTTGCAGTCCTGCCGACCCATAGACATTAAATCCTGCAACCAGTAAATAATGCAGTTGTTCAAAAATTGGATAATCAACTACCCAGCCGGTTAAAGGCGTATCGCCAATAAACCCTTTAACGACCGTTGCACTGTCTAAATGCCTGAACACAGTGAGTGCCGCATTTTGATTTGTTCCCTCTCCGTCCCAGATATTATCCAGACCAAAACCTACATTTCGGGGTAGGGTTTCATCGATAAACGCATTTTTTGCTTTAAGGTATTGCCTGCCATAATCATCATACTTAACAAATGCAAACAAGCCTATTTGATTGCCTTTCTGTCCGGGCAACCCCAAAAACTGTTTGTTATCAGCAAGAAACGCCGATGCTGATTTGGGATAAAATTGGCCGGGCTGGGTAAAAACAACCCAGAATTGATCCCTGATGCTATTCAAGGCAAGCTGTCCACGGCACACAGGGCCTTTTATGAATCCTGAAACAAAATACTGGGCATCATCCAGTAAAAATTGATGTCTGGATACCAGGGGAAGTTCAACAAATGCTTTAAAGGGATTAGCCGCAACTTCCGGTTGATAGGAAGGCAATGACATCACTTGATAATCAGGCTTAAAAAACAGCTCATCGTAACGCTGCATCTTCTGATCGTTTAATTCATAGACAAAATGGGTCTTGTCGACAATCGTTTCGGTGACAGGCCGCAGGCGATAATAAAACCTGCCGTCCGGGTCACCATAAGGCAACGCCGTTTTAAGTTCTTCAACGGGTTGACCCGGGGCTGTTTTAGAGCGCACTAAGTGAAAGAACTCAGTATCAGAATGTCCCTTGAAATGAATATGTCCGAGAAAAAGGTGTTCATAAATATAGCGGAAAACAAGCTGTTGTTTGAGAGTGGAGCCATTGAAGTAGCTTTCCCATTTTTCAACAGCCTTAACTGTCCGGTATGGCAAGGGCGGCAACGACTCAACTTTCGAGCCTTCTTGCAGCCATTTTTTAAGCGTATTTTCTTCCTTTAGAGACAAGCCGGGCATGGCATAAGGCATTCCCCACCGGGGATGTTCATTCTGATATTTCGGGAATTCTTCTATAGTAGCGCATTGCAATTTGCGATCAAATTTAAGATCATAATCCTTGCCCAGTTTTCCTGATGCGGGCTGCGGATTAAGGCGTTTTAAGTCAATCAATTTGGCCAGAACCGAATTATCCAGATTGGCAACTTGGGTATCAATGCGTTCATTTAAAACCGGATAAAAGTCTTTTTTTCTCCAGCCTTCTGTATCAGTGGCATCGATAAAAAGCCGGGTAGGATCAGTTGCCTCCAGTCGGGTGGAGTCATAAACAAGCTGTTTGGTTGCGCCTCTGTCCAAACCTTCAATTGAGCCCAGCTTTAACTGGCAGGGGGCATCATAACAGCCATGGCATACCACGCAACGTGAATCCAGTATCGGCTTGACGTCATGATAAAATGAAACTTTATGCTCCTGTTGATAAAGCCGGGCTTGCTCTGGCGTCATCACCCGTTGTTTGGGTGATGACGGTCCATACAAGCTTTCATAATCTACGCTTTTATAAACAATGGACGCGCAGCCTGCAATAATAAGAAAAAACAATAAACATAATTTTTTACCCGCCATTGCTCTGCGTTTGTCCACAATTTCACCTGCCTGTTTTAAAGTTCAGTTTTGATCAGTATTTTAATTTTTTCATTTTAAGCGATTTCCAGAAATCAATATCTCTGAATGGCACAGGGGTATTCTTAACAGGAAATCACCTTAGTCCAGGGCATTAAAAACCAATCGACCAGATAATTCTTCAAGTACTTATGCAGGAAACCCTGTAATTCAATTAATCCCCAGCTCCCACCAAGGTCACCTCAATACGACGATTTTGAGCGCGCCCCTCGGGCGTATCGTTTGATGCTACCGGTTTGGATTCGCCAAAACCCTGGGCTGAAGTCAAGTTGGGATTAACACCTTGTTGTTCCAAATATTCAACCACTCCATCAGCCCGTCTGGATGACAATTCCAAATTTGAGTCAATCCCTTCGCGTTTTAATCCTGGACCGATGGGTACATTGTCCGTGTAGCCATCAACAATAATTTTCGTTTGCTGCAACCCTGAAAGCGTAGGCACTAACTTACTCAAAACAGCCTTCGCTTGGGCATTAAGCCTAAAACCGCCTTCAGAAAATAATACTTTGTCCACCAGGGTGACTTTCAGTTTGCCCTCAAGGAGAACGATCTGTGCCTGATCAGCACTAAATGCAGCCTGAAGCTGTTGATATTCTTGATCTAACGCATTGTACTTGCTCTGTGTAACGCAACCGTTGAGGAAAACAAGCGAAACTATCGCACCAGCGATGACCGTTTTTATGATGGGTTCTTTCATTGACTTTCTTCCTGTATGTGCGAGGAATTTAACCGATCAATTCGACCGTTTTGCCTAACGGTAAATACACAGCAGCAGCCCTCAATTAAATGAATTTTAATCCTATTGTATCCCGGCAAAACAAGCAACCTATTAATCGCCCTGCTTTCCAATTCTCGGATTTTGACCTGTATCCGCCCCGTTCTCTTCCTTCTTGCTGTTGTAATGCTGACCCAGTAAGGGTTGTTAATCAGGAATGGTTCAAGTTAAAAACTTTCTTTTTTTAACAGATCACCACCCGTACCGCCACGAGCCTTTGAGAGAGCCTCGTGCAGTGTCGAAAAGATAAACTCTTCACCGATCGCCGAAGTGATCCCATGCCGCTTCATGTCCTCCCGCAAGTAAGTATTGACTCGCCCGAAGATCAACTTGACACCGAAGCGCTTCAGATCACCGCACAAGTCGCGCAAAGAGCATGCCGCGGAATAGTCGATGTCCGTCATAGCGCTCGCATCGACCACAAACCAGCTTACCGGAGTCGGGGCGTGCTCTATCAATGCACGCACTTCATCGGCAAAGCGGTTGTCGTTCGCATAGAACAAATCCGCGCCAAACCGGTAAACCACCAGCCCAGGCTCTGTCTCGATACCCGGGGTTACCGGCATTGGCAACCATCGGCCTGTCTTATCTGGAGTAAGCACCATCGTATGTGGACGATAACTGTGGCGTACATGTCTTAGCAGCGACAACGCAACGGCCAGTAATATTCCCTGGTCAAGCCCGACGAATGCCACCACTGCCGCAGTAACCATGGCAAGCTTGAATTCGCCGGGGCTTTCGCTACGGATGTCGCGGAGGCTGCGGAGATCGACTAGCCCTACGGCAATGGTGAACACAATGCCTGCGAGCACGCTACGGGGAAGGTACTGTAGTGGCCCTGTAAAGAACAGCAGCACCAGCAATACGATCCCGGCGAACACTAACTGCGCGACCTGACTGCGCGCGCCAGCCAAATCCGCCATCGCGGTCTGCGTGGGGCTTCCATTGACCACGAAGGCGCCAGACAACGCTGCGGCGGCATTCGCCGCAGACAATCCCAGGATATCATCATCCTCATCCACGCGTTCATGGTGACGGACGGCGAAGACGCGGGAGGTTGCCGCACTCTGGGCGATAATGATCACAAAGCAGGATAATGCGATAGGGAGCAGTTTAAGCAGGTCGTCCCAACTCACCGCAGGGAAGCTCAGCGCCGGGAGACCACCGGGCACCGGCCCGATGACTGCGATGCCGTAGCCGGAAAAATCATAAGCATAACTGGCGCCAATGCCGGCCAGCACCATAAACAACGGTACTGGCAGACGTGGCAGAAAGTGGCGAAAGCCGAGGATGCCGCCGACCACCAGCGCCGATAGGCCGAGTGTGGGAAGGTTTACTTGCGGCAAGCCATTGAAAACCTGTTGTAACTGATCGATGGTTTTGTGCGCATTGACAGCTATGCCAGACATTTCACCCAGCATAGCAATGCCGATCTGGAATCCGACACCCGTAAGAAACCCGGCCAGCACGGTGCGCGAGAGAAAATCAGCAAGAAAACCGAGCTTGAATAGCCGCGCCAACAACAAAAGCGCTGCGGTCAACAGCGCGACCATGCCCACCAAAGCCATATATTTTTCGCTGGCCTGCGGCGCCATGCCGGACAGTCCACTGGAAAAAATTGCTGCCGTTGCAGAATCGGCTGCTACAACCAAATGGCGCGAGGAACCGAAGATGGAAAACATCACCAGCGGAAGCAGCACAGTGTAAAGCCCCGTTACGGCGGGAGTACCCGCGATACGGGTGTAACCCAGCACCTGGGGAATATTCATCGACGCGAGGGTCAAACCGGCAAGAGCGTCGCGAACGGCTCCAACCTTGGTTAAGGGTAGAAGGCCAGCGAAAAGATTCAGCCGCATCGACATCTCCGGGGCTTTTTACACGGCTGTCTGACCATAATCCCAAGCAAACCGGTATAAGCCTTCAAACCTTAAGCCCCACTGGCTTTGCCGGCTTGCTCCTGCTCGGCTGCATGGTATTTGCTGCGGATGGCTTCCTTGTCCACATGCGTGGGCGGCAGTTTTAAGCCCATATCGTCCAGTGTGTCCGCAATAATCTCCGAGATCGCAAGATCACGAAACCATTTGTGGTTTGCCGGGATAACAAACCACGGCGCGTGCTGGGTGCTTGTCCGCTCCAGAGCATCTTCGTAAGCCTCGGTGTATTTTGCCCATAACTCGCGCTCGGAGTAATCGGCATCTGAGATTTTCCAGTTTCGTGACGGGTCATCAAGCCGCTGTTTGAAGCGAGACAATTGTTCCTCGGGACTAATGTGCAAAAAGAATTTCAGAATCCGCGTACCGTTATTTGAAACTATCTTCTCAAAATCATTTATCAAATCGTAACGTTTTGACCAAACCGGCTTTGCCACCAGCTTATGGACGCGGACAACCAGCACATCCTCATAATGCGAACGGTTGAAGATAACTATCTCGCCCTTCCCGGGCACACGCTGATGGGCCCGCCAAAGAAAATCGTGGGCCGCTTCATCCTTGCTGGGCTGCTTGAAGCCGAATACCGATGTCCCTTGAGGGTTCATGCCAGTGAATAAATGCCGAACCACGCCATCTTTGCCTGCGGCATCCAATGCCTGCAGCACTACCAGCAGCGACTGGTCGCCATCCGCATAAAGCAGATACTGTAGCTTGTCCATCCGGGCCAGATGTTCCTGTATTTTCGGCATCGCTTTTTCATGGGATTCGTGCTTACCGGTAAAGGAAGGATCAATTTTATCCAGGTGAACTTTGTCGCCGGGTTCAACGACGAATATTTTACGATAGCTCATGTTTGCGATTCCTTATCCAGGTAATTTGGAAGGTTGATGTCAATATTTTCTTGTTTGGATGTCCAGGCTTTTGTTATTAATTCATGCAGGGTCTGCTGCGCGTACCTTTTCGGCTGACCAAACCGTTTATTACTATCCAGCGGACATGGATGCCGGTTTAACATCAAACGCCACGCAAACCCGCTCCTGGTCGGAATGGAACGGAAGGGTACGATGAAACAGTGACGAAGGGAAAATCACCAGATCACCCACCTGCTGATCGACAATCTGGCGGGGGAAATCGCCATGTAACCGGGGATAGTCATCGCCATCGGTACTGTACTCAAAACTGCCTTCATGGGCGCTATTTTTTTCTGGTAATTGAAGGTAAACACAACCGCTGATCCAGCCTTCTTCATGGATATGAGACGTCAGATAACCCCCTTTATTCATGCGCAGATACCACGAACTGGTAAATTCAATCTCATCAGGAAAGCGCAAAATAATTTCATAACGGCTGCCGGCAAAGCGCTGTTGATAGTCCAAAACTTTACTGCGGATAAGCGCAGCGAGCTTCTGGTAAGAATGCTCGGATCGCTGGAGCAAATTGCCCGCTGACTGCATCCCATAATACAGGCGCCCTTGCTTTCTTTCGGCAATGGCAAGATGCTGGATGTCGTGCAATAACTCCTTGAGAAGCTGGCTATCAGGTTCTGCCAATTCATCAATGCGCGTATGCACCACGTAATCCATCGGCTGCTTGCAAAAATTATAAGTGTCCTCCAGACCGAAATTCGTCGCATAGTGCGTCGATAAAGTCCCCAGCAAAATAGATGCATGATGTCCCTGTGCAGTCAGTTGATCAAATTTTTGTTTGAAGATCTCAAATTGTCCGGTTTTATAATAACATTGCAACGCCCTGTCTTGAGCATCGGCAAAATTGGAGCCTTCAAAGTACGGGATAGCCTCCTGCAACCGCCCCGCCAGACAGAAAAATTCACCCAAATTGTACAAAGCGCGGCCATGATCGGGTTGCACTGCCAATGCCTGTTTATAACATCGGATGGCCTCATCCATGTTACCGCGGTCACGCAAGGTCTCGCCCAGATTATTCCAGGCATCGGCAAAATGCGGATCAAGCCTGACAGCTTCACGAAATACCGGGATAGCATCTTCATGCTTGCCCTGGTCGTACAAGGTGGTGCCAAGGTTGAAATGACCGCGAGCGTCCGGGCGCAGAGCCAGCGCCTTGCGATAACAGTGCTCGGCATTTTCCAATTGTCCGCGCTGCTGCATGAGTGTGCCGAGATTGCCTAACGCCTCAAAAAAGCCGGGTTCGATGTCAATCGCCTTTTGGTAATGGATTGCCGCTTCTTGCAACAAGCCTTGCGTTTGCAGCAAGGCAGCCAGATTAAAATGCGCCACGGTGAAGTTTGGCTTAAGTTGCAACGCCTTACGGTAACTGGCGATGGCTTCCTTCGTTTCATCAAGCTGGGAGTGCAGCACCCCAAGATTAAAATGGAGCTCCGCAATGCGCGGGTCAATCGAGAGCATCTTGCGAAAACTGGTCACCGCTTCCCGGTATTTACCCTGCGCCTGTTGGCATAAGCCAAGAATATTGTAGAGGGAAAGCGCCCTCGGGTAGTTTGCAAGCATCGTTTGCGACCTGACTTCAGCTTGTGCCAAAAGACCGCTCTGAAAAAGCTGTTGCAGCGCTTGAACTTCGGAAGGATGCGGTTGCCTCGATTGCTGGGTCTGCATTTTCATACAAGCTATCTCGTTCAGGAATACAAAACGAAATTCTAACACAAGCCCATTTTACCGTCAGCATCCTGAAGAATACGGAATAGTGTTTTTTTAGTGTCTTCCGGTGGATAATGCTTCCATGAACTGGTCAGTCTATATCATCCTCTGCACCGACAACACGCTGTACACCGGCATTACTGTCGATGTCCCCAGGCGATTTGACCAACATGCAACCGGGAAGGGGGCAAAATATTTTCGCGGCCGCCAACCTGAACAACTGGTTTACGTGGAACCCGGTCATAACCGCAGTTCCGCGACGAAACGCGAAATCGACCTGAAAAAAATGAGCAGGGAAGAGAAATCGCGGATCATTGCGTCGGATATGAATAAAATCACGAAAGGAGTGTAGACCGGAATAAGGCCGCCAAAGCGTCAGCAAAGGGCGGGCATTTCCGGCGCTGCTCTAGGCGTGCGCCGGAAACGCCCTTTTCGCTCTCGCACATACGGCCTTATTCCGGCCTACATGGCTACCGTTACGGCTTCCTCTACTCCTTCGAAGAAAACGCCGCTATATGATGATGAGAATTTAAATGCAGTGTAGGGGTATTAATCATTTTCAGCCAAACTGCCGACATACTCAACCTTTACTTTAGCCAAGCCATGCAAGCCTATTTTTTTTGCTGCGCCATGAGATAAATCAATCAACCTGTCTTTTTTGAAGGGGCCGCGATCATTAACCAAAACAATGATGGAACGGCCATTGCGCAGATTGGTCACTCGTACTTTACTTGGCAACGGCAAGGTTTTGTGCGCTGCAGTGTGAGCCTGTGGTTTAAAGCGCGTTCCCATCGAGGTACGGTTGCCCGATTCATAGCCATACCAGGAAGCTATGCCCTGCTCACTGTATCCATCTGCTGAGGCCATCGGATAATAGGTTTTGCCTTTTACCTTGTAAGGTCTATTGTATGCTGCTTTATGACGAGAGGGCTCATTACTGGAAGCATGCGGCGTTATTGCGGCAGAATGTAATAAAGGGGATTGGGAAGCGCAGCCACTAAACAAGCCAGCAAACAGCATCACCAGAACAAGAAATCCGGGTCGTGAACAATTCAAATAGTGAAGATGACGCATGATTCCTATCTTCTCCAGTTAGCTGTGAACATTTAGGCATTAAGCCGTTTTAATACAGTGACACTTAATCGGTAATTAAAGGGCATGACGATCATTGCCGGATAAGACATAAACTAGCTTGACAGTTTTCCCGCCGTGCTCTTTCCTGCTCTAAAGCAACATAGATTTATTTCCTCATTGATCTTTTAAATTGTTTATCCAATTTGCTATTAGCCTCTTGAGATAATTGAGCAGCCTTATTAGCTGCTGCTTCAGCAGCTTCCGCCATTGCAGCTGCATCAGTAGCTGTGTTTTGTGCGCTGACTGCATCAGCTGATGCTTGTTTGGTAGAAGTATTCAAACCATCAACTTGCGACTGTAAATTTTCAACATCCGAAGTAGTTGCACAAGCCGTTACCAGGCTGAAAGCCAGAGTAATCAATGATAATTTTATTACTTTTGTCATATTATTTTTTCTTACTCAAAATAATTACTATAAACCTAAAAACCGCAGTTGAAGTGTGTGGAAGCCGTTCGTGCTGAGCCTGTCGAAGCATGAACGGCTTCCATATCCCCACCCATTTGGTGAGCAGACCAAAATCCCGCCAACCCTTCGACAGGCTCAGGGCGAACGGGATTTTGGTCTGCTCAACTGCGGTTTTTAGGATAAAAGGGCATTATATTCGCTAACACACTATTCTGTCTGTATTCAGGGATGAATGGTAAAAACCGCTCATCCCCAAAGCCATCCGATCAGCATTACGCGCTAGTCGCTACGATTAGGTATAGATTACAGCGTCAGGATGAACGGAAACCTGCTGGTTTAATTAAGATTCGATGAAGATAGAAAAGCTGTAGGCCGGATTCCCTGATAGGTAATCCGCCATAAACGAAGCCTTGAACCGAACCACTTTGAGAAGGAGACATCGTTGATGGGGGGCGATGCCCAGCACATGGACAACCTTGTCGTAAATTTTGACTGAGGCGTTGCCCATGCGATGTTTTATAAAAGTGCCTTCAAAGGAGGGTTGAGAGTCGGCTGCCGTGGGGTGGAAATAATTAAAATTCTTTAAGTGATATTGATCTTTAAATTTGAGTCAAGTTTTCATGCTGCCAATTTAGCTTCCTGAATAAGCCGGTCGACTGCTTGACTTGCCTGAACAAGAATACGGGGGGCTTGCCTGGATTCCAACGGTTGTTCAATGGCCAACAGGACGCTGAAAAACCTCGCCTCGGCTCGGGTGAAAAACAGGATGATTCGTATGCCGTCTTGAGTAACCCGGTAGCGATTGGAATGGGGCTGCCGCTCAATCAGTCCATGCAGTCTAAGACGCCTGAGGTCGTAAGTCATTCTGCCTTGTGAGTACAAGTCAGGGTTCTGGTTGAGCAGTTCCGCCACCTTGACGCGAAGATCGGCATTACGGAATCCTTCAGGTAATAACTCGAACAAACACAAAGCATACATCAAAGCCAGTACACGGGGATCGCCAAAATGGAGTGCGCTGGCGCGTTGCTTTTCTTTGACGACAGGCTGAATCACCGAGTTAAATTTTTCTTTGCCGATCGAACAATCATGGCTGAGAGTTTGGACGTTGAGTAGAAGACGGTTGGCTGAAAAGCCGATCTCCCGGAGGGCGGGCAGATTGCACAGCTTGCGTCCGATGGCAAAATCGTAGGTATCATTTATGGTGGTTTCGGTGCGTAACGCCCGGCCTTCCTTGTGGTACTGTTTGATCTTGGTATGCTTGTATTGTGCGTACAATGATGGAACGACTCCTTCGGTCAACACCCGGATCCGAAAACTACCGGGCGTCCGCTTGGTCACTCGTCGATTGAAGATCAATTGCACTTGATCTGACCTGCCAATATCAAGGTTCTCGCGAATCACCTCTTCAAAGAATTGACGCCCTGTACGGGGAAAGTCGAGTACCTGAGTCAGTGAAAATTCTGCCTGGAGAATGGATAATTCGTAGCGGTAACCGGCGGCACGGTCTTCGGGTCGATAAGGGTGGGGCAGCGGGCGAGCCATTTGCGGAATACTGCGTCGATTTTTTCGCTATCGAGCGAATGACAGAGTTCTTGCAAACGCTTGGGGTTCTCGCAGGACACCACACCATTATCCAAGGCTTCGAAGGTAATGCCTTCTTTGGCTAATTGGCGCTTAACCCATTCATGACCGTTGATGCAGATCAACCGCATAAGGAAAGTAAGAACAAAATTTGATGAACAGCGGGCCGAAGTCTTCGTCCAGCAGGTAGAAGTAGTAATGGTTCGGTAAGGCAGTGCCTCGGCTGATCCAAGGATAGGACTTTCCGGTCTCGGCGTTACGTTTATGAATCGTCCGAAAAACAGTCGCTTTTTCCTGTGCCTTGCCAATATACAACACCCCTTCGGTAAAAGATGTGCGAGCCAAGTATTCTTGGGTCACCTCGTCCTTGCGTTGATTTTTATCAAAAGTGATCAGATCAACTTGCTGCTCTTTGGCAAATACCTCTATAGCGTGGACAAATACTTTAGACATAGGAGAGATCAACGCTGTCGACGCAATAGGGAATCCCAAGTGCTTATGCACGAAGTGAACAAAACCGCCTTCAGTCTGAAGCCCGGGAACGTAGCCATTAAGATACATTCGATCAATGCTTTCAACTTTCAGCACAACATGATTTTTGATTATTTCGGCAACGTTTTGAGATACCATAATAGCGGACTCCGTTGGCTTGTTATAGCTTAACACTTTTAACCTTAAGGGTTTGATCGCTCAGCGATCTAATACCGAGCTTGGTCACTTTACCATACCCGGTGCGCTAACGGAGCCCTCCCTACTTTAATTCATCGCCACCTTGACTCGTTGGTCTGAGGCGGAGCCTCGTTAGGTAATACTGTCAACAACTGGCAAAATTAATGCTGCTATTTTTATTGTCGGGGTTATAGCTCGCCACTATCATAACAGCTCCTTAAGGAGAAAATTATGATGGTTTATAAATTTTCTTCCGTATTGCTATTGTTTATGAGTTTGAATGACAAAGTAAAGTTTAAGACTTTTTTAATAATCAAAGTCTATTATACAACTTGCCAACTCGTTTTTATTTTCATTCGCATTTTGAATAAAACAGGAATGGCACAATTATTTTTGGCTTAATAAGCAAATTAATTTGAAAAAGGCAAAACCATCAAAAGGTGGTGACGCAAAATTTCCAGTCTAAAGGAACATTCCTATGACAGCGGGATTGCCAAAATCTAAGGGTAGCTTAAGTAACCTCTAAAAATATCATTTCCCTTATGAAGAAATGAGTTTTTTGAATTTTTAGAGGTTCGATTTGCTATTTTTTTGATAGCAATTTCCTTATTTAGGGATTCTTCTGACCCAATTTATTTAGGAGAAGAGTTGTGAAAACTAACAGCCAAAAATCATTGGTTCTAAAGCGAACTCGAAATTCGAGCTCTTTGAATCAATGCCAACCCGTCGATACCTCGTACAGTTCAATTACCGGCTTTATGCGGATTTCTTTATTAACCGCTTTAGCTTTGGGATTAATAAGTAAACCTTATTTTGCCCATGCAGAGACAAACGCGGTTACTTCATATTTACAAGAAGTTGCTAAATCAAACGCCCAGGAATTAGGTGAAGTGATTGCGGATAATAACTGGACCCGAATTGAATTCAGCACTACTTATATTGAACCAATCGTGGTATTTGAAGAACCGGTCGACAGCGCTAACAACACTTATGTGATAGGTATTCGTAATGTAACTGCAACGGGCTTTGAAATCAATCTCAAAAACTGTGACAAGTCCACCGAAGTCTCCGCTCAGGAAAATGTTAATTTTTCCGTTATTGACAAAAGTCAATTGCCTGTAACGGAAAGCTCTACTGCTAAAGTTCGACAGCAGTTTTCATGGGGCGAATGCTGCCCAGCCGTAGATATATCAACTGGGGTGGTTTCGTGAAAAAGATTGGCTTTATACCTTTGATCATGACTCTTTTAATAGCCAATATCGCATTCGGAGCTGATGAAATTCACTGGACCTTCACTGGGCCGAATTCGGTCGCTTTTGACTGGAGAGGAACTACTACAGAAAAAACGATAGGCTATGGGCTTGCTTCCGGCGTTTATACGCAGGTAACAGCAACGACGCCTAGTCCGGTACCTGTTTCATCCAGTGGTCCTTTCTGGGAAGCAAACCTGACCGGTTTGTCAGCAAATACCCTTTATTATTACAAAATAGGCACCGAGCCTGAGAAGACCTTTCGTACGCCTCCGGCTCCGGGCAGTTCCGATTTTAACGTCTATGCCTTGGGTAATATGGGCAGTAGTTCGACTTACTTCAACACTGGTGCGGTTCAGGATATTATTGCTAATGACCTGCCTTCCTTTGTAGTTGGATTAGGCGATCTTACGCTCGGCAGCATCAATGGAACCGCTACTATTGATCAACACTTCAACGATGTGATGGCATGGTCTAAAGAAGCCGCCTACCTGCCAGTCTGGGGCGATCTGGAGTGGATCAGTTCCAGCGCGGATAGTTTTGAAAACTATAAAGGCCGCTTTAATGTGCCTAATTCGCAAACATCCCCGGGTTCACCCCTAGCGGGAGGCAAAGACTGGTACTGGTTTGATTATGGGAATACCCGCTTTATTACCTTACCGGAGCCCTGGTCCGGCGCATGGCCGGCGTGGAATACCGCCGCAGGTGATCTCATGTCTCAGGCGCAGGCTGATCCGAACATCAAATTCATCGTCACTTTCGGGCATCAACCCGCCTATTCATCCGGCCATTATAGTGGCTCGGCTATCCTTAAGAGCATGCTGGATACATTAGGGGATACCTATAGCAAGTACAAATTAAATGTCAATGGCCATAGTAATAATTATGAGCGCAGTTTCCCGCAACATGGCGTAACGCATGTCACTGCCGGAACGGGCGGTGCAAATCTTGCCCAGGATGGCACCTGTTTGTGGTTAACCTGTGCGCAACCTGACTGGTCTGCTTTCCGTGCCATGCACCTGGGCGCCTTGAAATTACACTTTACCGGCTCGGGTATAGAAGGGTCATTTATCTGTGGCCCTGCCGGTGGGGGAACTAATGATGTGCATTGCGCGGAAGGCAACGTTGCGGACATTTTTACGATTGCTTCACCCGCGGTTGACCCGATGACTGCGACGGTGACTTCATCTGTCGCTGCTCCCGATGTCATTGTTACCTCGCTTTCCTATGTCAACGGCGTCTTCACGAGTGTCGTGAAGAACCAGGGTACCGCAGCAACACCGGCAGGTGTGTATGTCGGTGTAAGTTATTCGGTGGATGGCACCTATCGAACCTGGGGTTCCGTAATGGGCCCCCTGGCTGCCGGAGCTTCCGCCACCATCAATACCGGCGGCGGATCCTACAGCATTCCCACCGGCACCCATACGATTATGGCTTACGTTGATGACGTGGACCGCATTGCGGAGTCGAACGAAACCAACAACCAGCTTTCCCGATCGATTACTGTTAGTGGAACAGGCGGAATACCGTCAGCCCTTGGGATACAGGGCTTTGCGGCTGCAGCAGGAGTAACCGGAGGTGCTGGGGGACAAAACACCGTTGTAACTAATTGCAATGGGGATTCAAGTGCCGGGTCATTAAAAGCGGCAATAGCGGTTAATGCTACTCGAACCATAACATTTAAACAAGGGATGACTTGTACAATCAATTGGACAGGTCCCTATGTAGTCTATGTTAACTACCCAAACATGACTATTGATGGGAAAGGTGCTAACATCACTATCTCAGGAATGTCGCTAAGTGTATTTAAAAGCAACGGGACTCCAATAAATAACATAATCATACGCAACTTGACGTTTGCCAATACCACCCCTGATAGAAATGCGCTTCTGGTTGATTATGGTTCATCGGGAGTTTGGATTGACCATAACACTTTCTACAATAACAGTCAGGGCGCGACAGGTCAAGGCGTAGCAGTAAACCACCAAGGCACTACTTATGATGGGCTAGCACCAAAGGGCATTACCATAAGCTGGAATTATTTTAAAGCGCCAAACATAAAAGCCATACTCATTCAATCCAATAATGATTTAATATCAACGCCTATGCGTGTTAGTATTCACCATAACAGGTTCGAGTCTGTTGTTTCGCGTATGCCACGTATACATGGTAAAGATATTGTTGTTCATGCCTGGAATAATTATCTTCATGCATGGTCTGAATATGGCATGGGAGTTAGCAATAGTTCTAACCTATTAGCGGAAAATAACTATTTTGAAAATACTAGCACTGCTTATAAAGCTGCTATTGATGGTGCTGTAGGCTTCGGGCAAAATGGTTATTGGTATTCCAATAGTACTAATGCTTCTGGTAATTATTTGGGTGGAACTCCAACCCCAATAATAAAAACAAATGGAACATTCCCCCGTAATCTTATAACTTATACTGCAACTCTTGAAGCGGCTGATGCTACATTAAAAACCAAAATTATACAGGGTGCAGGAGCAAACTAATGAACCCTTGTGGGTGATCGGATAATCAGGATTAGACTTCTGCCGCGCTTCCCTTAGACGGGTGCAAAGGAGGTGCGAGTCGCTCACGAGACTCTGAAACAATTCAAAATGCCGGAAGCTAGCTCTATAGTTACTTCCGGCATTTTTATGAAAAATGGCCAACACTTTAACCCATCTTCGTCACTTAAGCTGACAATTACTTATTATTTCAACAAGTTGAAATTTTTATTTTTTCTCAGTTGGCACTACAGATTTTTTGTTATCAATTATCGTCTTGCATTTACCTATCGAGT
>JAQTPT010000109.1 GCA_028712795.1 Methylococcales bacterium
CCAGGAAGTCCACCTTAACCCAGACAAAGCCTAAACAAAAAAAGATGATACCAAGTAGGTGATTATTCAGAGCACAAACCAGAGTGAGATTTAACCGTCGAGGCGACAACTACATTGACAATTTCCGGCCTCAGACCAACGAGTCATGGTGGCGCTGAATTAAAGTAGGGAGGGCTCCGTTAGCGCACCGGGTATGGTAAAGTGACCAAGCTCGGTATTAGATCGCTGAGCGATCAAACCCTTAAGGTTACCTGATAAGAAAGATTCTTCAGCCAAACCAGATTTTCTCAATTATAAGGCGCATACTGGCCCAAACAAATCCACCAAAGAGAAACCGTCATGGCCATGAACCGTATCCAATTTCAACCAGGCTTGTCCTTGCCTGCTTTCCAAGCGCAGTTTGGTACTGAAGAGCAATGCGCGGACGCACTGGAAGCGTCACGCTGGCCGCAAGGCTTCCATTGCCCAGAGTGCGGCAACGCGGATTACTACTTGCTCAAGGGAGGGAAGCATAAAACTTTCCAATGCAAACGCTGCCGGTTGCAGACATCCCTGATCGCAGGCACCTTGTTCCAAAACACCCACTTGGCGCTGAGCATTTGGTTCTTGGCAATTTATCTGGTCAGCCAAGCCAAGACCGGTTTGTCGGCACTCGACCTTAAACGGCAGCTGGGCGTGAGCTACCCCACGGCTTGGCTGATACAGCAGAAGCTGATGCAGGCGATGGTCGAGCGGGATGCCCAGTACACGCTGAGTGGTGATGTCCAGGTGGATGACGCTTACCTCGGCGGTGAATTGGCGGGTGGCAAGGCTGGGCGGGGATCCGAGAACAAGGTGCCGTTTGTGGCGGCCATCTCGCTTAGGAACGAGCATGAAATAAGTTGAGCAACTTGGAACTCACATACCAATAATGCCGGGCTTATCGAAGCATGAACTTGATAAGGTTATTTCATGCTCGTTCCTTAGTGCTGAAGGGCGACCCTTGTATATTAAAATGGCACCAGTTCCGGGTTTTACGCGCAAAGCGATTGTCGACTGGGCTAACGATGACCTCTCGCCAGGTTGTGTAGTCACTTCCGATGGCTTGGGCTGTTTTGCCGGGGTAACTGATGCCGGCTGCCAACACCGGGTCGTCATCGCGGGCGGCCGCAAACCCAAGGATTTGCCTGAATTCAACTGGATCAACACGGTTTTGGGCAACCTCAAAACCAGCCTGGGTGGTGCTTACCATGCGTTCGATTTCGCCAAGTACGGAACCCGCTACCTCGGTGCCTTTGTTTACCGTTTCAGCCGGCGCTTCCATCTCGAAACGCTTCCTCTGCGTCTACTCGTCGCTGCAGCCACCATCAGGCCTCGTCCGGCAGGTTGGCTTCGCCAAGCTGAAGAATCTTGCTAATCAGGTCAGTTAATGACACTGAACACCCGCTTTCAGGAAGGCTTCTTGAAAGCAAAAAAACCATCCCACAATGAAAAATCTTTTGCTCGATCTTGTCGCCGTCATGCAATGGCTTGAACTGAATGAACAGGAGCTGGAAGCTATTAATAGCACGCATCAACAATTTCGCTTTACCACCTGATCAATGATGGGGCTTGCCCATCTTTCTAATGGGTTAACCCACACAACCTTTCAGGAGCCTGTAATAGCTTATTTATCTTGATAACGAAACATCGCCAACTCTAGCCGGAAAGGAGAGGTGGAGTGTGCCCGTCATAAAAAGGTAGAGTTCCTTCATGGTTGGATTTTCAAATATTCTGAATTCCTGCTGCCAGTTCATGCTGTTGACTTTTTGCGCTCTGTACGTATGCTTTTTCATGGCAGGAAAACCTCCTACGGTCGGGTCTTTGTCTCTTTGAAAAAAGACGCTATTTTGAGGGGTCCCGCTTATCTTTGATAGATTGCACTAGAGGAGACTACTTGTGCTTTGATAGTTGGGAGCAACTGCTTAATTTCATGCTGGACGGTTGGTCTTGTACGCCGGAAAGCCAAATCTTTCACCCCAAGCCTGGAATCGGATAGGTTTTGGTCATAATGAGAATTATTGTTCGTATCTGTACAGATAAAAACAAATCAAAAACAATTATTGTTGGACTATGGCTTGTTTCCTTTATGCTGAACACAGAAAACACGGTAGGTTGTGTTTTTAAATCTTATGATCTTCTAGAAAACTGAGCGAACGATAAGTTGTGTGGTAGCGGAACCCCATAAACCATCGATTGTAAAAACGGCTTATATATTATTAAGACTGTGCCACGAACAGAGAGTAACACTTCAAACTAAAAAACCATACGGATAATTAACTATACGCACTAAATAAAATAAGTTGCTTTGTCATGCCAAAACCTGTTCAGATTATTAAGCAAATACCGCTTAAAGATTACCGACCTCACAATAACCTGAATAATGATGGGCCTGCATTAGCGCTTGATAGCGCTGGCCTTCAACAGGACGAACGAGACGGACTTGGAGTGCTTGTCGATTCAAGGGACTGCTGGGCGTTGTGTCAAAGACGCACTTTATACAGCGACGGCGGCGGGATGTTCAGAATTGGCAAACAAACTCTAGCTTTTACCGGCTTTTCCGGGCAGAACAAATTTACCGTGACAGAGTTGCCTGCAGGTAATGAGAAATTATTGATCATCGTGTATAATAATCTCTTTTGATTTAGAAAACTGCACGCTTTGCTATGTACAGATATGAAGGCCTGCTTATCCATGAGAGTCACGATGACGAGGGAATTATAGAAGTTATCGAGCGGAAGGGTGTCAGATCGTTGCATTTTGGTTCCCATCCCCGACAAAGCAGTATGCTGTTAACCGACCCCTACAAGCTTGAATTGGAGTATGTTCAGGCAATGACCAGTTGGTTATTATTTAAGCCGACGCTGGACGACGACGTCCTGATTGTTGGGCTGGGCGGAGGTTCATTAACCAAACATTTGCTTCATCATTTCCCGGATTGCCGCTTAAAAGCGGTGGAGTACAGAAAAAGCGTGGTTAAAATTGCCCGTAGTCATTTTGGATTACCTCTGGATTCTCGCCTGAAAATCATCGTTGATGATGGCGGCGACTATGTACGCCAACACGCAGAGCCCTACCGGGAACACTATAGTTTATTATTTATTGATGCGTTTGATCATGAAGGCATGGCATCGTCGATTTGTAATGAAGCCTTTTTTGATGCTTGCAAAGCCTTATTAAAAAAAAGCGGCATTCTGGTCATCAATCTTTGGGGAGGTACCAATAACCCCGAATTTCAGCAAGTATCCCAGTGGATAGCCCGCGTTTTTGATTGGCAAACTTTATTCCTGCCTGTCCGGGATAGAGGTAACATTATTGCGCTTGCATTTAATGAGTATTCACCTGTTTTTTCCGTGAAAGAATTAAGGACACATGCGTTGGCTCTTGAGCAGCACTATCAAATAGATTTCCCGGCTTTTTTGAAAGATTTTAAAAAACATAATGCAAGCACCTTTAACCAAGTGATCAAACCATGATGTCCACCGTTTCATCAGCCGAACCCAACCTTTTCAGTTATCGCAAATACTGGGCGCAAAGATTTGGCATAGCGCCTGTGTTACCCATGAGCAGGGCGGAAATGGATGAACTTGGCTGGGATAGTTGCGATGTTATTTTGGTTACAGGCGATGCGTATATTGATCACCCCAGCTTTGGCATGGCATTGATTGGACGCTTGCTGGAGGCGCAAGGATTTAGAGTCGGCATTATCTCTCAGCCTGACTGGACCAGTGCTACTGATTTTAGCAAACTGGGTCGTCCCAATCTTTTTTTTGGGGTGACTGGCGGCAACATGGATTCAATGGTCAACCGCTATACCTCAGACAAAAAAATTCGCTCAAATGACGCCTATACTGCCAATGGCGCGGCTGGAAAACGCCCTGATCGAGCCGTCAATGTCTATTCCCACCGTTGCCGGGAAGTGTATAAAGATGTGCCAATTATTATTGGGGGCATCGAAGCCAGTTTACGGCGCATAGCCCATTATGATTACTGGTCGGATAAGGTGCGTAAATCAGTCTTGCTGGATTCCAAAGCCGATTTGTTGGTGTATGGTAATGCGGAACGGCAAATCGTTGAGATTGCTCACCGCTTGGCTCAGGGCGAAGCCATCTCGGAACTGAAAGGCATACGCGGCACGGTACATTTTGTTAAGCAAATACCTGAAGGCTGCGTGGTAAAAGATTCTACCGATATTGATAAGCCAGGCGCATTAAGCCCTATACAGAATCCGTATCAGGAAGAGCCTGCCTGTGACAAAAAACCCGACAACAATGATCCCAATAAAAAAGTGATCTCGCTCTCAAGCGTGGTAATGCTCAAGCAACTGATCAGAGATCAGCGCTCTCAAACAGTTATTCGCATTCCCGCTTATGAAGCCGTAAAAGACGATCCTGTATTGTATGCCCACGCCTCAAGGGTTATGCATGGTGAAACCAATCCGGGCAATGCCCGGCCGTTAATTCAGCAGCACGGTCTGCGCCAATTATGGATTAATCCACCACCGGTTCCGCTGACCACAAAAGAAATGGATGGCGTTTTTGATCTGCCTTATTCGCGGGTGCCGCACAAGGAATACGGCAATGCCAACGTGCCTGCTTTTGAAATGATTCAGCATTCGGTCAATATCATGCGAGGCTGTTTTGGCGGCTGTACTTTCTGCTCAATTACTGAACATGAAGGGCGCATCATTCAAAGCCGCTCCGAAGATTCCATTATTCGGGAAATCGAAGCCATCCGCGATACTTCACCCGCTTTTACCGGGCATATTTCCGATTTGGGCGGTCCCACAGCCAATATGTATCGCCTGGCTTGCAAGGATGAAAAGATTGAAGCTGCGTGCCGCAAGCCATCCTGCGTTTATCCGGGCATTTGCCCCAATCTGAATACCGACCATACGCCGCTGATTAAACTTTATCGCAGAGCCCGCGCCCTGCCCGGCATCAAAAAGATATTTATTGCATCCGGCCTGCGTTACGATTTGGCCGTTGAATCGCCTGAATATGTTAAAGAACTGGTGACCCATCATGTCGGTGGCTATCTTAAAATTGCCCCGGAACATACCGAACGAGGGCCGCTGTCAAAAATGATGAAACCGGGCATGGGCACTTATGATCGCTTTAAGGAGATGTTTGACAAATATTCCAAAGAAGCGGGCAAAGAACAGTACCTGATACCTTATTTTATAGCCGCCCACCCTGGCACTACCGATAACGATATGCTTAATCTGGCATTGTGGCTAAAGCGTAACGGTTTCAGAGCGGATCAGGTCCAAGCCTTCCTGCCGTCTCCGATGTCCATCGCCACTGCGATGTATCATTCCGGCAAAGATACGCTACATAAAGTCAGTCGTAAGGCTGAAGACATGCCTATCCCCAAAAGCACCAAGCAACGTCGCTTGCATAAAGCCTTTCTGCGATACCACGATCCAAAGAACTGGCCATTATTGCGTGACGCCTTAAATAACATGGGGCGCAACGATTTGATAGGAAATGGCAAACACCATTTGATTCCTTCTTATCAGCCTAAAGGCACGGTTGAATCATCGGGCAAAGTTCAACAATTTAAAACCAAATATACGGGTCTCGATAACAACCGGAACGTAAAAAAGTTTGGCAAAAATAAAACCGCAATAAAACTAAAAAAATAAGCAAAAGTTCTTTTCAAAGAAATATTTTTATGTATAATACCCGCTTGTTTGCTGGTGTAGCTCAGTTGGTAGAGCAGCTGATTTGTAATCAGCCGGTCAGGAGTTCGAATCCCCTCACTAGCTCCAAATAAATCAAGGCCTTAGGTAATTTATCAAGGCCTTTTTTATTGCCTGAGTCACCAATGAGTCACCATCAGCTCATGTTCGTGTGCATCCAGATACTCATTTTTATCAGCACTGGTTGCCAAATAAAAAAAAGACTCTTCGGGTTATTTAAAGTATTACATGTCGGGTGACAGGTCTACGTATGATACTCTCAAGTTGATACTCAACGAAAGCAGCAGCGTCTATTATTCACGGTAAATTTGTTCTCCACCCACCGCTCTCATCCTGAGCAACCAACAGCGCAAGAGTTTTTCGTCATCTTAAGGTAATCAAAAACCAGTCGCGTGTTTCGAACCAGTTCGCGTATTTTTTGCGC
>JAQTPT010000110.1 GCA_028712795.1 Methylococcales bacterium
AATCCAGGCAGTCCACCTTAACCCAGACAAGGGCTAAAAAAAAGATGATACCAAGTAGGTGATTATTCAGAGCACAAACCAGAGTGAGATTTAACCGTCGAGGCGACAACTACATTGACAATTTCCGGTGGGCAAGCAAACCCAGCATGCCGGACAAACAACACTCACCATCACCAGCAGCCACGGCAGGGAGTCTTATGTGAAGGCGGCCTATCGCGGGTATGTGCATTTTTTGACGAGTTGAAAGCAATTGCGCCGCAGTTAACCCCTTTGCAATGCTGGTATCGAATTTTAAGCGAAGCAATGAAAAAATATCTGAAGGGGGCTGTCTTAAAACCGCCCGATTTGATAAGTAGCGTGAGCTAAACGCTCAACATAACCCAATTTTCCTTGTCAAGTTTATGCTGATTTTTATTGGCAGGGGTATACTCAACTAAGTTTTTTAGGATAATGAACTTTCCACATGCAACAATACCCGAACAAACCTGCTAAACAAAACAAAGGCAATAGCTATGCGAAAACAAACAATTCAATACTCATCTCCTTTGGATGCATTGATTGAAGTGGCGAAACGGCTCAGCATCCTTGAACAGGAGAACCACACAGATTCGGAAGATTTTTTTTATCAATACAGTCAAGGGCTACTGCCCGACGATGCGAAATTTGTGGAATGGGCTAACGATTACCGGCATTACCTGTATTTGCGTCAGGAACTGGATAAGAAACTGAAAAATGTTGCATGATGCGCTGAAGAATTATTTGGATGCCGTTGAACAGGCGGTTCTTGGTTGTGAAAGTGTTTATGTGGAGCGCTACACCGAGGAAATTCTGACACCGGAACGTGTTAACTTAAGGCTTCGGCTACGGTTTGATAAGGGATATTTGCTGGAAATCCATGAGGCTGTAATCATCGACAATCAAAACCTCGTGCATCTGGATTATCGCTAACACTGTCAGGATGAGCAAAACTGCTTGGTGTTTCGTTATGACTGCACACCGCATTTTCCGGATTTGGCGAGCTTTCCGCATCATAAACACTTGCCCGATGCAGTGATCGTTACCAAAAGGCCGGAAATTGGGCATGTATTGCGGGAAGTTTTAGAGCTTCAGAAATAGCTTAAACGCCATTTGTAATTCATAAGTTACCGGCTCAATCCCGGATTTTTTAATGACTTGCTTGCGCTACGCCAACGCGGACATGATCGCTTAACACAAACCCCGTCACGCTTCGTTTTTAAATCTGTAAATAGGATGAACATTAGTAACTCTAAATTCCACGATCCGCCTAGCGCGCCTTACAACTGTGGCAGTAACCTTGCTCCCTTTGATGGCGAGCTTTACCTGATTAAAAGCTTTTACGGGTTGCCGGAGTCTGATCAGTTATTTGCAGCGCTTCAAACAAGTCTGGCATGGCAGGAAGAAGCTATTTTTATTTTCGGAAAATGGGTTAAGGTCCCTCGGATGATGTGCTGGTATGGTGATCCCGAAGCTTATTATCGCTATTCAGGGGTTAGTCATCAGCCGAGGCCGTGGACTACGGAATTGCAATCAATCCGGAAAAAAGTAGAACAGCAATGCCGGTGTGCCTTTAATAGTGTGTTGGCCAATTTGTATCGTGACGGCAACGACTCAATGGGTTGCCATGCGGATGATGAAAAAGAGCTGGGACTCAATCCGGTGATTGCATCGTTAAGTCTCGGCGATGAACGCTTGCTTAAACTGCATCATAAAAAACGTAAGGAAATCCTGGATATCATTCTTGGCCACGGCGATTTGTTAGTAATGGCGGGCACTCTTCAACACCACTGGATGCATTCGGTGCCAAAAACCAAAAAAATTAAATCACCACGAATCAATCTGACGTTTCGTAAGATTTTTGAGCAGAATTAATTTTGTCAGTCAATATTTAATATTTTAGAAACAGTACTTAAAAACCACAAAGACACAAAATTCACCAAGAAACATCCCAAAAAACAACATCCACAGCAATGCCCGCACACATATCATAGGTTGTCAGTGTCATGTGACCTTTTCTATTATCTATGGCTACGATTATGTTGACGAAATAGCCTATGGGGAAATGGCCAACATTAACGCTCAAGAGCAAGTTAATGTCTTGCATGAATTGAGTGGAGGTGATTTTAGAGAGGCCCAACAAATCATTCAATATGACGAAGCCATAAAGCACCAGATACGTCGGGAAGAAGCGATAAATGACAGACCTAGAGATATGAGAACATTCATTTATCGTTACTCTGAATGGTAAATCCAAGGATGTAAAAAGGTTGATATATAGAGGCTTTTGCAAGTAAACTGTATTCACTGACAAGTGCGGCTTTGCACTTTATAAATATTTGCGACAGAGCCTACGCATCTGATGTATGTAAGCCACATAATGAAGTTTTCGGTTGGTCCTTTGCTGTCATTTCCGCGAATTGCGGCATGCCTGCCTGGAGTGAATCCAGACTAAAATTCAACTGGATTCACGTCTCTGGGAATGACAAACGGCCGAAAAATGTAGCCATTTTTAATGATTAAATAAGGTAAAACCCCATCGATGCCGGGGGTGATTTAGTTTAATTGCAAATAATTTTTATAGCCGACGACAATATGGGAAGTGAAGTGGGAAGTGAAGGGGGTAGTAATTTAAGCTATATTATCGTAGCGATTATCGCTTTCGGACTCGGTTTGGACGACGGCAATCTTTGGGCGGCAAAAAAAGCGCCGACGGTTTTAGAAAATAAAGCGACCGGAAATACAATATATGGGGTTACTCCGGTAACAGGCGACAAAACCTCAGAGGAAACCACTCCGACAGGTCCCAGGGGCGCGATGATCGCGAGAAACGCGATTATCGTCTGCAATCAATTGGCCGATATTAATCTTAAAATTTCCCAAATGTGTTTGGAACAAGTTTCATGGGTGGTGGTTCGTGAAGATGACGGGGCCGGCGCACCAGGCAGTATTCTAGGCGCTCAACTTTTCGACACAAGCGCAACAAATGGAGCAGTGAAACTTCTACGCAGCATGACGATCGGCAAGACTTACTTCGCGATAATTTACATTGACAACGGTGACCACGCTTTTGATCCGAAATTGGATTCACCGCTTCTTGACAACGATGGCAAGCCTCGCATGGCGATATTCAAGGCGACGGATGCTTCTGGCGACCAGACTGGTACGCCGACGAATATATAAATAAATAGGAGCAGGAGAAGTAGCGCTAGCTTCAATAACTTTAAGACGAATACGAAAAATGCGAAGTTGTCTTTTTGTAATGTTCGGTAGGCTTTGCCCAACACAGAAAAGCGGAAGAACCGTGTGTGGTGGCGATGGCGAAAAGGCTTGGCTCCCGTCAACCATTCCCCCGGCATACCAACAAAAAAGCCCGGATGGACTCCGGGCTTTTTTATTCAGTGCCTAAATGGGCTTTGCCGCCCATAGCCAGGCATCATCGCGGCTTAAGGGCCAACCTGGACACAGCCTTTAAGAGCGCCGAAAACTGCGGCGGCGTGGTTGTCGTATTCCTGCTGCAACTCGTACAAATGACCGTTCCACTTCTGGTTGGCCAACGCTCCCCAGGTATTCGTGCCATAGTTCCAAGCGCACAGGTCGCCGATTTCATTGCCCTGCGCCGTGAACCAGGCGTTCAGCAATGGATCGGTGACCGCCTCGATCAACTCGTGGCTAGTGATGCTGGCGCCAGAATCCGCCTCGACATTGCCGTTCGGCGAAGTGCCGGTCGCGCAGTAGGGAGAGGCGGCGTAAGGCATGTTCGCGTAGATGGTCGGAGTTGTTACCGGACCGAAATTGCCGTGGTAGGCGCAGAAGTTTGTGTACGCGCAAGACGTGCCGAAACAGGAACCCTCCCCTTTCGCGGTGTAGACAAAGAATATCTTGTTGATGGCGGGAGTCCAGCCTTTCAAAGCCATGACCTTTTTGATCTCTGCTTGGATTTGAGCATCAGAGAGGCAGTTACCCGGTGTTAGGGAATCATTGCAACCCGCTTTCGGGTAGGCGGCGATGTCGACATACACGCCGCCGACGCCGCCAGTGTCGTGGATGTAGCTGGTGACTCCCGAAATCGATTGGTAATACTGGGTGTTGTTATTCGCCAGGCTGTGCCCCTGATAATCCGTCAGGAACCGGGTTTGCAGGTTCTGGTAGGCTGCAGACCAGCCGGCCAGCGCGCCGGTTTGCAGTTTCGGCGGCGTCCAATAGATGATGTAGCTGATGACCGACGGCATGATCTCGCCGCCAGCATGGTACTGCAGAGGGCCGTTATCCGCGAAGCCCGCCGCAGCATTTGCAGCAGCCAAGTCTGCGGCCAACTGCCTGGTCGGCAGGATATGGACGACTTCGCCCGCTTTATTAATTGGGTTCAAGGTCGGCAATCTTGGGTTTGCGGCGACAGCTTGTTCCGGAAGATAAGCGGCGGGGGCAGCAACCGTAACTTCCGGCGCCGCAAGCAACCCTAACCCTATAGCTGCATCGACAACGGCGAACAAAGAAAACTTCAATGGCTTGTTCATGATTCAATTTACAAAAAAAGAATTTAAGTCGGCTTGCTGTTTCACGGCCTGCCCTGAGTGCCATGCGAGAATACCATGGGCTTTGAAGGTGCATTGGAACGAATAATCCAGCCAACAGTTAATATACCAAACTGGAAATTCGTGACCAAATTTTACGCTACCATGACTTTGCCTTGATAAGTCCACTTGAAAGGCTTATCCATGGTGTTGTTAAAATAATCAATGAATGCCACTATTTTCTCTTTCAATTCTGCCGTGCTTTTAAAGTTTCCTCGTTTAATCACTTTCCTGGCTAACATACCCAACCAAACTTCAATTTGATTCATCCATGGCGCATGTTTTGGCGTATAGTGGAATACGCTACTTTTATCCTAAATTCAGCAGTTAAAATTAGTAAGAATCTCTACAAGCCTCATAATTCAAGGCATGTGTAAAATGCGCCGCAGTTGGAACAGTCACCCAATAGGTGAAACTCATGGTATGGAATAGTTTTTCAATACCAATAACTTACCTGATTAACAAGATTCTTCAGCTTGGCGAAGCCAACCTGCCGGACGAGGCCTGATGGTGGCTGCAGCGACGAGTAGACGCAGAGGAAGCGTTTCGAGATGGAAGCGCCGGTTGAAACGGTAAACAAAGGCACCGAGATAGCGGATTCCGTATTTGGCGAAATCGAACGCATGGTAAGCACCACCCAGGCTGGTTTTGAGGTTGCCCAAAACCGTGTTGATCCAGTTGAATTCTGGCAAATCCTTGGGTTTGCGGGCGCCCGCGATGATGACCCGGTGTTGGCAACCGGCATCAGTTACCCCGGCAAAACAGCCCAAGCCATCGGAAGTGACTACACAACCTGGCGAGAGGTCATCGTTAGCCCAGTCGACAATCGCTTTGCGCGTAAATCCCGGAACTGGTGCCATTTTAATATACAGGGGCCGGCCTTCAGCACTAAGCGAGATGGCCGCCACAAACGGCACCTTGTTCCCGGATCCCCGCCCAGCCTTGCCACCAGCCAATTCACCACCGAGGTAAGCGTCATATCCACCTGGACATCACCACTCAGCGTATAATGGGCATCCCGCTCGACCATCGCCTGCATCAGCTTCTGCTGTATCAGCTAAGCCGGGGGGGTAGCTCACGCCCAGCTACCGTTTAAGGTCGAGTGCCGGCAAGCCGGTCTTGGCTTGGCTGACCAGATAAATTGCCAGAAACCAAATGCTCAGCGCCAAGCAGGTGTTTTGGAACAAGGTGCCTGCGATCAGGGATGTCTGCAACCGGCAGCGTTTGCATTGGAAGGTTTTATGTTTCCCTTCCTTGAGCAAGTAGTAATCCGCGTTGCCGCACTCTGGGCAACGGAAGCCTTGCGGCCAGCGTGACGCTTCCAGTGCCACGGTAAGTTTGTTCTACCCAGAAAACCCGGTGTCAGCAAGGATTTGCTAGCCAATTCTGGACATCCCTTCTCCGTTGCTGTATAAAGTGCGTCTTTGACACACCACACAACAGTCCCTTGAATC
>JAQTPT010000005.1 GCA_028712795.1 Methylococcales bacterium
CGGCTCCGAGCGGGCCGGCCAACGAGCCGCAGCTATCCAAACTCTACTGGGCACCGCAAAACTGAATGGACTCGATCCAGCCGCATGGCTTAGAGATACCTTGGAAAAATTGCCTACCTGGCCTAACAGTCGCATCGACGAGCTACTACCGTTTGCGCGTCCAGTTGAGGACATTGAAGTACGACAAGACGATAATGATTAATAGCGGCTAATGATGATACCTAACCTTCCTGTCCTATCAATAATTTTTTGCCGGCTTGAGTTCGATCAGAAAAAAAATGGATTGGCTAGCCCTTGGGGATGTGTCTGGGTTGAACGCATACTTCCGATCTATTCTGTTGGCAAATGCATTAAATGCTTTCTTCCCCATCCGTACGCCTTTTTGGTAGGCGGTTTCAACCAGTTAATGACCGGACTAATTCCTTTCCAGGTCATGGTTTTTGCCCATTCCAAGGTTACCGCGTGCCTTAAAATTTTCCACACAAACAATCCCAGTGCGCAATTCATTTATCCCCAGTTCTATCGTCTTATGATCCCAACCTAAGGTTTGTTCAGCCAGATAAGGTATTGAATTAAAATAATCAAGGTAACCGTCAATTAAAGCACACATACTAAAGCCTTTAATATCAGGGCAAACTACCGCTTCCTAACAAAATACCGGAAGCATTCATGAGTCCCTATCAAAATCACGCTACTATGCAAGGCCATATTACCCACGGGCAAGCCAGTGACTTAACCCAGGCTGCGTATTGTAAAGAGAATGGCATTAAGCCGCATATTTTCAGCTACTACAAAAACGTAAGCGGTAATTTTCCCCACGTAGACAAGCTAAGCAGCTTGATTTAGATGCTCAATTTTTTCAGTCAAATTCCAGGGCAGAAATTGATCTAATGCCTCGGGTTCATAGTGCCTGCCAAGTTTGGGAATCTCAGTAAACAGGTATTTCAGGTAATCAAAAGGATCCAGATTATTGGCAACCGCTGTTTGCACTAGGCTGTACAGTAGCGCACTCGCATCAGCACCGCGTGGTGTTTGGTTAAATAACCAGTTTTTCCTGCCAATCACAAACGGTTTGATGTGTCGCTCTGCGGCATTATTATCAATTTGTAAGTTTCCGTCCTCAAAATAGCGAATCAGGTAAGGCCATTGGTTGATGGTATAACGAATGGCTTTACCTTTGGCTGAGTCTTTCGCAGTCTTGGCTACGTTGTCATCACACCATTGCTTTAAGTCTGCGGGTTTGCTTTTTTCCTGGCGCAGACAATAGCGCTGTTCTATGGTCAGGTCTTTAAGCTGTTTTTCAAGCGCGTAGAGCGCTCTGAATTTTCGCAGTGCGGTATGCGCCATGCCAAATTTATTGTCACGACTAGCTGCCGGTAGCGCCTTTAACGCTTCATCAAATTTTCGCCGCGCATGCGACATACAGCCAACCAGGAAGCAATTGTCCGATGCCAGAGCATGATACCCGGCAAAGCCATCGACTTGTAAATAACCTGCAAAGCCCTGTAAAAAGGTGACCGTATGCTGACCGGCACGGGTCGCCTGATACTCATACAAAACAATTGGGCACGCCGTCTCATGGCCTCCACTCTGGTAGAGCCACATATACGACTTGGCTTGCGTATCCCGTCCATCCTGAATCACATTCAAGGTTGTTTCATCGGCTTGAAGGATTTTCTGCCGGAGCAAGTGTTCATGCAATCGCTCATAAAAGGGGGTGAGCAGTTCAGCGGATTTCAACACCCAGTTCGATAAGGTTGCCCGGGATAGATCAATGCTTAAGCGCTTGAAGATCATTTCCTGCCGGTACAGCGGCAAGCTATCCATGAATTTAGCGACAATGATATAAGCCAACAGGCTGGCGGAGGCAAAGCTGCGTGGAATCGGTTGGGCCGGTTTGGGGGCGGTCAGCAGACCATTTTCACAGGCACGGCAGCCATATTTAACCTGCACATGCTCAATGATTTTGATTTGCGCCGGAATGATTTCCAGTTGCTCGGACTTGTCTTCGCCGGCTTCATGCAGGGCATGACCACAGGCACAGACGCGCTCGGCTGCCGGCAGTTCATAACGCACCACTGCACGCGGGATATGTTTGGATAACGGTTTGCGGCCTGGCTTTTTCCGCTGATAGGTAATCGTTTCTTCAAGTTCGCCTTCCGCCTCTGGTAAGGCATCAAGAATCGATTCGGCTTCATTAAACAACTCCATTGCTCAGGATGCTTCTCACTGGAAGCGCCGAAACGTCGGTGTTGAAAAAGACGAAACTGCTCTTCATACCAGTTCAGTTTTTCCTGTAATTGCTCGACGCTAAACTGATAATCCTGCACCATTTTATGCAAGGTATCAATATTATTGGGCAGGGGCTCTGGTAGTCCCTACAAATCAATGCAGGTGGTAAAATTAATCGAATTTTGACATAGTGTAGCGGAAATTGTCAATGTAGTTGTCGCCGAACACTCGGCTGGCGATCCAGTAAACGACTACGCCTTGACCGCAGAACACCCATAACCAAAGCAGCGTGTTCAGTTCCCGCCAGGACGTTTCGTCCACATGCAGCAAACCACTGCTTTGTACCGCTTCCACCCATTCGTCTTCAACGGGCAAGACCGCCGCACCGCTTTCATGCAAGGTGGCGTGGAGAGTGCCAACACTGACCGCCAAGCCCAGCCAATCATTCAGGAATTCCTGTATCCGCGCCCGCGACAGGCGCATCCGGTAAGCCAGGCAAACAATCAGTGCTGCAAGTCCAGGGCCGACAAGACGCCATTCCGACAACCAGATGTTTGGTGTTAAGTGGTGTGATACCTGCCGATGCGGGGCCTGTTGTGTGCAATGCCCACAGCTACAGACCGTTTCATAATAGGTGTGTTTGGTATTGGTCAAATTAATACCCGGCTTGTCCGGGTCAGCCCACTCCAAATCAACTGTTTCAAAGGCGGTATAGGCTTTTGCGGCATCTGGCTTCAATTCACGGTCACAGCGCGCGCAAACTGCCGGATAATGATGCGCTTCTGCCGTTACCGCCAGCTTTTGCTCTCGCCCGTAGCCGGGTGCCCCAGGTTGTTTGCCGGCTTTCCGTTTATTGCTTGCTTCATCTTCAAATGCTTGGCTTTGCCGTGTATCGTTCGCCATGTCCTGTTCTTTTTCCACTGGCCCGGTTTTCGATTCTTCGTCGGCGTCTATCGTGTGCTCATCCACTCCCGCACATTCGTCCGGCTCTGGGTGGCACGGCGGGTCTTCCTCGTCGGCAACAGTCTTGTCCCACGGCAGGTCACTACTTGGTGGCCGCGAACTATTCCGTGAGGTTTGCCTCAACCGCTCCCGCGCTTCTTTTAAGTCGTAAAGCAGTTTGACGGATAATCGGCGCAGAACTTCCTCCGGTAATTCCAGCAATTCTTCTTCGGTCAGTTGCAGCAGATCGTGGTCGCTTAGTCTCATGGAGATTAATGTACAACTTTTTTAGCCAACTTTGTATGTTTTTGGCGTAGGGGGGTCTGAATAATTACGTCAAGTTATTTCGGCTGACATATTCTGCGGCTAACGAATTATTGCCTAGATTAAGACGCTTTATGATAATGTTAGAAGCTTAAACGGTACATGAATGCGGTCCTTTTAGGCACGGTCAGCACGCTTTATCCCCATGAAAATGGGTGGCGGTGATGATAAACCCGCATCGTGCCTGGCCTACATTTTCTTATCACTGTGCTTCAGACCCCGCTTACGCCGAGTTAAAGCCAAAACGCCCATCAAAGCAGATAACAATAACCAGACTGCAAAAGATAAGGGTGCTTGTGAAGCAAGACTTATAGTCTGATGCAACATCCGAATTGGAAGCATTGGGTTGAAGCGGATGGCTATGATAAAAATCAGTATCATACTGACTAATGCTATCGCTGCTGGCAGCTTTATCAATAATGATTTTAATGCTTTCATCTGATTTTCTGCTGCTTGAAAACTCATGGACATTTGTACTTCCTCTTAACAGCTATTTTCATTGATTTTTCCCTTATTTACCTAGAACAATACTCGCGATACTGAACTTTATCCGTATGGTAAATAATACAGAGACAAGATGAGGGGAAACTGGGGGATGTGATTAAAATTTGATTAATTTTGGTATAGTCTGGCTAGCGTCGATAAGTTCACTGTATCGCTTAAGCCGTGCGAATAAATCAAAACCTGACGAAGCGACACGGGCAGTCGAAAAAATACACACTATATTAAAGAATATCCTTTTTATCTTGTGATTGTTTTTTACCAATAACGAACTAACCATAAATGACGCGAGCTAATGAAACCCCATCTTTCGTCAACAACGCCGTAAATTATGGAATTTCCTTGCCAATAGCCGAGCTCCAGATTTCGAACCGCTATTCCCTTAAAAGTTGAATTTTAATAGCCTCCGCCGCCGAAAGCCTATCATGATTAAGTGGTGCTAGAGTTGGAACAATTATGGTTTGGATGCATCAGAATCCAGGCGATAGCAATTTGATCGATTCCAACTCTACCCAAAGAATCGCTTATGTTACTGAGCGTCTGCCTCAATTGACCAGCACGCCGGTTATCTGCATGGAAAAGAGCTCCACCTCCTAATAATGGGCTCCAAGCCATGGCAGATATTTGCCATTTCTGACATAAATCTAAGAACCCATTTTCTAGCGAATCCGTATTAACAACTAAAGTTTCGGAGTTCATTTTCACCCATATAACCGCCATATCGCATTGATTTACAAAGCCTCAAGCCGTAGCGTTCTGGGATCAAGTTGCAGGACTTGCGTAAACAAGCACTGTATGTGCGTATCAATTGTTTCCTTCACAAAGGTTGCTGCATCGCCTAAGACAACTCCCAGCTCATCCAACGCGCCGGTGATTACTGCGCGAAAAACCTGCCACAGTTTGCAGGCTTTGCTAATTTTCGCACTGTTGCCGCGCAACTTCTGTCGCATCAATGCGATACTTGCTGCCCCTTGCATCTGTTTGGCGAAGTGCTCTTCAAACGAGTCGGAAATTTATTTCAGGAAGATCAAGCCCTGCACGATGTTTTTGTACTCAGCCGTGTCAATGTTTTTACGCAGTTTACAGGCGGCTTTCCAGAGTTGTTTTTCTAACGGTTCCTGATTTTCGGGTTTGTTTTTCGCCATGTGCTTTCCTTAATTTATAGGGGCGAATTGCATTCTGATGTAGGAGCAATCCCTAGCGGTTGACCTTAGGGCAGGCGCAAGGCCTGCCCCTACACAATTATGCTGTCAAAACACCCCGGATAACGCCCACAATCTCCCTGACAGCATCATCTTCAAGAAACGGGCAGATCGGCAATGAAAAACAGGTGGCGGAAACGGCTTCAGTCACGGGCAGGCTTAATCCCGCGCATTCTTTTTTAAACACATTCTGTTGATGCAAAGGAACGGGATAATAAATGGCGCAGCCTATTTGTTTGCCCTGCAACGCTTTTAACACTTCATCGCGACTGTCACATAACAAGGTGTATTGATGATAAATGTGTTCGCCCAAGCCATCCTCATACGGGGTAATGAGCGGTAAATCCGCCATCAATTCTGAATAAAGGTGGGCGACATGACGACGCGCCTGATTGTATTGGTCGATGCGTTTTAATTTGGGCCTTAAAATAACCGCCTGCATTTCATCAAGACGGCTGTTGTAACCAATCACATCATGGTAATAGCGCACATCCGAGCCATGATTACGCAGTTGTCTGATTTTTGCCGCCGTATCGTCCGAGTTGGTGACCACCAAACCGCCATCACCGAACGCGCCCAGGTTTTTACTGGGGAAAAAGCTGTATCCGGCCGAATCGCCTATCGCTCCGGTTTGCTTGCCATTGATACTCGCGCCAAAGGACTGGCAGCAATCTTCAATCAGCTTTAAACCATGCTCCTCGCAGAGTTGCGCAATTTCAGCCATATCCGCCGGTTGACCGAACAGGTGCACGGGCATTATGGCTTTGGTTTTTGGGGTGATGGCTTTTTCTATGGCATCCGGCGAAATATTGAAAGTTCTGGGATCGATATCAACAAAAACGGGAATTGCGCCCACATATTTAATGGCTTCCGCTGTCGCGATAAACGTGAACGCGGTGGTGATCACTTCATCACCCGTGCCTATGCCTTCGGCAATGAGCGCCAAATGCAGGGCATCGGTTCCGGAAGCGACGCCTATCGCATGGTTGACGCCCAGATAGCTAGCGGCTTCCTTTTCAAAGGCCTGTACATTAGGGCCCAATATAAAAGCGCAGTTTTCTATTGTTTCAGCCAGCCCCCTCTCAACTTCCTCTTTGATTTCAGCGTATTGTGCCTTCAGATTTACCATGGGTATCATGTTGTTGCCCTTATTTTATTTAGGTGTGGAGACGCAATCTTGTAGAGACGCAAAATATTGCGTCACTACGGATAAAAATGTTTTTATTTATCGCCTAATAAACGGGTTATTTGTATCGCCGTTGCCAACGCACGCCGTCCCGCTTCACCGGAAACTAACGGGTTTACGCCGGTTTGAATGCAGTTGACGAAATGCTTGATTTCTTCGAGCAGCGCGTCGCCGCCTTCAAAAACGGATTCTTCCGTGACTATTTCTGGAATACCAGGGAACATTTCTTTTTCACCCGTGCGATATTTGGTCAAAACCCGGTTTTGAAAATCCACGGAAATATAGGAGCTTGGCCTGAACAGCCGCATTTTTCGCTCCATTTTCATGCTGATCCGGCTGGCCGTCACATTCGCCACACAGCCATTTTTAAATAACAGCCTGGCATTGGCAATATCCGTACCTTGGGTAAGCACTGCGGTACCGCTGGCATCAATACGTTCCACTTCTGAATCCACCAGCGCCAAAATAATGTCGATATCATGAATCATCAAATCGAGCACCACGCTCACATCATTGGCGCGAGGGTTAAAAGGCGATAAACGGTGCGATTCAATAAACAGCGGTTTTTCGTCTTTATCCAAACCCAGCACTGCCGGATTAAACCGCTCCAGGTGCCCAACCTGCAAAATCAAATTTTTCGCTTTAGCAAGGGTGATGAGATCATCCGCTTCTTCAACCGTCACTGTAATCGGTTTTTCAACCAGAACATGACTACCGGCATTAAGAAAATCCTTAGAGACACTATGATGCAAGGTTGTAGGGACAACGATGCTGACCGCATCAACTTTGCCCAACAGGGCTTGATAGTCTGTTAAATCTTTTGCGCCATGCTTTTCAGCCACGGCTTTTGCAGCGGCCTCGTCAATATCAACAACGGCAACCAACTCACAATCAGGCAAGGAGGCATATTTTTCAGCATGAAATTTGCCTAAATAGCCCGCACCGATTACAGCGCATTTTAATTTTTTCATTGGCTTAAATTACATTAAATTCTGCTTAACTCAAAGATGGTCTGATAAAAATAAAGTATCAGCGTGTTATCTGCCTGGCGATAAGATATAGATTGGTATTGTAATCTATCAAAATGTATTCAGAAACTTTTGTAGGCCAGTCGTCTAAAATCAACTTTTACTTAAACACGCGGACACCTAATTTAAAAATATTTGCTGAAGACAAGTTTCTCGGATACCATTTACCTACTGAACGTTTGTTAGGTAAGAAAATTGAACTCAAAAGAAAAAATTTTAAGCGCTGCGATCGTGTTATTCGCGCAAAAAGGTTATTCAGGGTTATCCATGAGGCAGTTGGCCCTGGCGGTTGATTTGAGCGTCGCGGCGATTTACCATCATTTTCCCGATAAAAAGACGCTCTATCTCGAATCAGTCCGCTTTGCCTTTTCAAGCAAAGAGGAGGTTTTTGCCCAAGTATGGGAGTCCAATTGTTCAGCCGAAGAAAAATTAGGCGGGTTTGTCCGCTCTTTGGTTGATGTGATAATACAAGACCGGGATTTCCATAGCCTGATGCAACGCGAAATTCTGGAAGCCGATCCTGAAAGAATGCAGCTGCTGGCGCAAGGCGTCTTTAAAAGCCAGTTTTGTTTATTGATGCAACTGGCGGCTGAATTGGCGCCTGAACAAGATGCTCATATGGTAGCAGCTTCTGTAATCGGTTTGGCCAAGTCTTATGTTGAGTATCAACCCTTACTCAAAAACTTTCCCGGCTGGAAACCAGAACACGAAATCCCGGAAGTTATTGCCGCACATGTTACTAAATTATTAATAAACAGTTTCAAGGCAAAGACGGCATGAAAAAAAGTGCCCGCCGTCTACTCACTGACAGGCTCAACTTGCAGACAACCACCGTTGCCGGTGTGTTAATGATGCTATTATCTTCCGGTTGTACGCTGGGGCCAGACTTCACCCGCCCAGCCAGCCCGGACACCCAAAGCTATACCCCCGGCAAACAATCAAACCGCATCACCACAACCTCTTCGGAATCTGGCGCTGCGCAGACTTTAGCCCTGGGAAAAGACATTCAGGGGCAGTGGTGGACACTGTTTGGTTCCCCGCCATTAACTAAATTGATCGGGCAGGCAATGAAGCGCAACCCGGACTTGCAGGCCGCTTTATCAGCATTGACCCAAGCCCAGGAAAATGCTTCTGTACAGCAGAGTTCTTTACTCCCTGCCCTGGACGCAACATTCTCAACCAAACGCCAACAAATTTCCGGCGCACAGTTCGGCAATCCTAGTTTTCATGCTTCTCCTTATAATCTCTCGACTGCCTCGGTTCAGGTCGCCTATACCCTGGATGTTTTCGGCGCAATTCGAAGGCAGATTGAGGAATTTGAGGCTCAAGCAGAATATCAGAATTTCCAGCTCGAGGGCGCATTCCTGACCCTGGCGTCAAACGTCGTTACTACCGCCATACAGGAAGCTTCTTTGAGAGCCCAGATTACTGCGACTCAGGAAATCATCAAATCTCAAACCCGGGAACTTGAACTGGTCAAGCAACAGTTCGAGTTGGGAGGCGCGTCTAAAGTCGATGTATTGCTGCAGCAAACCACGCTGGAACAAACGCGAACAAACTTGCCGCCGTTAGAACGGCAACTGGCTCAAAACCGCCATCAGTTGACGGTTTTAACTGGTGAACTACCCAGCAATGAACTGGCCGCTCAATTCAAACTTTCCGACCTGCACCTGCCCGGGAAATTGCCGCTCAGCTTGCCATCCAAACTGGTGCGACAACGCCCCGATGTTCGTGCGCAGGAAGCCCTTTTACATGCCGCCAGCGCGCAAATTGGCGTCGCGACCGCCAATATGCTGCCTGATTTTACAATCAATGCCAATGCAGGCACTATTGCCACCCGGTTAGGCGATATGTTTGTTCCCGGCAGCGCCATCTGGAGCCTTGGCGGAAATATCTTGCAGCCCATCTTTCATGGCGGAGGACTCATTCATCAACGGCGTGCGGCGCTTGCGGCTTACGAACAGGCGGCTGCTCAATACCGGAGCACTGTATTACAGGCATTCAAAAACGTCGCCGATGCCCTGACCGCGCTGGAGTTCGACGCCGCCGGATTGAAAACACAGGATGCTGCCGTAAAAGCAGCACTCGATACCTTGGAACTGACCCAGTTGCAATACCAAATCGGCGCAGTCAGTTATCTGCCTCTCCTTATTTCGGAGCGCAATTACCACCAGGCGCGTATTACCCAGATAACTGCGCAAACCAGACGTTATACCGACACGGCCGCATTGTTTCAGGCACTGGGCGGGGGCTGGTGGAACCGTGCAGATTTGTCTGCCACTTTATTGTCGGAACGACAGAAAAAAGAAAACGGTGATATTGATAAGTGCAAAATTCTAGGCGTAATACCCATCCTTTTTTGCCATAAACCTTGAACCTTTATTTTTTAAACAGCTTTAAAACAGGGTGAGATTTAATGTTTGAACAAAATCCGGCAGGCAACAAAAATGATTAAACGCATGATCATTATGCTCATCGTGGCCGGCATCGTACTCGGCGGAATTTTTGGATTCATTACCTTCAAAGGGCGGATGACCAAAGAGTTTATGTCGTCTCAGGGCGAGCCCCTGCAAACCGTTTCCACTATCACGGCCGGTTATCTGGAGTGGTTGCCGAAGCTGGAAGCGGTCGGCAGCTTGCGCGCCTTTCAAGGCACCGATCTTAGCGCTGAAGTCCCAGGAATTGTCGCCGAAATTTACTTCAAACAGGGTGATATTGTGAAGCTCGGCACGCCCCTGCTGAAACTTCGCGCCAACGACGATATTGCCAAACTTCACTCATTAATAGCCACGGAAAAATTGGCTCTTATCACCTATATGCGTGACCAGGCGCAGTTTCGCATTAATGCCGTCAGCCAGCAAACACTTGATATAGGCAAGGCGAACCATGATGTCGCTGTCGCCAATGTCGCCCAGCAACAAGCCCTGGTGAACAAAAAAACCATCCTCGCCCCCTTCACTGGCCGCCTGGGGTTACGGCTCGTCGATCCAGGCCAATATCTTGAGGCGGGCGCCGCAATCGGCACGCTCCAGGCGCTGGACACCATTTTTGTGGATTTCTTCTTACCGCAGCAAGCCTTGCCTGTGCTGAAAATGGGCCAGACCGTGACACTTAAAACGGACGCCTATCCTGCGCAGGACTTCACCGGCAACATTACGGTGATCAATCCCAAAGTCGATATCAACACACGAAATGTCCAGGTGAGAGCCACGTTGAAGAATCCCAAACACCTGCTACTACCAGGTATGTACGCCACCGTGGCTGTTTCGACAGGACTTGCGCAGCGCTTTATTACTTTGCCCCGCACGACCATCACTTTTAATGCCTTTGGCTCCACCGTCTATCGAGTGGAAAAAAATGGTCTGGATCCACAAGGCAAGCCCAAGCTTGTTGCCAAACAAAGCTTTGTCACCACCGGTTCTACGCGCGGCGACCAAATTGCCGTTCTTACCGGCGTTACTGAAGGCGACACAATAGTGACTACAGGACAAATTAAACTGCGCAATGGCTCGCCTGTTACAGTCAATAATTCTGTTCAGCCTGGCAATGACGCCACTCCACAATTAATCAGCAAATAATCCGCCATGAATTTGACCGATATTTTTATTCGCCGCCCCATCCTGGCTACGGTAGTCAGCATGATGCTGTTGGTATTGGGTCTACGAGCGCTCAGTGATTTGCCGATTTTGCAGTATCCGCGCACCGAAAATGCTATCGTCACCGTCACTACGACCTACTATGGCGCTGACCCGGATATTATTGCGGGGTTCATCACCACACCGTTGGAAAACAACATCGCCCAGGCAAACGGCATCGACTATATCACCTCAACCAGCCAGAACAGCGTCAGCACGATAACCGCAAATCTACGGCTCAATTTTGACCCCAACAAGGCATTGACAGAAATCAATGCCAAGGTCAATGCCGTGCTCAATCAGTTGCCTCCGGAATCGCAAACCCCGGTTCTAACTGTAAAAATAGGTGAAACGATTGATGCCATGTATATCGGTTTTTCCAGCGAGAGCTTGTCCGCCAACAACATCACCGATTACTTGATTCGCTCGGTACAACCCAGACTACAAGCAGTGGAAGGTATCCAGACAGCAGAGTTGCTGGGTGGCAAGAACTTCTCCCTGCGTGCCTGGTTAGATCCTAATAAACTGGCTGCCTACTCTCTTACGGCTTCCGATGTCAGCGCCGCGCTTGCCAAGAACAACTTTATAGCGGGATTGGGGACAACCAAAGGCCAGATGGTGCAAGTCAACTTGACCGCATCAACCAATCTGCATTCAGTCGCAGAATTCGAGAATTTAATCATCAAGCAACAAGGCGGCGCGATAATCCGGCTCAAAGATGTGGCTAATGTCAGACTGGGCGCTGATGACTACGAAGCCAGCGTTTCTTTCGATGGCAACAAGGCCGTTTATATTGGACTCCAAGTGGCTTCAAGCGCCAATTTGCTTGACGTCATTGAAAGAGTCCGTAAAGTTTTTCCTGAGATTCAAGCCCAATTACCGGAAGGCTTGAGCGGCAAAATCGTCTACGACTCTACGAAATTTGTTGATAGCTCTATTCATGAAGTGATCCATACCCTTATTGAAGCCTTGCTGATTGTCACGCTGGTCGTATTCGCATTTTTGGGTTCACCGCGTTCGGTGCTAATACCCGTCATAGCAATACCACTTTCCCTGATCGGCACCTTCACTCTTATGTTGATGTTCGGTTTCTCAATTAATTTGCTGACTTTGCTGGCCTTGGTGCTAGCCATCGGCCTGGTCGTTGACGATGCCATCATTGTCGTCGAAAACGTCAACCGGCATCTTGAAGACGGCATGCAGCCGATTCCCGCTTCACTGCTGGCGGCTAGGGAACTAACGGGTCCCATTATCGCCATGACCATTGTTTTAGTCGCCGTGTATGTCCCGGTAGGCTTTCAGGCCGGACTTACCGGCGCCTTGTTCTCTGAGTTTGCTTTTACTGTCGTCGGTGCGGTGACCGTTTCCGCCATTGTGGCGTTGACGTTGTCGCCAATGATGTGTTCCCGGCTACTCAAAGCCCACACTCACGATCGCACCGGCTGGGAAGAACGCCTTGTTGACTTTATTGATCGCCGGGTCTTTGCCATGCAACGTGTCTATTCACAAACCCTGCATGGATCACTTAACTTTTTACCCGTAACCGCTGTATTTGCCGCCATCATACTCGCCAGCATTTACTTCCTTTATACAAGTTCAAATCGGGAACTCGCTCCACAGGAAGATCAAGGCGTCATTATCACCATGTCCACATCAGCGCCGGATGCCACGCTTCAGCAACGCCTGGTTTATGCCGGCCAGGTTTATAATAAATTTATTAAGCACCCGGAAACCGACCACGTCTTTCAGATCAACGCGCCAGGACAATCAATTGCAGGTACAGTTCTCAAGCCTTGGGATGAAAGGACACAGACCGCTACTGAACTTCAACCTATCATTCAGCAGGAAATGAATGAAATCGCCGGAGTCCGTGTCGCGGCTTTCCAACCACCGCCATTACCCGGTAGCAGCGGCCTTCCGGTGCAGTTTGTGATCGGCACGACCGAGTCGTTTGATCAATTGAACACGGTTGTACAGCAACTGATGCAGGAAGCGCAAAAAAGCGGTATGTTTATATTTCTCGACAAAGACCTGAAAGTCGATCTGCCGCAGTCACAAGTGGAAATTGACCATGATAAAGCCGCCCTTCTGGGGCTTTCCATGCAGGATGTAGGCTCGTCTTTGGCCTCAATGCTGGGCGGCGGTTATGTCAATTATTTCAGCATGACCGGGCGATCTTATAGGGTAATCCCCCAGATACAGCAAGCATCCAGGCTTAATGCCGACCAGTTGCTTAACTACTACATCCGCGCGGCTGACGGCTCGACCGTCCCGCTGTCAACCATCGCCACCATCAGCACAAAAACAGTGCCGCAATCACTGAACCATTTCCAGCAATTAAACGCCGCCATCATTTCCGGCGTGCCTTTTCCGGGCGTCACACTGGGTGATGCGATGAATTCGCTAAAGGATATCACTGCAAAAGTATTGCCTCCAGGCTACTCAATTGACTATGCTGGACAATCACGGCAACTGGTCAATGAATCCAGTGGCTTCATTTTTACTTTCCTGTTTGCATTGATTATTATTTTTCTGGCTCTTGCGGCGCAATTCGAAAGCTTCCGCGACCCCCTGATTATTCTGGTGTCCGTACCCATGTCCATCGCTGGCGCGCTCATTTTTATCGCCCTGGGTTTTGGCGGGGCAACCCTGAACATCTATACCGAAGTGGGCTTAGTCACGCTGATGGGGTTAATCAGCAAACATGGCATCCTGATTGTCGAATTTGCCAACAACAAGCAAAAGGAGGGCCTTTCAAAACGTGCAGCGATAGAGTCTGCCGCCACTATCCGGCTAAGGCCCATTTTAATGACCACCGCCGCGATGGTACTAGGTGTTTTGCCTCTGATTTTCGCCACCGGCGCGGGTGCCGTGTCGCGTTTCAACATAGGACTGGTAATAGCAACCGGTATAGCTATCGGCACATTGTTCACCCTTTTTGTTGTTCCTGCGGTGTATCTTATGATAGGAGAAAACCATTCCAAGATTGAAGAGAATAGACCAATCCTTTACGAGTAGTAATAGAATCTGACCCTAATACTGCTGCCTTAAAAATTTAATGATTGTTAATCAAAATATTGCACATGCTTCGTGCCTTGGAATCATGAGCAGCGGATAAGGTTTTGGACGATGTTTTATGGCTCTTGGCAGATTCTTTCGTTTTTGCCGGGTCACGGGTGTAATTCACTCCGTGAATCTTTGGCGGTCTTAGTAACTCAATCGAATGCCGATTTCCGCGCTGCGTCCCGGTTCGGGTGCAAAATTTCGTAAATAGGAGGTTGAGTTGCGTATGTTTTCGTTCAGCATATTTTTACCTGCTGCAAAAAGCATCAACTCGGAATCGTGAAAAGTCGCCAAACTATATTGTGCGCCCAGATTCAACAGCAAATAACCCGGTGTATTCGATTGATTTTCACCCGCAAAAGTCTGTGCTTCGCCTCTTGTCAATCGTGCATTGGCCGACCAGTCGTTTTTCTCGTAGCTTAGTTGCAATCCATAGCGTAGCGGCGGCATGCGCGGGACATTGCCGCCTTGATCGAACGTGCCCCGGGTATAATCGCCGAATAAAGTCAAATCAATTGCGCCGTAACGGTTCTGCATCAAAGGAAATACCGTCTTGGCTTCAAAACCACGGAAAATGGCGTTGGCCTGGGCACTCTGCAATACAGGCAGACAAGCGCCGGGAGGGCCTGAACAAAAAGCTTCAAAGTGATTCAGATGCTCGTTAAACACCCTGAAATCTTGTCGCTGGTAAATGTAATCATTAACCCAATTATGAAAAAGATTGAACTCAGTCGTCATCCAATCGGCATTAAATCGATAGCCAAGATCGAGATTATAAGAAACTTCTTTCTGTAGCTTTGGATCGCCTAATTCGTAACTCGTTGTAGCATCATGGACACCATTGGAAAATAATTCCTGTATTTGCGGTGCCCGTTGGGATTGGGTTATCGCCAGACTAAGCTGATGCAGCTTGGTAATGTCCCACAATGCCGAAACCGAACCGCTGAGCGGTACATAGTGGACACTGCTGTAGGTTGTTTCCGGCGTTATGCCTTGCCATTCGCCGCGAACCCCAAACTCGTAAGTGACATGGCTAATAGCGAGCGACTCGACAGCAAACAAACCGTAAGAATCAATAGCTGATTTTGGCACTATCGTTTCTGAGCCAAGCGCTGAAAATTGGCTGTTGACTGACTGGAAGCCCAACACGCCTTTAACAATCCCTATCGGCTTATGTTCTAACTCCATCCTGCTTTCGTAGGATTTATTAAGAAATGTTGTGGCAGGTACGCCACCGCTTATTTCAACGTGCTTGTAATCCGTGTATCCAAATTTCATCCGCACGGCTTCAGCAAGTGCAAAGGGCTTATTAAGCTGTCCTTTGAAATCGTACTTGGTTTGGTTCATCTGAATTCTGGTCGATGGATTACCCGTGCCATTTGGAGGAATGCCGTAATTATTTTCCAGGCTATTAATCGCGGCGCCGGCCAGACCTACGTCGCTTATCAGCGAAGCCCCTGCTGATCCTCCGCGTGAGCGGGCATTTGAGTTATTAATTACCCCAACCGGATTTTCCAGCACGGGCGTGCCTTCAAGCGTGGGGTCAGTGGCACGCGCAGCCGATTCATCTATCTGTTGCCCACCAATATGTACGTTGCCTTGATCATTATAGAAACCATCTAAATGATAGGCAAAAAAGTCTTTTCCGCCATCAAGCTTTAGGCCGCTGGAAGACATGTTAGCTGCCGAGTCATAGCGTTGCTGCACAGCTCCGCCGAGGAGTTTGTCAGGGACTTGTTCAGGAATACGGTTGTCGATAACGTTCACCACGCCGCCGATAGCGCCGTTTCCATACAATAATGTGGAAGGGCCGCGCAATACTTCAATCCGCTCCGCAATAACCGGATTCACGCCATTGGCGTGATCGGGGCTTAATGTCGAAACATCATTATTACCCAAACTATTTTGCATAACTCGCACACGCGGCCCTGATTGACCCCGGATAACAGGCGTTCCAACGCCAGGCCCAAATGACTGGCTGGTGATGCCGGGTTCATTCTTAAGCGTCTCGCCAAGGGTTTGTCCAACTTTCGTATGCAACTCATCCCCCGATAATACCGTGACTGGCCGCGCTGATTTTGAGGTGGATTGTTTTAGGTTCGTACTGGTAATTATCACATCGTCCAGTTTGTAAACATCGTTTTCAGCAGCGAGAACTTCAGATCCTATCGCACCTGTCGATAAGAAAAAAATGGCCAGTTTTTTGTTCATATAAGTGTTACGTTGGATACGATTTATTACAAAATTGCAGCTTGCCAGGTCGGCGACTCATTTAGTATTAATCAAGAGCATGTCTATTAAGGTATGTTATAACATAACATATTGCAAGCATTGATTGTTGCACACAGCGACTTGCGAGTTAATATAAAAAGCAGGTCATTATGATGAAATGCTTATTCCCGGTCGCCGGGAACGCCAGGCATTTTTTGGCATGTTGAACAAACACCATGAATTTCGATGGCTTTGCTGTGTACGATAAAGCCGGCTTGTTTGATTTCGTCTGATAAAGCCAGCATTACCTCTTTGGCGGAACGTTCCTCGACTTCCTGACAGTGTTTGCAGATGAGTAATAATTGCTCATGTTGATGACCCGAGCAATGGCAACCGACAAAAGCATTGAGACTTTCAACCCGATGAATCAAGCCTTGTTCGATCAAAAAGTCCAGCGCACGATAAATGGTCGCGGGTTTTGCAGCCTGTTGCAGGGGTTTAAGGCGATCCAGTAGTTCATAGGCTTTGACGGCTTTGTGACTTTCCCAGATCAACTCCAGCACTTTATGGCGGATGGGCGTTAATTGTACGCCGCGTTCAAAACATAAATGCTCGGCGGTAATCAGCGCTTCGCTAACACATTCACTATGATTATGCCCCGAAGACTGCTGGCTGGGTTTGGCGTAAGTGGTCATTGCAAAAATCAGTTACCTGGAGATTAATGTTATAATATAACATTAATCCGGTACGTGCAATTCACAAACTGCACGGGGTGCAAGCTATGATATTAATGCCAAAGCCATTTAGCCCGCGTTAAGTACATAGACACTCTAATATCTGCGACACTATCAACAAATCAGGAGCGCGTTTTAATCTGAAAATCCAGCATTGCATTTTTACATGTGGATAACTCACGGCAAATCAAGATAAAGGCCATTCATTGCGAAATTTAATCGTTCAAGATATTGCAAATAAACTCCGGTTACTGCAAATCAGTGGGACAAGCTCTTAGTCCAACAGGGCAGATGAAGGTTTTGTGAAAGCCGAACTCAGTAAAGTTTTCCTACGAGATCCAGGTAAGTCAGGTAAAGCCGCATATCAAATTCCAACTGGTGATAATCAGGGGCCATATGCCCGCATAATTTGTAGAACGCTTTGTTGTGCTGTTTTTCCCTTAAATGCGCAAGCTCATGCACGACAATCATTCTTAAAAAATCAGGCGGCCCATTCTTAAAAATCGATCCTATCCGGATTTCATTTTTTGATTTCAAATTATTGCCTTGAACTCTAGCCACAAATGAATGTAACCCCAGCGCTTGATGGAGCAGATCAATTTTGTCATCGTAAACAACTTTGCTAAGCGGACTGGATTGCCTAAGAAATTGATTCTTCATATCCACAACATAAATATAAAGCGCTTTATCAGTCCTTAAATCATGGGTAACCGGATATTTTTTTAACAGTAACTCAGCCAATTTATCATTGTCGAGTAGCCTATGCACTTGATCCGTTACTGTTGCCGGGTAGCCAGCCAAGTATTTTAATGTGTTTATTTTATGCAATTGGATTTGTGGGCTGATTTATTTTTTATAAGCAGCGCTAATCCCAAGGCGCTTCATTGTCATTATAAGCAACAAAGTCTTTATCCGCCGCATAGGTCATCACGCCAAGTGATGCATTATTACCCGGAGCGCTGGTTTTGGTAGGGGCAGTCTGCGGTCTTGGTTTACCCGTAGTGATTGTAGTGGTTCCGGTTGATTCCAAGGAATCGGATCGAGGTTGCCATCGTGTAAAAAGGGTAATGTCCTTATCAGCGGGGACAAACCATTTCTTATTGGCTGCATCCCATCTTGCGCCAAGTGCTTTTGCCTCATCCTTTTGCGCAAAAGGTACCTTAAGATAAGTTTTCGAGTCGGCCATTTTACGGGGGCAGGGTTGATTGAGTTAATCGGCTTATTATAAGGCATTGCCTACACTGGCTGATCAGAAATTTAAACCGTTAGGTTTCTATGCGATTAATGACATGACAACAAGCTTTACCCCCTTCGATCCCTATAGAATCTTGACACTACATATTCTTGTCATAAAAGGGTAACAAGCTTTTTGTTATAATCCCCAATTTCCATCTAATGTGTATTTATGCCCAATTTTAAAATTCTCGTTGTTGAAGATGAAGATGCTATCAGAGCAATGTTAATGATGATTCTTGAGCAGGCCGGCTTCATGCCCATTGCAGCCGCCGATGCGGAAGAGGCGCAGATAGCGCTGGACAACAATGGACCGGATTTAATACTGCTGGACTGGATGCTGCCAGGCATCAGCGGTGTAGAATGGGCCAGACGTTTGAAGAAAGAAACCCTTTATAGGGAAATTCCCATCATATTATTGACGGCGCGCGGTGAGGAAGAGGATAAAGTTAAAGGCCTTGAAATTGGCGCTGATGACTATGTAACTAAGCCTTTCTCCCCTAAAGAATTAGTCGCGCGTATCCGGGCCGTTCTGCGCAGAAGTGGAAAAATACAGGGCCAGGCCCAAATCACCTTGGGTGATTTGATACTGGATACTGAACAGCACCGGCTAAGCATCGGCGATAAGCAATTGGAAGTAAGTCCCACCGAATTCCGGTTAATGCATTTTTTTATGACCCATCCCGATAAAGTATACAGCCGCACTCAATTGCTTGATCAGGTTTGGGGGCGCAGTGTCTATATTGAGGAACGCACAATTGATGTGCATATTCGCCGCCTTAGAAAAATTCTTGAAGAATATGGCCGGGAAGATCTCGTGCAAACCGTGCGTGGCTTTGGTTATCGGTTTTCATTGGTGGATTAAGCGCTATGGGTATCTGGCAAAAAGAGATAACCACCCTGCTTTTGCTATTGTTGGCAACAGCCATTGTAGGAGGAATGACAGGGCTTTTTCTGCCGCTACTGATCTTGCTGATGTTGGCCGTCATTGTGCGTCAGGTCGTTCTGATCAGCCGGTTTGAAAAATGGATAAGTACTGGAGGGCGGAACAAATACCCCAAAGCAACAGGCGTTTGGGAAAACATTTACTATCATGTTTACCGTCTTAAAAAAGAAGAAAAACGCCGCAAAAAGAAACTGGGCAAAATGATCGACCAATTTCGCCAGTCCACCGAAGCTTTGCCTGATGCCGCTGTTGTTTTGGGCATGCATGATGAAATTGAGTGGGCAAACAAGGCCGCAAGAGAAGTTTTAGGTTTGCAGCAATCTGACAAAGGCCAGCGAATCCCCAACCTAATCCGTTTTCCTGAATTTATTCGTTATCTCAAATCAGGGAATTATAATGTAGCGGTTACTTTGCCATCGCCAGTCGATAACCGCATTATTCTGGAAGTGCGGATTGTGCCCTATGGCGCCGGGCTTAGGCTATTATTAGCGCAAGATGTCACGCAACTTAAAAAAATGGAACGGATGCGCAAGGATTTTGTGGCGAATGTATCACATGAGCTGAGAACGCCATTAACGGTATTAAAAGGTTATCTGGAAACCTTGCAGGATCTGGATGACGGGCATTCACCGTTGTTGACCAGTTCGTTCCAGCAAATGCAGGGTCAAACCGAGCGCATGCAGCATCTGGTGGATGATTTATTATTACTGACTCGTCTGGAAACCCAACAGAAGAAACCTCTGTGTGTCAACGTGCCCGCACTATTAAGCCAGATCTGCAAAGAAGGCGATACCCTTGAAAATGCATCAAGACGGATCAATTTAACGTTAGAAACAGCGGCTCATATTATTGGCGAAGAGCAAGAATTACGGAGCGCATTCACCAATTTATTAGGTAATGCACTGAAATACTCACCAGCAGATTCGGAAGTAAAAGTGCGCTGGTATCAAGACAACCAGTCCATCGTGCTGGCTATTGAAGATCAGGGTGAAGGTATTGCAAAGTTAGATATTCCCAGAGTCACAGAACGGTTTTACCGGGTTGAAACCAAACGAGCCAAAAAAGTGAACGGAACCGGGCTTGGTTTGGCCATCGTCAAACATGTGCTAATGCGCCACGATGCCCAGTTGAACATCACCAGCGAGTTAGGCAAAGGGAGTTGTTTTAGCTGTCGCTTTCCTGCCGGACGAATCTGTAATTAATTTAAGTATCCAAGGCTTTTAGCTAAGGGATGGGCTAGGTGGACATTTGGTTGAAAAACAATATTCCGGCTAGAGACCACAACGGCCCCCTCGCCGGATTGATCCGGCATTAGCTTTTGCCAGGTAACATGCCTACCGAGCCAGGTTTAATGCGTTTACAAGTTACAACGACATCTTCCAAATGGCATTGTTTTTTATCGTTATTTGTACCACTGCAATTGGTACAAACTGCTTTGCCATTATCTTTTACTGCCTCGACATGCCAACCGTAACCTTGCGTCTGACAAAATCTTTTACTGTAGTTTTTAATGTTGAAGGGTTTTGAAGCCATTGCAATCGCTTCCGGCTCTACTGCACAGCCAGGCGAAGGTAGCGTATTCGCCATAAGATCCCGGTAAATATATTCTGTTGCAAATGTGGTACTTGAAAATAGGGCTAATGCTGCAAGCAAGCCTAATAAATTTAGTCTCATGATTCTCTCCTGGCCGTTATCGTTTCTTTTTATGAAATTGTAATGCGCTAAAATAAATACAAATTATTGCCTAAATTAAAGCAAGAAAATTTATTAATAATCTTTTAGTATCCGGATATTCAATTGGGCATTTTCCTCTTGAACTTGCTGCTTGATGGGGGCAAATTTTTCGTTCTCACTTTGTTTAATCAGAAGAATACCTGTCACTATGACAAACACTGTAATACCCACATAGATCCAGAATCGGTCTTTTTGCTGTTCTACGTCACTCATTTTGCCCGCCTTTTGTTGTGCTACTTTGCTCATTTCATTCACCTTTTTACTATTTTAAGTCATCGATGGCTGCGCCAAAGTTGATATGAAAAACTTGTTCGCTTAGGACTAATGCCGGAACTGACTTTACCCCCGTACTTTCTGCTTCGGCTATCCGGCCCGGCTGTTCTCCCAAATGTACAACTTCAACTTCATACTTTGAACGGTCAATAGCTTCGGCCACCAACTGCTCTGCACCCAAACAGACTGGGCAGCCGGCATGATAAAAAATTGCGGTACTCATAATAATTTCCCCATAAATAAAAGTAGTGAATCGATACTTTATAACAATGCAAAGAACATGTCAATTAATTTTCGATTCGATACTAATTTACCAATAATGACTGGCATCCACCAAACTCTTATCCCTTCATCCAAACATTTTTCATGCTTGGAAAACTTTGCCGTCGCCATGCACCAAACCCATGCTTAAATCATGAAAAAAATATTGATAAACCTGACCTTTTTGAACTGAAAGCAGTGCAATCAATACAGCATTTTGCGGCAAATTCTGCGATAATGAAATCTCAATATTTCGCAATGAATCTGCGTTTCTCTTACACCAGCCTATTATTTTTTTATTCGACAACGGACACATGAAAGCAAAAAAAACATTTCAACCCTGTGATTTAGTGATTTATGGCGCATTGGGCGATCTATCGAAACGCAAGCTGCTTATTTCCTTATATCGTCTTGAAAATGCAAATTTTATCGAACCGGATACTCGTATTATCGGTGTCGACCTTCATGATCTGAAAACCCCGGAATTTGTTGAGGTTGCGCACAAAAGCTTGCAGGCGTTTTTACATGAAGACGTTGATGCCTCTGTGTGGGAGCGCTTTTCAGCCAGGCTTTCCTATCTAAAAATAGACCTGACTCAGCCGGATCAATATCTGCATTTGAACGCCGTCATTGACCAGGACTCAAGAATCATGGTCAATTATTTTGCCGTATCGCCATTTTTATTTAAACGCATTTGCCAGGGACTCGCTAAATCCGGAGTCTTGACAGAAAGCTCGCGCATGGTAATGGAAAAACCCATTGGTCACGATCTTAAGTCATCAAAAGAAATTAATGACGTAGTCGCTAGCGTGTTCAATGAAAGTCAGGTCTATCGTATCGATCATTACCTGGGCAAAGAAACTGTATTGAATTTACTCGCCTTGCGTTTTGCCAACTCCATTTTCACCACTAACTGGAATCACAATACCATCGATCATATTCAGATTACCGTCGCTGAAGAAGTCGGCATTGAAGGCCGCTGGGATTATTTTGATAAAACCGGACAATTGCGTGACATGCTGCAAAATCATCTGTTACAGATTCTCACCTTTATTGCCATGGAACCGCCTGTCAATCTGGAAGCCGAAAGCATCCATAATGAAAAAATAAAAGTCCTTAAAGCGCTGCGTCCGATTACCAGCAACAACGTTGAAGAAAAAACCGTGCGCGGGCAGTACACCAGCGGGTATATTAAAGGTAAATCAGTTCCCGGCTATCTTGATGAAGGCGGCGCAAATACTGAAAGCACGACGGAAAGTTTCGTCGCCTTACGGGTTGATATTGATAACTGGCGTTGGGCAGGCGTACCCTTCTACTTGCGGACAGGCAAACGCTTAACCGGCAAACGCACCGAAATCGTCGTGTACTTTAAGCAACTGCCACACAACATTTTTAAAGACAGCTTTCGTGAACTGCCGCCTAATAAACTGATAATTCATCTGCAACCGAATGAAGGCGTGGAGATCGAGATGCTAAATAAAATACCCGGCATTGATGAACATATTAAGCTGAAAAAAACCAAGTTGGATTTAAGCTTTTCCGATACCTTTAAAAAGAGCAGTATTTTCGGCGGCTATGAAAAACTGATACTGGAAGCCATGCGCGGCAACCCAACGCTGTTTCTTAGCCGCGAAGAAATTGAACAGGCCTGGACATGGATTGATTCCATACAGAACGCATGGCATCATTATAAAGACACCCCCAAGCCTTACCCTGCCGGCACTTGGGGGCCAGTCGCATCAGTTGCTTTGATTGCCAGAGATGGCCGATCCTGGGAAGAATAACCTCTCCTCAATGTAACCCTAAACTAGGAAAAAATATGCATCCCGTAATTGAAAAAGTGACGCAAGAAATAATTGAGCGCAGTCATAAGACCCGCTCAGCCTACCTCAACTACATTGATGCCATCGCTAAAAAAGGCCCTATCCGTTCAGGAATGGGCTGTGGCAATTTGGCCCACGGCTTTGCTGCGTGCAGTGCCAGCGAGAAAGCTGATTTGACAGGCGACCAAAAAGCCAATATCGCCATCATCACTTCGTATAATGATATGCTGTCGGCCCACCAACCCTACAAGGATGCGCCTGATTTAATCAAAGCGGCGATCAGGGAAGCGGGCGGCGTCGCTCAGGTTGCCGGTGGCGTGCCGGCCATGTGTGACGGCATCACGCAGGGTCAACCGGGTATGGAACTGTCGTTATTTAGCCGTGACTTGATTGCCATGGCCACCGCGATAGGCATGAGCCACAACATGTTTGACGGTGCATTGTACCTGGGCGTTTGCGACAAAATCGTACCCGGACTACTGATCGGCGCGCTCAGCTTTGGTCACTTACCAGCGATATTTGTCCCGGCAGGCCCCATGCCCAGCGGCTTGACCAACAAAGAAAAAGCCCGTGCCCGCCAAGCATACGCTACCGGTAAAATTGGCCGGAAAGAACTGCTTGAAGCGGAGTCTGCGTCCTATCACAGCCCCGGTACTTGTACATTTTACGGCACTGCCAACAGCAACCAGATGATGATGGAAATTATGGGACTGCATCTGCCTGGCAGCTCATTCATCAACCCTTACACACCCTTACGTGATGAACTGACCAAAGCGGCTGCCAGGCAAGTTTTAAAATTTACGGCGCTGGGCAATGATTATCGCCCAATTGCCCATGTAGTTTCCGAAAAAGCAATAGTCAATGCAGTCATCGGTTTGTTGGCAACGGGAGGGTCGACCAACCACACCATGCACTTGATCGCTATTGCCCGTGCAGCGGGAATCGTTCTTAACTGGGATGATTTTGACAGACTTTCCAAAGCCGTTCCGTTAATCGCAAAAATCTATCCAAACGGCCCGGCTGACGTTAACCATTTTCAGGCTGCTGGCGGCATGGGCGTATTAATTGCCGAGCTGTTAAGAAACGGGCTTTTGCATGAAGATACAGTAACCGTTGCCGACCAGCGCGGCATGAACAGTTATTGTCAAGAGCCCAAGCTAATTGACGGCAAATTGATTTGGGAGCCCGTCCCGGATGTTTCTTTAGACACCAACGTGCTCGGTACTGTTGAAAAACCCTTTGCTACAGGTGGCGGTTTACATGTAATGCACGGTAATTTAGGACGAGGTATATCCAAACTGTCCGCAGTGTCTCCTGAACATCAAATCGTTGAAGCGCCAGCCATCGTTTTCGATGACCAGGAAGATATGCTCGCCGCCTTCAAACGCGGTGAATTGGAAAAGGATTTTGTTGCTGTCTTACGCTTTCAGGGGCCTCGATCTAATGGCATGCCGGAACTTCATAAACTGACGCCACCCTTAGGCGTATTGCAAGATAAAGGCTTCAAAGTCGCCCTGGTTACAGACGGGCGCATGTCCGGCGCTTCAGGCAAGGTCCCTTCAGCTATCCACATGTGTCCGGAATGTGAGTCCGGCGGCCCCCTAGCTAAAGTGCAAACTGGCGACATAATTGCGATGAACCTGCAAACCGGCCATATCAATGTTTTGGTTGACGAAGCTGAATTCAATGCCCGGATTCCAGCACCCAATACCGCAAAGAACCACCACTATGGCACGGGACGCGAGATGTTTGGCGGCTTCCGGCTGGGTGCGTCTTCTGCTGAAACTGGGGCCTCTAATCTGTTTCTTGTTGATTAACGGATAGGTACAAGGTTCAAGGTGAAAGGTACAAAAAAGCAACCAACAACACCCTGAACCTTTTACCTTTTACCTTTTACCTTTTACCTTTTACCTTTTACCTTTTACCTTTTACCTTTTACCTTTTACCTAAAAACCATGAATTCAAACAACTGGAAAATTCAACCTAAAGACGTTTTAAACGCTGGCCCTGTGATGCCCGTTATGGTCATTCAAAATCTGGATGACGCCGTGCCTTTGGCGAAAGCCCTGGTTGCAGGCGGAATTAAGGTACTGGAAATCACTCTGCGCACACCTATCGCACTGGATGCTATCCGGCTCATCAGCCAGGAAGTCAAAGAGGCGATTGTCGGCGCCGGCACAATCACATCGCCCGAACAATTACAAGCCGCTGAAGATGCGGGCGCGGTTTTTGCCATTAGTCCCGGCTTGACGCCCACATTGCTGGCTGCCGCTAAAACAGGAAAAATTGCCTTGATTCCCGGGATATCAACCCTGTCGGAATTAATGACGGGCATGGAATACGGACTAGATCATTTTAAATTTTTTCCGGCTGAAGCCGCAGGTGGCATACCGATGCTAAAATCCATTGCAGGCCCCATTCCACAGGCTACTTTTTGCCCGACCGGCGGCATTTCACCTGAAAATTACAATGCTTATTTAAACCTGAGCAATGTCGCTTGCGTGGGCGGATCATGGTTAGTCCCTGCCGATGCCGTAAAATCGAAAAACTGGGCTAAAGTGACTGAATTGGCAAAGCAAGCCATTGACAATGTAACTCACGCTTGAGCAGTAAAACATTGTAAGGCGATTTACAAATTTATTTATTTTCAACGACTGCAAAGATGCAGTAATCGCGTCAGGAGCATCAATCGAGAACAGCGCAGAATCAGTTGCCGAGGCGTAAAAATGGGCGCATAGCGTACTGTTCAGCCCTTTTTACAATGCAGAAGATGGACAAAAAATCAGGAAGTAGGGTACATTCTTTACATAAAATCGACATAATGCCATTCCGTTTTTAAAACAGAGAGAAAAGCCATGACCAATCTACGTAGTTTTACCTTATCTGAACACGATCAGCTCATTTGCGAGTTACCTGTTTTATCCGGAACCACTGGACCCGATGTCATCGATGTCGAGACACTGTATAAACAGACAGGCATGTTTACTTACGACCCCGGTTTTACCTCTACCGCCAGCTGCAGCTCAACCATCACCTACATAGATGGTGAAGCGGGTATATTACTTTACCGTGGTTACCCCATTGAACAACTGGCGGAAAAATGTACTTTTCTGGAAGTCTGCTATCTATTGCTGAATGGCGAGTTGCCCGACAATGCACAAATGCAGGAGTTCGAAGGCACAATTACAATGCACACCATGGTGCATGACCAACTCACCAACTTCTTCAAAGGCTTTCGTCGCGATGCCCACCCGATGGCCATTATGGTTGCCGTAGTGGGTGCTCTGTCCTCTTTCTATCATGATGCCCTGGATATAAGGTCTAAAAAGGATCGTGACATCAGCGCCATACGCCTGATTGCCAAAGTACCGACTATTGTGGCAATGTGTCATAAATACAGCATTGGCTTACCTTTTATGTATCCCCAAAACAAGCTGAGTTATGTGGAAAACTTTATGCGCATGATGCTGGGTACACCGTGCGATAATTTTGTACCTAATCCGGTATTGGTACGCGCATTGGACAGAATTTTAATTCTTCATGCCGATCATGAACAAAACGCTTCAACCTCAACCGTCCGCCTGGCCGGTTCCAGTGGCGCTAACCCATACGCCTGCATTACCTCCGGGATTGCCTGTCTTTGGGGCGCGGCCCACGGCGGCGCTAACGAAGCAGTACTCAACATGCTTATAGAAATTGGCGATGTTTCGCGTATCCCTGCTTATATAGCCAAGGCCAAGGATAAAACCGACCCTTTCAGACTCATGGGCTTCGGCCACCGCGTTTATAAAAATTATGATCCACGCGCAACATTGATGCGCGCAACCTGCCATGAAGTCCTTACAGAGCTGGGGTTGCACGATGACCCATTGTTTAAATTAGCCCTTGAACTGGAACGCATTGCTCTTGAAGACAATTACTTTATCGAGAAAAAACTTTACCCGAATGTAGATTTTTATTCAGGTATCGTCTTTCATGCATTAGGGATTCCAACCAATATGTTCACCGCCATGTTTGCCATGGGCAGAACCGTAGGCTGGATTGCGCATTGGGATGAAATGATAGCTGACCCCAATCAAAAAATCGGACGGCCCAGACAACTTTATACCGGAAAAACAAGGCGTGATGTGCCAGCGCAACATGGTAAACTGGACATATATAAATAGCGTGTAAAGGATCACTTCCCGTTTTAATTGCATTTTCTGACGTGGTTATTTGATTGAACAGGTCTTCTGTTGCTTTTTTCTGTTGTCGATACTCATTGAGATCAATAACTTTTCTGGCATTGGCCTTGTTTATTTGTTTTAACACGTTAGCGGCTATTTTTCTCATGCCTTACTTTTAGATATTACTTGAATGATGATAAATCTAAAATGACTTAAAATTTTCTAATGTCCACAGCATGAAGTTGATTTTTTAACTTATACAATTTATATCCATCTCACCGGTAGCAAGTTTGATGCGCCTTCTCTCGTTGGCACATCCATTGCACAAGTTAGTTCAATACCATGGCTAAAAATTAAACAATGCCTAGCTATGCGACATCACTTGTTATCTTCCGTCGCGATTTACGTTTGCATGACAATACCGGATTGAATGAAGCATTACGGCTTTCCGGAAGCGTAATACCCTGCTTTATTTTCGACCCGAGACAAATTGAGCCGCATGTTTATCAAAGTAAACCGGGGCTGCGCTTTATGCTGCAATCAATCGACGACCTTGAGCGGCAATTAAAGGCGACAGGCGGCAAGCTGGCGCTTTATTATGCCTTTCCTCAAAAGGTGATAACGTTACTGTTTGAACAGCATCAAATTGAAGCGGTGTTTATTAACCGTGATTACACGCCATTCAGCCGCCTGCGCGATGCCGAGATCGCTGAGGTTTGCAGTCAATTGGGGATTGCATTGCACATCCTGCCTGATGCCCTGCTGACTGAACCGGAGCCGGCAATGAAAAGCGATCGCACGCCTTATAAAGTATTCACGGCTTTTTATAACCATGCCAGGCTGTATCCTGTTGCTGTGCCGCAAGCTTTAGAAAAGCGGACTTTTTTTAATGTAGCTACCGGCTTTGCCTCCGATCAGATCAAAGCATCATGTGATCTAACAGTGGCTGTCTTGCCGGGCGGACGGCAACAGGCACTGTCCATCCTTAATCGCCTTGGCAACTTTCAAGATTATGCACATCACCGTGATTATCCGTTTGAAAATGCGTCCAGCAGGCTTTCGGCGCATATAAAATTCGGCACTTGCTCGATTCGGGAAGTTTATTATGCGATAGTTGAACAACTCGGTAGCGAACACCCGTTGTTGCGGCAACTGTATTGGCGCGATTTTTTTACCCATATTGCGTACCACTTTCCAAGGGTTTTTGGGCATGCTTTCCTAAAAAAATTCGATAATCTGGAATGGGGCAATAACACGGATTATTTTCAGGCATGGTGCGAGGGCAAGACTGGGTTTCCGATTGTCGATGCCGGTATGCGGGAATTGAACACGACCGGTTTCATGCACAACCGGGTCAGGATGATAACCGCCTCATTCCTCGTCAAAGACCTGCATATCGACTGGCGCTGGGGCGAACGCTATTTTGCGCAGCATCTTGTCGATTACGATCCGTGCGTCAATAACGGCAATTGGCAGTGGGCGGCATCAACCGGCTGTGATGCACAGCCTTATTTCAGGATTTTTAACCCCTGGCTTCAGCAGAAGAAGTTCGATCCGTTATGCCAGTATATCTATTGCTGGGTTCCGGAACTGAAAACACTCACTGTTGACACCATTCATCGATGGGATAAAAAACAGATCGAGTGCAGCTATCCGGCACCGATCATAGACCATGGCCTGGAAAGCCGTATTACGAAAGAACGATATAAAACAACTGCATAATGTTAATCCGATAAGGGCTCGATTATGAAAATAAAATAACAGGCGGTACCGGCTTTATCGGTAGCGCATTAACGCGAAGTTTGCTTGAGCAAAGGGTTACGAAGTGAGCGGTTTAAGCCGCAATCCCGATTCTGTAACGAAACACTGCGGCTCAGGCGTTAATGCCCTGGGAAATTTGCAACAAGTCAACTGCCTATTTCCTGGGCTAACCGAGGGGTTACTTTTTTGCCGGAAAATTCGATACATTTTCGGCCTTGACGGCGATGACTGCTTGACGGGAAAGCTGTTCGCACACCGGTTTTAGTGTGGTTTCGGAACTAATACTCAAGATCGGTCGAATACTCGGTTTGCATCAGACTCCCATGATAAAGTCTGGGCAAAGGTTTCCACCACGGGACAACGCACCTTGGCGCAAGCATCGAGAAGCAGATGCGAATCGTCTGACCGAAGCGCATCACGCCCAACCAATTAAGTCTGGGCGGCTATTCCAATGCTGTATAGTTCGCTATACAAGCAATTTCCCCGGGTCAATTTTCAATCGGCGCCAACAGCCTTTTACAAGTAATCAATGAACACCACGGCTGATAGTGTGTTGATGCTCGATTCCTTCGGTCAAATTAATACCTTGGTCATTGATTAGATCGCCGGTAAAAAACAAACGCATATCTATAATCCAAGCAACCCTTTTTAGTTTATTGTTTTCTATAATAATGGTTGAAAGTTTATGATGGCTGTCAACAATCTCGTCGACAATTGTTTTTGGGTTAGTAGGGTCTTCATTTAGCGCACCCGATACAATACGCTGAGCAGATGCCATTGTCAGCACTGGCTGCGTAGTAGATAGCCCGGCGTTTTGATCATTTTCAAGTGACTGTGCGTCGAAATAACCAATATCATAGCCGAGCTTAAATGTCAGTCCAATCATAATCACCCCGCCACTCAAAGAGAAGGCAATTTTTAAGCGCCTTCTAACGCGAGGATTTGATAATCTTTTTTTAATAATGCGAATTTTCATGGCTATATTATTGCATTACCCACTATGATTCACATAGCGCTGTACTAATTTTTTACAGAGCTTGGCCGCCCGGTTTGAACTTTTTCAACTTGTTCAACAGCCTGTTTAAGCTCGTCCAAATTTAATTTTGTAAGCAGATGAAGTCCGGCGCGAATAATTTCACCTTTTTTAACATGAATTCCCGCTGCCAGACAAATACTCTTGAGTTCTGAAATTTTCAGGTAATCAATTTCCGGAAAAGAAAAACTATCCCTGATGACTTTTGCTTTGACGGTTTTTATTTTTTTAACCGCTGCTTTTGTATCGTTTTCAAATGCCTCGACTTCTTTAGCTTCTCTGGTTACACTTGATTTTGCTGCCGATGATTTTTTAGAGTCTTTTTTATTTATTTCATTCTCTACAGATGCTTCAATTTCAAATGGTTCAGGTGCCTTCTTTTTAGATTTTTGTTTTGTTGTAGTCATTGTAGCGTCCTTCTCTTAATTAAAAAAATAGTATATACCGTTTATACTGTTATTCAATTATTTATTGTCCCTCATGAGCACTGAATACAGATCTTTGACTGCCAATCAGCATTAAAATGAGTCAGTGCAGGCGAGTGCTTCGCGTCAGTTATCTTTATGACCGAAGATATGTGGGTATAATAGGTTAATTTTTAAACACAAAGATGTTATGAGCAAACAAAGAAAAGCGATAGCGTTGATTTCCGGGGGACTGGATTCAATGCTGGCAGCAAAAGTTGTAATGGATCAAGGCGTTCATGTTGAAGGCATTAATTTTTTTACGGGTTTTTGTGTGGAAGGCCATACACATGCCATTCGTGAAAACGGAAAAGCCAAGCCCAATCGCAATAACGCCTTATGGGTTGCCGAGCAATTAGGGATAAAACTGCATATTGTTGACGTCATTGAAGAATATAAAAAAGTGCTGATTAATCCCAAACACGGTTATGGCGCACACATGAACCCATGCCTGGATTGCAAGATTTTCATGGTTAACAAGGCTAAACAATGGATAGTCGAAAACGATTTTGACTTTATCATCACCGGTGAAGTCATCGGCCAACGGCCCATGTCGCAAACCAAATCCAAAATGCCCATCGTAGCAAAACAGTCGGGCGCTGATGATTTATTGCTTCGCCCTATGTGCGCAAAAAATCTGCCCGCCACCTTGCCGGAAATTGAAGGCTGGGTCGATCGGGAAAAGCTCCACGACATTACCGGACGTTCGCGCAAGCCACAGATAACAATGGCAAAAGAATTCGGTATTGACGATTATTCCCAACCCGCAGGCGGTTGCTGTTTTCTGACCGATAAATACTATTCTGCAAAACTGGTCGATTTATGGAAATCGCACGGTCACAAAGACTATGAACTGGATGATGTGATGTTGTTAAAAGTCGGCCGGCACATCAGACCGCAAAAAAACTTCAAACTGATTATTGCCCGGGAAGAAGGTGAAGGACGTTTTCTGGAAGGCTATAAAAAGGAGTTTATCAGTTTGCACTGCTCAAGCCATGCCGGCCCCTTAGCGCTGATTGACGGCTCGGTCTCTGCCGAGGATTTGTACTTGGCGGCCAGCGTTGTTGCCCGATACGGTCAAGGGCGTAATGCCGGGCAAGTGGATATCAATGTCACGGACAAGGATGGCTCAGAAAGAACGCTTCAGGTCAAACCATTAAAAAATGAAGAAATCCTCAAGGAATGGTATGTTTGAGGTACAAGGTCAAAGGTTAAAGGAATTAAGCTGTTTTCAATCTTTAATCTTTCTCCTGTTACCTTGAACCTTATTCCAAATGACTAAAGAAACACTAAATGCACGGCGTTTACTCTGTCCGTTGCCCGTTATTCGCACCCAGGATAGGGTCAAACAGCTTAAGACTGGTGATCTATTGGAGGTGATATGCACAGACCCCGGCGTAATGCAGGATATTCCTGCATGGTGTCGTATCAATGGCCACAAAGTACTGGAAACAAAATCCTGTAATCATGAATATATTATTATTCTGGAAGTAGGTGTGTAATGGCTGAAGTCCTTGATAAGGCAAGAATCGGTAAACTGAAAGCCAGAGCCAGCTATGTTGGCGCTGCGGTAAATGTTTTACAAACCCTGATCAAAATAGGTTTTGGCATACTGGGGCAGTCAGCCGCATTAATCGCTGATGGCATCCATTCTTTATCGGATTTGCTGAGTGACCTCTTAGTGATTATTGCAGTCAGGTTGGGGAGCCGAAAAGCAGATTATGAACACCCTTATGGGCATCGTCGCTTTGAAACTATAGCAACCGTTATTTTAGGCGTCAGTTTGATTACTATTGGCGGATTGATTTCGTGGTCGGTAATGAATCGCATGGCGCACCCTGAACATCTGCCTGTGCCCAATGTCATGGGCTTGGGCGTTGCCGCAGTATCCATTTTGGTTAATGAGTGGCTGTATCATTACACCAAACGTATCGCCAAGAAAACCCGCTCAAAATTATTGATGGCCAATGCATGGCATCAGCGCAGTGACGCCATTTCATCGTTAGTGGTGTTATTCGGTATTGGTACAGTGATGCTAGGCTACCCGCTGGCCGATGCGATTGCCGCCATCGTGGTTGCATTAATGGTCGCAAAAATTGGTTTAAACCTGGTGCTTGATAGCATCAAAGAACTGGTTGACACTTCATTGCCTCCAAAACTGATAGCAGAAATTCGCGCCACCATTATGGGCATTGATGGCGTTGAAAGCATTCATCTGTTGAGGTCGCGGCAAATGGGCGAAGATGCGTTGATTGATGCCCATATTGTTGTTGATCCGCGTATCACCGTTTCTGAAGGCCATACTATAGGCGACACGGTAAGGGACGAGTTAGTCAGCCGCTTTGATGATGTCATGGATGTGTTGGTGCATGTTGATCCTGAAAATGATGAAGCCTTGTTCGTTCAAAGCAAACCGCTGGCTCGCCGTGATGTACAGATTTTATTGGACAAGTATCTGGCTGACTTTAAGAACTCTATAGAAGATTTCAGGATTCATTATTTAAATGGACAAATTGAAGTCGAGGTTATTTTACCGTTAGCCCTCAGTAAACAACCGCCGTTATTAGCCACACTTAAAAAACGATGCAACCTCATGACGGCAAAAGTTAAAAAAATCGATAACGTCATCCTGTTTTTTAAACACAACGAGGACTAACACATGGCCGTAGGGCAATGCGACTTTCCAAACATGCCAGACGTAGCGGGAATAAAGCTAGGCACTGCCTGCGCAGGCATCAAGCAAGCTATCAAAGATGATATTTTAGTTATTCAAATGGGGGAGCAATCAACCTGTGCGGCCGTGTTTACCCAGAATGCTTTTTGTGCGGCCCCCGTCCATATTGCTAAAGCCAATCTGGCTCATGCGCCTCGCTGGTTGCTGGTCAATTCAGGCAATGCCAACGCAGGGACGGGGGAACAAGGCAGGCAGGATGCCTTGCTTTCATGTGCTGAATTGGCAAAAATGGGTGGCGTTGCCGCCAATCAAGTGCTGCCTTTTTCCACGGGGGTGATTGGGCAACCCTTGCCGGTGGCCAAAATTACAGCAGCCTTGCCGCAAGCCATAAAAAATCTGTCGGTGGATAACTGGGACAAAGCCGCACATGCGATCATGACCACAGACACGTTTCCCAAAGGCGTTTCTATAATCATCACAATAGCCGGCCAGCCCATCACCATTAACGGAATTTCCAAAGGCGCCGGGATGATACAGCCAAATATGGCGACCATGTTGGGCTTTATAGGCACCGATGCCAAAATTAATCAGGCCCTCTTGCAGAACTGCCTGGCCTTGGCCGTTGAACAATCATTTAATCGCATTACAGTTGATGGCGATACCTCGACCAATGACTCCTGCGTAGTCATGGCGAGCGGCTGTTCGGCCGCACCGGAAATCACTGCAAACAGCGAACATTATGCCATTTTTGCCGATGCCCTGATGAGCGTTTGCAAGCAACTGGCAGAAGCTATTGTCCGGGATGGAGAAGGTGCGACCAAGTTAATGCGTATCGTGGTCAAGGAAGCATTGCATGATGAAGAAGCTGTGCGGGTCGGTAAAACAATCGCCCATTCGCCGCTGGTGAAAACGGCTTTTTTTGCCAGCGACCCTAATTGGGGGCGTATTCTTGCCGCCGTGGGCCGCGCTGGGGTCGAAAACATGGTGCTTGAAAACGTGCAGATTTTTTTGGACGATGTTTGCATCGTTAAAAATGGTGGACGCGATCATAATTATACTGAAGAAGCCGGACAACAAGTGATGAAACAGGAAGAAATTACCGTGACAGTTAAACTGGGTCGTGGTGAAGCTGCCCAGGAAGTTTTGACCTGTGATCTGTCTTATGATTATGTGAAAATTAACGCAGAATACAGGACTTAAATCACACACAAGGAGCGATACCCCCACTAAGTGTGTTCGCCTTAATGGCGTAATGTAGGGGCAATCCCTTGTGGTTGCCCTGCCCCATTTTAATTACCTTGATATGAAACGACTTCAAGTTGCCGTTGGCGTGATAAAAAACACCAGAGGACAGGTTTTAATTACCCTGCGTGATGAATCGTTGCATCAGGGTGGCTTGTGGGAGTTTCCGGGCGGCAAGATTGAACCTGGAGAATCCGCTGGCCAAGCGTTGGCACGGGAGCTAAAAGAAGAAATGGCCATCACCGTAATAGCGGCGACACCGCTGATTACCGTTAACCATCAATACCCTGACTTATCCGTGCAACTACATATGTTTTTGGTGGAGCAGTTTTCAGGCAATGCTAAAAGCTGTGAAGGCCAGCCATTCAAATGGGTCAACCCGGCCGAATTAACAAACTATGCATTTCCAGCAGCCAATCAACCTATAATCGCCGCTGCCCAATTGCCGCCTTTTTATGCCATTTTGGATGATGCGGATGAGGCACCGTTATTTGTTAACCTGCAAAAAATATTAAACCGTGGCATTAAGCTAATCCAGCTACGGTTAAAAACAACGCCCTCGAAAACGATAGAACAGTTTATTGGACAAGCCTATCCCTTATGCAAGCAACAGGGGGCGTTATTATTAATGAATTCTGCCGTTAAAAATGCAGAAGATTTTGTTGTTGACGGCATTCATTTGACAAGCCGGGATTTAATGTCTAGCTTTAAACGGCCTGAAAACAAACGTTGGCTTGCGGCCTCTTGCCATAATCTTCAGGAATTACTGCACGCGCAAGCAATAGGTGTTGACTTTGTCGTTCTGGCTCCCGTGTTAGCCACAAAAACCCATCCTGAAAAGGAGCCGTTAGGATGGGAGCAATTCGAAAAACTGGTTTCTCAAGTAAACCTGCCGGTTTATGCGTTGGGAGGTCTTTCTGAAACCCATTTGGACAGTGCCCGGCAAACCGGGGGTCAGGGAATCGCCGCAATCAGGGCTTTTTTAGAATAATGGAGCTGGGGCATCATGAAAATCAAAATTTTTGTCCCGGTTTCCCGATACAGGACGCTTCACCGCGCTGCTTTTACCCATGAAAGTAAAACAAATAAATAGCATGGCGCAAGTCGATTGCGCCGAATGGAACCGCCTTAGCGGCGCCGCCTACCCTTTCCTGCGCCATGAGTTTTTAATGGCGCTTGAGCAAAGCGGTTCAGTCTGCGAGCAAACGGGATGGACGCCTGCACATTTGCTGGTTAGTGACGAAGAGCAATTAATCGCAGTTATGCCCTTGTATCTTAAACAGCATTCCTGGGGTGAATATGTGTTTGATCATCAGTGGGCTCAGGCTTATCAGCAGCATGGGCTCGATTATTACCCAAAATGGTTGACCGCCGTCCCACTCACGCCTTGCCAAGGGGCACGCATCGTTATTAAAGCGGAAGGGATAGATCAGCCCGAAGTCATGCAATTATTGCTTAACTTTATAAAACAGCTTTCAGAACAACAGGGCATTTCTTCATGGCACTGTTTATTTCCGTTCCTAAGACAGGCAAAAGAATTACAGTCCTTGGGTCTAAGCATTCGTGAGGGCGTGCAGTTTCACTGGTTTAACAGGGGCTACCAGGATTTTAATGAGTTTCTGCAAACCTTGAGCGCCAGTAAACGCAAAATGATTAAGCGCGAACGCCGCCGGGTTGGGGAACAGGGAGTCCATTTGTTGCGTATTGCCGGGCCGGATGTTAGCGATAGTCAGTGGCAGGAATTTTTTCAATTTTACACGATGACATATTTAAAGCGAGGCTCGCAACCTTATTTAAATCTGGCGTTTTTTCAACAGATCGCAGCTTCCATGGGCGAGCAATTATTGCTGGTTCTGGCGGTTAAAGCCGGTAAAACCATTGCTGCCGCACTGAGTTTTATCGGCGCAGACACCTTATATGGCCGCTATTGGGGCTGTTATGAAGAATATGATGGCCTGCATTTTGAAGCCTGTTATTATCAAGGGCTGGACTATTGTATAGAACACGGCTTGAAAAGGTTTGATTCCGGCGCTCAAGGAGAACATAAGATTTCGCGTGGCTTTGAGCCCGTCACTACCTATTCAGCACATTGGATTAAAGAGCCAGCGTTTGCAAAAGCCATCAGCCAATTTTTAGTCAAAGAGCAAAAAGCCGTGCAGCTTTATAAGCAGAACGCGGCATCTTACCTGCCATTTAAACAAGAAAGATAACCGGCATTGAAAATTAAAATAGAACTGTTATAGTCAGCCTGTATCCTACAATTTTGTAGCGTTTTAATTATTAACATGAGAAATAGTAATGTCTGACTATAAAAAATACGTGTGCGGCGTTTGCGGTCATATTTATAATGAAGCGGAGGGTGATGAGGAGTCTGGCATTGCGCCGGGTACACGGTGGGAAGATGTTCCTGCTGATTGGCATTGCCCGGAATGCGGCGTAGGAAAAGACGAATACAGTTTGCTGGATTAATATAGTATTCCATGCCATCAGTATGCGCGTCATTATAATAGGCTCCGGTGTTGCGGGTGTCAGCTTTGCAGAGAAATTCCGTTCACACTCCAAAGATGACGAGATAACGTTAATAACCAAGGAAAATGACGGTTATTACTCCCGCCCTTTGCTTTCCCGTGGCTTTAGCAAGAACGATATTGAGCAGTCCATCATCCTAAAGCCGTTCGATAAGCTACGTGCTAGCGGCATCAATGTTATTAGTGGCGCCGAAATTACGTCCATTGATCGTGGTGACAAATCGGTTGCCATAACAGGCCCATCTCAGGAAAAATCAATTCATTATGATAAACTGGTAGTTGCGACAGGTTCTTCCGCTTTTATCCCGCCGCCATTCATGCCTTATAATGCGCTTTTTTTCTGTTTGAACAGTCTTGTTGATTTAAAGGCCCTGCGCAAGTTTCGTCAGGGACTGTTAAATCAGAACCGGCGGCCTGAATGGGCGATTATTGGGGGAGGCTTAATCGGTTGTGAAGTCGCATCCGATTTAGCCGTTTCCGGTGATAATGTTACCCTGTTTCATGCGATGGACCGGTTAATGGAGCGTCAGTTGGTTGCCGAAGATTCTGCTTTGCTGCTTGAGGTGTTAAAAAACTCGGGAGTGAACGTGTTGTTAAACCAGAACGTACACGGCTTTGCTAAGCAGGAAAATAAAGTTTGCGTAAAGACTGATATGACGACGGAATTTGATGCGCTGATCGTGTCTTGCGGCTTTAAACCCCGTACAGAATTAGCCGGACTTGCAGGTTTGGAAGTTGGCCGAGGCATCAAAGTCAATCAGTTTATGCAGACCTCTGATGAATCTATTTATGCCCTGGGCGATGTAGCAGAGTTGCCCAACGGCAAACTTTACGCCTTTATTTTACCGATACGCAGCCAGGCGCATTGGCTGGCAGGCTTTTTAGCCGGTCAGGAACAACAAAGCTGGACTCCACCTGTATTTACTACCAAGGCCAAAGTGCATGGTTTTGAGGCAGTTCATCCGTATAATCTTTAGAGCGTGTGCTGCGCTGTGCGCACCACTTTCTTAATTCCCTTTGAACATGACCCAAAACCGTTACTCTGACGCAGAACGAGCCGCCGTCTACCGCGCCATTTATGAGCGCCGTGATATGCGGCATTTTTTATCCGATCCCATAGATCCTGAAATACTAACCCGCTTGCTTGATGCCGCTCATCATGCACCCAGTGTTGGTTTTATGCAGCCATGGCGGTTTATTCGCATCAGTTGCCCTAACTTGCGCAAAGCGATTCATGGCCTGGTGGAACAGGAACGGATCGATACAGCCAAAGCTTTAAGCGAACGTGAAGACGAATTTATGAAGCTTAAAGTGGAAGGTATACTGGAATGTGGGGCTGTGTTGGTCGCGGCTTTGTGTGAACACCGGGAACAATTTATATTTGGCCGACGTACTATGCCGGAAATGGATTTGGCTTCTTTATCCTGCGCCATACAAAATATGTGGCTGGCCGCACGTGCAGAGGGTTTAGGCTTGGGCTGGGTATCGATGTTTGAACCGGAATCGTTGAAAAGTGTGTTGAACATGCCCGAAGACAGCCAACCCTTAGCGATTCTCTGCTTGGGTTATGTCGAGAAATTTTACGACAAGCCGATGCTGGAACAACAGCAATGGGAAGAGCGTAAGGATATTAACGCCTTGTTATTTGAAAACACCTGGAATACGCCGTGCCCTTAGATTTTGTTATTTCTCCCCGCTCTGAAACGCTTGGCTCATTATTACAAACAAAAATAGACCAGAAAACCAAGCCGTTGGGAGCATTAGGCCAACTGGAAGCGCTGGCTTTACAAATCGGCTTATGCCAAAACACTCTCACACCCAGCTTAAACAAGCCCTGCATCATGATTTTTGCAGGCGACCATGGCATTGTTGAAGCTGGCGTGAGCGCTTACCCGCAAACCGTCACCGCGCAAATGGTCGCCAATTTTTTAACGGGGGGCGCGGCGATCAGCGTTTTTGCCCGCCAGCACCAACTGGAATTGCTGATTGTTGATGCCGGTGTCAATGCCGATTTAACTCCACATCCCAGGTTGATTGATGTAAAAATTGGCAAAGGGACTAACAACTTTTTAAAGCATCCGGCAATGACAGCCGAGGCTTGCAGCAAAGCCATGCAAGCCGGATCCAAGCTGGTTTTACAGCAACATGATAACGGCTGTAACTGTATCGGTTTTGGTGAGATGGGCATCGGCAACACCTCATCCGCTGCGTTGCTGATGCACTGTTTGACAGCTTTACCCTTAGCGCAATGCGTCGGTCGTGGCACGGGGTTAAATGATGAGCAGTTGCAGAATAAAATTAGCGTATTGCAGCAAGCGTTAAACCGCCATAAAAACAGCAATGATCCTTTAGAGGCGCTAGCCACCTTTGGCGGTTTTGAAATCGCCATGATGGCAGGCGCTTATCTTAAAGCAGCCGAGTCAGGAATGTTGATTATTGTTGATGGTTTTATAGCCGGTACTGCTTTATTAGTCGTTTGCAAACTGTATCCTCAAGTGCTCGATTATTGTGTGTTTAGCCATGTTTCCAGTGAACAGGGGCATCACGATTTACTTGATCATTTTAACGCCCGACCCTTGTTGAATCTGGATTTACGTCTGGGCGAGGGCTCAGGTATCGCGCTGGCTTACCCTTTGCTGCAATCCGCAGTGGTATTTTTGAATGAAATGGCCACGTTTGCCGAGGCGGGAGTTGATCATTAAACATCAGGCGTAAATTCTGAGCGCCACGCATTGATTAAGCAGGAACCTTGTTTGCTATTCCAAATGGAATGTGAACCATTGGGATGTCACCGGCAGGCGATTGCAAATGGCTGCGCTGATCGTCAAAGAACATGTGAGGCTTCAGGATTGTCAGTATTCGAGATTTATCCATGCCACCCAGAAAAAACGACTCATCGGGAGACACGCCCCAACTTTTCAACGTGGTGACAACCCGCTCATGGGCTGGAGCATTGCGCGCCGTTATAATCGCAATCCGTACTATTTTCCTGTATTCAGGTTCTTCCTTGCGCCGCTTCTCCTCCAGCTTTTGCATGAAAGAAAGCTTTTTGAACAAATCGGCAAGAGGCCCCGCTTGATGGGGAATAGCTTGCCTCTCAGCCTCGTGCGCCTGAAATGCATTCAGATCATGGTTTTTCTTATACACAGACTCGGCTTCGTCATCAGCAATGACGCCATCAAAATCGAATGCCACGCATAATTCATTATCCAGCTCGTCGTCGTAAACCTTGGACGGCAGCACCACCCCGGCGGGGTAGTTTGCGTCGATAGCTTTTTGAACATCCTCTTCGTTAGCGCTCAAGAATAACGATGCATTGAACGCCGGCACGTATTCGTGGGGCGATTGCCCGGTCATAAACGCGGCGCGAGTAATGTCAAGACCGTAGTGCCTGATGGATCGAAACACCCTTAACCCGGTTTCAGGCGAATTGCGTGAGAGCAGAACGACCTCGACCGGTAATTGTTTGGGAAAAGCCTTGTTGATGCCAAGAAAGCGCCGGATGAACGGAAAGGCAACCCCTTTGGGAAAGGGATTATCGATGTTCTTTTCCTGGTGAATGCGGTATTCATCGACGCCCTGATTAAGATATATCTGATGTGACTCAGTCAAATCAAAGAGCGCGCTTGAGGCAACGCCGATTACGAGCTTTCGTTCAATGGGATAGGCCATGGGAGAGATTTAATGTTTGAAATGATGGTAGCCAGTAGTCCGCATGAATAAACGTGGCATGCGGAAGAGATCATACCACGTTCCCTGTATTCCGTTTTACTCCATACGGGTTGCTGGATTCCGGAATCAAAAGGCCCTGATGGTATTTATGACAAAAATCCCAATAAAAACGAAGCCATTTATGTATTTTTCCTTGTCGGGTTCCAATCAATAAACCGTAAAATCTTGGCGTTAAATCGGCCGGAAGCATGAGCATTGAAAATATTATCCCTACCCGTTTATCATGTGTAAAATATCGGTTATCCCGTTTAGAAAGGCTGGTATTGAGGGTTATTGTTGACAAATAAACATGCTTAAAGTACAAGTCGGAGAGACCTAGATAATAACTTGTTGGACACCAAACAATGGAGACTGATACACATGCTTTCTGTTCGATGATTCGCAGTCGATCTGAAGAAAATCGACGAGCAATGCATTGCTTTTCAAATCCCCATGGTGTGTTAAGCCCCGCATTCTCAATTCTTCGGCAGGAACTTGACTCTATGATTCGAGTTATCTATCTCCTGCAGTTGGCTGATTTGGTAGAACGCTTCCGGCTGATCAAATCCACTCTGCGAGGGGAAAAATGGAAGATTCAGACTCCCAAGGGAAAATTTCGTGATGTAACTGACCGGGAGATGGTTGATATTTCCCATCAGCTACAAGGCTGGACACAGTCGGTCTATCGGTTTGGATGTGCTTTTGTCCATTTGTCAGATTTTCACAATCACCATGCGCAAAATCCATTTCAGCAATTGGCAGAGGCAGAAAAACAGGATGTCCTCTCGCATATGCGGAATTATCACAGTGGACCGTTGCAAGATAACCCCAGCATGGAAGAGTTCTCGGAGTATTTGCCGCGCGTATTTGACAAGATTACCGACAATCTCAAGTGTTACGTTGAACAATTGGAATGCGGAGAAACATTATGCGTCTGATGCCCAACATGGCGTTCGATAGAGACGCGCCCCTCAACTTTGCGCTAGGCATGGGCCTTTCTCCCATTCTGAACTCCTAGTGAAAGTATTAGGCACAATAAATTCATGTGTACATCAATGTGGAATTGGCTAAATACTAATAGCTCTGCAGTACAGGCATTTGCAGCAATAGTGTCAGCGGCAACGACAATCTTCTTGGCAGCTCTAACGGCTTGGTACGTTATATTGACTAGACATCTAGCCCAAGCGACACAAGCACAGTTAAAAAGTATCCTCGATTCTCAAAAGGAACAGAATGTTCGTCGCAAACGTGAACTGGCAGCACTCTTAAAAAGGTTTGAAGAAATTCAGAAGCAACTACCAGAGAGAGATCAAGATTTTAATAAATTATTGAGTATCGTACTTTGGACGGAGAGAGATATCGATAATTTTCAGGCTCTCATGATACAAAACGGTTCAGGATCAGCTCATTTTGGCAGGGAAATGGTTGAACCGTTACGCTGGCTCCTTCTTCAACACCAGAACATCCAAAATAATCATCAATTATTGTCAAAATTGGATCGTCAAATGTTTCTCCATTACTCTGAGAAGCTTAGAGTAGATTTATTGCAAATGCCCTTAGTGTTTTATAACGATTCGATAGACGCATACGAAGAACCGCTTGCTAGTAAACCTGTAAGGCGGATTCACGATAGCAATCCGCCATAAACAGCGCTTTGAAACTAAAACCTTGCCAGGATTGTTCCAGGCGGGGTTTTTTATGTTCTGATGTAATGAATATTGTACGTTTTGGTTGGCGGTTTGCTGCCGCGAAACCGCCCTACAAATTCATTCAGCCCTATCATTTATTGCATACTGGATGATTTCATCCCCTGATGATCCTGAGTATTTTCCCCAATTCCCCGTGAAATTTCCTGCGAAATGAGTTCTCTTGCTTCAGTGCCCACCGAAAGCCGGTCCCTGCCTGAACTTTTGATCACCGGCAGAAAACAAACACGCACTTCAATTTTATCCAGGCTCAGCATCTTTAATAAATGCGGGATAAAATCGTCGTCGCCGATAAAAGGCGCGTGCTCTTTGGCCAAACCTAGATATTGCAATGCTACCGGCTGAATGGCTGATTTGGTTAACAGCGCGGGTTGAAATAAGGAGGCATGAAAACCCAGCACCTCATCGCCCTTGGTCGTAGTGCCCTCAGGAAACGCAATGATATTGCTGTTTTGCTTTAACACCCAGATCATCTTTTCCGTGGTCGCCTTGATATGCTTTTTGTCGCCCCTGCGAATAAAAATGGTGCCACCCTGTTTGGACAAATAACCGATGACCGGCCAGCTTAAAATATCGCTTTTGGCGACAAAATAAGCGGGCATATACTGACCGATAACAATAATATCCAGCCAGGAAATGTGATTGCTAACCAGAAATGACCCCTGCTCCGGGAGTTCGCCTTCTTTGGTAATAACTAGATTCACAATTGAGCTGAATCTTTTTAGCCAATGGGTTTTTAGCGCATTGCGATTGCATTTGGCAGTGTTTGCCCTACACAACAAATTCAGTAATGGAAAAACACCGCCGGCAATGACTAAACCATAACTAAACAGCAGGACGATAAGGGACAGTTTATTAAGCAGACGCAGTTTCGATTTCATTCGCCGCCTGCACCGAGCGTTGCTCCCGGCACGCTTGCGGCATACCCGCCATCCTTGGCGATCGCCGCGCCAGTTCCAGACTGGCCTGCGGCATACACACCCTCCCTGGCGATATAGCCTCTCATATAATGTTTGCTGTAGCGATCTTTCAAGTGATCCAGCGGCAATAACACGAATAAATCCATGCAGTTAAAGTCTTTATCCCAATAGGGTTCGCCGCAAACCAGCGCGCCGAAACGCAAATACGCCTTCAGCAAAGGCGGAATGCCCGATTCATCGCGTTGGCATCTTAAGGCGTGGGGCACTGGAATGCTGGGTTTGGCTTGAATAGAGGGCGGAGCAATATTTTTGGCATCGATATTCCGGTAAACCGCATCCACGGCAAACCCGCTGGGGCCTGGAGTGATACTGGCGCAGCCCAGCAAATAATTAAATTCGCCTTCCAGCGCGTATTGCACCAAAGCCGACCACAGGGTAGTCAGCACCGCGCCGCCGCGATAATCAGGGTCAATGCACGTCCTGCCTATTTCCAGAAAACGGCCGGGCAATGCCAGAACCTGATCCAGATTAAACTCATCCTGCGAATAAAACCGGCCCAGTTTTTTAGCCTGGGTTTGATTTAACAAGCGCGTGTAACCGACTATTTTTTTACTGGCATTGTCATACACAATCAAATGATCGCAATAGCTATCTACTTCATCATAATCAAGCCCTTCGGATTCGGTTTTTAGTTTTGCGCCCATTTCCTGGGCAAAAACACGGTAACGCAAAGCTTGAGCTTCTTTTATCAAAGCCTCTGAATCCGCCAAAAAACAATCCAGTTTTTTAGCCGGTTGAATGAATATTTCCGCATCTGTTTTTTTCATAGGTAACCACATGGATCAAATAAAGATGCAGTTACCTTAATCAACCAATATGTCAATTTCATGTCGAATTGATGAAAATAAAGTGACGGCCCGGTTAAATTTTTATGACACGCAAAGGGGGTATGAGAAATAAGTTACGGAGACGTCTAACAGCAACGGCCAGTATTGTCTTCGACAAGGAACGGAACCAATAGTTAGTCCGGTTTGTGATGCCCCGGCAAAACAGGGTACTTTCTTAAGCGGATTTTTTAAAGAATCCTCGGTCAGATTCTATTGAGGGATACAACTTACCTGTCCACTCAAAGTGAGTTTCAACTTGTCAAGGCAACCGTCAATCGCAGCTTTGAAATGACAAAGGACACATAATAGCAATTGAAAAGGTATTGATTTTTTTTAATCTCCGAGGTGTTCGGCCAGGGTTAACCTGGTGGATATACAGCAGTCAAAGTAAGCCAACTCTTAGTGACTGCCCATAAAAAGGGCCCCCTTATGCTGCTTTCATTACCGCCTGAATTGTTCAAAATGGCTTTATCTGCGCCGAACGGCTTCCTGATTAGCAAGCCGTTTCAACGGGCGGCAAAGTTTCGTCATTTTGGCGGGGTTGCCGAAATCCAGCAAGAAGGATGCGTAGCTATAATAATCACTGTAAACGTAAAAACCCCGGACACATGAACCAACTAGCTGAGCTTCCTATCTTTTGAAAAATTAATCACCCCCAAGTTGCCTGTATGCACCGCAAAAATATAAGAGCGGTTCTCCTGAACGGCATACACACTCTTGTACCTCGCCTATTATTATCCAATGGGTGCCGGCAAGAATTTTCTCAACAACTTTGCAATCCAGGGACATAAGACTTTCATTCAAAATGGGCGCACCAGTAACGCCCGCTTTCCAGTCTGTGTTTTCAAAACGTAGTTGCTGGTTACTGCCGCCTGCAAATTGATTGGAAATGTCTTGTTGAGCTGAAGTTAACACATTGACTGCAAAACATTGGCTTTCCTTAATGCCTTCACCTGTATCCGTGGCGTCATTAATACAAACCAATACCAACGGCGGATTAACTGAAACACTCGAAAATGCCGACACTGTCATCCCTTGAACACCGAATTTCTCCGAGCTTGTCGTAACCACGGTGACGCCACTAGCCCAAAGTTGCAATGCCTTTTTAAAATCATCCGCACTAACGGTCATTTAGTTCTCCGGTATTTATTATGTTTATTTAAACCTGTTTGTTTAAAAAAAACAGGTACCAAGGGAAATAAAAAGATTGAGGATTTTGCAATCTTTAATATAGGTGAATACACATTTACAAACTGCAAACCCTGTCGCCGCAAATACGGGGTAACAGGCAGATATAAAAATTATGGCTGTTCAATAATTTCCACCGCATTCCCGTCTGGATCGCGGCAAAAAAGCGCTCTTCGGCCCGAGACGCTCATTGTATAAAAAACGCCTGCCCTGTTCAAAGCCTCCTGAACAGGCTCGAGTTCCAATGCATTTAAGGCAACATGACGGTCTCGTCCACCATGAACTGGACGCCCTGTTGTTGGATCTGGATTTTCCAGTTCCAATAAATGAATTTGCTGACCGCCCAACTGGAACCATGCGCCAGGAAAGCCCAAATCTGGCCGATGGACTTTTTGCAAACCCAGAACTTCGGAGTAAAACTTCATTGAAACGTCTAAATTGGCAACAATAAGACTGGCATGATTCAGGGAAACTATATTTTTTGACATTATTAATGATTGATTTTCTCTTTGTAGGTGTGGAATTATACCGCCTCATACTTCATTGTAAAACAGCTACCTTTTTACAGCCTCAATGCCGGCATCCTGTCTAATATCCTCTCTGCGGCGAATATTATTATTTATCACCAGCAATTCCAACTAAATGAGTATGTTAAAAGATTGTAGTGGTATAAAATTAACATTTTTTTAAAGCCATAAACCATGCAAATTATCGCGATTTATCCAGGCACGTTTGATCCCATTACCAATGGCCATTTGGATATCATTGCCAGAGCAACCAAACTGTATCACGAAGTTATTGTTGCTGTCGCAGTCAACAGAGGAAAAACGCCACTATTTTCTCTTGAAGAGCGGGTCGAACTTGTTAAATCAGTCACACCCGAATTTTCTAATATACGGGTCATTGGTTTTGACAACTTGCTGGTTGATTGCGCCAAGCAGCAGGGCGCTAATGTCATTTTAAGAGGTTTGCGCGCGGTATCTGATTTTGAATATGAGTTCCAGCTAGCCGGAATGAATCGGCGGCTTGCGCCCCATTTGGAAACCATGTTCTTGACGCCTGCAGAACAATTTGAATTTATTTCTTCGACCATGATCAGAGAGATTGCGCAACTGAATGGCGATGTGTCCTGTTTTGTCCCTGATGCTGTTCACCAGCGTTTAATAGAAAAATTTAATTAAGAGTAAAATATGGCGTTAATTATTAATGATGAATGTATAAATTGTGATGTCTGTGAGCCCGAATGCCCGAATGCCGCCATATCCCAGGGCGAGGACATTTATATTATTGATCCGGAATTGTGTACCGAGTGCGTTGGGCATCATGGCTTACCCCAATGTGTTGAGGTTTGTCCGGTCGACTGCATAGAAAAAGATCCAAAGCATGTCGAAAATCAAGACACCTTATATCAAAAATACTTGAAGTTGACCCAACAGATTGTTTCGTAACCACAAGTGTGCAGTGCTTGTTAATCTTCGCTTTGCTGGCTTAAACTTTGGTAAAGCGGTTAAACCCGTGGATTTAACCGCTTTAAACAAATAAACTGGATTATGTTGCCATGAGAGAGGTTGTTCGGATAAAAACCATGAGAGTGATTCGAATCATCCCATCCCATCCCAGCCAGCAGGATACGAGTCATCCCAAAGTTAGGAGTTACCCTACCCGCTTCCATTTCAATGCGCTAATTATTTCCCCTTGCTAGGGGGGTGATTTGGCCGCTAATGTAGCGGTCGAAACCACGCCCGCATGGCTTTTATCTTTACTTATGAATGTATTTTTATGCGCAGAACGCTTCAGTCCGGGCAATAATCCCCTGAACATCCAGCCTGCAGATAGCCAACAATTCCTCACGCGTGCCTTGCTCAACAAAGCTGTCTGGCAGTCCAATATTTAACACCGGAATGAGTATACGTTGCGCTTGCAGGAAGTTATTCACCGCACTGCCTGCGCCACCGGCAATGACATTTTCTTCGACGGTGACAAATATTTCGTGACTTTTTGCCAGCTCCAGAAGCAGTTTTTCATCGATCGGTTTGACAAAGCGCATGTTAACTACGGTTGCCTCAAAGTGCTTGCCTGCTGCCAAGGCTGGTGTCACCATGCTTCCCCAAGCCAGAATGGCGATACGGCTGCCTTGATGACGAATCTCGGCTTTACCTAACGGCAATGCCGACATAGCTTTTTGCACGGCGACGCCGGGGCCTTTGCCGCGTGGATAACGAACGGAAGCAGGGCCTTCATGTATAAATCCGGTATAGAGCATTTGCCTGCATTCATTTTCATCGGCAGGCGCCATAATCAGCATGTTGGGTATACAGCTCAAGTAACTGTAATCGAAACTACCCGCATGGGTGGGGCCATCTGGGCCAACCAATCCCGCCCGATCCAGCGCAAACAGTACATCCAGGTTTTGAATGGCAACATCATGGATCAACTGGTCATAAGCACGTTGCAAAAAGGTTGAATAAATGGCAACCACCGGTTTTGCGCCCTGACAGGCTTGCCCCGCCGCCAAGGTTACCGCGTGTTGTTCGGCAATCGCGACATCGAAGTAGCGCTTGGGGTACTGTTCGGAAAACTTCACCAGACCGGAGCCTTCCCGCATGGCTGGGGTAATTCCCAACAGGCGTTCGTCCCGTTCGGCCATATCGCATAACCAGTTGCCAAACACTTCGGTGTAGGTAGGATGCGGAGACGGCGCTGACTTGGGTAAGGAATCCAGACGGGGGTCAAACGCGGGCACGCCATGGTAAGCCAATGGGTCTTTTTCAGCCGGGAGGTAACCTTTGCCCTTTTTGGTGACTATGTGCAAAAAGCGCGGGCCGGTAATCGCCTTAAGGTTTTCCAGTGTGGACACCAGCATTTCCAGGTCATGGCCGTCAATCGGGCCAATATAATTGAAGCCGAGTTCCTCAAATAACGTACCGGGGACAATCATGCCTTTCATGTGTTCTTCAGTCCGTCGCGCCAGTTCCCAGACGCTTGGCATTTTGCTCAGGGCTTTTTTGCTTTCTTCGCGCATCGACGAATAAAATTTGCTGGACAATATCTTGGTCAGATAATTGTTCATCGCCCCGACCGGCGGTGAAATCGACATGTCGTTGTCGTTCAGAATCACCAACAGATTCGCATCAATCGCCCCGGCATGGTTCATGGCTTCATAAGCCATGCCGCCGGTGATGCTGCCATCTCCGATAATCGCCACCATCTGCTTGTCTTCGCCTTTCAGTTCCGAGGCTATGGCCATGCCTAATGCGGCACTGATTGAGGTACTGGAATGTCCGACCCCAAAGGCGTCGTATTCACTCTCAGCCCGGCTCGGAAACGCCGACACGCCATGCAGGGTACGAATAGTGGTCATCCGCTCTTTGCGGCCGGTCAGAATTTTGTGCGGATACGCCTGATGACCGACATCCCAGACCAACTGGTCTGACGGCGTATCGAAAACAAAATGCAGAGCCACAGTGAGTTCGACCGTACCCAATCCCGCCGAAAAGTGCCCACCGGAAATACTTACGGTATGGGTTAAATAATCCCGCAATTCTTTCGCCAGGGGCTTAAGCTGCTCTTTCTTGAGTTTACGGACATCGGCGGGTGTATTGATTCCGTTAAGTAATGGGTAATCAGGTAATGTATTCATATTAGTAAAGGGGCTCGCGATAGAACATCAGGATGATGCCAATCTGAAACAGGGCGGCAACAGAAATAAAACCGGCAATCTCTTTTCCAGGTTTGTCCAGCTTTAATTCAAGCCAACGGCCACATGCCAAAATAAGCGAAAAAATACCCATTGTAGTGTGACCAACCTGGATAAGAAATGTACTTTTAGCCTGGAAGCCGACATGAGAATGGGTAAGCAACATTAAACCACCGAAAGCTGCCAACAGGGGAAATACGAAAGGGAGCTTGCTGCCGGGATTTTTGGTCAATCTGGCGCTCAGCTCGATAATGCCCAGAACAAACACCAGCAAAGTCGCAATTCTATGTTGCAATACTTCACCGTTATTAAAAGTGCTTTCCCAAAACCCTATCGGCCCCAAAGGCCAGGTTTCAGCATCACTACGGAAAAATAGAAAAATACCCAGAAAGACAAAACCCAATGGCCAATACCGGGTTAAGGGCAAGTATTTATCGAAAGCTGAAAAAGCGGAAGGCAAATGCTTTATATAAGAAAGCATGGCAAAAAAGCTCATCGTCGTTAGAAAAATACCAGCAATGTTGTGGTTATAATTTGACCATTCGGTTGCCGCTATTGATGGCACTTGATCAATAATGGCAACCCTGCCCGCCTCACCCGCTATCAATGCTATATGGCTAGGCGAACTGGTTTGGGGAATTTGCGGGCTGAAGGTGTTTAACACTTCCTGCCAACTTGCCGTTAATGTCGGGATATCGATCGCCGGCGGTTGCGAAGCCAGACTGGCAGCGGTAAATAACAAGGTGATTAAGACAAATGTTTCCGCTTCAATATAATAAGGGACGCGGTTGTTTAGCGCATAAGAATTGCCGGAAACGCCGTTTTCAAACACGGCGCTTTTATTCAACCAGGCGAAACCCAGAGCCAGAGACAATAATGTGATTTTTACCATTAACAAATTGCCGTAGCCCGTGCCGACCAGCCCATTCCAGGTATCGATGTACTGCAACGCAATCGGCAACCCCGAGATGAGAATCATGGCAACCGAGGCTATGCCAAACTTTGAGAAACGGCGTAGCATTAATGGCCATAATTCGGCTGGAACCAATTTGCTTTGCTTCAAAAGCCAGAGATTGACCAGTTGGAAAATTCCGCCGATCCAGGCGGCGGCGGCCAGTTGGTGGATGACCGTCAGCGACATTAGAACAAGCCGGTTATCAAAACGCCCCGCCGCATGCACCAGCCATGCGCCTGAAATAATCATGGGGATGGCCACAACAACCGCAGTGACCCAGTGTGTCCTGGAAAACGGATTTTTACTCAGGTATTGATAACAGTAACCCGCCAAAAATACAGTCAGCAGCGTGCGTATAACGCCGCCGATGAATTGGGCCGTACCCGCGAATTCAGGAAATGGCCAACGATCAAGCACGGCGGTCATCAACCAGATTTTAAGAATTATTTTAAAAAGCTGCGCCGCGGCCAATAAAAAACCGCCTTTGTAAATAAGCGTTATTGTTTTTTGTAGCAATACTGCGTTGTATCCGTTCTGATTATTCCACGGACGCAAAACAAAAAGTCCCCAGAACAGGCCCCCGATTACTAATGAAAAACAAATCAGATCAAAGCCGCCTATCAGAGAGTCGAGAAAATCAGCTATACCCGCCATTGAATGCCCTATTGAGATACTGAAAAATGAATAACGTCTTCAGTTAAATGGCCATCAGCAGCGAAGACTTTAAATCTTAGGGCATAATCACCTGATTCCAACGGGGGAATATGGATAATAATCTGCCCCTGCTTAGTGCCGTTTTCAGCTTGTAATAGCTCATGTTTATCGCCTTTCCGCACTAAAAAGATTTGCGACAGGCCCAGCTCAATTTTGGAATTAAAAGTAAGCTCCACTTTGCCTTGTTGATTAACATGAATGGGCGCAACTTTTAATGAATAATCCGTCACAACAGCATGGGCGGAAACTAGCGCTGTCTGTCCCAAAGACAGCAATAACAGGGTTAGCTGAAACAGCTTTTTCATTCTCTTTTTTCCTCAGTGACTTTTTTTGCTTTTTAAAGCGTGTCCAGCCAGATTTTTGCCTAAATCCCAAATGGAGCCGGGTATTTGATGCGTATCCGCAATGGCTTTATCGAATGCACTGACAATATGGTCACGGTCTTTTTGAGTCAGGCTTAATGGCGGCAAAAGTTTGACCACATTCATGCCATGCCCCGCAACTTGAGTCAGAATGTGGTGTTCTTTAAATAAAGGTATCGTGACCATCTGACAGAACAAGCCCTTGTTGGCGGCTTCCAGCATGGCCCAAGCGGCTTTTAAGGTCAGGCTTTTAGGCGATTGAAATTCAATCGCAATCATCATACCCTTCCCTCTTGCTTCTTTAAGGAATTCATATTTTCCAGACAATGCATTTAAACTGTTAATAATATCAGTGCCCATTTTTAAACTGTTTTCCACCAGCTTTTCTTCTTCCATTACATGCAAAGTGGCTAAACCAGCGGCCATCGCCAAATTATTTTTACCGAAGGTTGAACCATGCACAACTGCCCTATCCATCCGGTTAAAAACGCTATCCATGATCTTATGCGTCATAGCCACTGCGCCGACAGGCACAAAACCGCCGGACAAGGCTTTAGCCATGCAAATCATATCCGGTTTAGCGTTCCAATGATCTATTGCCCAAAATTTACCGGTGCGTCCCAAACCTGTTTGGACTTCGTCAGCGACAAACAACGTACCGTATTTTTTACATAAACGCTCCACTTCAGGCAAATAATTATCATCAGGTACATTAACGCCTTTACCCTGAACCGGTTCAACGAAAAAAGCGGCAACGTCCTTATTGCTCAAAGCCTTTTCCAGTGCTTCAATATCATTAAACGGTATGGGGCTACAACCCGGCAATAACGGGCCAAAACCTTCACGAAAAATCTCATCGCCATTCAAGGATAATGCGCCCATTGTCAGCCCATGATAGCCGTGATCACAAAAAACTATTTTTTCACGTTTGGTGCTATAGCGGGCAAATTTGATGGCGGCTTCTAGGGCTTCGGTTCCTGAATTGCAAAAAAACATCTTATCAATGCTATCCGGGGTCGTTTTCAAAAGTTCTTTGGCCAGTAAGCCGCTGAGAATGGAGACGTCAAGCTGCACAAGATTCGGCAATTCCAGCGTTAAAGTCTCTTTTAATGCGTTAATAACCGTAGGATGGTTTCGACCAATAGCAAATACGCCAAAACCACTTAACAAATCCAGATACTCAGTACCGGCCTGATCATAAAGATATTGTCCAACAGCCCGTTGATAATGACGGTCATAACCTATGGTCTTTAACATTCTTACCATTTGGTTATTAAGATGCTGCTCATGCAGATCAAATTTATCAGTGCTATGTTGGGCAATCAGTTCGGCAATGCTGAAATTCATATTAGATTTTCAAGGGTTAAAGGTTAAAGATATTTTGAGTAAGGCAAAGTGTGTAAGTGGCTTGCATTTTACTTTGCATCTTAAGTTAAACTCTTTTATCAAAACGAATACAGTCCAAAATGGCAAGCCATTTCAGATAGTTGCTGCATTTAAGCAGTTAACGCCAGCCACCGTGTCAAGATGTTTGGCAACCAATTTTAACGTTTTCTTTGCCGCATTAAAGTACATGCCCAGCTTTATCAATCCGGGCAACTCTGCAGGGTGTAGAAAAAGAAAAAATAATAATTTTCCTAACGCAACTTCACCCTGATCGTTCAGCGAATAGCGAATGGCCTGGGGTAAGCTCATATCAACCGGATCGACAATGGCGCGAATGACCAGAAACGGCATTGTGTATTGCCTTGCGACCTTGGCAATAGCGACGCTTTCCATATCCAGCGCAACTGCACCCGTTAGCGCAAACAATTGTTTTTTTTCCATGCGGGTTGAAACAATGCTTGTACTCTCAGCTAAACGACCACAATGAACGGCTAATAATGTCGCCAGTCTTTCTTTTGTATAGCTGTGCCAGTCGGTAGAGACGCAACATTTTGCGTCTCTACGCCCCTCGGCATCTATCAGCTCATCGGCCAGAACCAAGTCACCCGGTTTTAATGTTCCACTGAGCGCTGCCGCGCAACCCCAGCTTATGAGCCGGGCCGCGCCCTTAGTAACCAGCAGTTCGGCCGCCGACCGGGCATTTATAGAACCCGCTCCTGAATAAGCAACCACTATCTTATCAGCAAGGAAGAGACAATTCCCTTTATCAATTTTTTTAGGCGTCAGGGTAGCCAGTTCTTCAGGTAAGGCAACAACAATACCTGTGATCATTTCTTGTTAAGTTCGTTGCGGTAACGAGCCAACGCCCAAAGCGGGAAAAATTTATCATAACCATGGTATTTAAGATAAAAAACCCTGGGAAATCCGGGAGCAGTAAAACATTTATCATTCCAAACGCCATCGGCTTGCTGATGGTGCAAGATAAAATCAATCCCTGCCTTTACTTCGGGGCTTTGCGCTTCGCCCGCAGCCATCAGACCTAACACAGCCCACGCTGTCTGAAAAGCAGTGCTAAAACGGTAACTTCCGCTAACACTCTTATCGTGATAGCTGTAATTATCCTCGCCCCAACCGCCATCCTCACGCTGCATACTTTTTAACCATTTTACAGCGTTGGTGTAAACTGGATCAGTTTTAGGCAGGTTGGTTTGCTCCAATCCAAGCAAAACAGACCAGGTGCCGTAAATATAGTTGGTTCCCCAACGGCCAAACCAGGAGCCATCCTCTTCTTGTTCGCTACGAATATATTCAATAGTGCGCTTTAAAGCCGGCAGATATTCAGCATGATCCTGAGCAACTCTGGCCATCAGCATCGCGCAACGCGCACTGACATCGGATGTAGGGGGATCTAATAAAGCCCCGTGGTCGGCAAAAGGAATTTCATCAAGATAATAGCAGGTGTTATCGACATCAAATGCCCCGTAACCCCCGTTTTCCGATTGCATGCCCACTATCCATCGGGTTGCCCGATGTATTGATTCATCCAAATCAGGTAAGTTTGATTCTGCCATGGCAAAGCCAACGACAGCCGTATCATCAACATCGGGATAATAAGGGTTTTCAAACTGGAAAGCCCAACCGCCACCCGCCAAATCAGGCTTGGAATTACGCCAGTCGCCCGGCTCATCCGACAACTGTTTGCTTTTAAGCCAGTTATATGCACGAGTCAGGGCCGGGTTAGTCAATGGATGAACTGAGTTCCTGTCTTTATCAGCTTCCTGTAATGCTAATGCTGCTAACGCCGTGTCCCAAACAGGCGATAAGCAAGGCTGGCAATAGGCATCATGCTCGTTAATAACCAGTAATTTATCGATAGCCTTGCGAGCGGTGACAATAAGCTCATGATCTTTGGGCATATCCAGCAGCAGCAAAGCTTGATAAGCCGCCATCATAGCAGGCGCAATACCACCCAATCCGTCTTCACCGTTCAGGCGTTCAATAATCCAGTCTTTTGCTTTTTGAATCGCAAGATCATGTGCTTTTTTGGGGATTAATGGGCGCGTTGCGCGACCAAAAAAATCCAGACTTAAAAAAACTTTATTTAACACGGTTCTTTCAGGGAAATAGTGCTGCTCTTTGTCAGGGTGCGTGACAAAAAGCTCCAGTATGCCGACCTTGTTCGGGTTTTTAGCTGTCGCTTTTAGCGTACATAGAATGAACAACGGCACCATAACCGTTCTCGACCAGTAGGCGACTTTGTCTAAATGAAACGGAAACCAGCTGGGAAACAACATGATTTCCACTGGAATATAAGGCACCCCGCGCCAAGGCAACTGCTCAAAGGTTGCCAGCGCAATGCGCGTAAAAACATTGGCTTTTGCAGCCCCTCCCCTGCTTAAGATGTAATTTCTCAGTCGGGTCATATGCGTTGCGTCCGGAGAATCGCCTGCCAGCTTTAAGGCATAATAAACCTTGACACTGCAACTGATGTCGCCTGGACCGCCGGTAAACAAAGGATAACTGCCGTCTTTAGACTGATGGGATCTCAAATAATTGGCTATTTTGGCTTGCAAGGGTTCATCAATATCTCCGAGATAATGCATCATCAAAATGTATTCTGACGGAATAGTGCAGTCAGCTTCCAGTTCGAACACCCAGTTGCCGTCTTTGTCCTGCAGGCTCAACAGTTTATCCTGTGCTCTGCTAATGGCTTTATTGAGGTTGTAGGCCTTGGAATATATGGCTGTTGATGAACTGGATACATTGCCAATATGGGGTTGTGTATTAGTGTCTGTAAACATAATTACGTCCTTAAAGGTCTGAGTTGGCTTTTGAGGAAGGTAAGGAATAAGTCCAGCCGGGCGCTTTCAGCTCCCGGCCGGTTAAATTAAAAAGTAAAGTCAACAACATATTGCTTCGACCCGCTAACCGGGTCGCAAGAATCGTTGCCTTAACACTCTTACGGGTGATTTTAACCTGATCAGAATGCTTGAAGTCCGGGTTTTGTTTGATCTTTCTTAAGGTCAACACAGCCATGCCCAACGCCCAGAGACAGAAGTTGCGAATACCTGTTTCATGAGCCGGTATTTTTTGAGTGTATATCAAGGCGTTGTGCAAATGACCGTGAGCAATACTGATCAGGTGCTCCAGACCTATTCTGAATCTTTCGTCATCCGTTTCAGTGTTTAAGTTTTTAAGATCAAAACCCGTCTCGGTAAAAATATCTTGTGGTAACCAGCAAACCCCACGCTGAGCATCATCCCAAATATCTTTTAATATATTGGTCATTTGCAAGCCTTGCCCAAAAGAAACCGCTGAAGTCAGTAGCTCTTCTCTATGCCGGGCGATTTCAGGCGAGTAATGGCAAAAGAGTTTCGCCAGCATTTCGCCCACGCAACCCGCTACGTAGTAACAATACCGATCCATATCGGCAAGCGTCGCTAAGCCGCCGTGAAGATCCTGAGCCTGAAATATTGGCATGCCTTCGGCCATGGTTTCTACGCAACAAGCCAGCGCATCAATTTGATCATCATCAAATGTATGAGTAATTTCTATAACCCGGGGCAGCACATGGATTAATGTGTGTTCAGCAGGGATGGTCTGATCAGAAAGTAATGGCGCAAGATCTACGGCAAAAGGCTCGGAATTTAACCCTGTTTTTACTACCTCTATGAACTCGGAACAAAAATATTTTTTCTGCGAGGCAGATAATGAAACCTCATCCTCAATAGTGTCGACAATACGGCATAAAAGATAAGCGTTGGCGACCGCGCCATAAAGTTTCTCAGGTAACTGTGGAATAGTTAGAGCAAATGTTCTCGAAACACCTTCAAGCAATAGCGTCTGAAAGTCATTATCGGACAATTGGCTCAATGATTTGGGGTTATCCAAAGAAATTCGGGTTTCGCTCATAATATTTATTGATGCAGGCCCAAGTTGGGTTAGTAAATTGGTTGATGGCAATAATAGCTTGTTTGTTGGTATTTTGCAAAGCAATGTTGTTTTATTGCCAAAATCCTGTTTAAATGAGTTACCAGACAGTTTATTAAGTATAAAAACGGTGATTTAAGCAATTGTGTTGTATAAATGCAAATTACTGTAAGATCACCCGCTAATTTGACTGAAGTGTAGAAAATTTGGCTTAAAAACTGGAGTCATTAGTTAAAAGATAGTATCCTAGTCTGTAATAGATAAGCGTTTGTATTATATAGCAGCACCGCTTGAATAAATAAACTTCACGATTAAAAACTCTTGGAAAACATTATTTTATACAAGCATCGATTGACTGTTGTATTATTGCTACACGCTTATTATTCTGCATTTCGTATGTGGTTTCAGGGTGGTCATTGTCACGGACCATCAACGGTTATAATAATTTTGGAGGTTATGCTCGTGGGAGTTCCATTACGTCAACAGTTGGCTGTAGGCCGTTATCTGGTTAAACAAAAGCTCAAAGGAGTTAAAAAGTATCCTTTGGTACTCATGCTGGAACCTTTGTTTCGTTGCAATTTAGCCTGTGCGGGCTGCGGTAAAATTGATTATCCTGACGATATTCTCGACAAACGTTTATCATTCGAAGAATGCATGCAAGCAGTAGACGAATGTAATGCGCCTATGGTGTCGATTCCGGGTGGAGAACCGCTGCTTCACAAAGAAATGCCGCAGATTGTTGCAGGCATTATCGCCCGCAAAAAATTTGTGTATTTATGTACCAATGCCTTGCTACTGAAAAAGAGGATTGATGATTATACGCCTTCCCCTTATTTGACTTTTTCCATCCATTTAGACGGAATGCAAGAAAGACATGATGCCTCGGTTTGCCAAGAAGGTGTTTTTGAACGGGCAGTTGATGCAATAAAGCTGGCCTTGGGAAAAGGCTTTAGGGTCAACATAAACTGCACACTTTTTCAGGGCGAAACCTCGCAGGAGGTTGCAGATTTTCTTGATTATGCCATGGAGCTTGGTGTTGAAGGGATAACCATTGCGCCTGGATTCAGTTATGAGCGTGCGCCACAGCAGGATGTTTTCATTAAGGGTAAAGATGTTAAGAATTTATTCAGGGGCATTTTTAAAATTGGCAAAAACCGCAAATGGAAATTAAACCATTCATCGCTTTATCTTGATTTTTTGGCCGGGAATCAAAACTACGAATGTACGCCGTGGGGCAACCCCACGCGTAATGTCTTTGGCTGGCAAAAACCCTGCTATTTACTGGCTGATGAAGGCAATGCTGCAAGTTTTCAAGAACTTCTGGACACCACGCCTTGGGAAAAATACGGCAATGTTAATAATCCTAAATGTGCAAGCTGCATGGCTCATTGTGGATATGAAGCGACTGCTGTTGAAGATATGTTAAAACATCCGCTGAAAGCATTACTGACATCTATCAAAGGCCCTAAAACTGAAGGCGATATGTTGCCTGAGCCTACGCCTCACTATGCAGATGCGAAACCATTATCAACCCTTTCAGGCATTCCTATCAGAGTAGAAATGGCTGACTAGCCTAATAACAAGACTGTTTCTTCAACCGAGCTATAGCGGCAATCCTTATTGTGTTGCCGCTCGCTCGCATGGCGGTATCGGCTTATACCCAACGAAACTCAAGCTTTAGCCTCAACTATGCTTCAGTTAATGAGCAGCAATCACCGGATAGAGCTTGACCAACGGAATTGGAGGAATAAACAGTTCCAACAGCAACGTAAAAAACGTTTATTAAAATGCAAATTTTTTTGAGGATTTGTGTATGGTTTTGAAGAATATGAAGTTAGCTGCTTTTTTTATATTATGTTTGTTTGCAACAGTACACACTTCTGCCCAGGCAGAAAGTGGAGCAACCGCAAAGCAGGTGGTCGAAAAATTTCAGTCCGAACTGATAGCAGTCATGAAGAACGGCAAGCAATTAGGGTATGCAGGACGATACGACAAACTGTATGAACCGATATCAAATAGTCATGACTTAACAAAAATTGCCCGCATTGTTGTAGGTAAAGAGTGGGAAAAATTATCCGAGGCGCAACAACAGAAACTTGTCGACGTATTCAACCGCCTCAGCGTTTCATCTTACGCGCACAACTTTAAAGATTATTCTGGAGAAAAATTCGTATTTGACTCGGAGGAAGAGACTACAAGAGGAGGTGTTGTTGTGCACAGCACTCTTGTTATTCCAGATGATAAACCGGTCAAATTTGATTACATGCTAAAAGAAAAAGGCGATAGCTGGCGCATTATTAACATCATCGCTAATGGCGTGAGTGATTTGGCCTTGAAAAGATCAGAGTACACCTCTATATTACAGCGAGAAGGCTTCGATGCCTTAATAGCAAAAATAAACGAAAAAATTGATAATTATTCAAAACAATAGGCTGCGGATTTTATGCCAATGAACAAGCCATGTAGCGGTAATCGTAACGCCAAAATGCAGAAAATTTTCTTAAGTGTACTTATTGGTATCACCATTTTTTTGAGTGGCTGCGCAACGACTGGTGTTAAAGGACAGCAAACCAGTTCAGCAAAGGATGATCCTTATGAGAACTTTAACAGAAAAATTTTTGGCTTTAATGATACCGTTGATGATTATGTTGCCAAACCCATTTCAGATGCCTACAAATGGGTAACGCCCCAGTTTATGCAAACTGGCGTTTACAATTTTTTCAGTAATCTTAAAGACATTAACGTAATTATTAATGATGTTCTTCAGGCTAAATTTGCCCAAAGCGCACATGATACCGGACGTTTTGCCCTTAATACGACTATGGGCCTGGCTGGTTTTGTTGATGTGGCGTCACATGTTGGGCTGGAACAAAATGAAGAGGATTTTGAGCAGACCCTTGCCGTTTGGGGGGTTCCGCAAGGCTCCTATTTGGTAATCCCCTTTCTGGGGCCATCAACTATGCGTGGTATTCCAGGTTCGGCATTTGACACGGCGGCAAATCCGGCCAATTATGTAGGCATTCCGGTGCAACTAGTCTCCTTGCTAAATACTCGTGCAAACGCTGAAGGCTCATTGAAATTCATTGATGAAGCCTCCCTGGATCCTTATGTATTTACCCGGGAAGCTTTTTTACAATGGCGAAATAATCTGGCAACCGATGGAAAAACCGAGTCATCTTTAGATCTCGACGATGAGTTGGGTGATGAGACAGCAAAGCCTTCTACCAAAGGCAGTGATGCGTCTGCAATCAAAAAAACAACCCCGGGCCTGAATGTAAACACCGAGGCTAAGGATATTCGCCCCAATCATGAATTGCGGCTTTTGCCTCCTCCCCCTTCTGCATTAAAAGCAGTGTCGAAGTAAGCAAGTTACATAGCCTATAAAGCAGCATATGAGAACTAACTCCAAAGCTATTTGATAGTTGCACAGCCAAATATTAATCCGACCACCTCTGCTGAAGCGTCGGCAGCGAACTACATAATATCAATTTAGTGATCTAGTTTGGAGTTATCGCGCCTTTAAAAATGCAATAAAGAATACACTTCGTAACCGCTAAGTTTTTCTCTTCCCTCCAAAAAATCCAGCTCCACAACAAAAGCGCAAGCTTCAACTTTGGCACCCAATTTTTCAACCAGTTCACAGCTTGCCTTTGCTGTTCCGCCTGTAGCCAATAAATCATCAATCAACAACACGCGATCATCCTCAATAAAAGCATCAATATGTGCTTCCAATGCAGCTGAGCCGTATTCAAGATCATAAGCCACGCTTTGTACATCGTAAGGTAGTTTTCCCGGCTTTCTTAAGGGTATAAATGGAAGACCCAACTCCCAGGCCACCAATGAGCCGAAAATAAAACCGCGAGCCTCCATGCCGGCAACTGCGGTAATTTCCCTACCAAGAAAAGGGTGCAGTAATTGATGCACAGCAAGCCTTAATGCAGCAGGATCTTTTACCAGCGGTGTAATATCCTTAAAAATAATGCCTGGCTTGGGGAAGTCTGGAATATCACGGATTTTGCTTCTAAGTCTGTCCATTATTTTACTTAAATAGGTGGAAGGTTGAATTACCCAGGTTATATCCCCAACAATCCAGCTGATTGTCAGTGAGTCCGTTGAATAATATAAAGCGATAAGTCACGTAACAAATCGGCTTCTTGGCCGAAAATGCTCAGACTGTCCAGCGCCTTCTCATGAAGTTCCTGCGCTTTCTTTTTGGCTCCGGCCAATCCTAATAAAGCTGGATAGGTGGGTTTATCGTTATCCTTATCCTTCCCCTGTGTTTTGCCTAATGTCGCCGTATCGCTTTCCTCATCAAGGATGTCATCTTTAACCTGGAAGGATAAACCGATACATTTTGCATAGTGATCCAATTTTGTAGCTACAGCCGAGTCTATATCGGCTTTCGCAAGCGTTGCCATATTGACGCTGGCACGAATTAAAGCACCCGTTTTATGAATATGCATATTTTCCAGTTCAGGCAAATTTAATCTCGCGCCTACCGATTGCAAATCAATGGCCTGACCGCCTACCATCCCCTGAGAACCACTCGCTTTTGCTAAGGCAATAATCATTTTTAACCGGCCTTCGGTAGTCGCGGCGATGCTGGGATCATGCGCCAATATTTCAAACGCCAAAGCCTGTAGCGCATCGCCCGCTAAAATAGCGGTGGCTTCATCAAAAGCCACATGACAAGTCGCTTTACCTCGCCTGAGATCATCATCATCCATCGCAGGAAGATCATCGTGTATCAACGAATAAACGTGAATAAATTCAACCGCGCAAGCCGGTCCATCCAAAGCCTCCGGGGCAATGCCCAAAGCCTTTCCTGTACAATATGTCAGCATGGGTCGCATGCGTTTACCACCATCAAGCACACAGTAACGCATTGCCTGATGAAGTTTTTGCGGCAGTAATTGCCCACTAGGAAGACGATCTTCCAAAGCCTTCTCGACTCGGTTTTGACAATAACTAAGGTATTCTTTTAACGCATTACTCATCGGTAAAGGGCTCCAAGGTGTGAGTGCCGTTTTTTTCTAGCAGAATCTGAACTTTTTGTTCCGCCTCTTGCAAGGCTTTTTGACAAGTTCGGGTAAGTGTGACCCCTCGTTCAAAAGACTTTAATGACTCTTCGAGTGAAATTTCACCTTGTTCGAGCTGACCTACCAACAGTTCAAGTTCTGCGAGTGAGTCTTCAAATAAAGATGTACTTTTCTTTTTCGGCATGTAGATAAAAATGTTCAAATAAATGACGTATTATATACGAATTGGAAACAGGAGGATTAGGAAGTATCAGTCCCGGTAATTCCTATTTTAATAAAAGCAGCCAAAAAAGATTCTTATGTAAGTAATCAATGGCTTTAAAACAATCAAACCCCGCATACGACACTGCTTTCTTGTAATTGAAAATGTGCAGCGAGCAAAGCGAATATTTTTGAGTTACCCTGCGCTGCAATTGCGTATGCAGGGCTTTGTTATGGGAAGTCGTGGAATGGCTATTTTTAAGCCAGTTCTCTAACCGCATCTTCGGTGTGAAAAAACACCTTACCTGGCTTCAGTTGTTTTAAAAAATCAGTTCTTTCAAGTTTATCGAGCACGGGACCTTTCACTTCTGAAAGATGAAGAGTAATCCGGGATGCCTGCAAGTCATGGTTTAAACTTTCCAATGCCTCCAATGCAGTGGTGTCTACATCGCTTACTGAAGTAAATATAAGGATAATGTGCTTAACCTCCGGTTGCAGTATTAACTCGGATGCCACAAAACCTTCAATATAATCAATATTGGCAAAATTGATGCTTTCATCGATGCGAAGTAACAGCAGGTGATGCCAGGTTTCTACGCTATGGCGCTTGGCGTTTCGATAATGTGCGGTATCGGTTATGCGTCCGACTACGGCAATGTGTGGGCGGCTTATTTTACGTAATTGGTTGACTAGAGTGAGGATAATGCCCAAGGCAATACCTTTCTCAATGCCCAGGATTAAAACGCCTAATAAAGTGACGGTTTCAGCAGTACAGTCGCCGCGATCATAACACCACAAATGAAGAATATTTTTTAGACGTATTAAAGGAATGATGGCAACCAGGATGATAGCCGCTAACGCGGTTTTAGGAATATTTTCAAACCATGGACTAAAAAAGATCACCGCCAAAGCCAGGATGGCGGCTGCGATAATCATCGCCATTTGTGTGCGGGCACCTGCGGTAAAATTCACCATCGTCCGGCTAAAACCGCCCGCAACGGGCATGCCGCCCGAAATGGCCGTAGCAAGATTAGCCGCCCCCAGGGCAATCAATTCCTGGTTAGGTATGATTTTTTCTCCTCTGAGGTTAGCGGTGACTTTAGCTATTGCGACACTTTCCACATAGGCGATTAGCGCGATAAAAGCAGCACTGGGCAGTAGCAAACGCCATTTTTCAAGAGCAATAAAATCCAGGGTTAATGCAGGAAAACCAGCCGGTACCCTACCTACAACCGCCACTTTATTTTGCCCGGATAAATCAAAATAATTAACGGCAACGGTGGTCAGTAAAACCGTTAACAAAGGCCCGCATTTGCTAATGGCCGTCGCCAGAGAAAGTTTAACGCCTAATTTTTTGAGGAGCGTGGTGAGCGGTTTACCGAAAACTGTCAACACTATCAAAGCTGCCACACCGATTATTAAAGCCGCTGAATTATAGCCCAGCAAATAATCTCTGTAACAAGCGAAATGGAAACCACAGGCGGGGCTTTTCAAACCAGCCAATTGCGGTAATTGGCTCCCTACAATCAATAGGGAAGCGCCGCTGGTAAAGCCGGTAAGGACTGGATGGCTGATAAAATTAACCAAGCTTCCCATGCCAAGAAGAGCCATCAGCAGCATAATTAAGCCACTTTCAGCTGACAATATCAACGCGCTTTGCACCGGATTACCTAAGGCGCTGATCTCAGGCGCATTTAAGGCGCTGGCAATCATGATGGCGGCAATTGAAACCGGGCCTACGGATAAAGTCCGGCTGGTTCCGAACAAGGCGTACAGTATCGGTGGCAAAATACTGGCATAAAGTCCGAGCTGTGGCGGCAAACCGGCCAGTATCGCGTAGGCAATACCTTGAGGAATCAGTAAAATAGCGGTAATGATACCGGCGAACAGGTCGCTGTTAACATCCTGACGGCTATAGGTTTTTAGCCAGCCCGCAATCGGAAGGAATGCCGTAAATCGTGACATATTGAGTTGTTAATCAATCATTGCCGTTTTTTCTATGATCCCACGCAAGGTGAGTCACTGTTGTCAAATTGGAGGGTTATGGCGCCCTGGGAGCTGGCCGGCACCAACTCCATTTCCAGAACGATGCAAGAGTTGGCTCGCATCGCTCTCGGGCATGAATCAGGCCTACAAACACTATGCCTATTGCGTTATTCTTCGTCTGTAAAGCGTTTGGCATAGGATTCCAGATGCGGTATATCGATACGATAACCTTTAATCATTAAGTGCCAGTATAACCATGGAAAGCCCGTCGTTTTACCCCACCACCATATAAAGCGGCTTTTTCTGGGATCCAGGAATGGAAAAGAAGGCGTTACTTTGCCATCATAAGAGAATTCAGCCAGCATGACCCTATTCAAGGATGTTGTCAACGGACAAGTGCCATAACCATCATAATCTTCAGCAAGCTGTTTGCCCTTCATCAGGCCAAGAATATTATCAACCACCACCGGAACCTGTTTGCGAACTGCGCCTGCGGTTTTGGCATTCGGTGTCGAACCCGCATCGCCAAGTCCAAAAATATTACTGTATTTATTGTGTTGAAGAGTCTTATTATTTACGTCGACCCAACCTGCAGGACCCGCCAAAGGGCTTTTCTTAATAAAGTCCGGCGCGCTTTGTGGAGGTGTGACATGAATCATGTCAAATTGCTTGGCAACCTGTTGCTTGTTACCTTCGCTGTCGGTTGTTTCAAACGTGGCTGTTTTAGCCGGGCCATCAATGGCAACCAGATTGTGGTTGAAATTCGTTTTAATACCGTAGCCGGCTGCAACCTTCATTAATGCTTTAGCGTAAAAGGGTACACCAAACATGGCAGGGCCAGCGTTACAGAATTCAATGGTAAATTTATCCAGAATGCCTTTTTTACGGAAGCGGTCCGCAGCCAGATACATGATTTTTTGTGGCGCTCCGGCACATTTAATCGGCATCGGTGGTTGTGTGAACAGCGCCGTACCTGATTCGATATTTCTGATGCATTCCCATGTGTATTCCACCGTATCCGGCGAATAGTTACTGCATACGTTGTTTTTACCAATCGTTTCTTTTAAGCCTGCAATCTTATCCCAATCCAGTTGCAAGCCTGGACAAACAACCAGATAATCGTAACTGACCGTTTCCCCTGAACGCAGAGTAACGCTATTTTCATCCGGCTGAAAGGTTTCAGCGTAATCCTTAATCCATTTAACAGTGGGATTAATTAAATCTGCCTCATTTCGAATGGTTTGTTGTAAGGTATAAGCGCCGCCGCCGACGATAGTAAAACCAGGCTGGTAATAATGTTTTTCAGATGGCTCAATAATGGCAATGTCAATACTGGCGTTTTGACGGCGCATATTATTAGCGATGGAAACGCCTGCCGCGCCGCCTCCGACAATCAAAAGGGAATGGTGTTGTTGTGACATAAAGGCCTCCGGTTATTATTATTTATATTTTTAGGATACAAGGAGCAAGGTCAAATTTTGCAGCCACCTCAGTTTAACTTAAGACTCTACACCGATGCACCTTACATTTTTAATATTTCAACCCTTTTTCCAGGCTTCAAAACCACCCGCCATGGACAGGACATTGTTATAACCTAACTGCTGCATCGTCTGCGCCGCCAGTGCAGAACGGCCGCCGGTGCGGCAATAAATCAATACGGCTTTGGATTTGTCGGCCAGCTCGGGACTATTACCAATTTTAAATTCCAGAACACCACGGGGCAGAAGCAGCGCATTATCAATATGCCCTGCCGCGTATTCGCTCTCTTCGCGAGTATCGACAATAACGATATTGCCCTCTGCCAGCAATTGTTTGGCGGTCGTTACATTCACTTCGGTAATGTGTTGCTTGGCCTCCGCTACCAAATCTTGAGGAGTGATTTCATTGCGGCTGGGCTGCTTAATGTCTCTCACGGCAACCGCATCCTGACGTTCATTTTCGTCCAAACCGCAGTAACGGTTGGCAGGTACGGCTTCATCAATTAAGCGGGGTTTGGGCAGGTTCAAGTTGTTCATGATCTCGATAAACTGCTCGCGCGTTTTTCCGGCCAGGCGGGGATTGGTTGCGCGTTCCTGCATGATGCTGCTAACCCAGCGGCCTTGATAATCATGACCCGGATAAACCAGTGTTTCATCCGGCAAGGTAAACAAACGCTGCGTGATGCAGTCATAAAGCGCACCCGCATCGCCGCCCTGAAAATCGGTGCGTCCACAACCGCCGATAAATAAAGAATCGCCGGTGAAAACCCGGTCACGCCATAAAAAAGAAATACTGCCGCGTGTATGCCCGGGGGTAGCAATCACTTTAATCTCTTCACTGGTGCCTAACGTAAAAACATCCCCATCCTGAATTTGCACATCGGCTGTCTCTGCGCCGCATAGTTGGCTAACTGCTGTTTGTGCGCCCAAACGTTGGCGCAGAAGGCCGCTGGCGGTTATGTGATCAGCATGAACATGAGTTTCCAGTGAATATTTCAGCTGCAAGCCATGCTTTTCCAGCAAGGTAATATAGCCATCAATATGAGTGTTGACCGGATCAATAAAAACAGCCTCTTTACTGACAGGGTCAGCAATCAAATAAGTGTAGGTCCAGGTTTCTGGATCAAATAATTGTTTGAATATCATGATTCCTCTCCTAGTGTTACTGTTGATTTGTAGGTTTACTCGAACATTGCATAAGAATATGAATTATCTTCCCTTACTTAAGTTATGCCTGCGCCAACAAGGATAATTATTACTAACTTATTGTTTCGATATATTATTTCTGTCTATTTAATTAATTAATTACAATTAATTCAATACCTTCATAATTATTTCTTGTTGAGACGCGTAAATGTTTCAATGAAGCATATTGAATCAAAATAAACGCCTGCAATGATACCAATACGCTGACTAACCGGCAGTAACTACCAGCTATTAGAATCATCCTCATCGTAAGGCTGCGATTTAACATTATCAGGAATTTTCGATGTTTTTGCCGACCGGAGTAAAATTAATGCGCCTCCCAAAACAAACAACAAGGCCAGTATAAACAAGACTATCCACATTTTCGCTCCTATTTTTTACTTTGCGTATATTTTTTGTCAATGACCAGCAGAATTGAGCTAATTATTGACCATTAACTTTCAGCCACTTTTCCAGAGAAAAATTACTTGTTCAGCTTTAATTTATGTCAACAGCATTCCATCTCCCGGCATGGAAATGGGCGTGTGGTGAAAATAAGTTCTTTATTAGCCGTCAAGATGAGTGACCAATAATTAATAAGGGGGCATGAATCAACTGGAGCGGATCCTGTATGCCCTGCTTGTTCATAGGCAAGTAGCCGGGTTCGTCGCATTATGAACTAACTGCATTTGGCAGGACTGGGAAGGCCTGCGCAACATAACCCAAGGCTAACGACGCTTAAAAATCATAAGCGTAATGTCATCTTTAAAAGCTTCGCTTTGGCAAAAATGTTTTAGATGCATTATCAGCGCCTCAATGATTTTTTCTGGCGATTGTTGAGCATAGTGAATGAGAAGCTCGCTGACCCGTTCCACGCCAAAAAAGTCACCGTCAGGATTTTCCGCTTCAGTTAGTCCGTCTGTATAAAGAAGGACTAAGTCGCCCTTGGAAAGGATTGTGGTTTTCTCTTCAAAAATAATATTTTTCCGCACCCCCAATATCATGCCCTCGGCGTCCAACTGTCTGCATTCACTTTGAAAAGGGCTGAGTAAAAGTGGCGGCGGGTGTCCAGCATTGGCAAAGCTTAGTTGTTGGGTGGTAATGTCATATTGCAAATAAAATAGGGTAATAAAGTAGTCCGCTTTATCCAAATCCTCGAACAGAAAATTATTGAGCACGCCCACTGTTTCGGAGGGAGTTCCCAGATGACTTACTTGTGATCGAAGGGCGCTGCGGGTTTCAACCATAAACAGGGCCGGCCCGATTGAATGACCGGAAACATCGGCTATGATCATATCCAGACGATCAGCATCTCGAAAAAAATAATCAAAATAGTCACCACCCACCTGATCGGCAGGCAAACAATAGCCGATCACTTCAAGATGCGCTGTTTTAATCGGCGCTGACGGTGACAACGAGGCTTGAATCCGTTGGGCAATTTTTATTTCACTTTGGGCAATAGCCAAATTGATCTCAGACTGACGAATTTTTTGCTCAGCCGCTTTACGGGCAGTAATTTCGTGTATGAAACCACTAAATATATAGGCGTTACCCAGTTTTAAAGGGGCAACACTGACTTCAACAGGAAATTCCGAGCTATCCTTGCGCATGGCGACATGCTCGACCAATTTATTTAACATGGGGCCATTCCCCGTATGCAGGAAGTGTTTTAATCCCTTACGGTGCGCGCTGCGAAACCGTAATGGGATAATTAAATCTTCAAGACGCTGGCCGATAGCCTCATTACGTAACCAGCCGAACATTTTTTCAGCCTGATGATTCCAGTCAGTAATGAGTCCGTAGGAATCCATAATCACGATGGCGCTTAAGGAGCTTTCAATAATAAGCCGGGTGCGTTTTTCACTTTCAATAAGGGCGTCCTGAAAATGCTTTCTGGCGGTAATATCCCGATCAACACCGCGCCATTTTAGCAGCCTTCCTTCAGCATTGATGATGGGCAACCCGGTCGATTCAGTAAAAACGGGGTGTCCATCTTTATGCCGATAGTGATTAGTCAGCGCATAAAAAGGCTGGTGGCTAGCTGAATAAGATTGCTGCTCCACCTGATCCTGAGGCGTTAAAAAATCAGTATAATGTTTGCCAACGACTTCATCCAAGCTAAATCCGAGAATTTGTTTAACGGCGGCACTGCAATAGATATAAAAGCCAAGCGGGTCTTGCTCCCATAACCATTCACCGGTCATTTCCGCCATTTGCCTAAACCGTTCTTCGCTTTCTCTCAGCGCCGATTCAGTTTCTTTACGCTGGGTGATATCTTCTTCAATCGCCAAAATATGGGTCACTTCATCCCGATCGTTTTTTATGGTGCTAACACACTCATACACCCAGTAGTCGTCGCCATTTTTCTTTTGATTCTTAATTTCACCACACCATTCTCCCGTGCTTAAAATGTTTTGCCACATGCTCTGATAGTGCTCTATCGGCGTGTTCCCGGATTGCATGATTTTGGGGTTTTGACCCAGCAGTTCTTCTGATGTATAGCCCGTAAGCTCAGTGAATTTAGGGTTGATATATTCTATAAGCCCGTTTTTATCCGTAATCAGCACGGCACTGGCGCTCTGTTCAACGGCCCAGTGCATCAGAAGATGGGTTTTATCCAGCGCCTTCCTGTCACTTATATCTTGAATGAGCAAAACCATGTGGGTTTTGTTCGGATTTTGTCCGGGTAAGACAGAAAGGGATATCTGTACGGGAATTGATTTTTCCGCTTGTGTGAGGAGTTCACTTTCGAAGCTTTTTCCAGGCATTTCATCGCTTAATCCAGCAAGCATGTTCTGCCATTTTTCAGGGGAAAAAAAAAGATTTAAGGGCTTATCAATGAGTTCCTTTTCATCATGTCCTAAAAGAGCGGCTGCTGAATAATTGGCCTTTATAATGCGGGGAACGCTTTCTGCATCAATAGAACGATCTGATTCAATGATAATAATATTGAACGTAAGGTCATCTATAAAACGATACATAACGATTTATTAAAGGGCAGTTATGGAAGTGAATAACTAGAGCAGCTAAATTAAGCCTAATTTTGATTTGAATTCTGTAAGGACTGTTTTATTTGCCGTGGGTGCCCCTCAAGAATAGGGTAACTAAAATATATCCCATCAACCGGCCTTAAATATAATCCTTTACTATAAAGCTATCTTTAAGCGAATAATGTTATCGATTGTATAACGCCAATACCTGCCGGACATAATTTTGTGTTTCAGGATAAGGCGGAATGGAATTATTATTGCGTATTACCGCATTTTCACCGGCATTATAAGCAGCAACAGCAAGACCTAAATTTGGATTGAACAGGTTGATTAAATATTTCAAATAACGTGTGCCACCGTCAACATTCTGATCAGGGTCATTGCGGTCGGTCACGCCAAATCGTCTCGCCGTATCGGGCATTAACTGCATTAAACCCACTGCTCCCTTTGAGGATTGTGCTGTTGAGTTGTAAGCGGACTCAGTTTGAATAACTGCATGCACCAATTTGGCATCAACCTGATGCCTATAAGCCGCCTGTTCGATCAGATCAGCAAATTTTTTTTTGTTAGCGCCGGAAAAAGTATGTGGTTTTGTATGGTAATAGTCTGAATTTGGAAATCGAAATATTTTTGTGCTGACAATAGGTTTATACAAGCCATGTCGAGGCACATTAATTTCGGAGTAATATTTTGTCCTGATAATACGCTTATACAAGCCATGTCGAGGTACCTTGGTATTGGTGTAGTAGACACGACCATCAATATCAGTAAACTTGTAGATGTCTGCCCTCACCCCATTTGAGATGAAAAAGGCCAATATAATAACTGCCATTTTAATCATTTTGCCACCTGTTTTTAACTAAAGCGCTGCTTTGACCATCACTAAACTTGCGGCTTTAACCGCTTTATGCCTAGCCTCATCGACGCTTTCAGCGTTTGCCAAAGCAACGCCCATACGCCTTTTAACAAATGCTTCAGGTTTGCCAAACAATCTCACTTCGCTGTCTGGTACGGCAAGCGCTTGAGCTAGCCCTTCATAAACAACGCCTTTAGCATTAATACCGCCTAAAATAACCGCACTGGCCCCGGCTTTTTGCAAACCAGTGTTCACAGGCAATCCTAAAATAGCTCTTGCGTGTAATTCAAATTCATTTTGATTTTGTGTGGTCATGGTCACCATGCCGGTATCGTGAGGTCTGGGGCTCACTTCGCTAAACCACACATTATCGCCTTTAATAAACAGCTCAACGCCAAACAAACCGAGCCCGCCAATTTCATTGGTGACTTTAAAAGCGATGTCCTGGGATAATTTCAAAGAGGCTACGCTCATCGCCTGCGGTTGCCAGCTTTCCCGATAATCGCCATCTTCCTGTACATGCCCTATGGGGGCGCAAAAATACGTCTGTACGGCACCGCTTTCATTCAAGGCGCGGACAGTCAGCAGCGTAATTTCAAAGTCAAAATCAATCCTGGCTTCAACAATAACTTTGCCCGTATCAACCCGACCGCTGGTTTTGGCGTATTCCCATGCCTGCTGAAGCTGGCCTGCGCTTTTAACCATCGACTGACCTTTGCCTGACGATGACATAGTTGGCTTAATAAAGCAAGGATAACCGATTCCATTTTCCACAGCAGCTTGCAATTCCTCAAAACTTTGTGCGAAAGCATACGTTGATGTCGGTATTTTCAACTGCTGCGCGGCCAGAGTTCTAATCCCTTCCCTATTCATGGTTAATTGAATAGCTCTGGCATTTGGCACGACTGTGCAATGACCCTCTGCCTCAATTTCAGCGAGCGCCTGGGTCGCAATCGCTTCAATTTCAGGAATGATAAAATTGGGCTTTTCCAGGGCAATCAGCTTTTTCACTGCCTCGGTATCGGTCATATCAATAACATAACTGCGGTGGGCGACATGGTGCGCAGGAGCGTTCTGATAGCGATCCACAGCAATCACTTCCACGCCGTAGCGTTGCAGCGAAATTGTCAATTCCTTGCCTAATTCACCACTGCCCAGCAATAAAGCACGCGTTGCCTTGCCCGTTAATGCTGTGCCTATTTTCATTTTGAACCCGCCAGATAGTTGTCTATGTCTTCTTTTGAAAATCCGATTTTTTTAGCCACGCGATCAGCATGACTCACGCGAGAAATACCCTCAATCAGTTTATAGGTAGGCGCATCATTGGCAAATTCAACTTGTCTTGGCAAACCTGTTCCCTGACGCACAAAATTATCGACCAATTGATGGTTGTGAGTAATTAAAATGGTACTGTTGCCTTTGCGATAAAAGCCATTCAGGACGTTGGCTGATGACTCCATTTTTTCTTCAAAGGTCGTGCCTTCGGATAATTCATCCAACACCACCAAGCTTTTAGGGGTTGTTGCCCAAAAGATATCCTTGGTTCTTTTTAATTCCGTGCCAAACCGGCCTTCACCATCATCGAGGTGACTAATTTCAGGCGCTTGATAAAAAATCCTGTCGGCTACAGTGAGCGTTGCGGCTTGTGCAGGCACATAACAGCCGATTTGAGCCAGCAGTTGAATCTGGGTGATGGTTTTACAAAAAGCCGTTTTACCGCCGCTATTAGGCCCCGTTACCAGCACCAGCTTGTCATCCTCTAATACAAAATCATTGCCGATGTAGGCGGGATTTTGTTTGCCTAAAACGGGATTTTTGGCATCGGTCAGATTAATTCGATGATGCTCGCCTTCAATCAGCGTGGGTAACACGACATTGCTGCCAAACGCGTCAGCGAATTTAATAAATGACAGCAATTCGTCCAACTGGCCTAACGCATCCAATGTTTCGGCAACTTCTGGTGAATTTTTAAATTCATTTCTTAACGGGATGATACAGCTGTCACGGTCAAAGCTCCCAACCACAGGATAATAGACCAGTAACAAGGGCACAAAGAAAATGGTCGCAGTGGGGATTGCTTCAACGGAAACGTTAAACATATCCGTTGGAAAAAAGTGCGCCAATGCCCAGATAACCCCGAAACACAGAGCAATCAGCAACGGCTTGAACAGGCGTGGCCTGAAAATGATGGCGGGTGAAAATGAGCCCTTTCTTTCCTGCCTGGATTGAATGCCGCTTTCAGCGATATATGCTGGGCCTTCCATTAAAGAATAAGCCCGCGAATCTGCAAAAGCTTTTATTTTGTTGAACAGGGTTTTTAAATAAGCGCTTTGCGGAGCTTCAGCCACTTGAATCCGGTCTACCAATTCAAGCATAAAACGAATGCCTCGTTTATATTGCAGATAACCGTAACCTTCGATTTCATGCTCTTCACGGGCAGTGCCAAACGTACCCAAAAACTCCCCAAACAAAAGCAAATAAAAGTTTTTTTCATCAGCCGCTGCGGTTTCCAGAATGCCTTCAAGCGCATCTTTTAAGGCCGGATGAGTGCGTAATTCCTCAACAGCGTCCTGTTTTGCCTTAATTTCATCAAGCGCATCCAGCGGTTGCGTTAATGACCGGAACAACACGGACTGCCCAACTGTTGTCGAGGCATGATTGATTGCATCAAACAATTGACCGGCTTCAATGGTATTAAAGGCGCTTTCATCTATAACCCCGACACCTGTGGCCAAGGGCTTGCTTGATTTAACCGTAGGCCAGGCATTTTGCCAACCTTGCAAAACAGTTTGTTTCATTGTCACTTTAACTCTTCATTTCTCAAGGATGCCGAAAACCGCACATTCAATAACTATAGCCTCTTAAATTTTTTGTTCAAGTAAATTAACGATAGCGTTAACGTGAGCGGCTGAATCGTTAAGCGCTGGAATATACCGATAGCCTGTTCCGCCGGCTTCCATAAAAATGGACTTATTCTCCATGGCAATTTCTTCCAGGGTTTCCAAACAGTCAACCGCAAAACCCGGGCACACGACATCAACCGTTTTAACACCTTGGACGGGGAGATTTCTCAAGGTATCGACGCAATAAGGCTTAAGCCACTCAGCTTTGCCAAAACGGGACTGAAATACAATCATCCATTGCTTTTCATCAAGCCCCAGCTTTTCAGCAATCAACACCGCTGTTTTATGACACTGATGAAAATATGGGTCGCCCCACTTGGTTAAAACCTCGGGCAAACCATGAAAGGACATGATTAACAGCTCATTTCTGCTTTGCTCACGCCATGCTTGCTCAATGGATTCGGTCACCGCAGCAATATAAGGCGCATCCTGATGATAGTCACTGATAAATTGCAAACTCGGCAGATGCCGCCATTGATTAAGTTCTTTTACCAGATCATCGTAAATAGAGGCGGTGGTGGTCGACGAATATTGAGGATACAGGGGCAAAACAATTAAATCAGTAATCCCTTCTTTTTTAAACACCCTCAATTGAGTCGCTATGGAAGGCTCTCCGTAGCGCATCGCATAATGTGTGATAATGCCTTTAACCTTAAGCTTTTCAGTAACTTTTTCGGTCAATTGCCGGGTCAGGTATGTTAAAGGGGAGCCTTTTTCATGCCATATTTTTTGATAAGACTTTGCAGATCGACTGGGCCGGAACGGCAACACAAAAAAATTCAGTATCAGCCACCACAAAGGGCGCGGCAGATTAACGACGCGCGGATCCCATAAAAAATCCTTAAGAAATCGCCGGACAGCCCGTGTTGTCGGTGCAGCCGGCGAACCCAGATTGGCTAGTAATACTCCCTTTTTTTTTGTCGGCATCAACAGCTTATCTGTTAATCAGATTTAAAAATTCCGAGCGCGTGCTGATTTCTTTACGGAAAATGCCCGTCATCACTGAAGTCGTCATCACTGAGTTTTGTTTTTCAACACCCCGCATCATCATGCACAAATGCTTGGCTTCGATAACCACCGCCACGCCTCTAGCGCCGATTGAAAGCTCAATCGCATCCGCAATCTGTTTGGTTAGTTTTTCCTGAATCTGTAAGCGCCTGGCATACATATCAATGATACGGGCGACTTTCGACAAGCCCAATACCTTCCCTTGCGGCAAATATCCGACATGGCATTTGCCAATAAACGGCAGTAAATGATGTTCGCACAATGAATATAATTCGATATCCTTAACGATAACCATGTCTTCCGTATCGGCCGTAAAAATAGCGCCATTCAACACGTCTTCCAGCGTTTTATCGTAACCGTTATTAAGAAATTTGAATGCCTTGGCCGCGCGTTTTGGCGTATCAATCAGACCCTCGCGATCCAAATTCTCACCAACCCCTTCAATGATTCCGGCAAAATGTTCTTCCATGGATTTCAGTTTCACTAATCTGTCTCACTTAATAAAAATAGTCGAAAGTATAGCACTACCCTTTGTGTTGCTGCTACATTTAGAACGCATCCCAAACCCCAACAAAATGACATCATATTTTAGCCTTTCGCTTTAAAGTCATTTACGGGTGTAGCGATGTTTCACCCCAACAGGGAAATACTCAGCATCTGCGAACGAATGCAGGGTAATCCGGGGCAGTTGCCGTTCCGCTGGCGTATAGTTAGCAAATTCGCTGTTCAAACGTAACAACTGCGCTTGAATCGACGCGCTTATCACGGGAACCATCGACACATCAGGCGCAATATCCGGCAATAGTTCTACGGCAATGTGCAGAGTCGTGTCGCCGTCTTCGTTTTTTTGTGTTTCCAACACGAATTTTCCGGTCACCCAAGCCATGATTTCCGGCTGCTCCAAACCGACTGTGACGTTCTCTGGATAAATATTGGCGCCGTAATAGGATACGGTAAAATCCGCCCGTCCAAATACAAACACAAAGGGCAGGTTGCGCGGCTCAAAATCCTTGTTCAGACCCAATTGGCTGACAGAATGAATACCCTGCCCGTTCAGGAAAGTCCACATTTCATCGTAGCTTAATACTCCGCCCTTGTCGGCAATGTGATAGCGCACCAGGGGCACGCTATTCTCGCCGGAAACCACCAATGTGCCTTCGTGCATTTCGAAGAAACGGCTGGTTGGATCGTATTGCACCAGCGTCGGCAACCGGGATTCGCCAAATAAAGTCCGGGCCGCTTCTGGGTGTTCCGCCAGCCAGCGGCGAATGGCAATGCTGAAAGGGGTTTCGTTACCGAGCACACCGCCGTCAGCCGTGCCGTAAAGTGAAGCGGAGTCGAAGCAGGGCGACGCCGAACCGATGCGCTGCCCCATCAGGCTGCGCCATTCCTCGCTAAACACTTCGCCGGCAAAAACCAACTTGGGTTTATAGATGGGCCAATCAATTCCTTCTGCAGCACCTGCGTCGATCACGTCTTTAATGAAAGGCGGATAACCCAGCAACACCGTTTGCTCGAAATGGGGTGCCAGCTCGCGCACCACGCGGAAGATTTCCGCTTTGTTGTTGCCCGGCGTCGCCACCATCAGCGGATAACCCTTGCGTGCCAGATGCCAACAGCAGGACGTCGTATACAAACCGCCCACCCAGTTGCCCAAAGCGAAGCAAACCACCGCCAGCGTGCTTCGCTCATGAGCAAGGAAACTGTCGTAAAAAACCTGCTCGAAACGCACAGCCACATCCAGCTCATGCGAGACAGAGCGTGGCCAGAAAGCCGGCTGACCCGTGGAACCGGAAGACACCGCCACCCGGTCAGAACCTTTGAGACTGCCGCCCAGGCAACGCTCCGGCAGCGGATAAGCCTGCATGTAATCGGCCTTGCCCATCAGCGGCAACTCCCGGAATGCCGGGAAAGAACCAATCTCCGCAGGTTTCACGCCCCATGCTTCCAGAAACTGGCGGTAGGCGGGAACTTCTGCGACGCAAAGGTGAAACAGAGCAAGAACCTTGTCTTCGGGATTGATGGACTGGTGTTCCGTCAGAATCGTGTCCAGCGGCGTGGAGATAAAGTGCTGAAAAACGCCGCCGGAAGGGGAAGTAAGCGAGTTGGACATGGAAAGCAACCTGACGAAAAATACTCAAAGTAAAGGAACGGTAAACGGTATGGCGGGAAGAGTCAATCAGGCAGTTACTTTTGTTTGCTTTTTCGACGAACGCCTTCTTCGAAAACAAATTTATCCCGCGTAGGGCGGATGCCGTCAGGCGATCCGCCATTATTCGGCGGAACCGCTGCTGCGTTCCGCCTTACGCAGGTTTCTCAAGACAAAGAAGATTATTCCTTATCAGGCATATATCTTGATATAGACTATTGCAAGGTATATATTTAAGATTTGTATCAGTTCAGGAGGGTTTAAATATGAGCCAAGTAGCCAAACTTTTCACTAATGGCCGTAGTCAAGCGGTACGGCTGCCCGCCGCCTTCCGGTTCGATGCCCGGGAAGTTTTCATCCGCAAGGATCCGGAAACCGGGGATATTATCTTGTCGCGTAAACCGGGGGACTGGAATGATTTTTTTTCTGCTCTCAAGAGCGCCGATGTGCCTGTTGATTTTTTAAACGAGAAAGAGCGTAATCAGGGATTACTGGATCGCGACCCCTTTGAGGGGTGGTGTGAATGAAACGTTATTTGCTCGATACCAACACCGTAAGCCAGTTGATTTTCATACCCATACGTAAGGGAGTCGTGATAGCTCGTGGATGTCCTTAGTTGATTCGTCATCATTCGGCGGAACCGCTTTCGCGTTCCGCCTTACGCGGGTTACTGTCGTATACTCGGCTCAATAAAAATAATCACATGATGAATTTATGAAGAATATACAGCAAATTAGGTTTTTTATAAGACAACCGATGTCATACATATCACATCATGCATAGAGAGATTTTGACCATGGACTTGGATGAAGAGAAAAAGTTAAGCGTCGAAAAAGAGAATGAAATTGATCCAAAGAAGCTCGGGCGTATTGAAAAAGAAAAAAAAGAGCTTCTCGTATCCCTTGCAGGTGGTGATTTTTCTACTCAGAAAGCTAAGGTAGCAGCGATTCTAAATCTATACCCTGAAGCGCGAAATAGTGATATCACCTTGTCTTTAAAGTACTGGGAAACATTTCAGTCTGATATATACAATGAATCCGGCATTCTTCCAAAGGACCTATTTAAGCTCGAACGATTACATTACATCGTAAGAGCAAGGGCAAAAATTCAAAATGAATACGGACTTTTTCAATCGGACGATAAGGTAAGGAAACATAGAAAGAAGCGTGAGGAGGTTATGTATGATGCGGTTTTGGAAGATGTCGCTCCACGAAAAGTAGTCAATGTTTATTCTGATGAAACAGGAAAAAACGATGACTTTGTTATAGTTGCTTCTGTTTGGGTATTAACCGGACGAGCAGTTTTTACTGTTAGTCAAGCATTAAGTGAGTGGAAGAAATCGTCACTATGGGCAAATAGAGAAATTCACTTCACGAGGTTTGGCAAAAAGGATCTAGATGTTCTAAAGGAATATTTGGGTGTAATTAAGAATAATAGAGAATATTTAAGTTTTAAGGTTATAGCTATTGAAAGGTCAAAAACCAGAAGGAAAATTGCGGAAGTTGTTGAAAAACTTCACGAACATATGTTAGTTCGAGGTGCTGAGCACGAAATTCAGCAAGGTAGAATCGACTTGCCTCGTGAAATTGAAATGACAGTTGATGATGAACAATCACTTGACTCTTTCACCCTTTCTGAAATGCGGCGTAGAGTAATGGCCGATTATGAACGTTCATATGGCGGAACACTTAAGATATCTGATATACAATCATCATCGTCAAGAAACAGCCCTCTTGTACAGTTAGCAGACCTTATTGCTGGGGCTGTGAACAGGAGCCTAAATCATACAGGCGAAAAGAATTATAAGGATGAAATGGCTGAGCTAGTTGTTACTACATTGGATATTGCACTAAATGAAGAAGGAATTCCAGGTTTAGATGTTTCAGCTTTATTTAGAGTCTAGGGTATAGACGAGTTGGGCAACAGCTTTATCGTTGCTTAACATTTCAACTTTATCAATCACAGCAACAGGTAAATCCTTCATTATGAACGCGGTAAGTCGTAATCGGGAGGGCGTATTAGCGCAGCGTAATGCGCCGCATGGTTGAAGCTTTCGTTCGGCGGAATACGCTACGCTATTTAGTCCTACACGTCGGTTAACCCACGAGATATGTGTAATGAAAAAACATTACTGGACTGCCTCCCTATGATTGCAGTCATTCAAACCTGATGCAATTCCTTCCTAATAGTCTCTCGCACAACATCGGCCAGCGTTTGTCCCTGAGCAAACTGCCGCAAAGCTTCGTTCATCAGCGTTTGATAATTGCCGCCGCTCATTTCGGCGCGCGCTTTAAAAATCGCCAATGTGTCATTATCCACGCGCATCGTTATTCGCGACTTGCCGCCGTGTTCGGCTTGCAGTTGTGCCAATGCCGGAATTTCAGAAACAGGCTTGGCGCCGCTAAAATCCATCTCGGAATAGCGGTCAAACAGGGGATCAGAATTGTTGCTCATATCGTCTCCTTTGGGGTTGGTTGGTCTTCCAGGCAGAAATCAGACGCACAGATTCTTCGCGTAACGTCCAAACTACGATCAGAATACGACCTTATGCCCCCATGCCCAGCGTTATAAAACGATGTTCATTTTCTGCATCACCATTCTTTCGTGTCAGTACATCAGGGTCTGGCAGAACTGCCTGAGCTTCATCAAATGTAACACCTTTTTGATTCAACGGGTTTGCAGCGCCTTCATCAGGATCAAATTCGATTTTCATTGATTCATTATATGTACAGGTGTACGCACAGGCAAGGGTTGATAGACCACTGGTTAATAGAGCTACCGTAAAAGGTTATGCAAAATCGCTTTGCTGCCTTAAAAATCAAACCGAAAACCTTTGGTTGGCCTAAAATCAGAAGGTTACAATATTCCGTATATTGGGTATTTTGTAGGTTGATGCTGGCGCAAGGAAGCCCAACAATTTGGCACAACCAATGTTGAGGTTCGCATCTCACCGCCAACCTACACAACAGTTGGGATCAATCAAGTCTTGCAAAATCACATTACCGTCCAGATTGGGTCAAAAACAAGTATGATCAAAACAACTTGAGCAATATCTAACTACTTTGATATTATCCGTTTCATGAAAAAGCTGAGATTTATCGGCTCCAGCCTGGATGATCTTAAAAATTTCCCCGCCGAAGCAAGACGCGTAGCAGGATTTGAGTTGGATTCAGTGCAACGTGGGAGCCGCCGATGGACTTTAAACCGCTGTTGGCTCCGGCGTGTATGAGATCCGCATTCATGCGTTGGACGAGTGGAGGGTGATTTATGTTGCCAGGTTCGATGACGCTGTATACGTATTTCACGCCTTTCAGAAGAAAACGCAAAAGACGCGGCGTGAAGACATTGAACTGGCCGCACGCCGTTACAGACAACTGAGGAACGTTGATGAATAAAGAGACTGTCATTGAATCGTCCGGAAATGTGTTTGCCGATCTGGGCTTTGCCCCGGAAGAGGCCGCATTGCTGGCTATGCGCGCTGAGCTCATGGCACGATTGCGCGAAACAATTGCCGAACGTGGCTGGACGCAAACACAGGCGGCTGAACATTTGGGTATTGGGCAGTCCCGCGTGTCCGATCTGATGCGCGGAAAGTGGGAGAAGTTCAGTCTGGATATGCTGGTCACGTTGGCAACACGAGCCGGGCGGCGGATTGAGTTGATGGCAGTATAACTCGTTGAGACTCCTACGGCATCAGCTTCGTAATCCCATACTTGGGCATTTTGCAGGCTGGTGCCGACGAAAGGAAGCCCAACAATTTGGCGCGGCAAATGCTGTGGTTCGCATCTCACCACCAACCACCTACGCAACAGAAGTGATAGGTAAGCGATGGCATCTTACATGATATCCCGATGTCCCAATCTTGCAGTTTTTATGGCTCACGGACCGGTAAGCTGGACAACAGCTTTATCATTAGCAGACATTTAAACTTAATCTATAACGATTACAGGTAATTCTCATTATGAACATAACCGAACTTCATAGCTTGCCCGCCCTCGAAAAACTTAAGATTATCGAAGCGCTTTGGGATGATTTGGCAGGCGACGAAAGCAGTCTTCCTAATCTGGCTTGGCATAAAACAGAACTCCAAGAGACCGAAGAAAAATATCTATCAGGTAGCATCGATGCTCTGGATTGGCAACAAGCAAAGAAAGAATTGCGTTCGCAGTTCGAATGAAAGTCCAGGTTCTCCGTTCAGCCATGGAAGACCTATCGACAGGCCGGAGATTCTATGAGCGCTTATGAAGACTAAAATTTTATGACATTATCCTTTACAATGTTCGCAGATGTACTTAATTCCGTGAACGCGGGGCGCGTAGTATGGAAAAGACATGCTTTGGAACGTATGATGGAACGCCGTATTAGTCGAATCGAAGTCAAACAGGTTATTTTACTAGGTAACATCATTGAATATTATCCAGACGATTACCCAATCCCCAATCTGATACTCGCAACGTTACAGCCTGAACCGCTTCATGTCGTTGTTGCTTATGACTCGATATCTCAACAATGCCATGTTATCACCGCATATCGTCCCGATTTAATTTATTTTGAAGCTGATTTAATTACGCGGAGATTAGTATGAAAGAACAGCAAAGTCTTTGCCCCGTATGTCACGGTGGCCATAAACAACCCGGCACGACTACATTTACTGTTGATTTGGGTTTTGGTGTTGTCGTCGTGCGTGATGTACCTGCCCAAGTTTGCGATTTGTGCGGAACCGATTGGTTGGAAGATAGCGTTGCCGAAAAACTGGAACTGATTGTCGAGCAAGCACGCCAGAAACACCCAGTAGTGGAAGTCTCCGTGTGGCAACAAGAAAATCAAGCATTGGCCTTATAGAGGATTCATACCCTACATTTCTATTAAAAACACAACTTCAAACCCCTCAAACGGAATCATCGCATGAAAATAATTTCCTGGAATGTCAACGGCATTCGCTCGGTTCAAGGCAAAGGCTTTGCCGAAACGCTCGCGCGGCTTGATGCCGACTGTATTTTGTTGCAGGAAACCAAGGCCCAGGCCGATCAGATTGACAAGGCGCTGGAGGGCATCGACAGTTACCATATTTATTCCAACTGCGCCGAGCGCAAGGGCTATTCTGGCGTCACGATTTTATCCCGGCAAGTGCCGCTGCAAATCATCAACGATATTGGCATTGCCGAGCATGACCGGGAGGGGCGCGTGATTGTCGCGGAATTCGAACAGTTTTTTTTGCTCGACGTTTATGTGCCCAATTCGGGCGAGGGACTGGCCCGGCTGGATTACCGGCAAACCTGGGATAGCGAATTTCTGGCCTATTGCCTGCAACTGCAAAGCAAAAAACCGATCATTGCCTGCGGCGATTTCAATGTTGCGCACCAGGAAATCGATATCGCCCGTCCGAAGCCGAATTACAATAAATCAGCCGGTTATACCCAGGTCGAAATCGACGGTTTCAGCCGATTTCTTGACGCCGGACTGGTCGATACCTTCCGGTTTTTACATCCGGATACTGTCGCTTATAGCTGGTGGAGTTTCCGCGGCGGCGCCAGGGCAAGAAACGTCGGGTGGCGGATCGATTATGTACTGACCAGCAAGTCGCTGGCCGGCAAAGTGAAACAGGCGTTTATTCTGCCGGACATTACCGGATCGGATCATTGTCCGGTCGGCATTGAACTTGATCTATAAGGGCAAAATGAATCGCGAACAACTCATGTCCGACCATCGAGCCGCTTTGGCAAATTGCAGCTTATGCCCCGCAATGACCGGGCCGGTTGTAAGCGGGAGCCCGGTAATCTCATCGATTTTGCTGATCGGCCAGGCGCCCGGAGATAAGGAGGGCGGTTTTGGTAAACCATTTGCCTGGACGGCGGGTAAAACCCTGTTCAAATGGTTTGAACGTATCGGACTGGATGAAGAAAATTTTCGGCAGCGCATTTATATGGCGGCAGTGTGCCGCTGTTTTCCGGGGAAAAACCCCAAGGGCGGCGACCGCGTGCCCAGTCCGGTCGAAATACATAACTGCTCGAACTGGCTGCAAGCGGAAATCGATTTGCTTAAACCCGATCTGATCCTACCGGTCGGCAAATTGGCGATCAGCCAATTAATGCCGGTCAAAAAACTCAATGATGTGATCGGCAAACTTCACCCCGTCACCTTTCATGGCCACTTTACCGAAGCCATCCCCCTGCCCCATCCGTCCGGTGCATCGACCTGGCATCGAACTGAATCAGGGCTTGCATTGCTTGAGTCGGCATTGACGACCCTGCAACATCATCCGGCCTGGCGGCAAATGTGTAAAGCCAATAGTTGACCCGATTTGAAAATTCAAAAATTCTCTTATCACGCCTATTAGAGTTAATTGCTAGCGCATCCAAGAGCATGCCGGAAATGGGTATTCCGCAATTTTCGGTTTAGCTTTAGGGCATAATAAACAGCCAGCAGCTATTTTCCGGCTATCGCCAAATCCAACCTTGATAAGCAACCAGGTATAAACCATGTCAACACCGCCAGACGATAGTAAAAAAACGTTATACGCCCGAAGCGAAGAACCGGGATTTTTAGAGGTTCTGGGCGTGAAGTATTATCGCTACATGAGCAAAAAATCGGGCATTGCCGGTTTGCGTGACCTTACGATTGACGAATTGCCTGCTGATATCACCCTGCAAACCCTGGCCAGCAATATCACCGCATTCGCGGCTATCATTGCGTTTGCCATCGGTGCATTAACCACTTTTGTAACGGTATGGGTGGAATTGACTTATCACGGAACCATGGAAAGCACGGCTTATTATTTGCTATACGGCAGTGTCCTGGCGGGCATGTTATTCGTAGAGTTAGCCGTTTTATACTGGCTCGGCCTTAAAACGGTTTTCAGCCTCGCGTGCCTGACCGGCCATAATCAGATTTTAGAGGAGTCTTGCCTGCCCGTCGATGACTCTGTGCCCAATATGCTGGCCAGAGCGGCGCTTGAAGTCCCCGACCCGATTATTCATTACCTGGGCATTGATCCGCTCAGGCATTTATCAAAATCAAAATTATTTCTGGTCGCCGCATTATATAAAGCCAAAGTCATACTCAGCAGTATGTTGGTCAAATATTTGATGATTCGAATTGCCGGTAAAGGTGAAGCGCGGGCGACTTTCAGTTGGGTTGCCATTCCCATTACAGGTTTATGGGATGCCTTTACGCTTTATAAAGTTGCTCATGAAGCAAGGCTCAGGCTGTTCGGCCACAAACTGGCTGAGCATATTGTCACTAATATTCTGACCGATGACATGATTGCCCGGTTAAGCCCAATCGCACGTGAAGGCGCTGTGAGAGCGGTCGCAACCATGATGGTGCTGGCACAGAATTATCATCCCAATGTGTTGGTTCTGCTTATTAAACTATGCAATACCTTCGAAATAAATGAGAACAGTGAATACGATAACTGGGAAGATTTTCTGTCGATACTGGATCAGGTTTCGGCGCCCGAGCGTTATTTTCTGTTGGATCTGCTCAGTGTTTCAGCAGCCTTTGACGGTCATTTATCGCGTTTGGAAAAACATCATCTTCCGGAAGCCTTTAAGGAATTGACGGATGTTTATATGCATCGTACTAATCAACTCAAAGATATGCTGGTTTCAGGACAACTTCATGCGGCGAAAGAACTTTGCACGTTGGATTTTAATCCGGGCTGACTGACTCTATTATTTGAATTTTAAATGTCCTCAATAGCCAGGATTTTATAAACGTCATAAGCAGGTTCTTCGTAAGGGTGAATGTTGACGAGTGTTTGTACAACCTCTTTAATAGCCGCATCAATACAGATCATTTCCACCTTGTATTCAGCTATCTTTTCCAGTTGGTGCATTCTACCCAAATGAGGCTGGCTATTCGCCAATGGCCTGAATTGGCCTTCGCCCTTCACTTGCCAACAGCATTGATCGTAGGCGTTATAGCGCCCCGCGCCTTTTGCAAACAAAGCGTTTTTAACCAGCTCAAGATGCGATTCCGGAACATAAAAGCTCAATTTATACATAATCATTGCTAACCAGTCTGGTTGGTGCATGAATGTCATATTATGTCACGCCAGTTTCCCTGTCATAAGCAAGATTAAACCGTTTGTAAGACCCATTTTGACTTGGAATTGACTGGTTTCCAGCGCTGTTTTTACAACGTATTTGGTTTTTTCCTTAAACTTAAGATAGAATTCCATCAGTTTTATTTTCTGTTTTGGATGTAATTAAGCATGGGATGGTCAATAAAGCAATTGAAGAAAATAGTGTTTAGCCAATTCACGAAGAATCTTGGGGAAATTAACAAGCTAATAATCCTCCATGCTGAATATAAAAAACCCCAACCGGAAAAAGAAATATTTCCTCAGTTCAGGAATTAGACAACATGATTATTGGTGGTGGAACTACCGTCTTACGCGCCCTACGCAATGACTGGTTTACATTAGTTTTTTTTTCTTCCCTAACGGTTACGGCGGAATATATAGCTGAGTATGTAAATGTCCACTTGCCTTTAAAACATACCTCTTTTCCTTCGCTTCCTTTGGGCGTCCTGATAACCCCAATGTCGATATTCCTGGCATTCCAGATCAACCAATGCTACGACCGCTGGTGGGAAGCCAGAAAATTATGGGGGCAACTTGTCAATGTTAGCCGATCATTGGGGCGGCAAATTACTACTTTATTGACTGACAAGCGGTTCTCCAGTATCCACGATGAAAAGGAAGCTGCAAAATTTCATCAAGAACTGGTTTATCGGCATCTGGCTTACGTCAATACCTTGAGGATCGCTTTGCGCTCCGGAGGTAAACTGTCAGAAAAGGATTGGCCATTGCTTGCCCCATTGCTTTCCGATGCCGAAATCATTGAATTAAAGGATGCCATTAACGTCCCTACCCAATTGTTGCAAAAACAGGGTGAAGTCCTCAGTAAGCTAATTGGCAAGGACTGGGGGGAACAACAAGTTCTGCTGCAACTGGATAGCTCCATCAACCTTCTTTGCGATATCCAGGGCGGGTGCGAGCGGATCAAACGCACGGCATTCCCCGATCGTTTTAATTTTCATACCCGTATTTTCGTTTGGTTGCTGGCCATACTTATCCCATTCAGTCTAATCGAGAGCGAGCAGCATTTTGATGTCGTTGCCATGGTCACGGAAACCTTGCTATCCTTCATTTTTGTAACCATCGAACGCTTGGGCGCGGAACTCCGCGACCCATTTGAGAACCGTATCAACGATACGCCCATGTCCACACTGTGCCGGACTATTGAAATCGACTTGCGGCAACAACTTGGAGAAGACAGTATTCCACCGCCACTCAAACCCATCAAGGGTGTCCTGATGTAAATGGCCATTGTTGCCTCACCTGATAGTTTACTCCGCCCGGCTCACTGCACGATTCAACCAGACAAAATGATTCGGCGCGCCAAACCACGGGCTCAAAATTTAGGTCCGGCAAATACTGGGCATGTCTGGCTAACGTGATATGCGGCTGATATGGCCGGGTTTCAGTTTGTAAACCGCAACTTGCAGCCTCCTTGCTTAACTCAGCCACCAACATCTACACCTCATCGGGCGTGTGCGAGCAGGTAAGACATAACACCTTGGGTCTGCTCCAATAACTCAGTTGATCAAACGTCAAGTCAAAAGGCTTGGCAGCGATAGCCGGGACGTTATGTTTAATCAATAGTTCAGAGGCTGCATCAACTTGACCTAAAAATACCAGGGTCACATGAATGTTTTGCGCATGCACAGGCATGAATCCTTTCGCCTCAATTGATTGACTCAAACGCGCCAGATTCAGCCTGGTCTGGTCGTCTGGCCATAATGCAAAAAATAATCTGGAAAGATCAGCCACTGATTAAACCCGAAAGTGATCTGACTGCAAGGTTGATTGAAAGGGGGGTATCTTCAAACCCTATCCCCCTGCTCATTTGCCTGAAAATCACGACAAATCGCATTGCTACTTTCTCCAGAATTCCGGCACAAATAAAATAACGATGGAAAATATTTGTACGCGACCCAAAAGCATTGCAAAAGCGCATACTGCTTTTTGATAATCGCTTAGACTGGCGTAATTCGTGGCGGGACCGACTTCATTTAATCCGGGACCAGCATTGTTAAAACAAGCAATGATGGCGGATAAGGCGCTTATAAAATCCAGTCCGCTCAACAGCAACGCGAACACCAGAATAACGATACAGATAAAATACAGGAAAATGAACCCGGTCACCGAAGTGATGATATTATTACTGACTGTCGTGTCACCGATTTTCATTGGCTTAATGGCATAAGGGTGGATGAACTTAAACATTTCCAGGCGCGCCTGTTTCATCAGAATTATGGTTCTAATCATACGGATACCGCCACCTGTAGACCCCGAAGAGGCGGAAAGACAACTCAGGAACAACATCCACATCGGCACAAAAATAGGCCATTTATTGAAATCCTGATTGGCAAAGCCGCAGTCGGTGGCAATTGTGACTAAATTAAATGTCGCGTAGCGCAATGCGGTAAAAAAATCGGGATAAGTGCCCGAATGCAGCAATACCAAAGCCGCTAACACACAACTGCCCAGAACAAGCGCAAGAAAAGCCCTCGCCTCCCTGTCGTCAATATAAGGTTTAAGTGATTGCTTTCGAAGCGCGATGAAATGGGTGGCGAAATTAATTGCCGCCAACAATTGGAAAACTGTCAGCACCACCTCAATTGACAACGAATCGAAAAACCCGACACTGGCATCGTGCGTAGAGAATCCGCCCAGACTCATCGCCGCAAACGCATGGCAGATTGCATCGAACCAATTCATCCCTGCCAGGCGTAACGCAATAATGCAAGCCAGCGTAATACCGGCATAAACCAGCCATAGGGCTTTCGCCGTTTGCGCGATGCGGGGTGGTAAATCTGACTCCTTAACGGTTCCCGGCGACTCCGCTTTATACAACTGCATCCCGCCGATGCCAAGGATCGGTAAAATGGCCACCGCAAAAATAATGATGCCCATCCCTGCTATCCAACACAATTCATGCCGCCAAAGGTTAATCGACATCGGTAACTGGTCAATCCCGCTAAGTATGGTTGCGCCCGTCGTCGTGAGCCCGGAAGCCGTCTCAAAATAAGCATCGATAAAACTGAGTGCCGGCATGTAAATCATCAGCGGGATGGTACAAAAAACCGGAGATAATGACCAAGTAATCGCCACCAGTAAAAAACCGGCTTGTCGCGATACTTTTTTGGGAGTCCGTAACGTCGGGACAAACATCAACGCGCCTAAAAGGAAGGTAATCAAAGTGCCTTCATAAAAAGCATTGGTGGCGCCGTCATCGGCAATTTTTGATGTTATCAGGCAAGTGCTCATCAAGCCGCTAAAGCCCATGGTAACCAGACCGAAGATATGGACGATAGTAAGAATTACATTCATGGGTGCCTAAAGTTTATGCCACATCAAACAAACGAAAAGTCCAGGATAAAACGCCATGGCAGTCTCTGTCAGTCACGCGCTTTTGCAGAGTTTATGTTCAGGGGTTGGAAAACTTTTTCGATACTGCTGACCAGCTTTTTTTCCATCGCGAACATCACTACATGATCGTTTTCTGCAAACACAGTGTCATGGTGTATCGGGATAACCTCGCTGTTACGGATCAAAGCGCCCATTACAATGCCCGCAGGAAAATTAATCGTGTCCACACGACGGCCAACGACGGAATCCTCGTCATTATTAGCATGGGCGATGGCCTCAATGGCTTCAGCCGTGCCTCCACATAGCGAGGTGACTTGCGCCACGTCACCACGGCGAACATGTTTTAATATGCTGCCCAGTGTTTCCTGATTTGGCAAAACAGTGACATCAATGCCCGTACCGGGCAGTAATTTAGTGTACGAAACGTGATTAAGCAGACAGATTGTTTTTCGCGCCCCCAAGCTCTTTGCCAACGAAGCGGAAATAATGTTGACACCGTCGTTATCGGTGATCGCACAAAACAAATCCGCCGTGTCGACCGACTCGTCCAGTAAAAGCGCTTCGTCGGCGCAATCACCTAGGAGTATGACAGTCTTTCGAAGATCATTAGCTATTTTATTGGCGCGGATTGGGTTTTTTTCAATGATTTTTAACTGATGGTCATTTTCCAAAGCGAGCGCCAAACGTTTGCCGACATGCCCTCCCCCGGCAATGATAATACGTTTTAAAGGAGGCTCTAATTTGCCTAGCTCATTCAATACCCGCCGCACTTCTTTGCGGGGAGCCACCAAAAATACTTCATCGCCGGTTTCTATGGTTGCGTCGCCAGTTACGCATAGGGGCTTGCCTTGCCTGAAAATAGCCACAACACGTGTTTTGCCATCGGACAGACGCTCTTTCAGTATTTTAATTTTTTTCCCCGTTAAAGCCCCGTCCGCCACGACCTTAACCGAGAACAGCCGCACGAGGCCACCCGCAAAATCAGAAATATGCAAAACCCCTGGAAACTCAATCAAATTACGTATAGATTCCATGACGATTTGCTCAGGGCTGATAACAATATCTACCGGAATGCCATTCGGGCCAAATAAATGTGGATTTTTCATGTATTCGATAGCCCGCACCCGTGCAATCGTTTTCGGACGGCTATACAGCGCATTAATGATTGTACACGCCAACATGTTGGTCTCATCGCTATCCGTCACCGCTATCACCATGTCCGTATTGCCAATTCCAGCCTGTTCCAAAATATTGGGATGGGCGGCATTACCGGTAACCGTAGCAATATCGAAACGCTCTTTTAAAGCATCCAGTAGTTCCTGCTTGAAATCAACAACGACAATGTCGTTTTCTTCACTGGCAAAAGCCCCTGCAACTGACGAACCGGTGACACCGGCACCAAGAATAAGTATTTTCATTAACAATCTACCGGATTAAACAGTAACTACATCAGCCATAATGTTGTTACGAAACAATTCATTTTACCTGAATAACTGATATTTCAAACTTAAGAGCAAAAAGAGTATCTGAAAGCGGATCTAAATAAACCCTCAAAAATTGTTTTCCTGCAAAGACACACTAAAAATAGCACGATATTTCAATGTATTAAAAGCTCCAAACCCGCCATGGTAATTTTTAAGGTTAATAGCGAATCTTTTATCTTCCCGACAGGTAAAGCTCTCGCAACTACATTTTGGCGCGATAGCAGAAAAATGCACCGGCTAAAAACAGCTGCCATAATCTAGCATCAGTTCCTCGCACCCAAAAAAGATGCGCGGATAGTCTATTCGTATCAATAACTTTAAGCCGTATTCAAATAATACAGCAAGCGTCAGCAAACGGGCGCACGCCGACCAAACTCGAAGCGAGGTATTGGCTGAACAGCGCCAAACAGCGGTTGCCCACCAGACAACAGGCAACAACAGCATCAAATGCACGTCATCCCAACTGGATACGGTTAACAGCCCCATTTTTGCCAAGGTATCCGCCGCATACAAACTGACATTTAAAATCAGAAAAAATGGCCAAAACACCCACATAAGCGCCGCACTTCCGCTCCAGGCAGTAAACAGGTATTTGTTCAAGGATTGCTTTTGTAAACTTTCACCGCCCAACGGCGAACTTATAAACAGCACAACAAGCAGGGCCATAAAAATAATCAGCAACTCTAACGGACTTGCCAAACCAATATGGGCAAAAAATAAGGGCAACGAATAAATGAACATAACTGAGAGTGTCTGTTGGTAAAGCAATAAATGACGAGATTCAACGATTGATATATGATGACACAGAGTGATGCGTGTTGGTTCGGATATAACGCCAACGGACTTTTTATTGCACGCGATTTCCATGAGGCCTTGAATTTCTTTCTCATTAAGCAGCCAATTTACTGTTCACTCCTGTTGAGAGAATTGAAGACCTATGCCTGGATGCGCAAAACGGGTTATATCCAAATCTGGATTGCTGTTTCCGTATATGAGTTAGTCGCCATCATTAAAAAGCAACTCAATCTGAACGCTTCTCTCTACACTGCGCTACAGATTTAATCAGTCACCCTGTTTGAGAAAATCCCAATACAACGCGCAATTACAATTAATCAATACAAAAAAGGTGAGCTTGAAATCGATAAGCAATAGGATTTATTCGGTTTTTTAAACCGGACACTAGTGAGTTCTGATATAAAGCCAGGTCACCATCATTACCTAAAACGGCAACTCTTCCAGAACTATACAATTTTGTAATCTAAATTTCATTATCATCACTTATATTGGGTGGGTGATGATCACTGGCGGTTTCAGAATGACAGCTTTTCAAGGTTAACCAGTCGTTTACCAAAAACTGGCGAAGGTCTGCAGATGGCCGTTAAGCAAAGCTTAGCATAACGACCAACTCCTGCCGTTCGCGGAGCGGACGCGTAAGCCTGGTTTGGCAGTAAAGCGGTCATTCTGAAACCGCCAGTGATCGGCAGCCACCGAACCAAACATTAAAGTGGATGTTTTTTCTCTAAATCAAAACTCAGACTTGATTGTATTCTCCATTTCAAAAGATCATTTTCATAAGATGTGCCTTATATATTGAACCGAAGTTTCCCAGTTTTATGGGCGGTATCCGGGCATGTAGGGCTATATTTGACAGGGTTACGCAAACCCTATCAAATATAGCCACAACACAGTGTTACAGCAACTTACCTTTCCAATTTCTGGGAACTTCAGTATTGAAAGCGTCTCTTTAAACGAGTTAGAAAAAAATTGACTAATAGGGTTGTGTATTTCCTATTGTTCCCATAATGTAGGTATTTTCGCGATACTGCGCGTTCCACATGGCTCCTCAGCCACTTGTATCCAGCAACCTGATATTGATATAAATATTCAAGATGGAATTAATCTGGATTAGCACCGCCTATATGACTGGCTTGATTGCCAGTCGCCTGTCTTTTCCGCCTCTAGTGGGATATTTAGTCGCCGGTTATGTTTTGCACGGCATGGAGATTGCCGCCTTGCCAAATATGGCGCATCTGGCCGACATTGGAATCGAGTTGCTGCTGTTTTCAGTCGGCTTAAAGCTTAAACCCAGTTCGTTGTTACGTAGCGAAGTGTTAAGTGTTGGCGGCTCGCATTTGCTGCTGGTTACCGGAGTTTCCGCGCTGGTGTTTCTGGCGATGGGCAAGCACATCAGTGGGGGTCTGGTATTAGGTGCAAGCTTGGCCTTTTCAAGTACCGTACTCGCTATTAAAGTATTGGATGATGGCAACGAACTGTCATCATTGCATGGCCGTGATGTGATCAGTATTCTTATTTTGCAGGATATAGTCGCAATTGGTTTGCTAGCGTATGCGGAAGGGAAACAAACGACGCCTTTGGCTTTGATATTACTGCTTTTGCCGCTGTTGCGACCGCTGGCGCACCGATTACTGACGGTTAGTCGTTCGAGTGAACTCAGATTGCTGTTAGGAGTAACCTTGGCGTTGGGCGGCGGCGTACTGGCGGAAAAAGTCGGGGTTTCTCCTGATATTGGAGCTTTGCTGGCTGGGGTGATGCTGGCTTCACATCCCAAAATAGCCGATCTTTCCGACAAGCTTTGGAGTCTTAAGGAGTTGTTTCTAATTGCATTCTTTTTGCAAATTGGCCTGACCGATTTGCCGGACCGGGAACAAGCGTTGACCGCTTTACAATTGCTACTGCTGCTGCCCTTACAAGGAGGACTATTCTTTGTGTTATTTGTATTGGCCGGCTTGCGTGCCCGAACTGCATTTGTTTCATCCTTGGCGCTAATGACTTATAGCGAGTTTGCGTTAATAACTACCGGCGCAGTGGTTAATGCCAATTTGTTGCCCGAGGAGTGGAAGTCGATCATCAGCTTGGCAGTCGCGGGTTCCTTGGCTATTGCAGCACCCTTGAACCGCTATTCGCACCACATGTTTTCATGGGCCGAGCCGGTGCTGATTCTCTTTGAAAGAAAATCCGGGCATCCTGATCGCCTGCCCGAATCCTTCGGTGCTTCAGAATGGCTGGTTGTCGGTATGGGACGCACCGGTATTTCCGCTTATCTGACGCTGCACACTCAGGAAAAGCGGGTGGTGGGGCTGGATGCCGACCCCACAGTATTGGAAAATCTGCTCGCCGAGGGTCGACGCGTAGTTTATGGCGACGCAGAGGATTCCGAGTTGTGGAGCGAATTACCGCTGGAAAGAATCAAGGGGGTTATTCTGACCGTACCAGCATTCGAAGTCAGATGCTCTGCAATCAGTCAACTCAGGAAACGAGGTTTTACTGGTCAAATAGGCACGATTTGCTATTACAGCGGCGAAGAGCGGGAACTGACTCGGTTAGGGGCTAACTTGATCATACACCCATTGATTGAGGCCGGTAACCAGTTGGTTAAACAAATACTGGATAAGGGCTAGCTCTACTTTGTCAGATTCATTTACATGCCACTTGAGAGCGTCTGGTGGGGGTCATCAGGCAATCGGTTGGATCGAAATATTTTTTTGATGAAGGAGAATCCATACATTTCTTTTGTTTGTTACGCAAAAGATAAAGTCCAATAATTTTACGATTATTTAACTTATCGACTACATCTTAACCGTCCGGTTTTGCCGCTAATTCCAGTTAGTCCGTTAGAACGACTGTCTGCTTTCCATTTTTATGCTGACTTCCAGGGTAATTTCAACAGGGCAAGACACGTCTTTGTTTTTGCATTAATCTACCTCCTATTACAGTATCTCTTATATGCGTACTTGCTAAAGGATTCGTATAGGATTAATTTATCATAAAGATTTTAAAAGCAGGAGAAACACCATGAAAATTAAAGAAGTTGCTGGAATCAGTCGCGGTACAGGCACACATTGGGTTGGGAACGGATTCCCTGTCAACACCATGATTTCCTATCAGTCTCAAGGTAAAGAGATTAGCCCATTCCTGTTGCTCGATTATGCGGGCCCTGCGGAATTTGAATCTTCAGATCGGCCCAAGGGAGTGGAACAACATCCCCATCGTGGCTTTGAGACGGTTACCATTGTGTATCAAGGGGAAGTCGAGCATAAAGATAATGCCGGAAATGCCGGTAAAATCGGCCCCGGCGATGTGCAATGGATGACAGCCGCACGCGGCATTCTTCATGAAGAAATGCACGGGCGGGATTTTACAAGGAAGGGAGGCACATTAGAAATGATCCAGCTTTGGGTCAATTTGCCTGCCAAAGACAAAATGGCCGCACCTCATTATCAGGAAATACTGAACAAGGATATTCCGGTTGTGAAGCTGGATGATAACGGCGGAATTATCAGAGTCATTGCAGGCGATTATGCAGGAACGAAAGGTGCCGCCTTAACCTTCACACCCATCAATTTATGGGATATAAGGATGAATACAGGGCATAAAGCCGACCTGCAATTGCCGGCTGGCTTCACCACAATACTGCTGGTGCTGCAAGGGACAGTCCGGGTAAATGGAGCAGAGACGATCAAAGGCAAAGAACTTGCCATTTTTGGGCGCGAGGGCGATCTAATCTCTCTCGAAGCAACGAGCGACACTATTTGTCTGGTTCTGAACGGGGAGCCTATTGATGAACCTGTTGTGGGGCAGGGTCCCTTTGTCATGAATACACAGGATGAGATTGATCAGGCTATAGCCGATTACCGTGCCGGACGTTTTTAATATTTTTTTACAGAATCTAACCCTACCCGTCGCAACCATATCTTTACCAGCGATCCGTCGGGTGGGGCCAATGCTGCTCTGATTGACGTCAACCTGAGCACACAGGAATCGCTACCCTCTCCTAACATGGGCACATGTCATGAACACGACTAAAAAACTCAAATGGCTGTTAGTAATGGTACTGATTTTCGGCGGATTTACGCTTTACAAGCTGTTTGAGGGGCTGGGCCATAATCCTGCCTACCTGGAATATGAATGGCTATTTAAAATCATTTCAGAGTTTGGCCTGTTCGTCTCCGTTATCGTTTCGGTTGGTTACTTCCATCACTGGTTTATCGCGGCTGAAGAACATAAAGAGGCCGAAATTAGTTTACGGGAGGCATTGGGCAAGTACGTTGACAGCATTCTGTTGAATTCCGTTAAAAGGGGCTTTTTGGGCATCACAAATAAAGAATTCGATTTCAGTCAAATTATGCAGGGCTTAAAACAGGGCGATTATGTTTATTGGCTAATAACTTTTGATCCCCGCTTCAAAAACAAAACACGGGAAATGGAAAATGCAATAAAAAACGGCGTCCATTTCAGATTGCTGATTTTAAAAGCTGATACAATATTTGGCGAATTGCGCGCATCGGAAACTTTCGAATTTAATCCGCACGAATTTAATGAGTACTCCAAGTTATTTAAAGTGTCGCTGGAAGATGTCATTAGCCGCATAGATGACACCATAACAGGGTCTTTAGGTGTCTTTGTCTACGATGGTCCGCCCAGTCTGCCGTTGTTTATTATTTTTCGTAAGAAATCCAGAAAAGTGGAGGTTTATAACAGTTTTTATCTGACCGAGCCCGTTTCGAAAATGCCTTATCTGCATTGGGAAATGGAGTTTAAATCAGGTAATCAGGCGTTGTTCGAATCCAATCATTGGAACATGTCAGAGCTGTTTCTCGACTACTTCAAAAAGCGCTGGAAGATGGAAAAAGAAAGGCTTTACGAGGCTGGAAACCAAGGCCTTGAATCTAAGAACTTTATCCATGCTCCAAAGTCGGCCAGAGAAAAATGCATTGAACTTTTTACGGAAATGAAATAGCTTTTCCCAAATGTCAGTCAACATGACCGGAACGAAGCATATTGTGGGTCGGGAGCTTGGTAGAGGCAGGTAACTATAATTTGTAGTTTGATCCTTTAATCCGTAATTCCCTTTCAATCGGAGATAGAGATTTTTTTAAAGGTTCCTTGTTAAATCATTTTCAATAATGTGGGAACTACTGCTATAGTCAAAATGTAATAGTGATCAGGAGAAACTTACATGGAAATTTTACAAGACCCAGTGTTTTTGTCGCGCCTGCAATTTTCTGTTACCGCCATGTTCCATATTCTATGGCCTCTCACGACCGTTGGCATATCTCTTGTTCTGGTGGTCTTTGAGTGGCTATGGCTGAAAACGGGCGATGTTGACCATTATCGGCACGCGCGTTTCTGGGCCAAATTATTTTTGCTCAATTTTTCGGTGGGGGTTATCAGCGGTATTCCCCTGCAGTTTGAGTTTGGCACCAATTGGTCACGCTTTGCCATGGTGACGGGAGAATTCTTCGGCAATATTCTGGGCTTTGAAGGTGCGATGGCTTTTATGCTGGAGGCCGGGTTTCTCGGAATTATGCTGTTTGGATGGCAGCGAGTTCCTCCAGTGATTCATTTTTTGGCAACCTGTATGGTGGCGTTAGGGGCATCCTTATCTGTTTTTTGGATTCTGGTCGCTAATTCGTGGATGCAAACACCGGCAGGCATTCATCTGGAAAATAACCGGGTTGTCGTAGATAGCTACTTTGAGGCGATCTTTAACAAAAACATGCCGTGGGGCGTTTTACACATGTGGTTTGCCTGCCTGATGACCAGTCTCTTCGTTATCGGCGGGTTATCAGCCTGGTATATTTTAAAAAGTAAAGACACGGATTTTTTTCTTAAGTCCTTTAAGCTAGCCTTAATCGGTGCGATTTTTGTAGTGCCTATTCAAATATCCCTGGGTCACGCCAGTGGTCACGGAGTATTTGCAAATCAACCGGCAAAAGGCGCTGCTATCGAAGCGCATTGGACGACGAATCAGGAAGGCAAGGGAGCTGCATGGAATCTGCTGTCATGGCCTAACCAAATGGAACAAAAAAACGCTTGGGCTCTTTCTATCCCGAACGGATTAAGTGTCCTGGCTACCGGCGATAGGCACGGTCAGGTTCTAGGCTTAAAATCGTTTCCCCTATCCGACCAGCCACCTGCCATACCACTTATTTTCTATAGCTTCCGGATAATGGTGGCAACCGGGATAGCTTTATTTGGACTCGCGTTGTGGACATTGGTTGTCTGGTTTAAAGGACAATTATCAGCAGAATCCATTTGCAATCATCGTTGGCTGTTGCGTGCGTGGATAGCTTCAATTCCGCTTGGCTATGTGGCTACCGAATGCGGCTGGATTGTAAGGGAGGTTGGCCGTCAGCCTTGGGTAATTTACGGCCTTTTACGAACTCGAGATGCCGCATCGACGCTACCAGCTTCTGTGGTGGCCGTTAGTCTGGTTTCTTTTGTGGTCATTTACGTCAGTCTTTTTATGTTGTTTCTGATATTTGCCGCCCGCATTCTCCGGAAAGGACCCGATTTGGCCTTGATGCCGCCGTCATGATATGCCACTCAATACTACTTGAAAATGATACCGAGGTCATGGAATATGGATACTGATGTTCATAATCTGCTCGCCAATATCTGGTTTTTTATTATAGGCCTGATGCTCTTTTTGTACGTCGTTCTGGATGGCTTTGATCTGGGTGTAGGCATCCTTTCTTTATTTACCAGGGATGACAATCATCGCACTATCATGATGAAAAGTCTTGAAAGTATCTGGGATGCGAATGAAACCTGGCTGGTATTGCTTGGCGGCGCGCTTTTCGGCGCTTTTCCTCTGGTCTATGCAATCGCGCTTCAAGCCCTGTATATTCCGGTTATGGTCATGTTGTTTGCCCTTATTTTTCGCGGTGTTGCCTTTGAGTTTAGTCATCATGCCCGGAATAAAGCCCCCTGGATTATGGTGTTTGGGTGCAGCAGCCTAATGGCGGGTCTGGCTCAAGGAATTGCCTTTGGTGGCTTAATTAGCGGACTTGGCATAAACGAGGGCGCTTATCGGGGCAATATCTGGGGATGGTTTACGCCCTTTTCTGCTCTGGTCTCCCTAGGCGTGGTAAGTGGATACAGCTTGCTGGGCGCAACTTATCTAATGATAAAGACTGAAGGTGCAATTCAGCGAATCAGTATTGCTCAGGCCTATGTAGCTGCAGTTCTGGAAATAGTTGTTCTGATAACGGTAGTCATCTGGGCAGCCAGCCTCAATCCTTATTTTGCAGCACGCTGGGCTGATAATGAAACCGGCGATTATCTGGATTTCTTTCTGGTATTGGCAACCTTTGCTTTTATTATGCTGATGCGGGCTTTATGGATGCGGTTCGAATTAAGGGCATTTTTGTGGAGCGTCATTATTTCTCTGGCCTCATTAACTGCCGTAACTATCGGCTACTATCCGTATATGATCCCTTCTTCAATATCATTGATTCATGGCGCGTCTTCGAGTAGGACATTGATTTTTATGCTCTCAACTATCGGTCTTTTGATTCCCGTCATGCTAATTTATAGCAGCTATCAATATCTTGTTTTCCGGGGTAAGGTGAAAATGGATGGACGCACGCACTGAAAAAGGTCATATCCCCATTATTAAGGATTGAACCTGCAAGTAAGGCGTAAAGAGCACCGTTAAATACATAAAAATTAACGAACCTCAACGGTAGCAATTGATCCGGAGTGCCAGTCAATTCTAGTGAACCATCTGATACTATCTGCCAGGAGCAGATGGTCACATTCGTCCCATACAGATCGGAATGCGTATAGCATATTTGATTTTTTTGGCAGATATTTGATACAGTCGTTCATACATCACTACGCATTATCTGTTGGTTTATCGGCTAATTTAACTTTTCGGAGTTTTAGTCAAAATTACCCATAATCCTCTGTTATCGGCGTAGAAAATAGAGTTACCTTTCGAACTATACATTACTTTAAGAGTAATCCGCATGTGGCATTCCACGATTGTCTGTTGTCTGATTTTCATAATTCAAGGTTGTGCGGCCCTGAGACCGTATCCCGAGGTTTCCATGACAGGCGAAGTTGGAATGTGTCAACGTTGGCTTGAAAACATTGAGGCCACGCTAGAAGAACACAATTTAAATGATCCCGGAACCGCGCTTATCAACGGTTTTCCTCATCTCAGAGTCAACCGTTTATTGGCCTCGATGGGCGATCGGACAACATCAAATGGTGCTTTTTCTGAATGGCTGGAAGAAATGCGGCAACTCGATGCAACGGGCAAAAAGCTTGAGTTTGCCAACTTGCCTGCTTCGGCTATGCTGCAACTGCTTTCGAAAATACCTTTAGGCGGTTCCTTTGAGCAAGCCTTGGAGCTTTGCGGCAAGCGCCTGAACAAGCTCAGTTTATATAACCCCGAACAGAAAGAAAATCTATTGGAACAGGCTCAAGTTCCTGATGCTTATCAAAGCTGGAAGCGCGTTGCCGGCCTGTATCTACTGACGCGTTACGCCGCCTCTGCCGGCATCGAGCGTTTGCACCGGGAACTGGACGCCAGCTTCAACATACCGCCAGCAAAACTGCCCCGGCAAGGCCAGCTTATCCGCTACAGTCCACCATACAGCAATCCGTTACCACTTAAAGACATTGCCGCAATGCTGAAACCGGCTTACGATAATCCTTTAGGGATTCCCCACCTTATATCCTCGCAGTTACAACAGTTGCTGGCTCACTTCGCACCCATTTGGGAAATTGATACCCGCAACGATACCGATAAAATAGGCTCTGTCGGTCTGGACAGCGATAAACAACCTCTGATTAACGTCAGTCAACCCACGGTTTATGTCGCGCACGAATACGCCCGTTGGCACGGCAGGGTGGTGTTGCAATTGATCTATCAAATCTGGCTACCCGCACGTGAGAAAACAGGCATGCTGGATTTATATGGCGGGCCGTTGGATAGTGTAATTTGGCGCGTCACACTAAGTCCCGAAGGCACTCCTATCGCTTTCGACAGCATCCACGCTTGCGGCTGCTATTATCTCCTGTTCCCCAGTCAGGGCTACCGGGCGATAAAGCCGAAAGACGATACAGAACCAGTTTTAAGTCCAAAATCCATAGCAACTATTCCGCCTGGCTACCGCCTCTTGCTGCGATTGCAAACCCGCACGCATTACCTGCAACAAACGTCGCTCTCGGGTGATACTTTTGAGACGGCAACTCGCAGCTATATATTTCATGAGTTGGAACAACTGCGCTCGTTGCAGATGCCGAACGGGACCAAGCGCAGTCTGTATGGTGATGACGGCATTATTGATGCCAGCGAACGCGCCGAACGCTTTCTACTTTGGCCCTACGGAGTCGCCAGTCCAGGCGCCATGCGGCAATGGGGCACTCACGCCATCGCTTTCATCGGCAGACGCCATTTCGACGATCCTTTTTTATTAGAACATTTGGTGGATAAGAAATGACCCATCAACACTTAAAAATTATCAACACACCCATGCCATTCTCATATCTTAATTCAGCTCAATTTATTAGAAGCAGTCTGGCAAGACCATTTCTATTAAAATAAAAGAGCCTTTGACAAGAAGTTGAGAAATGGCGCACAAACCGACATACGTTTTGCAAAATAGAGAATCAGGTATGAGACGAATGTTTATCGCTTTATTCACCGCATTATCCGTGCAGAATCTGGCGGCTGAACCCAACCTGCCGCTCGGTGAATTCAGCCACAGCCGCCTTGATGGCTGGGAGCAAAAAAGCTTTAAGGGCGAAACCCGCTATCAGTTGCAAGCTCTGGATGGAATCATGGCGTTAAAAGCAGACAGCCAAGGGTCCGGTTCCGGGTTGTTCAAGGAGCAGCGCATCGATCTGGATAAAACACCATTTCTTAATTGGTCGTGGCGCATTGCCAACCGCTTGAGCAGGCTAAATGAACAAAGCAAGTCCGGGGATGATTACGCCGCCCGTATTTATGTGGTGGTCAAGGGCGGCCTGGCGTTTTGGCAAACCAAGGCGATTAATTATGTCTGGGCCGGAAACACCGCAAAAGATACCGCCTGGCCCAATGCCTTTGCCGGCGATCATGCAATGATGCTGGCTTTGCGTGGCCCAGAAGCATCGCTGAACGTCTGGTACAGCGAAAAGCGTAATGTGAAGGCCGACTTAAAAAAGCTGTTTGGCGAAGACTTGCGTCACATTGATGCGGTGGCGTTAATGACCGATACTGACAACAGTGGCGGACAGGTTTCCGCCTTTTATGGCGATATTTGGTTTTCCAAGGACTAATCATGCTTGATACTTGGCCATTACTTGTCAGTCAGCGTCGAAAAGTATTCGGGTAGGCGTCATAATTGATCAGGAAGAATGGCTCTAGCATAGTTTGGTGAAAGTAATTTATTTTCAAACTGGTAAAGATTGATGCTGAAAGTGGTAAATATTGGACACCTTTTCGCAGCAAGTGCTTGTAGGGTACAAAGAAGGTAAACCGATTAAGGAAATGAAGCTATAGCAAATCTAAATCCATCCTCGATAGGAGAGTCGCTTTTTTTGTGAAAGTTTTTTGTGGGGGACCTACCGAGATATTCACATTTTTATGTCACCCCACCCATGAATCCGAGTACATTCGAGGGAGGGTAAATTCGAGGGGATACCCGGCTCCGACATTTCTTTCCGCCATATTCCGGAAGTTATTTTTTTACCTAACCCTTAAACCCATTTTTTGCTAAGATGGGGGGCGAATATCACACGGGATTACTTCATGAACAAAAAGCGCGTTCTGATCATGTCCGTCAGCGCTGGCATGGGTCACATCAAGGCGGCTGCGGCGCTGGAAAAAACCTTTGCCGCCGATGAAAGCGTTGTGGAAGTCATCAATAACGACGCCCTACAGTACACCAATAAACTGTTCAGGGATTTCTATTCGACCTTCTACACTTCCCTGGTGAAGTCAGCGCCCAACTTCCTCGGATGGTGGTACAAGACCAGTGATGAACCCTGGCGAACGGATGCCATGAGGCAAATGATCGACCGCCTGAACACCAAGCCTCTGGTCCGATTTATCCGCACCTTCGATCCTCACATCATCGTCTGCACCCATTTCATGCCCGCCGGGATTATTTCCCATCTGATTGCGACTGAAAAGTTGCAGGCTCATCTTTCTATTGTCGTGACCGACTTCGATTTTCACGCTATGTGGCTGTCGCGGGCCTTTCACCGTTATTTTGTGGCGATCGACGAAACCAAAGCCTATCTGCAGATGCTGGGGATGCCGACGGATCGGATCACCGTTTCCGGCATTCCCATCGACCCGGTGTTCAGCGAACCCGTCAATCGGGCGCGGGAATGCGCCTTGCTGGGTTTAGACCCGACGAAGCCGATACTGCTGCTGTCCGCCGGTGCGCTGGGGGTCAGTCCCACGGACTTCATCCTGGAACAGCTCCTGCTTCTTAGCCATCGCGCTCAAATATTGGTGGTCTGCGGCCGCGACGAAGAATTGAGACAGCGCGTCGAGCAGCGTGTGCGGAATCAGCATAACCGCGAGGTACGGGTGTTTGGTTACACCGACGAAATGCATCGCTGGATGAAAACGGCGGATCTCTTCATCGGCAAGCCCGGTGGGCTGACCACCGCCGAGGCCCTCGCCAGCGGTCTGCCCATGTGCGTGTTCAATCCGATTCCCGGGCAAGAGGAACGTAACTGCGACCACTTGCTGGAAGAAGGCATCGCGGTCAAGTGCAACGACATCATCACTCTGCCCTTCAAGATTTCCAAGTTGTTGGACGATCCCGACAGAATGGCGGAGATGAAACTGCGGGCACTGCGCTTTGCCAAACCGGATGCAGCGCAAACGGTGGTACGAACGCTGATCGAGGACCGCCTGCAGCCGCTGTCGTTGTCCCGCAAACAACGGCTGGCGATGGCGGAAACCGCCCAGATCCCATGAGATCAAGGAAGTACGGAGACTTCCTGTGGGGGGTCTCGACGTCGGCCTATCAGTCCGAAGGAGGCTATAACAAAACCGGCATGCCCCACACCAACTGGGCCGGAGCCGAGCGACGGGGTGACGTGGAACCGGTGGGCGATGCTGCAGAATTCTGGAGCCGTTACCGGGCGGACTTCGACGCCTGCCGCCGCTTGGGACTCAACGCTTTTCGACTCAGTGTCGAATGGAGCCGGATTCAGCCCACGATGAGCGATGCCGTCGGACAGGCCCCCGCCTTCGACCATCAGGCTCTGGACGGTTACAGCGAAATTCTGTGCCAATGCCGGGCCCAAGGGTTAGAACCGCTGGTCACTCTGCATCATTTCATCCATCCAGCCTGGCTGGGTACCGATGCCTGGCTAAGCGTCTCGGTGATCGACCACTATGTCGATTATGTCCGCGCGGTGGTGCCGTACCTCAATCGCGCGATGGTCGCCAAAGGATATGCTCCGGTGCGTTACTACATCACCATCAACGAACCTAACATGCTGGTGCTGAATACCTATATTGGTCACCAGTTCCCAACTCAGGCCCGGCGTGGCTTACGGACTGCCGTCAAAGCCATCGATCATCTGCTGACGGCCCATGTGCTCGGCTATAACGCCATCCACGCGATCTACCGTGATGCCGGCTGGCCGACTCCCCTGGTGACCGTAAACACCTACTGCAGCGATCTCTATTGGTGTGATAAACTGCTGCTCGACCTTCTGAGCTTTAGGGAAAGGCAGATCGAACCCACGGCGATAAACGCCCATATTCGCGGCCGGGCGAAAGCATTCGACGCTGAGCTGACCAACGCTGCGATACCGCTACGTAAAGATTTCGCCTCACTGATTGGAGCCGGCATCCGAAATCTTATCCATCGGCTGGGCATGCGATGGTTCAATATAGGCCATCTGCCCTGCTTACAGTCGGCTCTGACTGATTTACCTGGAAACCAACTGCTCGATTATGTAGCTATCGATTACTACGATCCATTTTCGGCACACACCTTCCGCCCCCCGGTTTGGTGGGATCACGAATTCAGGAACAAATCCCTGCGGGCCTGGATCATGAGTTCCATCACAAGCAAATGGTGGGATTGGACTATTTTACCGCGCGGGCTTTATTTCTTCTCCCGTTACTATGCGGAGGAGTTTCCCGGCCGCCCCCTAATCATCGCCGAAAACGGCATGGCCCTGCGTCGGCGCCGCGACAATAGCTACTCCCATCGCCGCGACAACATCAGCCGCAGTGAGTTTCTGCGTCTGCATATAGAGGAAGTCATCCAGATCGTACGCGATGACATACCATTGATCGGTTATCTGCATTGGTCGCTGTTCGATAACTACGAATGGGGCACCTACACCCCCCGGTTTGGTCTCTACAGCCTAAATTACCAGACAGGCGCCGCTCGGCTGGAGCATGATCATCACGGCGATACCCCTGCGGAGACTTACGCTCTCTTGATACGGGAAGCTAATCGAATAATGGATGCGGAATTGTAGGGCGGCTAATACCAGATTTGTTCGACGCACCATCTGGCATCCGTAAACCTAAAAACCGCAGTTGAAGTGTGTGGAAGCCGTTCGTGCTGAGCCTGTCGAAGCATGAACGGCTTCCATATCCCCACCCATTTGGTGAGCAGACCAAAATCCCGCCAACCCTTCGACAGGCTCAGGGCGAACGGGATTTTGGTCTGCTCAACTGCGGTTTTTAGGGTAAACGAAGGTCGATGTTCTCAAATATTATCGACCTGAAGAATAAATAATATTGAGGTTATTATTGAAAAAATTAGACACTCACTTTAGCCGAAACAGGGAAATTTTCCGCGCGTGCGACATAAAGTCAGACCAGTTAGTCTTCTTTGGTAAATTGTGACATAATTTCATTAATCACTTTCGTCTTTGGGATTAATTATGGGTCTCCGGGCATCAGTCGATGCACTGGTCTCCATGCGCTCCTAAAGCGGCACATTATGACTAAAAGTTTCGGGCAAGTGGCTTACTTATAAACCATCATTGTTTTAACTGTGATGGATAGGCACCCCCTCCATTGGTTTGAAGGAAAATCTATGAAATTAGTTATTGGAAAATGGGCTGTGGCTGTTCTCATCGGCTTTCTTATGTCAGGTTGCTCGAGCATACGTGCGAGGACCGAAACCTCTAATAATGGATGGACAGTCTATCCGGGCATTCGGCAGGACGTAAAAGATATTGGTGGGCTATTCAGCAGCAAGAGTTCGGATCCGGATTGGATCAAGGGAGTCATGGCAACCATCTATACTCTCGACCTGCCTTTCTCAGCCGTGTTCGATACGGTTGTAATGCCCTATGATCTATATCGAATGCATACCCCGAAGTACTCTGGACAAGCCCGCGAGTCATCGGGACAGACCTCAACGCAATAAGGCGCACTCATTTATTAGGACACAGCGACATAAACTGATAAACGGGCAAGTAGCTGTCATCGACTTTGATACGGTGTTGACAGTCGATTCACGGCTAAATCCGGTCGATCATAGATGGCATCAGTAGGGCAGTGAATCCCTCAAAGTTGCCGCTCATAGCGCCGCAAGTCATTGTTTCTTGGGCCAAGCCTCCAATTAAGTCTTCTGAAAGAAGAATTACTGGCACATCAAAAAATAAACCGCCAGATGAGGAAAAAATAGTCAGGTGTTTCCGGCCTTTGGCGGGACGATAAAAAACCACCCGCTCGCCGTCTAGCGGGCGGCTATGCACCCAACGGGCCAGGCCCAAGCACCTCGGCTTTTGAGTGGCTTTGCCGCCAGCCAATCATCAGGCCGGTTGGCCCAGGCAATGAAATCCCGATTGCGAATTCGACCCAGCCAATGCCAGCCCAAACTTTCAACTTCGCGAAAAAATGGCGTGCGAAATCCGGAATCGGCAACGATGATAGGCGTTACATTGTCGGGTAGCAATGCTTGCAAGCTGCTGAAAAATCTCTTTTGTATCCTGCGGTTGCCCCGTTTTTAAACGGGATGAATTTCTTCGTACAGGGTAACGGAACGTCCTCCCGTAGGCCAGCGCCGCTCAAAAGAGCTGCTGATGCTGATCTGCCGTCAGGGGCGGCCAGTCGATAAGAATCAACGGCATGGGCAGGGACTGCAAAAGCCATTGGGCCATAGCAGCGTATACCGCCATGCGTTCGGTGTTGAGATGGCAATTACCGGCCAAGCGATCCATGCGTTTGATATAGGCTGGTCCGGAAATCGACCGTCCGAGCTCCGTAATCGATATAGATGCTCCACTCAGACCAGCCCCGACAGCAGCCATCAGAGCTCTGAGCCGGGAAGCATGAATGTTTGGAAGCCTCACCTTCAATAAGTTATGCAGCAGAGCAATAATTGATATAAATTTATCCTTCCAAGTTATTATAATTGAATAAATTACCTGATTAGCAAGATGAGTCAGCTAATGTAAAGGGTTCGTCGTTCCGGCAATCCATGCCGGTATGACGTTGCTGCTGAAGCATCTTTATAATCAGGATGAATTATGCTCAGCTCAGAGCGGCTAAATCTTGTTTTTATCCTGATTTTGTCCAACAATGCATTATTTTTTATTGATATTTGGTGGGGATACCTCAGCGTCAAGCCTTAGTTTTGCGGATTGCCCAACGGCGAATCCACCCTACAGCTCTATTTTGTGGATGCTAATTTAATAATTGGCTATTTCAATTCTAAAAAACGTATACAAACAGGAGAGCTTAGTTTAGTTGAATCAGAAATTTGATTTAATTTACCGGTAGTCTTATCGATCCGGAAGAGCACAATATTGCCCGAGTCCTGGTTAGCTGCAAAAAGCCATAGTCCGGTCGGATCGATCTCAAAATTACGGGGGGTCTTCCCGCCGCTTGGAAACCATTCAACGGGAGTCAAGCTTCCATCGACGGAATTTATGCTGAAGAGCCCGATACTATTATCTCCCCTGTTCGATACATAAAGAAACCGGCCTTTTGCATCAACTATTATCTCCGCCGCAGTGTTTTTACCGGAAAAATTCCTTGGCAGCGTTGAGAGGGTCTGCTTCGTTTGCATCGTACCGTTTTCTGACTCAAAAGAAAAAGCTGTAATTGTTGATGTTAACTCATTCAGGACGTAAACAAATTTTCCGGAGGAATTAAAGGCGAGATGCCTCGGTCCTGAACCGGGTTCTAACTTTGCAAAACCTGAACCAGCAGGCGTTAGAGAACCTGTTTTAGCATCGAGCCGGTTAATTAAAACCTTGTCAATTCCCAGATCAGCCGTTATGACAAACTTGTTGTCATTCGTTGCCTGGATAAAATGAGCATGCGGCCCGGCCTGACGATCAAGGTTCGAACCTGATCCGGAATCTTGTATCATTGAGGTATGGGGGCCAAGTTGGCCATCATTCCTTATCGGGAATACGGCCACATTTCCACCGTTATAATTGGCAACCATCAGGTATCGGCCTGACTTATCCAGCGATAAATGTGCCGGAGCAGCACCGAGCGACGAAATTTGCTGAAGCAATTTTAACTTACCCGGCTGTCGGCCGATCGCAAATACGCTTACCGCCCCTGTTGGCTGATTTTGAAATGAATCAAGCTCATTTACCGCATACAGAAAACGTCCCGCAGAATCTATGGTGATAAAGGATGGATTCACTGTTTTAGCCGCAAGACCTAGCGGACTTAATTCACCCTTTGCGGGATTGAAATGGTATGCATAAATACCATCGCTTCCATGGCCGGTATAAGTTCCCACATAAACGAGGAATTCATTTTTAGGTGATGAGCAGGCTTGAACAAGCAGAAAAGATATGAGTAAAGATACCCATTTTAAAATCCTTATATGTGTCATCTCTTTTAAATATTTTTTTGATGATTTATTGGCATGCTATTTATAAATGATAGGAAATTCAATAGCTTATGACTGAGTATCCCACCTTAAATTCATTATCACAAGCACCATTTTTTACTTTTCCAGCACTTGCCCGGGCTCATGCCAATCTCGCCCGATCCAAAAATCAAACAAAAATCAGCCCATTTGCCATGCGGCCAAAACCGTTTTAACAACCCGCTGGATATATTCATTGGAATCCCGTCAAACATGGCCGAGTACAACGTGTCGTAGACTGGCCGCATTCAAGTTTTCATCAGTTTGTGGCGCGGGGTGTTTATCCGGTTAACAAGGGACATCCTGGAGATTTCAGTTTTCATGGCAAACGCATGACTCGAAACAGGCACATACTATGGCCCTGCATCTAGGCTATTTGCTATCCACAAACCGCAAATACTGGTTATCGTGGCTTTAAGACGGGTTCCCAGCACTATTCTTGTGGGGGCTGTGCGGCTATCCTAGACATATACAAGACTGTGGTCACCTCCCCGTTACCGTCGTCAACTTGGTTATAGGTGACTTGTGGCAGGGTATCCCCAATTTGCGTAACCAAGTTGTCAAGAGATTTTGACGCACTGACTTGTTCAGTAACTGCCAGTTCAACCCTGCAGGTGGTTGACTTACATTCAATGTTCCGGACAGCATCCCTCATCGCAGGATTCTTGTCCATGACTTCCCGTAGTCTGGAAGATGTCTGAGGTGCCCATTGCCCATCCGACGGTTCCTGCCGGAACTCGTTTTCCTTCGCTACCATAAGTTCTTTGTACTCGCCTTCCACTTCAGATTGGGCATTAGGATCATTGCGGACATTCCTGTTGGTTTCATCTTCGGATGAAGCTTGAGGATCATCTCTCATGGCTTGATCCTGCAATTGATGCCTTAACGCTGTGACTTCCGAAGCAAGCATGGCCAGTTTCGCATTCACCTCGCTTTTGTAGGCTTGCAACTCATCATGTGGATTCGACGCTGGCTTTTTTAAGATCGCGTCTTGAGCCGGATCTTTCGTCGATTGGCCCGAAAATAACGAAGTTTTCTGATCCGTTGATATGCTATCAGAAGGAGTATTTATCCTCGATTGTAGATAGTATCCACCAAGCATAATTCCAGTTGCCAAGACGAGTACTGAAATGGGCATAGTTTTCATTGGTAGTTTCCTTGACAACAAGGTTGATAACTATTAGGCTAAAAGTTTCCCACACCGTCAGGATCCCTGCCCCTAATTGTGGGAAACCGCTGACACTGGTTATTTCCGTCTAAGGGTACCTTATTTTAAATTGAAGCATGTTCCCACCCCCTCGACAAGGTCGGACAGCACTACCAGAAAAAACCATTGCACCTTAATTTTTCCAGGTTTGGGTTGTTACTTACCCAAGGATCATCCTGTGGAAAACTCAATACTCAATGAGATCAATATCTTTGAGTACTGCGTTGTAGTTACCCGGCAGGTAACAACGGACGCTGGCGCTATAAGCAGATCTCCCCACGTTAGGTATCGTAAGACCGATCGTATTAAAACCCGAAAAACTCTTTGTGGCATAGACTGAGCCAAGGGGTGTGCTGGTGAGGGAGTCATAGATGGTAAACGTGCAGCTTGTGGTCATGGCACCAGAATGATAAATGTCCACGTAGGCAGTAGCCCCAGTTCTGAAGGCGAGGGGTCTCACTAGAGGGCAAATCACCCATACTGGACCACCTCCGGTAATCCTTGTCCCCAAATCGAGATAATCGATACGGGCAGTCTCTGAAGCATTGTAATTTTTGCAAATCGTACCCGAATGGTAGGTGGAGACGGAAGCTTGCGCCGTTTGGGCGGATCCCAGGAAAGCAAACCAGGCAAACAGCATGGCAATGGTAAAACGAATTGTGAATTTCATGTCGAATCTCCTACAGAAAGTAAGTGGATTGAAGTGCCAATTCTAACTTTCCACGATTCAAAGCTTGAAAACGGAAATCAACCTTGTCGTCAGATAAAATCGAGACTTTTGGAAGCTGGTGTTTTGAATGTTACGTTATACACAATATAAATACAATGTAAAATTTTCCTACTACCCAAACCCTGCAGTCAAACCCCTAGAAATGACAAATAATATTTATAAATCAATTGAATAATGTTATAAGAAAGCAATTATATTAGCAATTCACTTTTTTCATATACTTGAAAGTTGTACAACGAAACTCAGCTCAATTTTCATGTTTCGTACTTTGATTTCGGATATGCGTTTTATGGTACGAAAAACAGCTTTAAATCTGTCAAAATTTAACCTCTTAGAGGTATAAGGTCCAGTACCAAAATAACGTTCGATTTTTTGAACAATACAAAAGGACCTCGACACTGCCTTATGGCCTAAAAATGAAGGAATCGTTGCCGTACCCCCATTGGACATCAAACCACTTAATCTTCTGCTTTGTAAAATTTGTAGTCCGCAGTATAAGGCACATCTGCTTCAACGCCCACAGTAGTGGCGTCACAGCCCGACGCAGGAGCTATGCCACCAACTGTGTTTACACGTTGTATGAAAGTGACATCGCCAAACAAGTGGCCAGGAGTTACTTGAGCTGCACTTAGCAAAAGCTGAGGTATTGCATTCAAGTTGTCGGATACTATGGATTGGCATTTAGTACCTTGTACTGCGCTATCATCTCTATACCCGATGGATTTCCATCGTGGTCCTGCATAATGAATGGCAGCGTTTCCGTTTCCGTTTCCATCTCTATTTTCATCTTCGCCACTGGACAGGGTGGCTACGGGCGAACGGAATACCCAGGAATATGTAACCGTGGCATTAGAACTCCCTTTACAATCATATACTTGAATGCCTTTTGCGGGCAAAGTGAGTTTTAGTACATTGCCTAATGGCGGTTTAATGTCGTTAGGCAATGTCTGAGTACAATCTGCATGAATAAACATTGAAAACGTCGAAGTCGATAATACTAAACTAGCAGTGGTGTCAATGGTCAACAGAATTGAGCCATTATCGGCCATTAATTTTGAGCCACTTTTCCAGAGAAAAATTACTTGTTCAGTTTTGATTTGAGTCGATAGCTTTCCCCTCCCAGCATAAAAATGTGTG